>NZ_FMWS01000094.1 GCF_900103255.1 Gilliamella bombi | reverse complement strand
TAAACCAACAAAACGACACACTCCCAGAAAATGGAGAGATAACGGATACCACTACCTCAGTAGAAACCTCCCCGCCAGCCACCCTTAGCGCTGATGGCAAGGCGTGGTTTATTCATCCTGTAGCATTATTTAATTTCAAACCAAAATCGTGTATAACATTTGATATGTTAAAGCGGATTTTCACTTCTGTATCAAATAATCGGCTAGATTTATTACAATTCATAGTAAATGATATTAACGTTCATATGAACGAATATAGACTTGATACACCTCTTAGATTAAGTCATTTTTTTGCTCAAATTAGACAAGAAGTTGGTTTATCACTAAAAACTGAAGAAAATTTTACTTATAGTGTTAGTGGATTAAAAACAACATATAAATATTTTAGAAATAATCCTGAAGATGCAATAAAACATGGTTATCCTGATGGTTCTCCGAAAAATTTAAGAATTGTATCGAAGGAGAGCCAAAAATTTGTTGCGAATAAAGCCATGGGAGATAGATTAGGAAATCTTGGTTCAAATACTGATGATGGTTGGAATTTTAGAGGAAGAGGATTAAAGCAGTTAACGGGTAGGGATAATTATGTAGATTTTGCAAATGGATATCAGGAAATTTGGGGCGGGGAGTACATTGATTTTGTTAATAATCCAGATTTATTACATACAAATTATAAATATATAGTTCATTCGGGTGTCTATTTTTGGCTTAAATATAAATTATACAATATTGCAGATCAAGGTTCTGATGAGTCAACAGTAAATCTGATAACTGAAAAAATTAATCAATATACTAAAAGTTATAAAGATAGGTATAATCATTTTAAGGAAATCTATGATACTAAAAAAATCTTTCAAAATATTTAAAACGTTTAATCTTATAATATTTATTGTACTAAGCAGCTTTCCTCTTTTTTGCCATGCAAAAAAAGAACCGTTGTCATTAAAAATATTACCAATTTTCTCTCCTTTTACCCAGCAATACGAAGAAGATGATGAAGATGATAGCGGAGAATACTCTCATGTCTATTTGATTAATTTTTATAATGCAATTAGTACTGTTCATCCTCCAGTATTAGTAAATTACGATGGATTGAAATCAATATTGTTATTTGTTCCTGCAGATCCCAAAGATCCTAATAAGGGAAACCATCACCTTGTTTATAATTTTAATTTAGGTAATTTTAAACTAAATGAAGTTGGAACTATTTTCACCCACGAGATATTATCAATTTTTAGTTATAATCCTAATGAAGAAAATGCCATGATTTTTGTTCTTCAAAAAAATAAATCGGGGGAGGAAACTTTATACTCGAATATTAGATTTTCAGTTATAAAAGAAGAAGGAGGATTATATATACAATCTTTTAAGACAGATAGAATAAGTATTGCTGGTTTAGATAACTGTATTGATGGCGGTATTGATTATTTGGGTAACACACAAATATGTAAGTATAAAGACGCTTCATCGATAAGAAAATTTTTTGATAACATAATGAAAAATAAAAATTTTTGATTCTATTTCTTTTTAATGAGGAATTACAATGAAGTTTAAAACAATGTTGTTTATATTATTAAGCTTAATTCTTACAGGGCAAAATGCTAATGCCAATTCCGATGAAGATTTAGATACTATTCCAGAACAATTTCGATTCCCTAAATATAATAACATAGCTCATCCACCAATTGATGTCGAGTATAAAGGGCTCAAAGGTACGGTAATGTTCATTACTCAACCAATTGAGAATGAGAAAATTAATTTGGGAATTTATTTTCTAACAAATAATAATAAGGAATTATATAAGGCATTTGAAATTTATTCATATGAATATGATGAATTATTAAGTATCTTTGAATATGAGTATACAGAGAATGAAACCAAATATAAATCTATTCTTATTCTAACAAAAGAAGTCTTAAAATCAAGCATACACTATCGTTATTTTGAATTACCAATATTAATTGATAATGATGGTGTGTTGAGAGTATTATATTTTATAGGAGATGATGCTCTTGTGGCAAAAATTGGATGTATAGATGATTTTGAAACAAAAGAACGCTGCGAATTTTCAACGAAAGAGGGATTGATAAAATATCTTAATAAAGAAAGAAAACAATAATGAAATTTAAAATAATATTATTTATCTTTTTGATTGCTTTTTTCAGAAATTCATATGCTGAGAAATTAACGTTTAATATTGATCAGAAGGTAGTTAATAAGGCAGTTTTCTATACTGAAAATAATAGAAATATTATTAATCTTTACCATAATAATAATTTGATTATAAAGATCCCGAGTTTTGATGAAGACGGAGGAAATCGTTTTGAAAAAATATTAACACGTTATGGTGAGAATAATTTAATAAGAATAATAACCACTTTTCCAGATAGAGGGTATTTCAAGATTTATTATGATATAGGCTTAAATAAAGATACTAATTTATATAGTTAATAAAGTAAGCTTTGAAATACAGGAATGGTCATCAAGCGAAAAGTTCACAGCAAAATATTGTTATAATCAAATCCAAATTGGTTTAGATGAATTTATTAAAAACAACGAGTTATTCAACAAAATAAGACCTAGAGTTGATGGGTGGAAAAATGGTAAAGTAAAAGGTAGTTGTGTTAAATCTAATAATGAAATTAATTATGAAAATGCATATAAC
>NZ_FMWS01000051.1 GCF_900103255.1 Gilliamella bombi | reverse complement strand
CCAATCGTCATCGCAGTGATAAATTGATATCGCTCCGTCATGCTCGCCTTTTGTTATATTTTCATGCCCGATTACCGCTCGGGCCGGACCATTCGGTAGCGACCCTCTAATATTACGAATTGCATCATCTTCGGGACTACCTACCTGTCGAGTAGTTCCATTTACTGCACGATCAAAATAACCGCGACCGTCGGGCGCAAATGCTGTCGGTACATTAATGTATTGTTTACCATCAATTGTTTTTATCGTGATATTATGGTCTCTTTTGTAATTGGCAGATAAACCATTTAAAGCCTGTCCCTGCGGTGAATCTAGTAAGAAATTATCACCGTTGCGAAAATACCAGCCAAATGGTAGTTCATCACGTCGAAACGGCATTAGACGTTGGTCGCCAATCATGTCTTTAACAACTATGTGAGCACCCACCTTGTAAATAGGTGAGTCGTTAACAACCTCTTTAATGGCTGGAACAGTACCAATATCATCAGCGGTTGGTTTATTATTCGGAGAGTAAACACGTTGCCCTTGTTCAGTTAATTTTTTAACATCTAATGAGCCATTAATTGACTGGCTTTCTTCACCTGATTTTTTGATAAAATTTGAATTATCGATAGTAGACGCCCAATTTTTAGCATCATCTGCTGATTTTTTAGCATTTTGTTCAGATGTTTTAGCTTTGTCTTCCGACACTTTAGCCGCATTTGCGCTATTACTAGATTGCTCTGCTGAGTTACGTGACTCTGTAGCTGATGAACTCGCACTATCTGCATATGATTTTGCTGATGCGCTAGCATTTTTGGCTATATCAGCATTTTTTGTTGTTTGTTCAGCATAGCCCCTGCTCTGTTCCAGTAATTCATTGAGTTCATTTGAAATTGCATATTGTGATTTTATTGTAACTTGACGACCGTCCGGAGCGGTTAGAGTAACTTCTTCTTCACTCGTCAATATCGTTTGCCAAGCGTCCAGTTGGATTTGATAATAATTCAACATTTCAGATACACGTAATGCTAAAGCTTCGATAGAAACTTTGGGCGATGTTGGTATTTCATACTTAACACCTGTTTTACTTGCTCCGCTATAATCCTTTGCTAGTGTTAGCTGTGTATCTGACTGAACTGATGCAATCTCATAAATTTCTATTGTATTTGATGTTTGTAGTATCAACATTTGTCCAGAACAAATGCCAACCAATGGATTTGTCCATTTTGTATTAATGCCAGTTACTATTTTGCTGTTGTTGGTTACGTTTACCGTACCTGTTTTGTACCAAGACATAATTTTCCTCAAATTTTAAATATAAAAAAACCGCTACATGAGCGGTTTTATTGAACAAATTGAATTATAATTTAAACAATGCTTTTAATTGCTTTTCTTTTTCGGCGCTTGCACATTTGATATCAATTAATGTGTGAGTGTTCTCAGTCGGAAAATTATCCAATTTTTGTCGTATAGAGCCAGTTAACTTGAGTTTTAAATCATAGTGATTGTCATTGATTTTTCTAACCTTACTAATTTCAAAACTTTTTACTGCTCCCCTTAACGTTTTTTCTTTATAAATTGCATTGCAATTTAAATTTTCAGAATACGAATTGCTAGAAAATAACAACATGAATAGTAATATTATTTTTTTCATCATTGCTCCATTTTTAAAATTTAAAATAATTTTCAGCGTCTAAAATCATTAATGGAAAGTTTGAAGTAAATTTTCCATTAAATGGGTGGGTCCATTCATAATTTTCGTGATTTATATAAGATGGCGCTAGGCTAAATCCATTTGAAGCAAAGCCAACTTGCTTAGTGATGCCACTGTATTTATCGAAACTCGCATAACCGCTAATTGATGTCGGAATGAACATGGGGCGTCTAATATTAGGTATACTGACGAATTCACCATGGCTAACAGCTCCAAAGCTGTATAGCTGTGGATTAATTAAAAGCCCTGATGTTGAATCACATACTGTTTCCCCATATGAATTATAAATCCTCATCCCGTATTTTGACAGGGTATTTATTGTTTCTTGTTTTGCAAAAACAACTACTTTTATGGAAATATCATAATTTAATCTTACACCATCTTTATTATGAGCCAATAAAGCATGTTCATAAAAATCACGATTAAACCCGATTCCGATTGAAGTATTTTGTTTGTCACTATAAACAAAGACTGCACAATTGTTGAAATTCAGGTACGGATTAATATTGCTTGGTCGCCAACCATCTTTAGCTGATATTGTAATGTCTCCCTTAAATACCACGGGTGCGCATAATGATGCTTGATTGATGGAAAAAAAGTTATTTTGACCTGTAAATGAAATCCCTATTCCTGAAACCGGATTATGCATCGGATAACCAATTATTATACATAGTTGGTTATACCCACTACCGCTATCACCACCATACCCTCACGCGTTTGGGCCATTTACCAAAATAACTTGTCGATTATTGTCTAGATAACTGCGTGAATCAAATGCGCCACAAACCCAAATATTGGTACCGTCTTCATCCATCTCAAAGTCAACATTATAACCAGAGCCGTTTGTTAAATGCACATAATACTGATACCCATCAGGAACATAAATGCCTGTTTTGTGCTGTTCAACACTACATATCCCTAAAATACAACACATAGTGTGAGATGAATCTAATATAATATCAGGTCCATCAGTACTAAAAATCTTTAAGCCGTAACTTGACACTTTTACCTCACAATTTACCTAGTTTTACTCTTAGTACATTTCTTTCATCAAAGACAGCTAATCCACTACCGTTTAATTCAATTCTTCCGCCTCCAAGAAATGAGCTATTTATCTCAAAATTGCCATCCTTAAATAACCGCCATCCCGATTTCCCGGGAACATAATTTTCAGATTGAATTGTGTCCGAAATTGTTGCGAAATTTAATGACGCCCTGCCGATGATTGCGCCATTCATGATTACATTGCCATCTTTTATGATAAAAGCTGGGACAGGGTTACCATTTGCTTGGTTCATAACCATGAATTTATCAGCAAGAAAGATGACATTTGACTGCATGCCATTATCGGTATTCTCAACGCCCATTGTCATGCCTGCGACATATTGCTGTCCTTTATCATCGATCTTAACTTTCATTGTTCGGTGAGCTGAAATTTTGCCATTGAGATTATTTACAGTTTCGCTAACGTCAGAGATTGATGTAGATACGTCCCCCACTTTCGTGTTGATGGATTGAATGGCTTGTGCTGTAGCTGAATTTTGTTCTGCAGTAGTTTTTTTAAACTCTGTTAAATTACTGCTAACATCACCGTATTTAGAGTTTAACTCGCGTAATGCAATTGCGGTTGCCTCTTTTTCAGTTAATAAAACAGAATTAGTTTCTTTTATTTCAGCCGATAAGCTACCATTTTCAACTCTGCGACGGCGTGTTTCGGTATCATTAGCTAACGCATTTTCAATAATCGCTTTTGCGTTTTCTATTGAACTAATCGCAGCATTATCAACTGAATCAATAAGAGAGTTCCAAGCATCGGTTTCTTTGATTTCATCAAAAATATGGTCAGTTAAATCATTTGTATTTGTACTAGAAATCCCTCTAACCCATGCTGTCCAGTCGCTAACGTTTCCGATCTTATCAATCAATCGAGCGCGATAGAAAAACACTTGACCAATTGATAATCCTGTTTGTGAATAACTGCAACTTGGATACGTAACATTGCTTAACAGTAGTGCCTTTTCTTCACTTTCATTAGTAGAGTATTGGATTTCAGTATGACTTGTGTCACCGCTACCTTCAGGAAATGACCACTTTAAATCAATACCAAAAACAACATCATCACTAGCCGTAAACCCAATTGGTTTGTCTGGTTTACCAACCTTACCTTTAATTAAAGTCGCTTGTGAGTATGCCCAAGGTGAAGATACGTCAATTGCATTAACAGCTCTTACACGAACTTCATAGACACCTGAATAAACCCCCTCAACAGTAAAATTTGTGCCGTTTGTACGACCAACATTAATCCAAGCTGAATTATCTTTTCGCCATTGAGCAACGTAGTTTGTTGCTCCTTCCACTGTATCCCATGTTGCATTTAAAGATGCAATTGACAAGCCTTGAGAGATGTAGCTACTTTCTGAAACAACAATATTTTTTGGAGTAGAAATTGAACTTGGTGGAGTAACGGTAATAGGTTTTGACTCAATCCGAATACCCTCATCAATATATTTGAATTTATCAGGATCGTGCTGAATAGCCGTTATTGTAAACCGACCTTTTTCAGTTGCCGATATTGATGTCACTCTAAAATATTGAATTGCAATATTATCACTATCTATACACCAAACTGCACCAGCTACAGGTTCAATTTTATAGTTAGCAGAAACCGTAATCGTTTTTTTATCGGTACTGATTGCTTTGATGGTTCTGCTTTGAGCTGTACCATCTGGCAAGTTAATTACTAGTCGATCGCCAGCGCTATAATCAACAACTCTATCTAGCGTTATTTTTCGCCCAGAAACGGCATGAATTCGCCCACCGTTTTCTTTACCTGAACGGGACGGATCGGCTACGCCAATAATTCGCGCAGGCATGGGGATATACCCATCCAAGCCAACAGTAAAGGTGATTACTTCATCTTTCGCATTGGAAAGTAATGCCCAACGCCCCCTCCTTTGGGCTTCTGCTTGTGATGTACAACCGATCGCAGTTAATTTCATCACATTAACATCGTATCGACGCATTAAATCATAGTCCCATACAGCTTCTACATCATCACAATAATGATTATTAGGGTCAGAATAAGCAACTAAGCACGAAGTATATCTATTTTTATATGAACCACCTGAATATGCAAAATCACCGATAACGTTAGATGGATGATAGATGAAATCAGGCTCGTCTTGTGGCATGTCAGCCGTTAAACAAATCTGGTCATTACCCCAAAAAATTATCCCACGAAATGACGCCACCAAGTCTTTAAGTGCTGTGTAAGCATCTTCTTGGCTTTGTATATACTCATTACAAGCAAAACGTGGCTCTTTGCCTCCTTTTCCATCCGAAACCATTTGATCGCAGTATTGCCCTAGTTGATAGATAGACCATTTATCTAGCATGGTAGAATCAATTCGTAATCCCATGCCTGCTATCTCATCACGCATTAAATAATAAGCCAGCCAAGCAGGATTATTCGTGTAAGCCATTTTAAAGCCACCTCGCCAAACTCCTGAATATGTTCGGCTAACTGGATCGTAATTATCTGGAACTTGAACAAGTTTTCCTTTTAGCTTACAACTGATCTTGGGCACGGCTCCGTTAAATTGACTAGCATCCAACTCAATATAAAGCAACGCGGTGTTAGGGTAGCGTAATTTGCTATCAATCACTTCTGCGTAAGAAGATACAGCAAATGCGTTAATTAATTTACTATTAGAGTTAGAATCTGGCGTTAATCGTCTTACTCGAATAGCCCAACCATTTACCGCACTTGGCAGATTTATACGATGATCTCTTTGATATTCAGATGTGGTTTTACCATTAAATTCCGCATTAACAACCGTTTCAAAAGCACTACCATCCGTTGATAAATCAATAGCATAATTCACAATTGTACCAACAATATCACCGTTATCTTTATATTGAACAAGTGTAGGCAAACTCAACTTAATTCTAATGGCATCTAGTTCTAAATTAGAAAATGAGCGAATCCACGGCTTATCGGCTTTTACTATATAATTTGCTCTTAGTTCATTACTTATCTCAGGAATACCTTTAATATAGTCTTGAGTTTGTGAGCCATTGCGGAATTCCCAAGTAACACCATTGAAATTACGTGAGCCATCTGCGTTAGCTAGTGGAGTGTTATCAATATAAATGTTTTGTTCGTTCAGATCGCCTTGAATCTCACCCTCACTCAATGCAATCAATGCTTTAAGCTTAGCCGTTGAAAGCAGATTATCTGGTTGTTCATACGGCTTGTGCTGTTTTTTACTACCACCTTTTTGCCCTTCTATTAAATGCATAATCCACCTATTGTTGATCTTCTGAATAAATACCAGCGTTAATTACCGCACCACCAATTTCACGCTCACCCAACAAAATAGCCACAGGATAACCTACTGCATTGGTATTAACTGGCGCACCAAATCCATAATTGGGCTTGTTTTCTGCGCTAGATGAACCGCCAGCGTTAAATTTCGGCTGAGGTGTGAGCAATTGAACAACCCCGCCAAGCATCATGCTAATACCGATTCCTGTTAAAATCGATGTTGCAGTAACCGTTGTGGCAGCCATCGCTGCTCCCCACGCCGCCAGTGACGCACCTGCCGTAAAAAATGCAGCCACTAACGCAATAGCACCAATAATAATTTGTAGCATCCCGCCACTTTTAGAGCCTTGAGCTACAGGCATGATCATGTAATTTTTACCACTTGCATTAATATCAAACTCATCAATATCAATGTTTTTGCCGTCAACAAAAAAAGCAAATTTGACACCTTTCATATGCGCTGAACTCATGTATTTTTCAAAGCCTTTTATCGTTGCGCATAACGCTCTTAGTAATTCTTTAATATCTTGCACATCGTATTGATGATTCTTGCCAAATTGCTTAGCCATTGCGCCTTTAAACGTTACATTACTCAGCATTAAATAACTCCTTGTGACGTACTATTCGAACAGTTCTATCTCTAAAATATTTACCGTATGGCGCTCTTGATGATAATTGGCCATAAAGATGATGAAGAATAAGATTGTCACCAAAATAAATAGCGGCATGGTTTGTAACCTGTGCACCAATTCGCATCATGATTATGTCGCCAATCTTCATATCCTTGTGGTCCACCTCAACAAACCCCTCTGATTGCCAGTTGTCATCATAAATATTTTCAGCTCCGCTCTCCCACCATTCGCGAGCAACAGAATAGTTTTTTAAACCGATGTTATACTCACGTTTATAGTAATCCATGATCAATGCCCAGCAATCAGCATATCCCAACAACCATTGACGCCCTGTATAATCCCGATTTACACGCGGTGATATTGTGCAAAAATCACCATCAGGAACAGACATAATTCCCCATTCAATCCCTGAATAATCGCATTGAATACGGTCAAATTCTGACGGGACAAGTGATACCACATCAGGATGAGAGTGAATAATCATAATGATTTCGCCCTGTTTCTCGGCTGCTAGTTGCTCATCAGGTGAGATTAAAAAATGCTCTTTGGGATTGTCTGATATGTTTTTACAAGGTATATATTTTTGAGTTTTACCCGTATCAACAATTAGACCACACGCCTCGTTAGGATATTCACTTTCAACATGTTTTTTTATTGCATCTAATAATTTTTGTCTCATATCATTTACCTTGTAAATTTGCCGCAGGAAAACCACCAAAAGGAAGCGGATTATTACCATGGCGAGCTTTACAAACCTTTAATAAGCCACCGCATTGATCTTTAGCAGGGTCATCCGTCTCTATACCTTCTTTAGTGAAATACTTATTGCCTGCAAAGTCGCATCCCGTCCCAGTTCTATACCACCCGCGCATACACCAAGTACAAACCGTTGTTATTTGCCGTGTTGGTAATTTAAGGTTTTGTATGTCAAAAGGTGAACATAACTCAAACTCAACGGTCACTTTTGTTTCTTCTCGTTTATTATTGATAAAAAATAACTGGACTCGTTCTTGTGTTGGGTCTGCAGTAGGATTTCCATTAAGCCAATTATCCGCATCAAGGTACTTAGCCATTGTCGTGTGGATTTTGATTTTTGCTTGGACCAAATCATAATAATCAATACAAAGCCGAGTTACCCTACCGTCTATATTGCCAACTGATAACCTTGGTGTTGGTTGTGAGCCAGTGCTACTTAATTCAATGTCTTTTAACTCATACGGATACGGTAAATATTCTTTACCTTGCCATTTTATTGATGGCAAATTCTCCGCAGCAAATGACGCCCACCCGTCGGGAGAAATATTATGAGCATGAAATCTCAGCACTTCATCAAGACCAAATTTTGTACCATCCACCTCTATTAGTTGTATAAGCTGGTTACCCTCAAGTGTTTGTAAATCTTGTGTTATTGGCATAGTTTCTCCAGATGATTAAACTAATTTATTTATATTTTTACCTGCATTTTGTGTATATGTGTGTATAATAATTTTCAGGTTAGGAGGTAAACATGAAATCAACTGACCTGATAAAAGAACTTACCAGTGCAGGGTGTATTCTGAAACGAGTTAGAGGTAGTCATCATATGTTTTACTCACCAATAACTAATAAAACGTTTCCAGTTCCTCACCCAAAATCGGATTTACCGATTGGCACAGTAAGATCAATCAAAAAATCGGCGGGGCTTTTATAGCCCGCCAACTTTTGGAGGTATTATGTTTTTTACTCTTGGCATTGAAACACCGAACGATAGCAATACAGCTTACGGCATTGTCGTACCTGCATTATGTAATGAAAAATATAGTTGTTATTCTGCCGCAGACAGAGAAAGCGATATTCCAGCAATGGCGACAGAAGCTATTTTGTTAACTGTTCAAGATATGATCGAATCAGGCGATTATGATGTTAAAGATATTCACAACGATCATGTTTCGTATAAAAATAACGATGAGTATGCTCATTGCGATACGTGGGTAATTATTGATGTTGATTTGTCATCATTTGTTGGTAAACAAAAAAGAATTAATATCACATTGCCCGATATTCTTATCGATAGAATAGATAACGCAGTTAAAGCACCGAATTCTTTTTATAAAGATCGGAGTAATTTTTTGGCAGAAGCTGCTATTAATGAATTAGCTGCACAAAATAGAGCTCGTTAATCATTTTTGGTTATTAAGCGCCATACAACTGATAATAAAAACCACCCGAAGGTGGTTTATTCGTATATCTGGAGTTGAAAATAAATTAGAAATTATTTTCTTGTATTGATTTCATACTCATCATTGAATATACAGTTTCTCTTTGATTCTTTCTAGCTTTAAATATTTTTAATTCAACAAGAGATTGTAGGTTTTTTGCTGCTGTATTGTAAGAACATCCGAGCATATCACTAACACTTGTTGCTGTAAAATTATTTGTTATTTTACTTTTAGCTACATTAAGAAGAACTCTTTGTTTATCAGTTAGCTTTTTCAATAAACCAGATTCCCACATCCATTGATCAAACTTCTGGATATTAATAATAGCTTGTTCGTATGTTTCCTTAAATTTATTTATACCACGAATAACAATTCTACATTGATGTTCAATAAAATATGTTAAATCCATATCATCCGTCTCGGTTCTAACATACGCCATTCCATATTGTTTCGGTGCTGATTTTATTAATGTACTTATTGCAATATATCTAAATGCTGAATAGTTGTTCTTAAACATGAACCAATAAAATAATGCTCTTGCAACGCGCCCATTCCCATCTTTAAAAGGATGCTCATATCCTATACAAAAATGAAGAATTATAGCTTTAATTAAGGGGTGAATATAATTCTTACCATTAGCATCATCATGGCAAGAGTTTGCCCAATCGATAATTATTTGTAGCCTATTTTCTATACCATCAGCTTTTGGAGGAGAGTGAACAATCTCATCATCATAATTAACAACTACAACATTGTCAGTTTCTATCCTAAATTGCCCTGGAGAGTACTGCTTATCATTAATACCACCGACACCCTTAATATGAAGTTTCTTTATAAATTCAATAGTAAGAGGCTTGTTTCTATTTTCCCAAACATAAGACATCATATTAAAATTGCCAATAACCATTTTTTCATCATTTGTTCTTGGTCCTCTTTTCTTTTTTAACATCCTTTTAGCATCTAATGTTGTAGTCGCTGCCCCCTCTAATTGACTACTACTAATTGATTCGTCTTCAATAAGGTCATCTAACAAATATTTTAAGTAATGTTCCTCACCAATATTTTTAGTCATCCACTGAAGAACCGCTGTTGTAGTATTTCTATCTGTTTCCGAAAGTGCTTTCTGTATATTAGGTGTTAAAATAAAATTACCAATAATCCCATCATCTCCAAATTTAAATAAATTTATTCTTTTACTCAATCTATTCGATTTAACAATTTTCCAAGCTAAATCTTTATTTAGATGTCTGGGCACGGTATATTGAAATTTATCATATGGAATATATCTACCTTTTTCATCAGCAGAATGAGAAATTTCTATATATTCTCCTATGTTATCTTTTTCTTCTGCTATAATTTCACTCCATATTTTAGTCATTTCTAAAATATCAAATTTTGGCGGCTTTATTAATCTAGGCATATTTCAATTTACCCCATTTTTGAAAACATGGATTAACTTAACCTAATTTTATTTCAAAATCAACAAAAATTGAAATAAACTGGAAGATATTATCAAGCAATCTTCATTAACTGAGGCTGAGAAGAAGACATATCTTGGTAAGTTGAAAGAGCTTCCTGTAGACGCCACAAAACACTTTTTCTAAACCGATTATGCAGCGGTGAACTATTTGGACTGATAACCCAGAAGTGGGTTTATTTTCTAAACCGCTTATGCAGCGGTGAACCTAATCGATTAATTATCGGTTCGCGAAATTTATTTCTAAACCGCTTATGCAGCGGTGAACTAGATTATATCAAACATAGCCTTTTGTTTTAACTAAATTTTAGCCATTTTTTCGAAAATAACCCTTTTTTCTAGCACTAAAATTAATCTATATTTTTCAATAAACTAAAAAAGCGATTAAAAAAAAGGGTTGTAGAGTTAACCTCAAAAATACCAGAAAAAACTTTAATAAAATCAATGCGTTTTCTGACAATTTTTAATCAAGGTGAATAAGCTTGAATAAATTTGAATGATAATGAAACAACTCTGCCGCCAACAAATTCGGATTCGATAGATTTATTCACAACTCGATACAATTTTTCTTCACCGTACGGGTTTTTCCACTTAAACGACTTTATGATGTGCGAGTTTAAAAAATCACGAACCTCTTTTATTTCATTGATGCATCCTGTATAAGTTAAGTCCCAAGTCTCACTTGTATTATTAATACCATTACTGGATAACTGGACATATCCGTCACCAAATCCAGCTTCGTTAATGCTTGACGAATCTGTATGTTTCGGATTGCCCATTGTTTTCCATTTAAAAACATCTATTGTCATTTCCTCCTCCTAATACCTATCTTGCGCACATCAGGTTATATAAATCACCGCCCGGTGAAACAAGTTTTTTTATCGTTTCATTTACGCGCCGATCAATTATTGCAGCAGCTTGACTTTCAATAGAATTTGCATCAATGCTTGAGTTAGCCGCCCCTGATTCACTATTAGATTCCATGTTTAATGTCACATTAGTATTAACATTTATAGCGCTTGATGATTTATTAGATTTACGAGTAAAAGCAATTGGTGAAGCATGACCAAGATTAACCGCACCACCACTTGCGTACCCTCGTTGCGCTTCATTCATCAGCGCGTAAAGATTGCCAACACCAAGGCGTTTTGTCGCTTCTTTGGTGAATACGAATTCGCCTTTATGAACAATACCTGCAGGCTCATACTTATTGCCTCGCCCTGTAAAACCGCACGAGTTAATGCTGTATCTAACATCCCCACCAGTTGCGTAACCTCGAATCAATCCACCGTTATAAGCTTGCTGTAGCCCTCCCGTTGCTGCACCAGCACCAGCGCTAGCCATTCCAAACCATTTCATTGATGACTGTATTGCTTGAGCAACTAGCAACTTATTGATAATCTCAATAATATTTGTGAGAATTGATTTGGCAAGACTTTTAAAGCTCATTTTCCCAGTTGTAACAAATTCAGTTAATGAGTGGCTAACAGAACTCATGGTTTGTTGTCTTAAATCACGAAACGCATCAAACATGTTCCGTGAAGCATCTGAAAATTCATTCACACCCACTTTTAGCCCTGCAAACCAATCAGTTTGATTAATGTCTTCCTGCTGCCAGCTTTGTTGTAATGCTTGTTTTTCCTTGTTGTATTCCTCGGTGATTTTTGCTATTTCATTCGGATTTGTCGTACCTTTTAAAGCAATATCACGCTGAGCGTCAAGCTCTGACATTTCATTGTAGCGATTCGCATTTTTTGATGTCATGCCAAAAGTAGCTTGGCTGGCTTGAGATTTTGCAGATAAGTTTGTTGTGTACTCTTGCATTTTACGAAGTGCTTTAGTCGCTGTTTCGTATTGTGCAATTTCTTCACTAATAGCTGCATTTTTAGCAAACTGAGCAAGTAAAGCATCTTTATGTGCAAGTACATATTTTTCATGCGCTGACATTCTTGATTTATTGCCAGTACTTTCTAGCGTTTGAATCTTAGCTTGTAAATCAAAGTACTTTTTGCGCTCCGATGTTATTGTGTTAACCGTCAAGCTCTGTTCACGAAGTGCTTGAAGCTGGCTTTTTAAGCTGATTTCTTGCTGTTGTGATGTGCGTAATAAATTGGTTGCTGAGCTTGTTTTTTCGGCGTTGTTAGCTCTAATCTTTGCTGCTGCTTTGTCTATATCCTCTTTTGTGACCGAGCCTGGAGCAATTTCGTTGGCTCTCTTTGCTGCTGCTTCCATTTCTTCAATTTCAGCTTTTGCGCGCTCGCTACGCGTCATTATCATTTGTGAGTATTGGTAGAACGGGCTTTTTGTTGGGTCTGTTGCTTTATCTGCATTCCCGCTTATTGCTTTTAAAAGCTGTAACTTTAATGATGCGTCGCTTGCTTTATTTGCAATTTCAATTAATCCATTAATTAGTCCTTGAAATTTGTCATTGCCATTGTCAGAAGTTTTATATAAATTTCCAAGTTTATTAATTAAGTCATTAATCTTTTCTGATGCTTTAATTGAATCGGTCTCAGCTTTAATGTTAGATAAATCAACAAGCAAATCTTGAGCTTGCTCTTCTGTTATATCGAAATATTCTGCATAACTGGAAACTTTACTTCTAATGCCAGATGCCGATTCCAAAGCTTCATCATTAACATTTTTAAGCGCTGCACCTAAATCCTGTCCACCCTTAGTGAGACGTTGAATAGAATCAAGAACTGCATCTAAATCCGAAGTGCCGCTACGCCCGAGCCTCTTAAGCGTTTCTTTCCACCCTACTTCAGCATCTTTAAATCCGTCTTGAAGCTGAGCCTTAATTCCTGAAATAGTTTTTTTTACATCTCTTTCGCTTGATTTTAACAACCCCTCAACTAACGGCCTATTTTTCTTAAGTAACTGCATCATATCGTCAGACAAGAAAGTAAAACCTGTTTTTTTGTCTGTATTCAGCACCCTATTTAAACGATCTTGCGCTGCCGCTAATTTATCTGTAGCGCTTTCAGTTTCAAAAAGCTTCGGTATCATGCTACCAAGCAAGCCAACCATGGCAGAAATGCCGATGTTCACAGGATTTAACGAGGTTAACAGCGTGCTAAAAGTATTGCCTATGCCATTTTTCATGATCATAGACATACTAGAAGTTTGTAGACCTGTGAAATTCCCTCGCATCATCTGTGTCGTCATTGTAGCTAACTGGTGCTTAGTAGCTAAAGACGCTGTGCCTAATTTTTGGGTTTCTTTCGTTGCTTGCGTTAGTTTTCGAATATAAACATCAGCAGATGAGCTAACTCCAAGTTGTGCAGCTTGATATCGCAATAATTGCTCTTTTGATAGATTCTGAGTAGCAACCTGCGCTTTTAATTTATTTAAAAAATCAGTTCGCGCTTTGCTTGCAATGTTTTCAGCCGTCGTTACTTCTTTTTGCTTGATTGCAATATCTGAGAGTAATTGGCTATAATTGTGGATATCTATTTGACCGTCTTTATAAGTTTTTGCAAGCATTTTTCTAACTCTTGCAAGCTCTTTTGAGGCAGTATTAACATCTTTTAAACTGTCAATTTGATTTCGAAAACCAACATATAATCTATCGCTAGATTCAGCAAATTTTTTCGCTGAGTTTGTATTTGCTGTAAGGCTTTTACGATATTCGGCAATACGTCGATGAACTTCGTCAACCTCTTTAGCTGTTCGAGATAATGAGCTTTTGATAATTTGTTGTGAGTTTTCGAACTCATCAGTAGCAGACGCCGCACCCTCCGCCTTTTTACTAAAATCTGGATCGGCTACACTAATTCATACAACTTTTTTAAGGGGTAAGGTAAACTTATCACAACTAAAAAAGGAACAAATATGAATAAGATTAAACGCAAAAGACGAACATTCACAGATGATTTTAAACACCAAATGGTCAGTCTTTATCAACATGGTAAATCACGTAGTGAAATCGTTGCCGAATATGATTTGACACCATCAGC
>NZ_FMWS01000104.1 GCF_900103255.1 Gilliamella bombi | reverse complement strand
ATGTCTAAAGAAAAATTTGAACGTACAAAACCCCACGTTAACGTTGGTACAATCGGCCACGTTGACCACGGTAAAACAACTTTAACTGCTGCAATTACTTCTGTACTTGCTAAAAAATACGGCGGTCAAGCTCGTGCATTCGATCAAATCGATAACGCACCAGAAGAAAAAGCACGTGGTATCACCATCAACACTTCACACGTTGAATACGATACACCAACTCGTCACTACGCACACGTAGACTGCCCAGGCCATGCTGACTATGTTAAAAACATGATCACTGGTGCGGCACAAATGGACGGTGCTATCTTAGTAGTAGCAGCAACAGATGGTCCTATGCCACAAACTCGTGAACACATCCTTTTAGGTCGTCAAGTAGGTGTTCCTTACATCATCGTATTCTTAAATAAATGTGATATGGTTGATGACGAAGAATTATTAGAATTAGTTGAAATGGAAGTACGTGAACTTCTATCTCAATATGATTTCCCAGGTGATGATACACCAGTCATTCGTGGTTCTGCGCTTAAAGCGTTAGAAGGCGATGCAGCATGGGAAGACAAAATTGTTGAATTAGCAGAAGCATTAGATAGCTACATTCCAGAGCCAGAGCGTGATATCGACAAACCATTCCTATTACCAATTGAAGACGTATTCTCAATTTCAGGACGTGGTACAGTAGTAACTGGTCGTGTTGAACGCGGTGTAATCAAAGTTGGTGAAGAAGTTGAAATTGTTGGTATCAAGCCAACCACTAAAACAACTTGTACTGGTGTTGAAATGTTCCGTAAATTACTTGACGAAGGTCGTGCAGGTGAAAACGTTGGTGTATTACTACGTGGTACAAAACGTGAAGAAATTGAACGTGGTCAAGTACTTGCAAAACCAGGTTCAATCACAC
>NZ_FMWS01000087.1 GCF_900103255.1 Gilliamella bombi | reverse complement strand
TTAGGTTGATAATAGTAAGCACAACGGCTTAAGCCAACAATGGCACAACTCATAGCAATAGTAACTGAATGATTTTGTTGTAGTTGCTGTGCCCACGTTTTACGTGCCTTTGTGGGCACTAAAGCTTTTTTATTATTTCTTCCTGCAGCTGGGATTTTAAACTCAGTTCGGCAAACATCTGCTTAAATTTGATGTTCAGTCATTTTTTTCATAATTAAATCCCCTTTTCTTTTATCATAGAGAATTTTCTACTTTTTTGCTGTACTATTTTAGGGGATAGTTACAGATCCAGTTACCTTTTCATAAAAACAAAAGCCCAACTTTTTAGGGTCAGGCTTTAATAATTCTTTAAAAATATTTAACTTTTTAGATAGATAGTGTTGACTTCACTATAGGTTAACCTAAAATTATAACCATCAACACGACGTTGATAAAGCAAACCCTCAGCTTTCGATGAGGGCTTAAAGAGAAGAAAAAATGAAATTTTTAATCATATTTCTTCTACTACTTGTAAGTTTTCCGGCTTTTTAAGTAGTATCAAAGGTGGGACGAAAGCCCTACCGATGACCCTAAATATATCAATTGACATTTAATAAATCAAGGTAATTTTATGGCAAAATCAATAACAGAAATTCAAGCAAAAAGTGACCAAAAACGAGGAGTTAAAGTAAAAGGCTTCAAACTTCACGTTGATGACATTGCATTAATTGAACAGGCAAGTAAAAGCTTAGATGTACCACAAGCTCAACTTATTGTTGATGCTGTTAAATACTATCTTGATAACCAAAAGCCTCTTAATTGAGGCTTTCTTTTAAATTCAGTAATGATCGATGTTCTTGCAATGTTAACTCGTTGAGATATCGTCTTGGGTTGCCGCACATCCAACAAGAACAAGCTGTTGGTGTTGTCACATGCCTTTTTAGCGATTTTCTAGAATCACCAGAATAAAAATCGTGCTTTCTATTATCTAGACATCGCTTAACTTGATGTCGTCTATATGCTCGTGTTCTCATAAAATTACTCACATATGGATAGCAAAAAGCCCAACTATTTCAGTGGGCTTAAATTTTATGCGTTCAAAACTGTATCATATGTATATTATCTATCCGTATATCCGTACAGTCAAGTATTTATTGCATATTACAAGCCTTTCTTGTTGCTGTGATTTGTAAATCCATCCCTAACGCATGAATAATTTTAAGCATAGTGTCAAATCTAGGTTTTTTCGCTGATAACGTTTTATATAAACTTTCCCGCCCAATCCCTGCTTCTTCTGCTATTTTTGTCATACCTATTGAACGAGCTACATCATTAAGTGCTGCGATAAATTCTTCTGATAAAATATCCTCGTGTAAAAATTCCGAAAGATACATTGCTCTTTCTTCATCAGTATTAAGAAATTTTGCCGCATCAAATTGCGTCACTTTAACCATTTTTAATCTCCTTCCAAAGTTTTACCGCTTTGTCTATATCTTTCTTTTGTGTTGACTTATCACCACCACATAATAAGAGATAAGTAATATTTCCATCTTTTGCGTAATATACTCGATAGCCTGCACCAACAGTAATCCGCATTTCGTAAATTTCATCCCTTAAAAATTTATGATCACCAAAATTACCAAAAGCAGCTCTTCGAATTCTTGCTGTTATTACTGTTTTTCCTTTAGAATCTTTCAAGCGTTCTAACCAGTTTTCGAAAATTTCTGTTTGGTTAATTATATTCATGCATACACCAATCTTGTATTTATTAAATATTGTATACTTTTGGATACAATAGTCAATATTTATTTTATTAAAAAGAGCGTTAAGCCTTTGTATTGTGTTATTTGATATCTGCAATTAATTTTTTATTAAAATCGTTTAGGTGTATTTCATGCATCTTATCTATGTTTAACAAAAATTGGGCATGTTCATGTTTTACATTGAACATGATAATATCTTGATCGTTGTGGTTCCTGAAAATCTTTTTAATAATTTCGCTTTCAGTATCTCGCCTCAACGTTAAATACATCTGAGTTACTTTTAACATTTTTTCAATTTCTGCGCTTATTAAGTAAAGTCTGTCCTTGAATGGACATAAATTTATGCT
>NZ_FMWS01000085.1 GCF_900103255.1 Gilliamella bombi | reverse complement strand
GTTATATGCATTTTCATAATTGATTTCATTATTAGATTTAACACAACTACCTTTTACTTTACCATTTTCCCATCCATCAACTCTAGGTCTTATTTTGTTGAATAACTCGTTGTTTTTAGACAATTCATCTAAATCAATTTGGATTTGGCTATAACAATATTTTGCTGTGAATTTTTCGTTTGATGACCATTCCTGTATTTCAAAGCTTACTTTATTAACTATATATAAATTAGTATCTTTATTTAAGCTTATGTCATAATAAACCTTGAAATACCCTCTATCTGGGAAAGTGGTTATTATTCTTATTAAATTATTCTCACCATAACGTGTTAATACTTTTTCAAAACGATTTCCTCCGCCTTCATCAAAACTCGGGATCTTTATAATCAAATTATTATTATGGTAAAGATTAATAATATTTCTATTATTTTCAGTATCGAAAACTGCCTTATTAACCACCTTGTGATCAATATCAAATGTCAATCTTTCAGCATATGAGTTTCTGAAAAAACAATCAAAAAAATAAATAATATTATTTTAAATTTCATTATTGTTTTCTTTCTTTATTAAGATATTTTATCAATCCCTCTTTCGTTGAAAATTCGCAGCGTTCTTTTGTTTCAAAATCATCTATACAATTGATTTTTGATATAAAAGAATCATCTCCTATAAAATATAATGCTCTTAATATACCATCATCTTCTACAAATAAAGGTAATTCTATAAAACGATACCATGTAGTTAGCTCTGTACCTTCTTTCAATAAAATGTAGATATATTTATTACCGGATTTTTTTCTAGTAAATTCGAAGGCACTTACTACTTCACTATTTCCATATTGATATGAATAAACTTCTAGTGCTTTATACAATTCTCTATTATTATTAGTTAAAAAATAAACCTCTAAATTACGTGTTCCATTGTCAAATGAATTGCTAAGAAATAGAGCGGTACCTTTCTTACCTTTATATTCAACATCAATTGGTAAATGAGCTATGTTATTATATTTAGGGAATCGAAATTTTTCGGGAATGGTATCTAAATCCTCATCAGGATCAGCATAAGCATTTTGTCCTATAAAAATTAAGCTTAATAATATAAACAACATTGTTTTAAACTTCATTGTAACTCCTCATTAAAAAGAAATAGAATCAAAAATTTTTTCTTTTTTTATTTTTTCAAAGTTTTCCCGACGATTTTCATAAGTTTTAGTATTTTTATTGATTATTTCTGTAATTTTATCAACATGTTCTCCTTTATCACCGTTATCTGCCTTTTTATGTAATTTATATTTCAACCAGAAATATACTGCAGATAACAATAAATAATTCTTGGAAAGAACTAAATCGGGATTTGTAACAAAATCGACCCTAGTTTTATACGTTTGTTCATACCAATCTGTTAATCCTTGATAATTTGCTTTACCCGTTAACTGAAACATACCACGTCCTCTGAATTTCCAACCATCACCACTATTAATATCACCATTCCCCATTCTATTTCCATATACTCGATTTGCTATGGCTTCTTGATCTGCGGCATGCGGATTATTTTCTGGTTTATCTACTCGACCATATAATTTTGCTTCACTAGGGTTTTCACGGAAATAACTAAAAGCACTTAATGCACTGTAACTATAATTTAAACTTTCAGCAGATGAAGTGCATTTAGCCCCAACTTCTTGCAAACTTTGAGCAAAAAAATGGGTTAATCTTAATTCAGTATCTAGATGAAATAATTTATAGTTTTTGTTGATATCACGAGCTATATTATTTAATGTTTCATTATCTGCTTGCGTAAAAATACGTTTTAACATATCAACTGTTATACAAAATTTTGGTTTGAAATTAAATAATGCTATAGGATGAATAAACCACGCCTTGCCATCAGCGCTAAGCGTGGCAGGTGGGGTGGTGTCTGTTGGGGTGGTTGTGGTGTTCGTTGCCTCGCCATTTTTGGGGGGCGTGTCATTTTGTTGGTTTAACTTCGCTAAGCCTTTAGCCACATCATC
>NZ_FMWS01000084.1:646-1308 GCF_900103255.1 Gilliamella bombi | reverse complement strand
TTTTTATAGTAAAGTCGTGGTCAAAAAGTAATAACAATAATTTTACCTCTTTTAATTTAAGTATAATTTTTTCTTTTTTTTACGTAAACGTAGCACATCCCTGAAAGTTTTTTACAAAATACGTTTGTTTAAATTTCATCTTCAGCAACAAGCCATTCATATTAATAATCTGTTTTATCTAGAGATATTTTATGTTAACCTGATGTTTTATTGAACGATTAACGGGAATGCCTATGTTAGCACACACCAAACTCCCCCTTTTATTGATTGTGTTAGTTGGGTTATCATTGCCCTGTGCGGCTAAAACCAATACAAAGTGTTTGCCATTAAATAAAGACGAAGCCAATATCGCTATTTGTACCAAACTGGCCAATAAAGGCGATGTTAATGCTCAAAATAATTTGGGTGAAATTTATTATCAAGATGCCCTATTACATAAAGGCTATCATACTAAAGCCAGATTACTGTTCGAAAAAGCCGCAGCTCAAGGACTGGCTAAAGCTCAATATAATTTAGGGGCCATATACCGTGATGAGTTTAATAATTTTCCTGTTGCATTAAGCTGGTTTGAAAAAGCCGCAGCTCAAGGTAATTTGGATGCCCAAAATAGTATTGGCTATATCTACGAAAACGGCTCAGGCGGTAAACCGCCTCGCAACTAC
>NZ_FMWS01000084.1:0-514 GCF_900103255.1 Gilliamella bombi | reverse complement strand
AGCCTTTGAGTTATACCAAAAAGCCGCTAAACAAAACTGCGCACCAGCGCTTAAAACACTGGCCTTTATGTATATGCAAGGACTTGGCACTGAGCAAGATGTACCTAAAGGTTTTGACACTTTAGTGCAGGCTTTTCGTGTTATGCCTGATAACAATCTAGAAGATGTTATCTGGCGTATTGAAACTAACGAAAATTATAAAAAATACTCACTTAAAGCTAAAATTGAAGATTATAAAAAACCACGCCGAGAAAAATTTCAAATAACGGACTCTAGTGATGAAGATTATATTATTGAAAAGTTTAAATTTTTTAATAATATTTACCGACTGTATTTTAGGAATGGGATTGGATCAATGTATAGTTGGCAACGACCAACTTGGTCAATTGTATTAGGTGAAACAGTGGGTGAAATTACACCATTAAAAGAACAATACCTAATAAAAGATTCTATACAAGGTTATTACCAAACTATGACTTATTTAAGCTATTATTATAAAGGCGAAGCACAAGAT
>NZ_FMWS01000082.1 GCF_900103255.1 Gilliamella bombi | reverse complement strand
CGTCATTCAGCCAATGGCTGGGTATCACTTGAACAATATGAACAACAATATTACCAAAACGAAAAAATGATAGAGGTGGGCACTGTCTAATATTTTGGCGAGGATCATACACCAAATAGAGCAAATCATAATGAAAAAAGGAAACAAATTGGGTAATGCTGCATCTAAAATCGAAGTAAAACCATACTCTTCACTCTATGCCTCTGAAATATGCGATTTGTTTCATTCGTCTATTCATGCTATTGATACCGATATTTACAGCAAAGCACAGCAAGAAGCATGGTGCTCAACACCACCAGATTATCAGAAGTGGTTAGAACGTTTAAATAAAACTCAGCCTTGGATGGCTATCTTTGGCTCAAGCCTTGCGGGGTTTGTTGAACTTGGAGATGATGGTTACATAGACTGTCTGTATGTGCATCCTGACTTTCAAAAGCGTGGCATAGCTAGAAAACTCTATGACCATGTGCTTGACTTGGCCCACCAGAAAAAGCTTACACAATTAAGTGTAGATGCTTCAAAAGTGGCCATGCCAATTTTCAAAAAATGGGGTTTTAAAATAAAGCGGGCTAACAAAATATCCAGAGAAAATCAGGTACTGATAAATTACTATATGTATAAACTACTTTGATTTTTATTGAGACCTTTGTACAGTAAAGCTTCACTCAAACTAAATTTTTAACCGCGCTTTTTTGAGGCATTTGGGCTTATATTTAGATCTAAATACCTCTAGATAAGTTACTATTTATTGCCATTTCCCTGTTTTAGGCACAACTTTCCTGCTGTACAGATAACCCTCGTTTGATATCAAAGTTCAATAAGCTGCCTGAAAGATGAGCTTAGATTAGTTCTGTCAATGGAGTTTCAAATTAAACCGTATTTACGAAACCAAAGAATAAGTAGAAAACTTTATGAATAGAGGTGGGCACTGTCTAATATTTTGGCGAGGATCAGTTCTTGGCATGATGAATCGAGTTATGGTTGTTTTTTGCAGAATTATTATAACTCACATCATGCCGTCTAAATAATAATCACGAAAGATTAACACGCCCTAATATTTTTATAATTAATGTTTTTATTATTTAGGCTCTTATCGATTAATGATTTGCATCACTTTGCCAGCCATTTTTAGCTAAAGGAAAGAAACCGACCCCAACTGCAATTAACGCTACAAAAGAGATGTAAATACCAGCACCAAGATAACTATATTGACCTAATAAATGTTCAGGGCTTAATAGATAAATGGTTAATGTTGGTGTAAATGCACTAAATAGCGCATAGGCTAAATTATACGAAAATGACAAACCCGAATAACGGATCGCAGGAGGAAAAGCTCTTGTACCAACTATTGCTGTCATTGCAACAGAACCAATAAATAGCCCAAATACAGCCCAAAGCGAATAAAGTTTAGTTAAGGACATATCTGGCGACAAAGAGCTATAAAATACAATGCTCATAATAGCAAGTCCGCCCCAGTTAATTAGCATTGTTTTGGTTGTACCTATTTTATCTTCTAACCAACCAAAAATAACGCAACCGATAGTCAAAGTTAGTGCAGCAATACAACCACCAATACGCCAATCAAGATTAGCAAAATGGTACATGCCACCTACAATACGACCCGGTGTAATCAAAATACCCACCATAATTGCCGTCGACAACGACCAAGTCAAAAGAGCCACAATTAGGCAAGCTGTTTTATGTTTTTGAAGCACGGTAACGACAGGAATATTCTTTTCAATTGCTTTGCGTGCCGCTAACTCTTTAAAGATAGGTGTTTCAGATAAAAATCGACGTAAATAAACCGAAATAACGCCAAAAATACCACCAATAATAAACGGAATACGCCAAGCATAATCTAAAATATTTACGGTAGTAAAACAAAGATCAATAATGATAGTCACAATAAAGCCAAGTAAAATACCGCCAGTAATACCTGAAGTTAACGTACCGATACCTAAACCATAACGTTGCTTTGGCACATGCTCAGCAATGAACACCCAAGCTCCTGGCATTTCACCACCAATAGCAGCACCTTGAAGCATACGCATCACTAATAATAACAGAGGTGCAAAAATACCAATCACTTCATAAGTTGGTAAAACACCAATGATAAATGTAGGTAATGCCATCATAGCCACGCTTAAGGTAAACATTCGCTTACGTCCCACTTTATCACCAAAGTGCGCCATAATTATGCCACCAACAGGACGAACCAAATAACCAGCAGCAAAAATACCCCATGCAAATAAATCTAACGTTAATGGCGATAAAAAATGCGGTAAAAATAGTGGTTTTACAATGGTATCGATGTAAAGCGCATAAATAACAAAATCATAAAATTCTAACGTACCACCCAAAGAGGATAAAACTAACGTTTTAAAATCCTGCCGATTTAATGGTCGAGCACTAGGCTGCCATTCCGCGTTGATTACAGACTGACTCATGGAAAAACCTTATTAAATTAAGTTAAAAAATAAAAAATCTATCTTTTATTGATTTAAGTTAAAAACGTGAGATTCATTCTGCCACAAAAAAAAGGCTTTTTTTTCATCATAAAAAAATTTAATGTATGTAACAAAACTACTTATTTGATTTATAATTCAACTAATCGAAGCTTAAAAAATATAAATCACGATAAAGCATAATCAATAATGGATAAAATTTGATGACAAATAGCAACAAAGTACGCTGTAGTTGGGTTTTGGATGACCCAATATACATTCATTACCACGATAACGAATGGGGCAACCCCCAATATGATAGCCTTAAACTATTTGAAAAAATTTGCCTTGAAGGGCAACAAGCGGGATTATCGTGGATCACTGTTCTAAAAAAACGAGATGAATATCGACGTTGCTTTTTTAATTTTGACCCACACAAAATTATTCAGCTAACGCCTGAAGATATTGAACATCTTTTAAAAAATAAAGGACTAATTCGTAATCGTTTAAAGCTAAATAGCATTGTAAAAAATGCTCATGCTTATTTAAACATGCAAAAAAATGGTGAAGATTTCTCGCCATTTATCTGGTCGTTTGTTGATAATAAACCAATTATTAACCATTTTAATGATAAAAGCGAAGTTCCCGTAAGTACTGATATATCAGAAAAAATGTCAAAAGCGCTAAAAAACAAAGGTTTTACATTTGTTGGTTCTACCATCTGTTATGCTTTTATGCAGTCCATGGGATTAATTAACGATCATTTTGAAAATTGTTATAAAAAATAAAGGAAAAAATGGATGATAACAAAATCAATAAAGTATGGTATAGCCTTAATATTAGCCTATTTCATTATTGCTAACATTGCGATTTATATATCTTCGTTGCAAAAACCAATAAAAAATGCCGATACCTTGGTCGTATTGGGAGCCCAAGTGATTAACACACCAGCCATAGCTTCTTCAACCTTAGCCGAGCGTTTAAATATTGCCATAAATTATTTACAAAATAACCCACAAACCAAAGTTGTTGTTTGTGGCGGACAGGGCAAAAACGAATCTGCAACTGAAGCTAGTGTAATGGCTCAATATTTAATTGAAAAAGGGATCGATGCTAATCGAATTTATCAAGAAGACAAATCAACCCGAACAGCCCAACAATTTATCTATGCAAATCGTATATTACCTTTAGGCAAAACGGTTGTGGTAACCAATGATTTTCATTTATTGCGATCGCTAATGCTTGCTAAACGTTCAGGAATTAACGAAGTATCAGGCTTAGCCACGCCATTAGATTTGACTAAAAGAGATAAATATATCGCATTAATAAGAGAACCCCTAGCACTAGCAAATTCTTGGTTATTCGACCATCCAAGCGATAGTAACCCCCCTGAAAACCAATTACCCAGTCAACCATCTAACTAGAGTTATTGGCGCATCACGGCAAAAGCACGGGTAACTACTGTTTTTGCCGTGCGTCCATGATATCATTAACTATTAAAATTTAAATCAGTTACAGATAAATATGAAATCAGACACAATTGTTGCACAAGCAACACCACCAGGTCGTGGTGGCGTAGGTATATTGCGCATTTCTGGACCCCAAGCCCAAGCCGTGGCTCAGGCAGTATTAGGGCAAATACCCAAACCAAGGTATGCGCATTATCTTCCTTTTTTAGCTACTGATGGTTCAATTTTAGATGAAGGTATTGCGCTGTTTTTCCCAAATCCACACTCTTTTACAGGCGAAGATGTACTTGAATTACAAGGGCACGGTGGTCCAGTTATTTTGGATCTACTTTTAAAGCGTATATTAGAACTTCCTAACATCCGCATTGCAAAGCCGGGAGAGTTTTCAGAGCGTGCATTTTTAAATGACAAGCTAGATCTGGCTCAAGCCGAAGCTATTGCTGATTTGATTGATGCTAGCTCAGAACAAGCGGCAAAATCGGCAATATCATCTTTGCAAGGAGTATTTTCTAAAAAAGTGAATGCCTTGGTTGAATCCTTAATTCATTTACGCATATTTACCGAGGCAGCAATCGATTTTCCTGAAGAAGAAATTGACTTTTTATCTGACGGCAAAATAGAAGCACAGCTTAACCAAGTCATAACTCGTTTAAGCGAAGTTCGCCAAGAAGCTAAACAAGGATCACTGTTACGAGAAGGCATGAAAGTAGTCATAGCAGGGCGTCCTAATGCAGGAAAATCAAGCTTACTAAATGCATTAGCTGGGCGTGAAGCTGCCATTGTGACCGATATCGCAGGCACCACGCGTGATGTACTGCGTGAACATATCCATATTGATGGCATGCCACTACACATTATTGATACCGCAGGTTTACGAGAAGCTAGTGACGAAGTGGAACGAATTGGTATAGAACGTGCTTGGCAAGAAATTGAGCAAGCTGATCGTGTATTATTTATGGTTGACAGCACAACCACAACAGAAACCAACCCAGAAAAGCTATGGCCTGAGTTTATTGAACGCTTACCTAAAAATATGCCAGTAACCGTAATTCGTAATAAAGCCGATTTAACAGGCGAAAAGCTAGGATATAGTGAAGTAAATGGCTACTCACTGATTCAGCTTTCAGCTCGAACGGGGGAAGGCATTTCACTATTACGCGATCACCTAAAACAAACAATGGGCTTTACCAGTAGCACAGAAGGTGGATTTTTAGCACGTCGTCGCCACCTTCAAGCACTTGAAAAGGCAGCCGAGCACTTAAATAATGGTAAACACCAACTAGTCACCTTCCATGCTGGTGAATTGCTTGCTGAAGAGCTAAGATTAGCGCAAGAATCCTTAAGCGAAATCACAGGAGAATTTACTTCTGATGATTTATTAGGCCGTATATTCAGTTCGTTTTGTATTGGTAAATAGGTCAAACTTTAATTCTACGCTAAATAAAGTCTATAAAGCAGAACATTGCCTAGTTGTTGGTACATTCCAATATCAAAATGTGCTAACAACTAAGAAAATCAGCATCTCAAGTAAGAATTTTTTATCATGAACAAATTAAAGCTAGCATGTAATATTTAAATGCATTCAAATAGGCTTAAACAAAATATAAAATTCCCAAAGATACTTTATAGCGAATTAATTTCACTAAAACAAAAAAATAAAATAAAATCAATAGTCTACCTGAACGATTTTAAAGCAAAAAACACATCGATAGCACCACAATATTAATAAGCCTGCCTTATCAGAGCGCCAAAATATACCGATAACAAAGTAAAGCTAGCACGTCAAACTGGGCTGTTTGGTGTGTTTGCGTTTTAGATGTTATCACCAATATTAATCATTCCGTAAAAATCAAAAAGTCCTAAAGCTAACACCCTATTTTAATTATAAAATTAACCTATCTATAAAACCGAATCGTTTTCATCTTTACATTTCTTTACAAAAAAGTCCGCCAAAAAACTAGCCAACTATTTTATAAATGGTTATACTTTCATCGCTGTAGGAAAACAAGCTTATTAAATAAGCGAATAATTATAAAAATTCAAATAAAACAAAATATTACTTGACACGAGGA
>NZ_FMWS01000060.1 GCF_900103255.1 Gilliamella bombi | reverse complement strand
TCATATCCTGATGTTACAATTCGCGCTTTACCTTGTGCATCGGTTTTGCCTAAAGCTATACATGGTAATGCCTTTATACTTCAGTACTAATTATCCAAAAAACATAACTTAAATTAATTACATTAATTTTTTACTGTATTATTTTAGGGGATAGTTACATTTTTAATATAAATTTGCATAATCGAATTTTTAGAATCCAGTTTATTTAGATTGTGTAAGCTTTGATATTCCATTGAATTATTAGGTGATTTCTTGCTTTTTTCTAATATTCATTGTTGTTCATTGCTTTTAATTGTTCTAAATAAATATCAAAGAGAACTTCCTCAAACATATCAGGAATAAAGGGTAATTTATCATATGGTTGAGGCGTATTTATGCCTTTAATAATTGAGTTATCTTTATTTTCCTTATCTGAATCATCAATAGTGAATATCAAGTTTCCTTTTTCATCAAAAAATTGGTTTTTTTCATAAAATTTATCATATGATTCATATAGTTTTAGCTCAAGATGATTAGTTCTTATACCGTTATCATCAAAGCGATCTGATACGGCAATAAGTTGGTCTTTGTTTATATAATTATAAGTTCTAATAATAATACCTTGAGAATTTTTAATTTGTTGATATATTACAATATTTTTTTTATCTTCATATTTTGATTCAATAATAAAATGAGGCAAAAACAAACTTTCAAGCACAAAAAATTTACTACTTTTCAAACTATTATCTTGATATTCAAACTCATTTAATACTTTATAAATTCGTGTTTTTTTAACTATCGAAATTATCTTACCC
Organism: Gilliamella bombi; assembly: GCF_900103255.1. GTDB lineage: Bacteria > Pseudomonadota > Gammaproteobacteria > Enterobacterales > Orbaceae > Gilliamella > Gilliamella bombi. The sequence goes on along the minus strand of NZ_FMWS01000060.1, from coordinate 5,272 downwards.
ATCTCTTTTTCAACACGTATATAGTTTGGTTGTTCTACCGCTTGTTTGACGTTTTCTAATGGAGATAATTTTCCATTATTATCCATAACAAAAAAGTAGATGTCGTTTTCTAGCGGTTTAAATTGTTCTAACGGTAAAGTGATTGGAGTTTGCTGCCACTTTTCTTTAATCAAAGTTTTATACTGATAGTTATCGCCCACTTCAAATTTGATTAAATCATAGTATTTTACGTTAGATTGTTGATTTTCGGCTTCGATTAAAGTTAACGGCTTTTGATGAGGGAAATTTTTATAACGTTCATCTAAAAAATAGGGATAAGGCAATTTAGCATAATAGGTTTTATTCGGTTTTATTTCTAAATATCTAGTGCGGTTTATTGCTTCATTGTCCCATTGTTTAGTATTTTTATCTAAGGTATGTTTAAATAATTTTCTCGTCACAAATCTGCTAGTTTTTTCAACATCCATCATTAATGTATTATAAGGATAAGGCTCTACTAAATCATTTGCGGCATCATCAAATATTTCATCTGGGTTATGACCTGTTATTTTGATGATTTTCCCTTTGCTATTGAATTGCTTATTTTCAATTCGAGGAAAAGATTTAGATTTATCGAAATAAGTAACACTGTTGGTTTTAATACCATTATTATCAAAATATTCTTCAATACGTTCAATGTGATCTTTGTTGATTTCGGTATAACTCATGGTTTGCTGAGTTAATAGATTATGCTGATTACCTTTTAACTTATTTCCGTTTTCATCATAAAATTTTTCCGATAGATAGATCATATTATTTTGATTATTAAATATTTCCAATTTAATGTGTTTTAGGTTTTGATTAGGCCAATAATCATAACTAAAATGGCTAATCGAACTTATAGGTCGCTTTTGGATACTAATCACTTTTCCATTTAGTTTTTCAACACGAAGGTAGCATGGTTCTTCAAAGACATCTTTAAAGTTTTCTTTCTTTTGTAATCGATTATATTTATCCAAAATATAATAATGAATACCATCTTCAAGTGTCTCAAAAGGCTCTGTTGGATAGAGTATTTCTATAATATTTCTATCTTGTTTTAATACATCATAATATTGATAATTATTATTTAACTTAATCTGTGCAATCTTTTGTGCTGGTATAGGATTTTTTGAAGAATTAATATCCAAAGCATTATCAATCGTGGAATATAATTTTTGTTGAGGAAAACTATTTTCTTTACTACTAAAGTAATTAAAATCTATCTGGTAGTATATTTTATCTGGTTCAATTTCTTGTGTTTTTAATTGGTTTATAATTTCAAATTGTTGTTTCATTGTTATCTCCGCAAAAACTGATTTAATAATTGTTATGCTAACTACTAAGAGTAATAAATTTATTTTGTGGAAAGTTTTCATATAATCCTTAATTATTTTTAAGTATAGAATTGATATCCCTAATAAATACTGTTTAATGATTGAGATATTTTTAACAACTTATCAATTAAATTTTTTCTATTTTCATATTTTTCATCAGGTTCTGATTTAGAATCTAAAGATTGTTTATAATCTATAAAATGCTGATCATAACCTTGTCCGATTCCATCTGGATCAGCCAAATCACAACTAGCTAGCAATAAAAACAATAGGGTATGGCAATTGGTTTCATCAAACCCATCACCATTCCAACTCCATTCAGGCTCATCTCTTTCAAATTTAGCGACAAAATTTCTAATATCTACTATAACCTGTTTTTCTGTTCGTAAATCCCTAGGTAATAAGTAAGGATTTGTTGTTAAATAAATGGGATTATCTAAATCGAAACGCCGATATTGCATGCAATCAAACGCAATTGTTGACAGTTCATTATTAAGTTTGCTTCTTCCTGCAGTTCGTTCTATTTTATAATCTAGCTCAAGGTTTTTGTCTTTTTCTCTTCTATCAATATGATCGCCATTTAGACAACCATCATTTTTTATAAATCTAGAATTAAATGTAACTGCGCCTCTAATACTAAAATTGTGAAAACCATTATTGGATATTGGATACCAACCATAGCTTTCACGGAAACCGTTTATTTTAGTCGGCGTTTTATTAAATTTTATTAAACCCTCCTCTTTTAAGCCTTGTTGTTTGGCTTCTACTATAAAATCATCCATTTCATTTTCATCTTTATGAACAATTTCTATCCAATAATGACCTGGTTTGTTCCATGCTGTTTTAGGAATTCTTCGTATTAAAATATTTTCTAATTTTCGTGTTCCAGTTTTTACTGTAGTTTCTATCGTTTTATCGTTGCTTGAAGATTCACATGTTATTGATGTTGCTCCAGTACAATACATAAAATACCCCTAGAATCTAATTTTTTATACCTATTTATACCGAAATGTTACTTTATCTTCTTCATATCCTGATGTTACAATTTGCGCTTTACCTTGTGCATCGGTTTTGCCTTCGGCAATTACTTGATTATCTTTATTTACGATTTGATATTCTCTATTCATAATCGGTTTGCCGGTTCCCTCTTCAACCAATACAAATTGTTTAACATAAGGTGCTTGTGGTTGCTGTTTTGGGAATGAATAAAGTGTTGGTAACATTTTTTGTGGGCCAGAGTATGGAAAGGCTTGTGCGCCATGTTTAATTATACCTGGTGCATAAAGTTCAATATTGCCATCGGCAATACGGATATAAGCACCACCACATGCAATGGTTATCTCTTTTTTAGCATTAATATTAATTTTATCGTCGTTGCTGACTATTTTGAGTGATTTGTCGGCTATTACCTCTATATCGCCATTATGGGCTTGCAGTTGGACTTTAGCTTCACCGCTAAATAATTTAATATTTTCTTTGGCAAAAACGGAATAATCTTTAGTTGCGCTAATATGCACTGAATTATTGGCGGCAATATTCGTATCATGTTTGCTAGTTAACAAAATATTTTGTTCAGCAAATTGATAAATACTATCAGGAGTGACTGCTGCTATACCTTTTGGACTAGATAACACCATACTTGGCTGAGTAAATGATAAATTATCATCAATTTTTGTTGCGGTATAACTCACAAACAGATTAAAGCTATCCGTGCCTTCCAATTTACCCGCTCGGTGACTATCTGAACGTTTAGATAGGCGATTAGATACACTCAAGCCTGTTTTTAATAATGTTGCTGTTTCATCACCATCTAAACTGGCCTTTTTAACACCTTGGTTGCCCTCTCGTTTATATGATGTCAAATAAACCCCTTTACCCGCTCGTATTACCCCCCACTCATCGGTGCGCAGCTCAAAGCCTTCACCCCGCTTAATTTTTTTATTATCAACTAAATGTCCTAGATTGAGTTGTGTTTTACCATATTCGGTGGCTAGTTTGATATGCTCTTGCCCGCGCTTATCATCCATTCGCAATTTGTTATTGGCGGGTGTTCGAATTACATTGCGGTGTTTATTGCGGATAGACACATGGTCTGGGTGGGCGCTGTCATGCATTGCATGAGCAATATAGGGGCGGTCAGGATTGCCATTCGTAAAAGCAACGGCAACTTCGGTACCCTCAATAAGGGGAAAATGAAAACCATAAGTATTTCCTGAATAAGGCTTGGCAAGCCTAACCCATAAACTTTCTTCGCCTTTTTTCCAGTTTTTTAAATCAAAGTTAAACTTAATACGATAGCGCCCTTGAGGGTCAATATAGCCATAGGTATCGTGATTAGGACTGGTCACTCTTGCCGGTAGTGTACCGCTTACTTGTGGCCACGGTAATGGCGCAGGACGATAAGGTTTAAGTACATTAAACGGTATAGCGGTAAAGTGGGTTTGGTATGATTCGGTTCGGTCGCCATGACTATGGGTTGCAACAATGATAATGCCGTCTTTGATATCGTTAATTGGGCAGCTATCAATAATAAGAAGTTGCCCCGGCACTAACTGATAATCATTACATTTTCCATAAATGGTTAATTGTTCGGTAATATGTTGTTGATGGCGGATGTGGGCATACCATTTGCCACTTTCAACAGTTTGAATATCTCCCTCTGTTTTATGATGCTCTTCATAACGATAGTCATCGCCTCGGGTTGTGATATCTTTTTGTTGACTATTGTCGGTGATGTGAAGGTTGTTATTTGCCGTGCGGTAGTTGTAATCATTAATACGTACCTGATTGGGTTTGGTTTTACTGCTAAACTGCAAATCCCATACGCTATGACGGCGACTATCATTTAAACCACTGGGCTGCTTAATTGCAATATTACCCGCCTTTTTTAATCCTTGTTCATAATCACTCATGACCATGACATCACAGCGATGTTTTGGATGCGTTTCAAAATAAAACCAGATACCAACATCAGCTAATAAACGCTGAATAAAGCTTAAATCACTTTCTTGCCACTGGGTAATAAACTCACGAGCAGGGTAAGTTTCATTTAACTCCATTCGAAAATCAATCCCGATAAAACCGTGATTACGCAACACCTCTTCAACGACTTCAACGACGCTTCTATTTTGAAAAATAGCACTTTGATGATGGTTAGCTAGCAATGCCACTTTAGATTCAAACACCACCCGATAGTGTGCTTGGTCTTCACTCATTGAGACAAAACTAAATTCAGTAATCACCCCATAGAGTGTGCGGGGTTTATCTTCAATATCCAGTGAGCTTATTTGGGTGAGTGTAAGTGGTAAGGGGTTGGGATGAAAAGTTAGTGATGCGGTTTGGCTGAGTACTGAATCGATGGATATCTGACGATTTGCGCTGGTAAAATCAATGTAATATTGCCAAGGTTGATTTAACTGCTCTTTGCCTTCGAGTGATAAGACCGAAATATCTGTTGTCATCTCAAGTCCATCTATCGAAAGCGAGTAACGATTCAGCGGGGTGGTTCTGGCAAGTGAATCAAGATGACTGGTTAACTGATCTATTATGCCCATAGCTTAATCCTTGTTTTATATTTATAATTTTGGTTATCTAAAATAAATCATAAGGTAATCTACACTCTTAAAATACGTATTTTTTTTGAACAGTCAAGGGTTTTTATGATCAATAAAACATTTACGAGTTACAACTTTATTTATGCTACTTGTTGTTTTCGATGGTTTAGATTAGTAATTCATTGATGCTTTTATTTAAGAACACCTGGATTCAAACATGAAGTGCAATTTTAAACACGGTGGAGTGAAGAAAGTAGAAAGGTGATTTATACTTGTAACTATCCCCTAAAATAGTACAGCAAAAAAGTAGAAAATTCTCTATGATAAAAGAAAAGGGGATTTAATTATGAAAAAAATGACTGA
>NZ_FMWS01000012.1 GCF_900103255.1 Gilliamella bombi | reverse complement strand
TTAATATCTTCATCTTCAACGTTTTTTTCTTGATCTTGCTCTTCATCATAAGTTAAAGCATTTAAAAAATTTTCTAATGAATCAGATAAATAAATGCTATTTTTTTTAAAATTTTGTTCTGTATTTAGAGTATCGTCCCATTCTAGTCTGAGATATTGATATATCGCACCAGTATTAATATTTATACACAAAAAACCATTGCTTAAATCGCGAGCAAAAGGTAACAGCTCCTTAGGTAACTTTTTATCGTCCCAATGTTTGAAGGCAATACCTTCCATGATAAAATCTGGGTCATTTTTAAATGCTTTATTATATTTTATAGGAATAAAATTAAAAACTTGAAGTTTGTATGGAGGAACAGTTGTTTTCCAAATATCTTTATATACCATTCCTCCATTACAATTAAGGTAAAGCTGTTTTAAAGAATCTGGAATTGTGATACCTAACTTCTTTTCACAAGCATTTAAATCTTTATCAGTCAGTTTTTTTTCGTAGTCATAAAAATTATCTATATTAATCATATTAATTCCCCAATTATATTACATCTGTAATTATCGTTTTAAAAATTGTTCAAAAAGTACAAAATTCATCTACTATATAAATAGAATGAGATGTTAATTTTTAGATAAATGCTATGATCCAACAAATATTAAATAATATAAAAAATGGTCCAACTATTTTAACGTTATCTCAGATAATAGACATAATAAAATATCTTCAAGCAATTACAGTTGATGAGATTTTAAAAAATGATAAAGCTTTTTTGGAGATATTAGATTTATTAGTTGATTCTTATTCTGATTCTGCAATATTTGAAATCGATAATGATAATAAATTATTTTTACATCATTTTAGTGATTGGCTGCTCAAATTAGGGAAAAAATACCCGCTTGGTAAAAATCAAGATAATTTAAGCTCTTATTCAGATATGTTTTTAAAAGAAATGTGCAATAAAAATATTACTCGGGGATGTTGAGCTTTTGTATTCATCATGATCCTTCTTTACATTTTTAACCGTATCATACAACATGCTAATATCGTTATACCAATTGGCGATATTTATAGACACTAGCAATATGACCCTTTCGTGAGTTTTTTATTGAAATATCTCATCACGGACAACCAATTCAAATTTGATAAAAAATACCTTCTAACGTGTTACAATACGCTTATTTATTATCCAATTTAGCCTGTATTTAGTATCCATTTTTATCTCTTTTTCCAAGTGGGTATTTGTCAATATTAGTCAGGACATAAATTCATATTGATCTTACACAGTGTTGTGAGAGTATTTTTCCGCTCTAAAATTGCTCAGGTAGACTATTGATTTTATTGAAGTTTTTATAAATGGTATTTTTTAGAAAAATCAAACAATTACATTATATTTTTGTTTTTTGATGAAAACTAAAGCTTGATTAAAACATTTTGGCTGTGCATCAATTTTATTTGATTTTTTACACTCTTTTTAATAAAAAGGATCCCTCCCTTTTTATGCGATCAGTGACAATTCATCACTTTGTCGGTATTATATTGGGCATTTTATTATAATTGGTTAGGTTTAGTGTGAATATTCAACAATTATTAACGCAACGTGTTTCGCAAGCTATGATTATGGCAGGTGCAGATAAGAACTGTGACGCTTTAATTAAGCAATCAAACAAAGCACAATTTGGTGATTACCAAGCTAATGGCATTATGTCAGTTGCCAAAAAACTTGGTATGCCACCTCGAGATCTTGCCCAAGCTGTTTTGCAACATTTAGATATCGATGATATCGCCGAAAAAGTTGAAATTGCAGGTCCTGGTTTTATTAATATCTTTTTGAAAAATAGCTGGATTGCTGAGCAAAATGAAGTTGCTTTAAGTGGTGATAAGCTTAATATTACTTTACCCGCCAAACCGCAAACTATAGTAGTTGATTATTCGGCGCCTAATGTCGCCAAAGAGATGCATGTTGGACACTTGCGTTCAACTATTATTGGTGATGCTAGCGTTCGTGTTTTATCTTTTTTAGGTCATAATGTTATTCGTGCTAATCATGTTGGTGATTGGGGAACACAATTTGGTATGTTAATTGCGTATCTTGAAAAGATGCAAAATGAACATGCCAATGATATGGATCTTTCAGATTTAGAGTCATTCTACCGCGCTGCTAAAAAACACTATGACGAAGACGAAGTGTTTGCCGAAAAAGCTCGTAATTATGTAGTGAAATTACAAGGTGGCGATGAATATTGTCGTGATATGTGGCGCAAGCTAGTTGATATTACCATGACGCAAAATATTGCCACTTATAAACGTTTAAATGTTACGTTATCGCTTGAAGACACTATGGGTGAAAGCATTTATAACAGCATGCTACCTAATATTGTTGCCGATTTAAAACAGAAAGGGCTTGCGGTTGAAAGTGAAGGGGCGATTGTTGTTTTTCTTGATGAGTATAAAAACAAAGAAGGCGAACCGATGGGTGTTATCATCCAAAAACGTGATGGTGGCTACCTTTATGCAACAACCGATATTGCTTGTGCTAAATACCGTTACGAAACGTTACACGCTGATCGTATTCTTTATTATATTGACTCTCGCCAACATCAGCATTTGGAGCAAGTTTGGACAATTATTCATAAAGCCAAGTATGTACCAGAATCTTTAAAACTTGAGCACCATATGTTTGGTATGATGTTAGGTAAAGATGGTAAGCCGTTTAAAACCCGTTCTGGCGATACTGTTAAATTAAATGATTTACTAGATGAAGCGTGTGAGCGTGCAACAACTTTAATTCGTAGCAAAAATCCAGATCTTTCTGAAAGTGAGCTTGCAAAAATTGTCGATGCGGTGGCTATTGGTGCAGTTAAATATGCTGATCTTTCTAAAAATCGGACTACTGATTATGTTTTTGATTGGGATAATATGTTGTCATTTGAAGGCAATACCGCACCTTATTTGCAATATGCTTATACCCGTGTGTTATCAATTTTTAAAAAGTCCAATATTTCCGAAGATAGCTTAACAGCTAATATTAGTTTGGAATCTGATAAAGAGCGTGCTTTAGCAACTCGTTTAATTCAATTTGATGAGACTATTTCAATTGTGGCAATCGAAGGTACCCCGCATGTGCTTTGTGCTTATCTTTATGAAATTGCAACGCTGTTTTCAAGTTTTTATGAAAACTGCCCTATTTTAGCAGCCGAAAACGAAAGCCTGAAACAAAGTCGCTTAAAATTAGCTTCTTTAACAGCTAAAACACTTAAAACTGGCCTTGATATGCTAGGCATTAAGACTGTTGATAAAATGTAATTTAACCACCACCGATGTGAATGCATTGGTGGTGTTTTTTAATATATGCGTTTTAAGCTTTTGACTAAATATGTTTAGGTTTATTGTTCGTCATCAAAATAAGTTAATGGCTTTGTTGCTGTTATTTATTGCGATCCTTATTATTCGTTTGTTACCTCATGCCCCTCTTTCTGAATCACTTACTTTTTCAAAGCGCTATTATGATAATAATAACCAGCTAATTCGAATGACATTAGCCAATGATGATCGTTATCGTTTATGGACGCCTTTGGAGGATATTTCGCCTGATATTGTTAATGGTTTGTTACTGCACGAAGATCAGTGGTTTTATTATCATGTTGGCTTTAATCCATTTAGTCTAATTAGGGCTTTTGGAGCAACCTATCTTGGTGGTGGAAATCGTCAAGGTGCTTCAACCATTACCATGCAACTTGCGCGAATGCATTGGCGGTTAAATACTAAAACCATTGGTGGGAAGTTGCATCAAATTGCTAGGGCTATACAGTTAGAGTTGATGTATTCTAAACATGATATTTTAGAAGCGTATTTAAATTATGCCCCTTTTGGTCGCAATATTGAAAGTATTGGTGCTGCGTCATTTATCTATTTTAATAAACCACCTTCACAAGTCAATTTGCCCGAGGCGTTAACTTTGGTGGTATTACCTCAATCACCAACGTTTCGAGTTGATCGTAAAACAGGATTTGCTGGCAAAGCGTTAGTTAAAGCAAGAAATCAATTATTTGAGCGTTGGCAAGAAAAATATTTTGTTGATAGCAATATTGTCGCTCTTTTTTCGCAAAAGTTGGTTTTGCGTCAACCAGAACGAATGCCTTTTGGTGCACCGCATTTTATTAATCAAATCATTCAACAACAGCAAAGCGATGCTCAAGAAATTAAAACTACGTTAGATAATAATCTGCAAAAAATCATTAGTCGGCAAGTCAATTTGTTTATTGAGCGAAATCGTGTAAAAGGTATTAATAATGCGTCGGTAATTTTGGTTGATACCCAAACAATGAAGGTTAAGGCACTGATTGGTTCGGCTAATTATTTTGATAATTCTATCCAAGGTCAAGTTAATGGTACACTTGCTAAACGCTCACCCGGATCTACACTTAAGCCGTTTATTTATGCGCTTGGTATTGACCAAGGTGTTTTACATCCTCGTACAATTTTAAAAGATGTGGCCACTGATTTTGGTTCATACACGCCAGAAAACTTTGATCGTAACTTTCGTGGCCCTATTTCGGCAACCGATGCATTAATTCATAGCCGTAATATTCCTGCTGTATCGGTGGCCTCTAAATTACATAATCCCTCTTTTTATCAATTTTTGGTCAATGCCCATATCCAAAAACTCGCCGATGAGTCGCATTATGGTTTGTCTTTAGTGTTAGGTGGTGGTGAAGTTAGCGCACAAGAGTTAGTCGGGTTATATGCCATGCTAGCCAACGAAGGCCGTTGGCAGCCATTGCAATTTATTGAAGCCAACGACTCGCCCAAGCCACAAAATCTGTTAAGTCCACAAGCAGCATTTATGATCATTGATATGTTGAAACAAAATACCCGCCCACAAGATGTACTTAGCAAAATGCAAAAAAAGGTGGTACCCGTTGCTTGGAAGACAGGTACATCATGGGGATTTCGTGATGCTTGGACAGCTGGAACTTTTGGTAACTATGCTATGGTGGTTTGGCTTGGTAACTTTGATGGTAGTGGTAATAATGCCTTTGTAGGCGTCGATGCCGCCACACCGCTCTTTTTTAATATCGTTGAAAGTATTAACGCTTATTATCCTAACTTGCGTGAACCTAATCGCCCATTACCTCCAAATTTAAAGCGTATCGATATTTGTCTAACCAGTGGCAATCTACTGACTCAATGGTGCAAGGCAAAAGGTAAAACGTGGTTTATTCCGGGTGTGTCGCCAATTAATCCCGATACCATTTTTAGACCCGTTATGGTCGACAATCAAACAGGTAAAGCTGTTTGTCCTCCTTATGATTTAGCAACCTCTCACTTAGCTGTTTTTGAATATTGGCCGTCAGATTTAGCCGCTGTTTTTGCTAAAGCCGGGATTGCTAAAAAAGCGCCACCATCAACAAAACATTGTCATTCATCACAAAATTTTTTAGGCGAACCGCCAAAAATAACTTCGCCTCTTAAAAATGTAGTTTATCAATTTAGAACCACTAAACAAAAAAATGAACAAATTAGTTTTACTGCTAATTGTGATGGTGATGTTAAATCACTTTATTGGTTTGTTAATAACAGTTTTATTGGGCAAACCGAGCCACGGAAGGCTCTTAACTGGATCCCAACACAAAGCGGGACTTTTAAAATTTTAGTGCTTGACGATATGGGTCGAAGTGATTCACGGAATATAAAAATCGAACTGTTTGATTAATTAATATGGTAGTTAACCCCAAATGTTAGCTACTATCATCTTTTAAGTTATATTACTTGTTTGGCAATATTAATCTCTAATCTATCAGTATGTTTTTTAGCAAAGTTGGCAAATTCAACAAAATGTGGCGTTGTGTTGTAAAAATCAATTGCCTGCTGTGATACCCATGTTTCGATCACAATAAAGATATTGGGGTTATCAATACTTTGGTTAAGCTCATAGTGCACACAACCTGTTTCGGCCCTGCTACCTGCAACTAATCGTTTACATATCGGTTGAAATGCGTCATAGAATTCTCGTTTAACTGTGATTGTGGCAATAATATTTAATTGACTCATGTCAGTAGACTACCTATATTTCAAAATAAGTTGCTTGTGTAGTATACGCTTGCTACTGCTAATATCAAAAAGCAGTATTTAAGGTTAATAATCTCATTTTTGTGACAACTAATTATTGTTATTAAATAATTAGTTATGATTTTATTTCTTAATTTATTGGTAATTAACTTTATTAAAAACTATTTTTTGAAGTAAAAAATCTAAAAAATAATACTTTAACCATTTCATTTATTTATATATTTTATAAATTATAGTACTTGCTATTAAAAATATTTTGGTTAGAATTTCTGCAGTTTTTTATCGACACGGTGTAGGCACAATGATCAATTGTAACTCAGTAATCTTAATCATTAATATTATTGATTCCATTTTATCCTCCTTTTTGGGGGATTTTTTTTGCCTATTGCGTCCGATTTTATCAACTTCATTTAGATTGAATTGTAGAGGCATATTATGATTGAACATAAAAACATGTTATTAACCACAAGAGACCAAAGTTTAAAAGCCTATTTAATGAATAATATTAAGCAAAAAGGCGGATGGGTTAATGCACATATGCATGCTGATCGTGCTTTTACTATTTCGGTTGATAGTTTTGATGTCTATCAAAAACAGACTTTAATTGAAAAATGGGATACATTAGATAAAGTCAAAGCATCAATGAGCGAAGATGATTACTATCGCCATTTTAGTATGGCGGTTGAGCGTATGATTGAGCAAGGTGTAAGTGCCATGGGATCGTTTGTTGATATTGATCCTATTGCTGAAGAACGAGCAATTAAAGGTGCCTTAAGAGCACGAGAAACTTATAAAAATGACATCACCATAAAATTAGTTAATCAAACACTTAAAGGTGTTATTGATAAAGAAGCACGTTATTGGTTTGATAAAGGAGCTGATTTAGTTGATATTATTGGCGGTTTACCGCGTCGTGATGAGCGTGATCATGGTGAAGGTATGGGACTTAAACATCTTGATGTGTTAATGCAAACAGGTAAATCATTAGGCAAAATGGTGCATGTACATGTTGACCAATTTAACTCACAAGATGAAATCGAAACAGAACAACTTACCGATAAAACTCTTGAGCATGGTATGCACGGGCGTGTGGTTGCTATCCATAGCATTTCTATCACCGCGCATAGTTTAGCATATCGCCAAAAACTCTACAAAAAAATGAAAGAGGCCAAAATGATGGTTATTGCTTGTCCTTTTGCTTGGATCGATAGCCCTCGTCGTGAAGAACAAGGTCCTACTCGTAACTCATTAACCCCTGTTGATGAACTGGCGGCTGCTGGTATTCCTGTTGCTATTGGCACAGATAATGTTAGTGATTATATGTTACCATTTTCAACGGGTAATATGTGGGAAGAACTTAAATTGTTAGTAACAGGATGCCGTTATACCGATTTAGACAATGTGATTAATGTGGCAACTAAGAATGGGCGAATGGTGCTAGGTATTGATTGATTTGAGATAGAACAAACTTATCAAAATAAGTTACTCTTCGGTTTTTATCTGAAAAATGCTCCCGATGAGTAATAATTACCTGTCAGATTAAATAAAGATTATTACAAATTAAGCTTAAAAAATAATTTATTATTAGCTTATAAATCTCTAATTCCACTACATTTATAGACAGCTAATGCCTCTTTCAAAATAGTTAATAAATCCGCCTTCGACATACTAGGTAAATTACTCGGGTTCATTGACACAATTTCCCAAGCAAATTGTATCAGATATAAGTCGGTAAATAGTTCAGGCATTTTGGTACCAAAGCGGCGGTACTTATTCCATAAATTATCTAAATCATATTTTTTGGCATCTTCTTCCGACACATAGGCATTGACAAATGACATCAGTCACTCCTTAATTCAATTGTGTTAAATAAATTTGGGTTGTTTTATATAAATGCAGATAAATAGAATTATAAATAAGAATGTTCCAAGCCAGAATGTTTTGTTTTTTATGTATATTCATTACGTTTTTTTCTCAAAATAGTGTAAACAGCATGACTAATTTCTACACTTAAAAAAATGTTTTATAAATTTTTTGATATACAAAAATATGACTAAGATCAAATTAATCACATTATTTATACAAATATTCAGCTAAAGCAACGCTTAAATCTTTTTTGTTTTTTGTTATCGTGTATTATAGCTAACTAAGCGATGTTTTTATAAATTATAACCAGAATTCTAATAAAAAAGATTGTACACAAGTTAAGTTTTGCTTATTAGTTAGAGGAAATTATGAAAAGAGTTTTTATTATGATCCTAGATTCGTTTGGTATCGGTGGCGCTGAAGATGCAAATAAATATGGCGATGAGGGTGCTGATACTTTAGGACATATTGCTGAAGCTTGTGCTTTAGGTAAAGCTGAGCATGGTCGTAGTGGTCCATTAAATTTACCTAATTTAGGCAAATTAGGCTTAATCGAAGCGGCGTATGAATCAACTGGTCATTATCCTAAAGGTATGCAAACTGAAGGTGAAATTATTGGTTCATATGGCTATGCAAGCGAGATTTCCTCAGGTAAAGATACTCCATCAGGACATTGGGAATTAGCTGGCGTGCCAGTTCTTTTTGACTGGGGTTATTTTACTAATACCACTAATAGCTTCCCTCAAGATCTTTTAGATAAAATTGTCTCTCGTGCAAAACTTCCTGGTTACCTCGGTAATTGTCACTCATCTGGTACAGTCATTCTTGATGAACTTGGTGAAGAACATATAGCATCTGGCAAGCCAATTTTTTATACTTCTGCTGATTCTGTATTCCAAATTGCATGTCATGAGGAGGCATTTGGTTTAGATAAACTTTATGAAGTCTGCGAAATTGCACGTGATGAGCTAAATAAAGGTAATTACAACATTGGCCGCGTTATTGCTAGACCTTTTGTTGGCAAAAAAGCGGGCGAATTTGTGCGTACGGGTAACCGCCACGATCTTGCTGTTGAACCACCAGCACCAACGATGATTAAAAAACTAGTTGATGAAAAACAAGGTACCGTAGTGTCAATTGGTAAAATTGCCGATATTTATGCACAAGTTGGAATTACCGAAAAAGTAAAAGCAACCGGTCTTGAAGCTTTATTTAATGCGTCACTAGAAGAAATTAAGCAGGCTAAAGATAATACGATTGTATTTACCAATTTTGTCGATTTTGACTCTTCTTATGGGCATCGTCGCGATGTCTCAGGTTATGCTGCTGCTTTAGAATATTTTGATAGTCGTCTTCCTGAGATGTTAGCGCTTATCCAACCTGGCGATCTGCTTATTATTAGCGCCGATCATGGTTGTGATCCAACTTGGTCAGGTACCGATCATACTCGCGAACATATACCTGTCATTGTCTACGGAGATAGTGTGCCTGTTGGCTCTTTAGGTCATCGTGAAACATTTGCCGATATAGGACAGAGTGTTGCCGATTATTTTGATTTATCGCCAATGGATTACGGTAAATCTTTTATAAAAAAATAAATAATTTAAGTTTAAGTAATATCGATTTCAAAACAAATATCAGGAGAAGTTAATGTCTACCCCGCATATTAATGCTGTTGATAATGCCTTTGCAAAAACCGTTTTAATGCCCGGCGATCCGCTACGAGCAAAATTCATTGCAGAAACCTTTTTAGAGAATGCAACAGAAGTTACTAATGTAAGATCCATGTTGGGTTTTACTGGTTATTACAAAGATAAAAAGGTTTCAGTTATGGGGCATGGAATGGGTATTCCATCTTGTTCAATCTATACAACCGAACTAATTAAATTTTATGGTGTTGAAAACATCATTCGTATTGGTTCATGTGGTGCAATTAGCCCTAATGTCAACTTGGGGGATGTTATTGTTGGGTTAGGTGCTTGTACCGATTCAAAAGTCAACCGTTTACGTTTTAAAGATCATGATTTTGCCGCTATCGCCGATTTTGATTTAACTTGTAATGCCGTTAATGCAGCTAAAAAATTGGGTGTGAATGTTAAAGTTGGTAACCTTTTTTCTGCTGACCTTTTTTATAGTGTTGAACCTGATATGTTTGATGTTATGGAAAAATACAATATTTTAGGCGTCGAAATGGAAGCTGCTGGCATTTATGGCGTTGCGGCTGAATATGGTGCAAAAGCACTGGCTATTTGTACAGTTTCAGATCATATCCGAAAAGGCGAAGCAATGTCAGCAGAACAAAGACAATTAGGGTTCAAAGAAATGATCACTGTTGCACTGGAGTCTGTTTTATTAAATCAAAACTAAAAAAATGGCAGGTTAATCTGCCATTTTTTATTTTGATCAAATAATTATTTTATTGATATTTAGATATTAGATTATAGTAAATCTCGTTTATTAAGGAATTATAAATGAATATTCATTTTAAACTTAGGGTTATATTTTTCTTACAATATTTTATCTGGGGAAGTTGGTTAATAACTCTCGGTTCTTATATGATACGTAAATTACAATTTACTGGTCTTGAAGTAGGATCGATATACGGAACAATGGGTATCGCTTCTTTGTTTATGCCAGGCTTACTTGGGATTGTAGCGGATAGATGGATACCTGCTAACCGTTTGTATATGCTTTGTCATTTAATCGGTGCTTTAACGCTATTTATTGCGGCTTCAGTAACATCTCCTTTCATGATGATGATTGTGATATTGATTCATTGCCTAGCTTTCATGCCAACCATCGCCATTTCAAATTCAATCGCTTATTCTTGCTTAGAATCACGTGGACTTGATGTTATTACCGAGTTCCCTTGTATCAGAATTTTTGGCACCATTGGATTTATTGTTGCTATGTGGCTTGTGAGTCTTTTAAAATTAGAACTGAGTAGCATGCAACTTTATATTGCAGCTGCATCTGCTTTATTACTCAGCCTTTATTCATTCTTGCTACCATTGATTCCAACAACAAAAAATAAAACTGAAGAAAAAAACATCATTAGCGCATTAGGGTTAGATGCTATTGTTTTATTCAAACAACCTCGAATGGTTATATTTTTTCTATTTGCGGTTTTATTAGGCGGTATTTTACAAATAACCAATACTTTTGGTAATCCATTTTTACATGATTTTGAAAGATTCCCTGAATATGCTGATAGTTTAGTGGTTAAATACCCTTCTATACTGTTGTCTATTTCTCAAATGTCAGAAGTCGCATTTATCTTATTTGTACCTTTCTTTATGAAACGTTTAGGTATCAAATATGTTATGCTTATTAGTATGCTTGCTTGGGTTGCTCGTTTTGGTTTATTTGCTTATGGCGATCCATCTCTTTTCGGTTCTGTATTACTTCTTCTTTCAATGATTGTTTATGGTTGTGCTTTCGACTTTTACAATATATCTGGTTCAATGTATGTTGAAAAATCGGTATCGCCAACTATTCGTAATAGTGCTCAAGGATTATTTATGACCATGACTAATGGGTTCGGTGCTTATTTAGGTTCGGTAGGCAGTGGTTATGTAGTCGATTATTATAAAACTGGAAATGTTACTGAATGGCAAACAGTTTGGCTTATTTTTGCAGGTTATGCTTTGGTTCTAGCAATTGTATTTATGTTGATCTTTAAAAACGAAAAGCCTAATCCAAAAACTATTTAAATCATTAATTAATTATTCTTTGTGTGGTGGAGCTTTTTCCCACTCAATCAATACGTAGGCAACAATACATTTTGTTGCCTTTTTACTAACAATTAATTATCGTAAAAATTTGATTTACCGCACAAAAATATAAATAAGTGATGCAAAAGATATAGCAGATAAGTATCTTATCAAGTTAAAATAACCAAATTAACAATGATATACATGTTATTAAAAATTTTTTAATAAGCGTTTAATGTCATTGTTAGTAAAACCAATGTTACTAAAGCCAATTTAGCTCATTTAAAAATAGATTAAATACCTAATGAACGATCAAATGATACCTAAAGTTATATTGCACGAACATGTTGAAGGCAGCATTACCCCTGTCATGGCTCATCAGTTAGCGCAAAAAAATAATATTCCTTTTCCTAGTACACTATGTTACAAATCTGGTCAATACAATGCCAAAGAATATAAAAATGGTAGATATTTGTATGACGAATCCAAATTTGAAGAATTTATTAATACATATGATACCGTTTCTAGCTTTCTAAAAGATCCTGAAGATTATTATTCTATTACTTACGATTTTCTTAATAGAAATGCTAAACAAGGGTTAATTTATTGCGAGCTATTTTTGTCCCCCTATCATATTTGCACAACCGAAGTTAATGGAAAATTAATTTGGGATAAAGAAAGGTTTAATAAAACTCTTTTCTACATGGACAAAGCAATTATAAAGGTACAAAACGACTATGATATTACAGTTAGATATCATGTTATTGGTGTTAGACACCTAGGCGCTAAAGTTGTTTATGATACGTTGTGTTTTATTCAGCAAAATCATCACCCTTTTATTACGGGATTTAATATTGCTGGTAACGAAATGGCTGGGCATTTTGATGATTTTAAAGATGCACATAAGTTGGCTACTCAGCTGAACTTAAAAAAATCGTATCATGCTGGCGAAATTGATTCAGATGAGAGCATTATTCAAGCTCTTAAACACGGTGCAATCAGAATCGGTCATGGTATTCGTGCCATTGAAAACAAAGCGCTTATTTGTGAACTGGTCGAAAAAAAAATCACTCTAGAAATTGCTTTAACGAGTAATCGGATTTTAGTGAATGAATTGCATGGCGATATTTATCAACATCCAATAAGGCAACTTTATGACCAAGGTGTTCGCATTACCTTAAATACCGATGATGCAGGGATTTTTGGTACTGATATTGAAAAAGAATATAGTATCGCCCAATCCATATTTGCATTTTCACGATTAGAATTGCTTGATATAACGCTATGTGGCATTCAAGCCGCATTTGTTGAAGATATGGTTAAAAGTCGTTTAACTGAGCAAGTTCTTTTATGTTTTTCATCTGATGATAGACAATTGCTTAAAAAATTTATTAATGACAAAAAATATCATCCAGCAATCATTGAACGATTTTTAGAATATCAGAAGCTGTTACTAGCCATACCCGTTAACTAATTTAGTTGTCAGAATAATAGGAGATTTGCATGAAAAAAAATAAGTTAATTTTACCCTTTTTAACCCTATTTATATCTGGCGTTGTTAATGCCGCAACTGTTGATTTAAGGATTATTGAAACAACCGACTTGCATGGAAACATGATGAATTATGATTATTTCAAAGATCAGTCTGTTGATTCTTTTGGATTAGTAAAAACTGCTAATTTAATTCATCAAGCAAGAAGTGAGGTAAAAAATAGTGTTCTTGTTGATAATGGTGACCTAATTCAAGGTAGCCCAATGGCTGATTATGCCGTAAAGAAGGGTTTTAATGATGGCGATATTCATCCTGTTTATAAAGCGCTCAATACACTTAATTATAGTGTGGGTAATATTGGTAACCACGAATTTAATTTTGGATTAGAATTTCTACAAAAAAGTCTTTCTGGGGCTAAATTTCCTTACATCAACGCTAATGTTTATGATGCCAAAACTCAAAAGCCATTTTTTACACAATATATTATCTTAGATACTCCTGTTATTGATAGAAACGGCAATAAGCACACGATTAAAATCGGCTATATTGGTTTTGTCCCTCCACAGATTATGCAATGGGACAAACTTAATCTTGATGGCAAAGTTGTCGTCAAAGATATTACAGAAACGGCCAAACTATTAGTCCCTGAAATGAAAAAACAAGGCGCTGATGTTATTATTGCTATTCCACATTCTGGTGTTTCAGCTGAACCTTATAAAGCATTAGCTGAAAATTCGGTTTACTACTTGAGTCAAGTAGAGGGTATTAATGCAATTATGTTTGGTCATTCTCACGGCATATTTCCTAGTGAAGATTTCAAATCATTACCAAATACTGATATCAAAACTGGTAACATTAATCATGTGCCTGCTGTTATGCCCGGACATTGGGGTAGCCATTTGGGAGTGGTGGACTTAGTTCTTGATGGTGATAAATCAAAATGGCAAGTGATTTCAGGTAAATCAGAAGCTAGACCAATCTATGATGTAAAAACTAAAAAGGCACTTGTTAAAGCCGATCAAAAAATCGTCGACATTCTAAACAAAGATCACCAAGGAACACGTGAATTTGTTAGTAAACCAATAGGTAAAGTTTCAACCGATATTACGAGCTATCTAGCATTGGTTGAAGATACATCTGCCTTACAAATTATTAATGATGCACAAATCGATTACGTTAAGCAGTTTATTAAAGGGGATCCTGATCTTGATGGTTTGCCCGTTTTATCGGCCATTGCACCATTTAAAGCTGGCGGCAGGAAAAACGATCCTAGCGCTTTTGTTGATGTTAAAGCAGGTAATTTGTCGTTTAGAAATGCTGCAGATATTTACCTTTATCCTAATATTTTGTCTGCTGTGAAAATTACAGGTAAAGATGTCAAAGAGTGGTTAGAGTGTTCAGCTGGTGTATATAATCAAATTAATACTAATTCATCACAACCACAATATTTGATTAATTGGGATAAATTCAGAACCTATAATTTTGATATTATTGATGGAGTGAATTATCAAATAGATGTAACAAAGCCACCCCGTTATGATGCAAATTGCCAGTTAATTAACCCTACATCTGAAAGAATTAGGAATCTGACTTATCAACAAAAAACAATTGCTCCTAACCAAGAATTCTTAATTGCCACCAATAATTATCGTGCTTATAGTGGTATATTTCCAGGTACTGGTGAAAAAAATGTCAAATTTAATTCTCCTGACGATCTAAGAGTAATTCTTTCAGCCTATATTACCAATACTACCCAAAAATATAGTATAACGAATGTTACCATCGACAATAATTGGCAAATTTCTCCAATTATTAGTAACACAAAATTAGATATTCGCTTTGAATCATCACCAACAGATGAAGCTAAAACCTATATCGAGAAACATTCACTATACCCTATTCATTTTATCGATACAGATACATCTGGTTTTGGTGTTTATAAGATAGATTTGCAGTCTCCTGTTAACACTCAACCTAAAATTTAGTTAGATTTATTACGGCCAAAAGGATTATTAATATGAAAATTGAAAAACTGATTGAACTTGCTAAAACAGCCCGTTCTAAAGCTTATGTACCTTATTCTAAATTTCAGGTTGGTGCCGTGCTAATTACTGAAGATGATGAAGCAATTTTAGGTTGTAATATTGAAAATGCATCTTATGGACTAGCAAATTGTGCCGAAAGAACGGCAATTTTTAAAGCGGTTTCTGAAGGTAAAACAAAATTTAAAAAATTGGTGGTAATTGGAGATACTGATGGGCCTATTTCACCATGTGGAGCTTGCCGTCAAGTTATTAGTGAGTTTTGTGCTAAAGATATGCCTGTTATTTTGACCAATATGCAGGGGAAAATTCAAGAAACAACAGTGGGAGAATTATTACCTTGGTCTTTTTCACCAAGTGATCTTGATTAACATTATTTTTTAACAATAAAAAATAGTAATCAGGACTTAAGATTTATTTTGTATAAACAAAGCAATACACTAATTTTATTTATTGATAGTAAGAGAGAATAGTAATGAGATTTGTAGATATTATAGAAAAAAAACGTGACGGCAATGTATTAACCACTGATGAAATCCAATTTTTTATCACTAATTATACCAATGGAACTATCCCCGATTATCAAGTTAGTGCTTTATTAATGGCAATTTATTATCAAGGTATGACTTCTAAAGAGTGCGCAGATTTAACCTCGGCGATGATGTATTCTGGCGATACTGTTGATCTGTCTTCAATCAAAGGCATTAAAGTTGATAAACATTCCACTGGCGGTGTAGGTGACACTACAACATTAGTTCTAGCTCCTTTAGTAGCAGCTTTAGATGTTCCAGTAGCTAAAATGTCTGGACGAGGGCTTGGTCACACGGGCGGCACCACAGATAAATTTGAATCGATTCCTGATTTTAAAATTGAATTAAGTAAACAAGATTTTATTAATCAAGTTAATAATAAAGGCCTTGCAGTTATTGGTCAATCAGGCAATTTAACCCCAGCAGACAAGAAACTTTATTCGTTACGTGATGTAACAGGTACTGTTAACTCTATTCCTCTTATTGCAAGTTCAATTATGAGTAAAAAATTGGCAGCGGGTGCTGATGCCATCGTTCTTGATGTTAAAACAGGTGATGGTGCGCTAATGAAAGATATGGCCGATTCAGAAAAATTAGCCCATGAAATGGTAAATATTGGTAATCAAATTGGCCGTAGAACCATGGCAATTATTTCGGATATGTCTCAACCTCTTGGTTTTGCAATTGGTAATGCTCTTGAAGTAAAAGAAGCAATTGATACGTTAAAAGGTCATGGTCCAGCCGATTTAACCGAACTGGTTTTAACATTAGGTAGTCAAATGGTTGTACTTGCCGATAAAGCAAAAACATTAGAAGAAGCCAGAATAAAACTTCATGAAGTCATTAAAAATGGTAAAGCTATCGAGAAGTTTAAAACCCTAATTGAAGCACAAGGCGGTGATAGTTCGGTCGTTGATCATCCTGAAAAATTGGCTAGTGCACCTTACCAAATTGCCCTACCAGCCCTTAAATCAGGTTATGTATCAAAAATTATCGCAGATCAAATCGGGATAGCTGCAATGCAATTAGGCGCTGGTCGCGCAACCAAAGAAGATATTATTGATCCCGCTGTTGGTATCGTGTTACATAAAAAAGTAGGCGACAAAGTTACTGAAGGTGAAGCTTTATTAACGATACACGCCAATACTGATAAGCTTGATACTATCAAGCAAAAATTATATGACAATATTACCATTAGTGATAACGCAACTGAGCCACAACTTATTTACAAGGTGATTACAGGATAATAGCTGTTATATAAGGATTTAGGAGATACCATGTACTATTATCAGTTTAATAAAAAATTATCATTACTTGTTTGTATGGGGCTATTTTCAGCCTCTTGCATGGCCGCTGTTTCCACAAAAAGCTCATCAGTTCCAACTTTAGAAAAAGACAAGTCTTATCAATTTACTATTTTGCATACCAATGACCACCACGGCCGTTTTTGGCAAAATGATATTGGTGAGTATGGGCTTGCTGCTCAAAAAACCGTAGTAGATGAAATTCGAAAAGAAGTTACGGCAAAAGGAGGGAAATTACTGCTGCTATCAGGTGGTGATATTAATACTGGTGTCCCTGAATCTGATGTACAGCAAGCCAAACCTGATTTTATTGGCATGAATGCGGTTGGTTACGATGCTATGGCTGTGGGTAATCATGAGTTTGATCATCCTTTGACTATTATTCGTGAGCAACAGAAATGGGCAAAATTTCCTTTTTTATCGGCAAACACTTACTTTAAAGGCACAGATAAACGTGTATTTGATGCCTATAAAATGTTTGATTTGAATGGTATTAAAGTTGCTGTGTTTGGTTTAACCACTGACGATACCATTTTTCTTGCTTCACCCAAAAATACGGAAGGCGTCGAATTTCGACAAACCTTACCCGAAGCACAAAAAATAATTAAACTGTTAAAAGATAATGAACACCCTGATATGATTATTGCTGTCACTCATATGGGGCATTATGAAAATGGTGAACATGGCTCAATGGCACCGGGTGATGTTGAATTAGCCAGAAATTTACAGACCGGCGATTTAGATATGATAGTGGGAGGACACTCACAAAACCCTGTGTGTATGGCTAGTCCTAATAAACGTATTACCGAATATGTACCAGGTACACCTTGTGCGCCAGATCAACAAAATGGCACATGGATTGTGCAGGCCCACGAATGGGGAAAATATGTTGGACGTGCAGATTTTGTCTTTTTAAATGGCAAAATCACGTTAAAAAATTACCAATTAATTCCTATTAACCTTAAAAAAGAGGTTGATAATGGTAACAGTACCAAACGCCTTGAATATTACACGCAAGAAATTCCTCAAGATAAATCCTTACTTGAAAATTTAAGACCTTATCAAGAATTAGGTAAACAGCAGTTATTAGTGAAAAGTGGCGAGTTAAAAGGACGATTAGAAGGTAATCGAGATGTTGTTAGATACCAACAAAGCAATATGGGACAACTGTTACTCAGTGCTTTTGTTGAAAAAACCAATGCAAACGTTGGCATTATGTCTGGGGGGATGATTCGTGACTCATTAATTGAAGGTGATATTACTTATCGTGATATTTTAAAAGTAGAACCTTTTGGTAATAGTGTAGTTTATTTTGAATTAACTGGTAGTGAATTAATTGATTATCTAAAAGTTGCATTAAGTAAAAAACAAGGTTCGGGTGGGTATGCACATTTGAAAAATATACACCTAACAAGAAATGGGAACAATATTGAAGATGTAAAAATTAATGATCAACCGATCAATTTACAAAAAAACTACCGCATTGCTACACTTGACTTTTTAGCCGCTGGTGGAGATGGCTATCCAATAACTAATACATCACCGACTTACGTTGATACGGGTTATCGCGATGCCGATGTAGTAAAACAGTATTTTGAGAACCATTCGCCAATTACTGCGTCTGATTATGAACCAAAACAATTTATTATTGAGAAATAAATATTGAGATAATTATGAGCATGACCGAATTTCAACAAAGTTGTTATAATATTGTGACAGACCCCAATTTGTCACCCAAACAAAAAGCAAATTTGCTCGCCTTAGCAGCAGAAAATAATTTACCTTATGTAGATCTGGATGAAGAAACACAACAAGCTTTAAATGACCGCGTTATTTGTGATATGTACGAAGGTCACGCACCTTATAAACCTCGTTATGTTTTACCTGATTATGTGAAATTTTTAAAACAAGGATCACAATGGCTAGAACTTAATCCAGCTGAAACATTTGATGATGCATTGAATTTGCTTATCATCATCTATCATCATGTTCCTTCAGTAACTGGTATGCCTGTTTATTTAGGATGCTTAGATCAAATTTTACTTCCTTACGTTGGTAATCTTACTGAAGATGAGATTTATCAGCGATTAAAGCATTTTTGGATCATGCTTGATCGTAATTTACCTGATGCATTTATGCATGCAAACATTGGACCAACCGATAATATTATCTGTCGGGTAATCTTACGTATAGATAGAGAGCTCAAACAAGTTGCTCCAAATTTAACCTTTATCTATGATGAAGACATTACACCAGAATCATTATTATTAGTGGCAATTGAAAATATTTGTGAAACAAGCAAACCTCATATTGCAAACAACAATATGATTCAAAAAGATTTTGATAACCAAGGTTACGGTGTTGTAAGTTGCTATAATTCACTACCAGTAGCTGGAGGGGGAAGCACGCTTTCACGAATCAATTTAAAAGAAGTTGCAGTACGTAGTAAAAATATAGAAGACTTTTTGTCAAATATCTTACCTCACTACTGTCAATTGCAGCTCAATCTTATTCAAGCAAGGTCAAACTTTCTTTACAATAAATCGAACTTTTTTAACAGCAGCTTTTTAGTTGAAGAAGGTTTAATTGATCCAAAACGATTTGCTCCAATGTTTGGTATCTTTGGAATGGCTGAAGCTGTCAATATCTTGCAAGAAAAAGCAAATTTAGCTGGACGTTATGGTTTTGATGAACAAGCTAATGAACTTGCATTAACTATTACACAATTAATTGCCGAATTTATTGATAACCATACAATAGATTATGCTTGGAAAGGGAAAGCAATGCTGCATTCACAATCAGGCATTAGTATAGATAGAGCAACAACACCTGGATTAAGAATACCATATGGGCAAGAACCCGATCCTGTCACTCATATTATGGCACTGTATAAACATCACCAGTATTTCACTTCGGGTATTAGTGATATTTTAACAATTGATGAGACCATAAAAAATAATCCCCTAGCCTTGCTACAAATTTGTAAAGCTGCTTTCAAATTTGGTTTCCGTGAATTTACTGCCAATATCAGTGGTAATGATCTTGTTCGAGTTACAGGTTATATGGTGAGATTATCTGATATTAAAAGATATAAAAAAGAAGGCTCACGAATTAATACTACTTTCTTAGGAGCCGAGGCTGCCGACGATACCGAAAATAATAGTTATTTATGTCGAAAACCACGAGTAATTAGTCATGAGCAAGTCATGGGCAATCGTTAATAAGCTTTTACCCTTTTCTTGTGTAGATGGACCTGGTAATCGACTAGTTATATTTTTACAAGGATGTAATTTTCGTTGTTTAAACTGCCATAATCCTTATACGATATCATTGTGCAAGGATTGTGGTCAATGTGTTGATACTTGTCCACACAAAGCATTAAGTTTTAGTAACAATAAAGTTATATGGCAAACTTCAAATTGTCAGCAATGTGATACTTGTATTAATACTTGTAAACATTCTTCATCACCAATGACTTATAGATATAGTGTAGATGATATTTTAATCGCTATCCGGAAATATCTACCATTTTTAAATGGTATTACCATAAGTGGTGGAGAAGCAACAATGCAGTTACCCTTTATTAAAGAGCTATTCAATGTTATCAAACAATCTAACGATTTAAAGCACCTTACCTGTTTTATTGATAGCAATGGTTATTTAACTAAAACAGGATGGCAAAAAGTAGAAAATGTGATGGATGGCGCAATGATTGATCTCAAAGCTTGGGATAATGATGTGCATAAAAAGTTAACGGGAAGAGACAATCAACGAGTAAAAGAAACGATTAAATATCTGGCAAAAATAAAAAAACTATATGAGGTAAGACTTTTAATTATTCCTAAACAAACGGATCTACAGGATAATGCTGAAAATATTGCCAAATTTTTAATTGATTTGGATTCCAATATTCAAATAAGAATTAATGCTTTTCATAATCATGGTGTATATGGTATTGCTAAAAACTGGCCACCTGCCAGTATACCCGAAGTAGAACAGTTTGCAGAACAATTAAAACAACATAGCCTACAACATATTATATTACCTAATGTTTATTTGTAATGGTATTACTTGTTACTTTTAAGTATCGATAAATGGCAGGTCAATTATATCGATGCTTTATAGCTGTTTTAGGATATCATTATATATTAACAATTATGATATTATGAAAACTATTCATAATATTCAATTGTTCTGGTTGTGATTTTATAGTCATCACAATTTTTAATTGTCCAATCACCTTTTTCATTATGCCCAGAAAAATAACATTCAAGCGATGCTTTCTTCTTAGAATTAATGTATTTTTTCATTTTGATTAGCTGCCCTTGTTTGTTATATTCCATTATATATTGTTTTTCATCAATCACTGTCGAAATTAACTGATTATTTTTATCGTATTGAAATGTCATATGATCTCCAAGAGAGAGTATCCTGTCTTGAGGATCGTAACTTACAGAAACGGGTTGAAGTTCATCTGAATCTATCCCAATTTGGATAAATTTATTTTTGTAGTCTGTCTGAAAAATATTAAATAAATCTATTTTCTCGTAATCATCTGTAGCTAATGGATTAAAATGATTTTGATTCTTACTAGGTAAAGACATCGTAAAATGATCATAGAATTTCCAGGTTTTTACCTCTGTTTTTATATCTTCAGAAGAACTAATAATACGCTTATTTTTATAATTACCTTGATTGAAAATCGCAACAAAATTAGAAACTAATCCATTATTATCAAAATTCATTTCGAAAGTTACTTCTCTATTTCGATTAAGTGATTTTGCGTAACTGTCTAACAATTTATCTTTTACCGTGCCTTTTGTTGATTTAATTCTATTTTGAGTAAGAGCATGATCAAAATAATAATACATTACAACTAAGTTAGTTGAACGAGCTAAATTTGATGAAGGTTTAACTTTGGCAAATAGTACGGGATCAGGCTCTTTGCCCCAATCATTAATCTGTCGTTTATACTTGATACAATAATTCCTTAGGTTACGTGCTTTCTTAGCATCATAATATGCATAGGTGAAATGTTGAAAATCTGAGTTATCATTATCTATATTATAAAAAAATGATTTTCTAATAGAATTTTTATCATTAATGATAAATTCACCATTTACCAATTTAGCTAGCTCAATTCTAGATCTTAATTCATTAGGGAATTGCTTATTAATTAAGCTAGGATAACTATAGTCAGAGTTAGCATATTGTTTATTTGTATTTATCTGGTGAAAATAAAAGTATTGCTGAAAAATATCATTATTTACCCATGAAGGGATCTTTTCAACTGTATAACTTACATTTATAAAAGTATTTACATCTTTTCTATTTTCATAAACACCTAATTTATTTAAAGTTACTTTTCCAAAACAGAAACTACCTTTTTTAAATTCAGTTTCACTGTTTAATTTAGCTAAATGATAGCGCTTCGTTTGATTTTCGACATCTAATGAGTACTCTAATAAACCCAAGCTAGAAAAAATCTCTAATCGTCGATTTAATTCGTTATTTACCCATACATCTGCCCGCTCATGAGTTGGATAATTAAGTTCTTGTTTAAGATAAGGAAATGTTACTTTACCTAGATAAAAACAAAAAGGTTTTTCTTGAACTTGTAGTGCAGCTTCAATGTCATTCTTCAATTTAGTTTTACTCTTATCACATCCTGTTAAAATAACCATTAATGTCAGTAGAGCTAAGTAAAAATATTTTTTCATTATTATTGTTCATCCTTTTTTAATAAATAATAGAGTTATTTAATACTAACAATACTTTATATCATAACCGATAATACTATTACATTAAGTAAAAAAGATAAACCTGAGTTGGCTTTAATTATATGGTTCAGTTCTATATTGAATAGATCACTATTAGATAGCTTTAACTAAATGGTTTTAAATGCAGAAAAGGGACAATTGTCCCTTAAACTAGAAAAATATTATTTATTCTTTTTAAATGCAGTTGCAAATGCATTTCCCATGACATTATTAGTCATTGAAGAAGAGTGTTGTTTTTTAGTATTGTTAACCGAACGTTCATTAATGAATTTTCGATTATCAGTTTTTGGCGCAACAGGATCATCTAATCGCATTGATAAAGCGATACGTTTTCGTGGAATGTCAACTTCTATCACTTTAACTTTGACTATATCACCAGCTTTTACCACTGTTCTTGGATCATCAACAAACTTATCTGATAAAGCTGAAATATGCACTAAACCATCTTGATGCACACCAATATCAACAAACGCACCAAAATTAGTTACATTAGTAACAGATCCTTCCATAATCAGACCTATTTTTAGGTCTTCCATCGTTTCTATATCATCAGCAAACTGCGCAGTTTTAAATTCAGGTCTTGGATCACGACCAGGTTTATCAAGCTCTTTGATAATATCTGTAACTGTTGGCACACCAAAATGATCATCTACGTAATCGATTGCTTTAAGTGATTTTAAATAGTTTGTATCACCTAAAATTTCTTTTAAAGATTTGTGATTTTTTTCTAAAATTCGTTCTACAACTGGATAAGCTTCTGGATGAACGGCCGATGCGTCAAGAGGATTTTTACCATCCATTATACGTAAAAATCCAGCGCACTGTTCAAATGCTTTAGGACCTAAGCGAGCCACTTTCAATAATTGTTTACGATCCGTAAATTGTCCATTTTCATTACGCCAATTAATTATATTTTGAGCTATTACTTTATTAAGTCCAGCAATACGAGCAAGTAACATCATCGAAGCAGTGTTTAAATTCACACCAACGGCATTAACACCATCTTCAACAACAGCATCAAGTTTTTTTGCTAACTGAGTTTGGCTAACATCATGCTGATATTGCCCCACCCCAATCGATTTAGGATCTATTTTAACAAGCTCTGCTAATGGATCTTGTAAACGACGTGCAATTGATACTGCACCACGAATAGATACATCTAAATCAGGAAATTCTTGCGCTGCTAGTTCTGATGCAGAATAAACCGAGGCACCTGCTTCGCTTACAATCACTTTTTGCGCTTTCACTTCTGGATATTTCTTTTGAACATCAAGATAAAAACGTTCAGTTTCGCGCGAAGCTGTACCATTACCAATGGCCACTAATTCAACTTGATATTTAATACAAAGTGCGGCAATAACCATAGCTGCTTTATCTGCCTGCCCTGTATGAGGGTAAATCGTTGCAGTCGCAACTAATTTACCTGTTGCATCAACAACAGCTATTTTTACACCTGTCCTTAAACCAGGATCCATGCCCATAGTAACTTTCATACCTGCTGGAGCAGCCATTAACATATCATGTAAGTTAGCAGCAAATACGTTAATCGCTTCTTCCTCTGCTCGCTCACGTAATGTTGTCATTAATTCGGTTTCCATGTGCATCAGAATTTTAATGCGCCATGTCCAATTAATCACAGCTTTGCGCCATTTATCTGCTGGCTGTTCATTAAAATGGACGCCTAGATATTCAGTGATAATTTGTTCACAATAACTCTCTTTAGGCGCTTGTTCAAATTGCGGATCAGCATTTAAGGAGAGTTGTAAAAAGCCTTCATTTCGCCCTCTAAACATTGCTAATGCACGATGAGATGGTATTTTAGAAATCAGCTCGCTTTGTGAAAAATAGTCTCGGAATTTAGCTCCTTCTTCCTCTTTACCACTCACCACTTGCGAAACTAAATGAGCATTATTCCAAAGATAATGACGCACTTTTGCTAATAATGCTGCATCTTCTGCAAAGCGCTCCATCAAAATGTAACGAGCTCCATCCATTGCTGATTTTGTATCAGTAATACCTTTATCGGAATTGATATATTTTTCGGCTTCAATTACTGGGTCAAGTATGGGATTTTGCCATAAGTCGTCAGCTAATGGTTCAAGCCCTGCTTCAATGGCAATTTGACCTCGAGTACGGCGTTTAGGTTTATATGGTAAATAGAGATCTTCAAGTTCAGTTTTACTAAGCGTTTGTGCAATACTGTTACTTAATTCTAATGTCAATTTACCTTGTTCTTCAATAGACTTTAAAATTGTTTGCTTACGATCTTCAAGTTCTCGCAAATAGCTTAATCGACTATCAAGAGTACGTAATTGGGTATCATCAAGCCCACCTGTCACCTCTTTTCGATAACGAGCAATAAAAGGAACGGTACTGCCCTCATCTAATAATTGAATCGCCGCTTGAACTTGTTCTGACTTTACGGCTAACTCACTGGCTATAATATGGCTAATTTGTTTATTCATCATGGTATTTTTAACAATTTTAAGCAAAGTAGTGATTATATACCTATCCTTGTTTCTGTTGCAATTCTGAGCCTTTTATCTCCTCCCCCAAAAATATAACTGCTAGTTATTGGGATATTTTTAGCTTGGCTAACATTTAATAGAGCTAACCACAAATTTAACTTCTTTATTTAGAACTACATAATGCGTAATACGGATGCTGATCATCTCTATCGCCATTTAGTGCAGCATCATTCATATTGATATAAATAGGAGAACCCGTAGAATTAGAAATATCACTAGTCCAACCATAGGTTGGATTATAAAAATTATCACCTTGATAATACGCTAATCCCCCCCATTCAGTAATTAATCCCCCATGTACAGCTCTTTTATAGTAGTTATCAGGATTATTACCATATTTATCTTGATGAAGCAGAAAGTTTGCATTACTCAGCTCTCTAAGAGATGCTAATTTATAATCACCTAAACTTCTGCACCAATCTTTTTGCTCTTGATATGTATCAATATATTCTCCTCTATTGATAAACCATTTAGTTATCCGGAAACTGTAACTAAGCATTACGCCTTGTTTGGTTTCGCCTATTATCTCAATATCAACAGGTAAATTCGCTTTAGGCGCTGTAGCTCGATTAGCACCTTTAGATGAGGAATCAGGACCTTTTAACGTAACCAGAACCATATTTTTTGCATCATAAGCCTTAAAACCACCTACAACTACTGCTCTTGGAGCCTCTGACTTTGCAACTGTCGCTGTAATTGCGCCAGGTGATCCTTTATCAGGATCCGATGTTCTTACGATCCATTTTGTTGTGCTTAATGAATTATCAATATTCTCGGTAATTAAATAGAAAAAGAGACCATTTGCACCAACTGAAGGGAAATTATTTAAATAATCATTTTGTGCTACAAAACCATTCCAGTCTACCCAATCAAAAACAGATCTATCCCCCCAAGAATAAGCTGGAGCACTATAAAGCATATGTGGACTAGCATATTTGATAGCTTCACCACCTACTTGTACATTAAAATTTCGATAAGGTGTTTTTGTTATAGCAATCTTACTATCTGGGTAATTTTGAAAATTTGGAACTCCGTATTTTGTAGTTAATGCTACCCCACCACTAACTTTAATATAAGGATAAATACCACTTTTTACTAATTTTTCAAATGTCGTTTTTGTTTGATCGTCTGTTAATTTAACTTCTTTATTATTTTCGTCTTCGTAATACCATTCCAGCGAAACTGGGTTATCCTTGTCCTCTGATAATTTAATATCTCCATCACCATCAACATCTATAACCTCAGAGTTTTCTGGTTGTTTAATTGCTGCTAATAAACCTAAACTTTCAGGAGTTTTAGTTGAAACATCTGAGCCTAATGCTGTGTTCAAATCACCTGTATAAAAATAGGTATTTCCATTATAGATGACACCAAAATAATTAAATGCTTTATTGGATTGAATATTATTTTCAATTGAACTAATAAAACGAGGACTATTTCCATTAATAGGATTTGCAGTAACAGCCGATAATGCTAAAGATTTAGTTGAAAAAAAACTAATAAGACAAACTAGACCCAAAATTGGCTCTTTCCGTGTAGTCATATTCATTCCTAATGGTGATAATAATAACAACTTATTTATTTTATTATTGTATAATTACGAAATTAAATTTATTTATGCGATATAATTAACTTAATTACTTATTAAGTAAGAGATATTCCAAGAGTAAAATTAAAAAACGCAACACAAGCAATAAAAAATAATATCATCTCGATATTGATTTTTAAAGATTATTTAACGTTATTTTGATAAACATTAAAAAATAGAATAAATTTTATTAAATAAATGTCGAGTTTTTATTCGAATCATATATTTTAACAAAGAAATATCGAACTTTTACTCGAAAGATAAAGATTGCTATAAGGAATAAAAATATGAGAAAGAATAATTATATAACAAGAGAAGGTTATTTGAACCTTAATCGTGAATTGAAATATTTATGGAAAGAAGAAAGACCTCGCGTTACACAAGCTGTATCAGATGCAGCAGCCCTCGGCGATCGTAGTGAGAATGCAGAATATATTTATGGAAAACGAAGATTACGCGAAATTGATCGGCGTATACGTTTTCTTACCAAGCGACTAGAAACGTTAACA
The DNA here is from genome assembly GCF_900103255.1 of Gilliamella bombi. Taxonomy (GTDB): domain Bacteria; phylum Pseudomonadota; class Gammaproteobacteria; order Enterobacterales; family Orbaceae; genus Gilliamella; species Gilliamella bombi. The sequence continues at coordinate 64,028 of NZ_FMWS01000012.1, read as the reverse complement.
ATTGTCGAACCACACCCAAAACAAGAAGGTAAAGTATTTTTTGGTGCATGGGTAAAATTGGAAGATGAATCTGGTAATTTACATATTTACCGTATTGTTGGTAGCGATGAATTTGATCCTAAAAAAAATTGGATATCAATTAATAGCCCTGTAGCAAAAGCATTAATAGGTCATAAAGTTGATGATGAAATAGCCGTTATCACCCCTAATGGCAAAGTACTATATTATATTACTGAAATAAGCTATAGCGAGTTATGCTAATATGCCTTAACTTATTCATTCTATTTGTTAAATCTAAAAACTATAAGATATGGGTAATTAAGTATATAATTATCAAAACATTTGTAATTTATGTAAGATATTATGATTTTCGTCAATCAACTATACATCTACCCAATCAAATCGATGCAAGGGATACAACTAACAAAAGCAAATACAGTTGATGGAGGCTTTGAGCATGACCGTATATTGATGCTTAGTGAACCCGATGGCACTTTTATCACGGCAAGACAACACCCTGAGCTCCTGAAATTCAAAACATTCATAGTAAAAAACGAAGTACATATTTCGCTATCTCCAACTGAAATGATAATATTTAATCTTGATGAGTTTTCGTTGAATTATGAGCCTACTGAAATTTGGGGTAATCATTTTACTTCATTAATTGCCCCTATAAGAGTCAATCAATTTTTCAGTCAAATTTTGCATAAAGATGTACAATTAAGATGGGTTGGTCAACAATTAACTCGTCGAACCAAACGCTATCCTGAAATTCCTGTTAGTTTTGCTGATAGTTATCCTTATTTGTTATTAAATAAAGCTTCATTTGATTATTTACAACAGCAATGCCCTGAAAAACTCGATATTAGACAATTTCGTGGAAATATTGTTATTCAAGGAGCACTACCTTTTGCGGAAGACGGCTGGAAAACAATAAAAATTGGCAATGTGATTTTTGATATTGTTAAACCTTGTAGTCGCTGTGTTATAACGACAATGAACATAAAATCTGCAACATCCTTAGCTGATAATGAACCAATTAAAACCTTACGTTACTTTAGAGCCGATAAGCAAGGTGAAATTGATTTTGGTATGAATATGATAGCCCGAAATCATGGAACAATTTCAGTTCACGATAAAATTGAAGTATTGGAACGGCAACCAGCTAAAAATTATATTAAAACCTTTCCAACAGAAATAAAAACTGAAGCAAAAGTTTGTACAATAAATTTTGAAAATCAAATAATTAAAGGTAATAATAAGCAAACTATTTTAGAGCAGTTAGAACAACATAAAATAGCATTACCTTATTCTTGCCGTGCAGGTATTTGTGGACGTTGTCTAGTTGAATTAAAACAAGGTGAAGTAGAGGCATTAACACAAGCTGCTATTAGGCGAAATAATAAAATTTTAGCCTGTAGTTGTGTGCCTAAAAGAGATATTACAATTAAATTACTTAAGAAATAGCCTTAAATTCAAAATTATCTGAAGTCAGCTTTTGTTCAGTAAATTTTTTCTCTACAGATATTAATCTATCATTCATTACTTTAATTGCTTCAGAAAACACAAACGTTTTATTCATTGCAATAAATGAAGCTTGTGCAATAATACAAAGAGATGCATTTTCCCCCGCTTCAACGACCATTAAACAAACCTTTTGTCCATCTTCTTGTAAAATTACCTCAACAATATCAGCTATTTTGGGCTTGTATAACATTGGTTGTTGTGAAAAATACCAACTTTTAGGCATTTGAGGCTTTAAAAAATTAGCTGCAACAATAGCGTTAATAGCTAGTTCAATCTTTTGTGAATCTGTCAAATTAAGTAACTGACAACTATTATAAAATTGATAATAAGACGTTGCGTCACTAACAGAAAATGGAAACTCACCAAAAACATCAGGAACTAACATTTTACTTGGATAACAAGAACGAAATAACATTTCAGATGAAACTTCAAGCATTAAACTATCGTATTCGCTATCAAAATACCATCGCCAACAATCAGTTGGTCGAAAAGTCATTTTCATTAATATGTTACCCTTATCATTTGATTTAAAATTGGTCAAAAAGATAACATAAATTACATAAAAAATAAATAAAAAGTTAAAATAAAAATAATTTAATTATATAATTTTTAAAAATTTAATTATAAAGTGAAAGGATCAAAAAAATATAAATTGGATCTAAATTAAATCCAGTTAGATCCTTTTAGATCTAATTATTTTATACTGAAACATATACTTACCTGAAAGTTTTTTACAGTAAATTCAATTTTTAGATACAAAAAAAGGTACTTTTCAGCACCTTTTTTATAATTATAAATAGCTATTTAGCTTGCAACATTGATGCGTTTCATATCAGTCATATAACTACGTAATTTACGACCGATTGTTTCAATTGGATGATTACGGATTTCTTCATTCACATCGCGTAATTGTGCATTATCAACACTACTTTCAGGAATCGCTTTACCTAGATCGCCAGCTTGTAACATTGGCATAAATTTTTCTTTTAATAGTGGTACAGCGGCATTAGCAAATAGATAGTTGCCATACTCAGCTGTGTCAGAAATAACAACATTCATTTCATACAAACGTTTACGTGCAATAGTATTAGCAATAAGTGGTAACTCATGTAATGATTCGTAATAAGCTGATTCAGCTAAAATACCAGATTCAAGCATAGTTTCGAAGGCAAGTTCAACACCGGCTTTAACCATTGCAACCATAACAACGCCTTGATCAAAATAAGCTTGTTCATCAATTTTACCTTGATAGTCAGCAGCTTTTTCAAAGGCGGTTTCACCTGTTTCTCTACGCCATTTAAGAAGGTTCGCATCATCATTTGCCCAGTCTTTCATCATAGTTGACGAAAACTCACCTGATATAATGTCGTCCATATGTTTACGATAAAGATCCGTCATGATCACTTTTAATTCTTTTGCTAAAGCATTTGCTCTCAATTTAGCTGGATTTGATAAACGATCCATCATTAAAGTAATTCCACCTTGTTTTAGCGCCTCAGTGATCGTTTCCCAACCAAATTGGAGTAATTTACATGCATAAGCAGGATCAACACCATCTGCCACTAGCTTATCAAAACAAAGTAATGATCCTGTTTGTAACATTCCACAAAGGATTGTTTGTTCACCCATTAAATCTGACTTAACTTCGGCAACAAATGACGACTGTAAAACACCTGCACGATGTCCGCCAGTTGCCGCTGCCCATGCTTTAGCAATTGCTAGCCCTTCACCTTTTGGATCGTTTTCTGGATGAACTGCAATTAGTGTCGGCACACCAAAACCTCGTTTATATTCTTCACGAACTTCAGTACCAGGGCATTTAGGTGCTACCATCACTACTGTAATATCAGAGCGAATCTTTTCTCCTACTTCAACAATATTAAATCCGTGAGAATAGCCAAGCGCAGAGCCTTTTTTCATCAACGGTTGAATAGCTTGAACAACGGCAGAATGTTGTTTGTCAGGAGTCAAATTGATAACAAGATCTGCTGTTGGAATTAATTCTTCATAACTTCCTACTTTAAAACCATTTTCAGTTGCTTTCTTCCATGATGCGCGTTTTTCAGCAATAGCTTCTTTACGTAATGCATAAGATATATCTAAACCTGAATCTCGCATATTTAGACCTTGGTTAAGACCTTGTGCTCCACAACCAACAATTACAATTTTTTTACCTTTCAAAAAATTAGCTTCTGATGCAAATTCATCACGAGCCATAAAACGACATTGACCTAATTGTTCTAATTTTTCACGCAAATTCAATGTATTAAAATAGTTTGACATTTTTCTCTCCAAGAGTTTAGGTATTCATAATCAACAATAAAACACTATATAATACTTTTAATATTGCTAAAATTGATATATTTAAAATATAATATTGCATAAATCGCAATATACTTGCTAAGTTCAATGCTTTCTTTTACTCTAAACCACCCTTAATTTTGAATAAATCAATATGGATGCTCGATATAAACAAGCAAATAAAGAGGCTAAACTTTCTTTATTACTAACTTTTATTTATCTTCTTGGATGGATCGTTTGTGCATACTGTATTAACGACAAAATAGGATTTTTAGGTCTTCCATTGTGGTTTGAACTATCTTGCATTATGGTGCCTATCGGTTTTATATTGCTTTGCTGGTTAGTTGTAAAATTTCAATTTAAAAATTTCTCATTAGAACAAACTAAGTGATCTAACATGCATTTAGATATTATTGTACCGCTTGTCATCTATCTTGTTTTTGTATTCGCATTATCAATTTATGCTTATGTAAAACGCAAAAAAGTAAATCAATTTACTGATTATTTTATCGGTAATCGCACCATGGGAGGATTTTTACTCGCCATGACACTAGCCGCAACTTATATTAGTGCCAGCTCGTTTATTGGTGGTCCTGGTGCTGCTTATAAATTTGGCCTTGGTTGGGTGCTATTATCGATGATCCAAGTTCCAACTGTATTACTCTCGCTTGGTATTCTAGGCAAAAAATTTGCCATTTTAGCTCGTAAATATGATGCTATAACGTTAAGTGATATGCTTTATGCTCACTATAAAAGTAAAACTATTGTTTGGCTAGCAAGTATTACCCTTGTCGTTGCCTTTATCGGCGCAATGACAGTACAGTTTGTTGGTGGGGCTCGCTTACTACAATCATCAGTAGGTATACCTTATCATACGGGCTTATTAATATTTGGTATTGGTACGGTTATTTATACCGCATTTGGCGGTTTTCGAGCCAGTATATTAAATGATGCTTTTCAAGGGTTAGTGATGATCATAGGTGCTATATTATTACTTGGTGCTATTATCTATGCAGGTGGTGGAATCACTGCAATAATTGATCAGCTAATAAAAATTGACCCTGCTCTTTTAACACCACAAGGACCTAATGACTTTATGGACTTTCCGTTCATGGCTTCATTTTGGATATTAGTTTGTTTTGGTGTGGTTGGCTTACCTCATACTGCTGTTCGTTGTATGGCCTATAAAGATAGCAAAGCAGTACATCAAGGAATTATTCTTGGCACCATTGTCGTTACTGTTATTATGCTAACTATGCATTTATCTGGTGCTTTAGGGCGTGCTATTATTAGCGATTTAACCATTCCTGATCAAATAGTACCGACATTAATTATAAATGTATTACCACCTTTTGCTGCTGGAATCTTTTTAGCTGCTCCACTTGCCGCTATTATGTCCACCATTAATGCTCAATTATTACAAGTATCATCTGTTATCATCAAAGATCTGTTTTTAAGCATCAAAACTAATATTAATTTCAGTGATAAGTTTCTTACTCGGATTTCGGTCACTATCACTTTTATTTTTGGTGGGTTACTTATTTGGGCAGCATGGACCCCGCCTGATATGATTATTTGGCTAAATTTACTCGCTTTTGGTGGACTTGAAGCTGTCTTTTTATGGCCGTTAGTACTTGGATTATATTGGAAAAAAGCTAATGCTACTGGTGCTCTTTGTTCAATGCTTACAGGAGCTATAAGTTATACATTATTGGCAAGTTATAATATTAAATTATTATCACTACACCCAATAGTCCCCTCTTTAACTATTGGATTTATTATTTTTATTATAGCCAATATGTTTGACAATAAAAGGAAGAATTATGCCTTGGATTCAACTCAAAATTAATACAACCAACGATCTTGCTGAACAAATTAGCGAACAATTAGAGGAGTCTGGTGCTGTATCAGTCACTTTTCAAGATACCTTTGACACGCCTGTCTTTGAACCATTACCCGGCGAAACTAAACTTTGGGGTAATACCGATGTGATTGGGCTTTATGATGCTCAAACAGATATCGATGAATTAAGAGCAATATTAAATCTTGAACAATATTCTTATAAAATTGAACAATTAGAAGATAAAGACTGGGAACGTGAATGGATGGACAACTTTCATCCTATGAAATTTGGTGAGCGACTTTGGATTTGTCCTAGTTGGCGTGACGTGCCCGACACTAATGCTGTTAATGTTATGTTAGACCCTGGATTAGCATTTGGCACAGGTACTCACCCAACCACGGCATTATGCTTAACTTGGCTTGATAATTTAGACCTTAAAGATAAATTAGTTATCGATTATGGTTGTGGATCTGGTATTTTGGCAATTGCTGCACTAAAATTAGGTGCAAAACAAGTAATCGGTATTGATATCGATCCTCAAGCCATTCAAGCTAGCCGTGACAATGCACAGCGTAATGATGTCAGTGAAAGACTAGAGCTTTATTTATCAAAAGAGATCCCAGACAATTTGCAAGCAGATATAGTTGTTGCCAATATTTTAGCTGGACCATTAAAAGAGCTTGAACCACATATAAGTAAATTAGTAAAACCTGAAGGTAAACTAGGTTTATCTGGTATTTTAACTACCCAATCATCAAGTGTTTGCATGGCTTACCAACCCAATTTTAAATTAGATCCAGTGGTTGAACTTGACGAGTGGTGTTGTATCACTGGTAAAAAAAATAAAAAAAATTAACGCTACCCCCTTTTAAGTTTGAAAAAAAATGCGTAATATAGCCGACTTTAATTTACTTAGCATTGGTGAACTAAAATTAAAGAATAATTTAATTGCTGCACCAATGGCTGGAATAAGTGATAAACCATTTCGTAATCTATGTCATCGATTTGGTGCTGGTATGACTGTTTCAGAAATGTTTTTAGCAAATTCTGATGTTTGGCATACCGATAAATCAGCTATGCGAATGATAGCGAGTGATGATGTTGGTATTCGTGCAGTACAAATTGTCGGTTCTGATCCCGACGAAATGGCTAAAGCTGCTGAATTTAATGTCAAACACGGTGCTCAGTTGATTGACATTAATATGGGATGTCCGGCTAAAAAGGTCAATAGAAAATTGGCTGGATCTGCTTTAATGCAGTATCCGGAACTTATTAAAAAAATTTTGCAGAAAGTTGTCGGTGCAGTTGATGTTCCGGTAACATTAAAAACGCGGACTGGATGGAATAAAGAAAATAGAAATTGCATAGAAATCGCACAAATTGCACAGGATTGTGGTATAAAGGCAATTACTATTCACGGAAGAACACGTGCTTGCTTATTCAACGGTGTCGCTGAATATGACTCTATTAGAGCAGTTAAAGAAAATGTTACAATTCCTGTAATTGCTAATGGAGATATTTGTACACCTGAACAGGCAAAAGATGTTTTTCAATATACGCAGGCTGATGCTATAATGATCGGGCGAGCGGCACAAGGGCGACCTTGGATATTTGAAGAAATTGCATTCTATTTAACACATGGACAGTTACAGAAAAACAAAAGTATTGATGAAGTAGAACAAGTTGTACTATCACATCTTGATGATCTTTATCAATTCTATGGAGAATACAAAGGATTAAGGATTGCCAGAAAGCATGTAAATTGGTACACCAAGAATTATGCTGACAGCGATCAATTCAGGCGCTTATTTAGTGTACTTAGCAATACAAGTGAGCAAGTAAACACTCTAAAAGCATTTTTTAGTAAAATTAGAAACAACCCAAAGAGTTAAGAATACTATGTCAGAACAACGCGTTACAGCTGCAGCACTTAAATTTACAACTGTAAATTCTCAAGACCAAATAACACAAAAGCCATTGCGTGATTCAGTGAAGCAAGCTTTAAAAAACTATTTATCACAATTAAATGGTGAAGATCCGACAGATCTTTATGAATTAGTGTTAGCTGAAGTTGAACATCCATTCCTTGATATGGTTATGCAATATACACGCGGCAATCAAACTCGAGCAGCAAATATGCTTGGTATCAACCGCGGTACACTTCGCAAAAAATTAAAACAATATGGAATGAGTTAATCTTCTATTATTTAACATTTTATAATATAAAAAGTACCTTAATATAAGGTGCTTTTTTTCTATTTTAGAACACAATGAGAAAATTCATTGAATTATCCTCTTTCATAAAATATATAAATAAACTGGGTTTCTATACCTCATAAGAATAGTTTTAATCTGACATTTGCGTTATTTTATAACGTAACTAGGAGTGTCATAATTGAATCAAACAGAAAAATCATTAAACCTAAATTATGGCTTTTAGAATTAACCAGCAACTTAGTACGCACAATAAGCCTGTAAAGTCATAGGATATAATCGAGATAATTATTATCGCTTTAAAAAATGAGCAATGAGAAGGGACTTGCTCTTCAAGAAATCAGTTGTAGTAGCTCAGATTTAATTTAAGCTAGTACATTTAAAAATGCATCTTTTAAGATTAGTGATCATGAAAATTCAATAATATATCTTCCACATTTTTTTGACTTATACAAATAATATTTAATAGCTATATTGAAACACATCCCAAAGCTAAAGATTCAATCGAATTTTACATGAATAAATTAAGAGAACGTTATTCAAGTAAATAGTGAAATCCCCCATATACTCTATGAGAATATTGTTTTATTTAAAGCAAAATAATTGGCGTTTTGAGAAAAACGTAACCGCAAAATCAAGCGAGGCGCAGATGATAAAATAAACAACTATAACAAATAGAAAGATTTCTGTTGGATAAATCATACTACGATTATTAATTTGGGTTGCAATAAAAGTAAATTCCGCTACTCCAACAATATAAGCCAGTGAAGTATCTTTAATCAGTGATACCCATTGATTTACAAAAGACGGCAACATCATTTTAAGGGCTTGTGGTAATATGATAAATATAATAACTTGCTTTTTAGTTAAGCCTAATGAAAACGCCGCTTGCCATTGTTCTTTAGCCACAGCAATCATACCTGCATGAACTGAATGTCCAATGTATGCAGCTCCTATCAAGGATAATGCAAATATTACCGTTGCAATTGCTGGCACATCTACACTAAGTAACACAGGTAGAAGAAAGTAAGTCCAGAAAATAAGCATAATGACAGGAATAGCTCTTAAAAAACCAAGTATACCAACTAAAAAATAACGCATAACTCCTTTTAAAACAGTCAACCCGACTCCAGCAAGAATACCCAAAAAACTTGAAAATATAATTGCGGCAAAACTCATTAACAGCGTTAAAAAAATTCCTCCGGGAAAATTTCCCCACATCATATAACTGAAATTGTGGTAAATAACCTCTAAACCTTTAAGCTCCATAAATGATTACACCTTACCTATTTGCAATCGTTTTACTTGATAAATATTACCCAAAGTTCCAACAATCACTATCGCCAAAATATATAATAAAGTTGCAATAGCAAAATCTTGAAAGGTTTTTAATGATTCGGTTTCAACTTGACGCGATACATAAGAAAGTTCTAACACACCAATAGCCATTGTTAACGACGAATTTTTTATAATATTCATGTACTGGCCAATTAAAGGCGGAAATGCAATACGAAAACTTTGTGGCAAAATAATAAATCGCATACTTTGCCACCAAGTTAAACCTAATGCCAATGAAGCCTGTTCTTGCCCCCGACTTACACCAGCTATACCCGCTCTAAATTCTTCGGCAATAAAAGCACTGGAATAACAAGTTAAACCAACTAAACCGATTATAAATTCAAATGATGGCATTTTCAGTGAAAAAAACAGCAACTGGATTTGCGGTTCGTCAAATAACCATAATTTAAATTCTATTGGTAATAAATTACCCACACCAAAATACCAAAAAAAGAGTTGAGGCAATAACGGAGAATAACGAAAAATTGCGTTATACCCCATTACTATAACTTGAATGAATTTAATTCGACTTTGTTGAGCAATAACCAGCAAAAAACCTAGTGATGTTGAAAATATAATGGTTAGCAATGAGATAGCTAACGTAACTAAAAAACCATCCCATAACCACCACAAATAACGAGGCTCAAGTAATTGCTCATACATAACTACTGACCTTTACCAATTTTAAAATCACCACGAGGCATCGCTGATGCAGTTTCAGGTCCAAACCAACGATTATAAATCGTTAATGCTTCACCATCTTTTTCTAGTGTTAACAAAATTTGATTCACTTTTTCTTTCAAGCGATCTTCCCCTTTTGGTATACCAACAGCTTGATATTCTTGAGTAATACTAAATGGTGAAATTTCAAATACAGCTCGTTGTTCTTCTGGTAAATTCGCTAATAGGCCGATTAATTTTGCATCATCTTGAGTAATTGCCTGCACAACACCATTACGTAACGCTGCAAACGCAAATGGTGTATCATCATAAGAAATTACTTTAGCTGTTGGGTATTTTTCTCGCAATGTAATTTCCATAACTGTACCTTTATCGGCACCAATACGAAGATTTTTCAAATTATCTGCTGATTTCAATACTCCTTTTTTTGCTACAAATTTCTGACCAGTCGCAAAATAAGGAAGACTAAAATCAACAGTTTTTGCTCTTTCATCAGTAACGGTAAAATTAGCTACAATTAAATCGGCTTTTTGGGATGTTAATAACGGAATTCGATTGGCCGGATTAGTCGGAACTAGCTCAACATTAACCTTTAATGCTTTTGCTATCTCGTTGGCATAATCAACGTCAAGACCAACAATTTTATTTGTCTTTTCGTCAATATAACCAAATGGCGGATTACTATCAAATACCGCTATTTTTATTTCTCCTCGTTTCTCAATATCATCAAGGCGATCTGCATAAGCAGAATTTGCACCTAACAAACTACTTACTAATGCAACAACAGCTAGTGATTTAGTCAACAATTTCATTCTGATTCTCCCTCAATCAAGGTTATGTTATGTACCGTTAAAGTCTAGCAACAAAGAATCGAATAAATAAATAACAAATACTCACATGGTTATAACTTAAAGTTATATGTAGTAGCTTTCGATTAATGACATTAAAAAAACTAATACAAGCTAAAACAGCTTATATCACTATTTTGATTTATTTAATAATATTGATTTACCCTACTATCTCGCTATCAACAAAAAAATAAGCAATTTCTTTTTCAGCCGTGGCTAGAGAATCTGAGCCATGTACGGCATTTTCAGTCATACTGTCAGCAAAATCAGCTCGTAAAGTGCCTGTGGCTGCTTTAGATAAATCAGTTGGTCCCATCAATTCTCGATAACGCTTAATAGCATTATCGCCTTCGAGAATCTGAACAACTATCGGCCCAGATATCATAAATTTAACCAACTTATCAAAAAATGATTTACCTTGGTGCTCAGCATAAAATCCTTCTGCCTGTTCTTTTGTTAATCTAAGCATTTTTAAGGCAATAATGTTAAGTTTTGCTTGGCTAATACGGGTTTCAATTTCACCAATCAATTGTTTTTTAACGGCATTAGGTTTGATGATAGATAAGGTTCTTTCAATAGCCATAGGTTTGCTCCTTGTTAGTTTAGTCAAGGGTAAATGTCATTCGTGAAATTTGTCCACTTTGATCTAATAAAAATAGATGATGTAAACCTTTATGAGTAACTGTCAAAGCTACCTTTTGATCGCCATACGTTTTCTCAATAAGTTGACCATCTAAAAACCACCATTTGTCACCAACACCACCTTGTGGAGTTAGATCGATAGTGACATCTTGCTGCCCAGGTAATCGTTTTACCAATTGCTTATCTTGCAGCCCAATAATATTGAGTGGCAAAAAGATATCTTTACCAAACACTGGGCAATGATTATCAACTTCAGGAATTAGCGATTGTCGACGTTCTTTGGGTAGTAGCCAATTTTCTAAAGCTATTGGCCAAAGTGCAACCTGTTTTTTATGTGCATTGCTACAGTCTGCTGACACACGTTTGCCGGCATCATTTACCCAAATAGTCACCCACCCTGAACGATAAATATTATTATTAAGTGCCGTTAGCGTATCAAGTGTTGGAGGTATCATATTATTTAATACCCATGCATTTTTTTGACGGTGGCAGTTTTCATCAGTTGCAGGTAACTTTTGTCCTGATGGCCAACAAATTTTTTCTAAGGTTACTGTTGTCGGTTTAGTTACTAAGGGAAGTGGGCGATTTATTCGTCGCTCTTTATTTAATAATAACGTGTTAACTTGTTGTAGTATCGGCACCGCTGTAATACTGCCATATTGACCAACAACGGGCGTTCCATCAGGACGACCGACCCAAATGCCAATCAAATAGCGAGGATTGACCCCAATCGCCCATGCATCACGATATCCATAGCTAGTGCCTGTTTTATAGGCAAGCTGATAATTATTAACTAGCATCTGTCTTGTGATCCATGCACTTCCATCGCTAATAAATGGCTTGCTTAGTAAGGGATCTGCTTGCGTAAATCGTAAAGGACTTACTTGCCCATGACGAGCAAAGGCACTATATGCGCTAACTAAATTATCCATTCTTAACGACGCACCACCCAAAATATACGATATATTAGGATCATTACCTTTAGATTGAAGCGGTAAGCCAATACTAAACAGCTTGCCAGCAAATCGTTTTGGTCCATAAAGCTCAATTAACTCAACAGCAGGTAAGTTTAATGAATTCTTTAATGCATCTGAGGCACTTATTGGTCCATAAAAATCTTCATCAAAATTCGTAGGTCGATAATCAGAACTGATTCTAGGTGTATCTTGCAATAACGATTCAGAATGAATCATGCCGTCATCAATCGCTAAAGCATACATAAAAGGCTTTAATGTCGATCCAGGAGATCGAAGCGAACTTATCATATCAACCTGACCGAATCGCTCTTTATCGTTAAAATCAACCGACCCAACATAGCCTTTTACGGACATATCCGTATGATCGACAACTAAAATAGCTAGTGAGTTTTTGGGAGGTAACTGATTTTTACGATTAGCAGCAATATCTTCAAGGCTGTATTGAAGGGAAAGATCGATATTTGATCGAATAATATCAACATCAGGATATTGTTGACTTAACCTTCGAGCTAATAAAGGAGCTAATTGTGGCTTTTTACGTGGGTAAACCCATACTTCTTCTTTTCTAACTTGCTCTATAATATCAGATGACCATACCTGATATCGGGCCAATCTTGCTAGAACTTTGTCGCGTGCTTGTTTGGCTCGTTCGGGGTACCTATCAGGACGCAAACGACTGGGTGCTTGTGGCAATACGGCCAATAAAACCGCCTCACTACGTGTTAACGCTTTGGGCTCTTTACCAAAATATGACCAACTAGCAGCCCCTAAGCCTTCGATTGTCCCGCCAAATGGGGCTCGATTAATATATAAAGTTAAAATTTCATCTTTTGTAAAATGTAATTCAAGTTGTAGTGTTCGAAATATTTGTTGTAACTTTCCTGCCATGGAGCGATCGTGTGGATAAAGCAATCTTGCAACCTGCATCGAAATAGTACTACCACCTGAAATAATTCTTTTATTGGTGATATTTTGCCAAGCTGCTCTCAATAAAGAGGCAGGATTAATACCAAAATGATCATAAAAATGGCGGTCTTCATAATTTAATAACACATCAAGGTAATCATTGGGGACTTCATCTAATTTGATAGGATATCGCCAAATACCATTTTCATCAGCAAATCGCCACAGAGGCGTACCATCTTGCGCAAGAATTGTTTGTGTTGTTTTATTTTTTGTTATTGATAAAGGATAAAAGTAATCGGCAACAAAAAAGATACCTAATAACAAAAGGATAGAAAAAAATAAGAAAGCCAGAATTTTAAGTAGGCGCTTTTTCATTTTGTCAAAAAGTTTCAGGTAACACTATGTTTCAGTATAATATGTTTCAGTATAAATAGATGCCGCTAACAATTGTTAGCGGATAATCAATTTGTTTACATTTTAAAAATCAAATTTAATTGATACATACTAGCTATTGTTGTTTAGGTTCATTGGGCTCTACATTGCGCTCAACAATAGACATTAAGTCAATTGATTGACCAATTGCAAACCGATCGGGCCGATACATAGATTCAACATAAGGGTATGGAATCATATAATTACCTGCCGTCACTGCTCTAGCCAAATAAGCAACCTGCGATCGATAAGTACCATCGCTCACATAGTGATTAATATCAACAGCCGCAACATATCTATCATCACGGAATTCTTGATATTTAATATCATTGCTATCTTCATCTTTCAACAAATTGGCAATTTCCGGTATTGCCTGTAGACTCACACTACTATTTGTGAGATTTTGATTTTCTAACTCAAGTCCAGCAGGTAAAAAATCAACAATTAACGCATCGTGAACGACTTCTTTATGTGCTCTAACATCCAATAATACCACCACTAAATCACCCACTTTCAAGTGATCAGGTTGAATTTTGTTACCTTTCAAATCGTAATAGGAACGATTGATAGTTAAAACATTTTCATCACTCGTTGGTGCAGGCGCTTTCTTGTCATAACCTGAAACGGTGAATTTAATATAAAGTGGTTGTGCATTTTCTGGATTAGAAATCGTTAATCTATTGGCTAAATTAGCAAAATCAAAAGAGCGTGATAAAGTCGAATCAACCTCATTTGACTGCTCGTTGATCACCACATTAAATTTATGTGAAGATTTATGTTGTTCTAATGACCAGCCAGCCACAAATAATGCGTTAAGTTCCTGAGTTGAAAAATAACGAGTATCATTAAGCAAATCAGATAACTGAATTAAATAATCAGCTTGCTTATCAACACTTAAATTATTTTCTACCAATAAAGATAAAACTAATGCATTATCACGAATAGCACTACCATATTCGCCTAACCAAGAATAACGATTATCATAACTTGTTGTAAATACTCGAGGCATCAAATTATTATAGATATTATCAAAACCAGCCAGCTTGGCGGAAAGCGCTAACTGAGCAACTGGTAATGGTGACAATACTTTAAAATCACTCTCAGTGATCTGTTGATACATTCGATTAATTTCATTACGCATAGGCACAGTGATTTTATTTTGCCTTGCCAACACAGCTAAAGCATAAGCTTTAGTTGCAAATTGCGTATAATTGCTTGCTTGTGAATTATCATAGTAGCTTTGTAACCCATTAAATGCATTGGCATCATAAGTATATTGGCTGATACGGGTAATTGCTGCATCAAGCGCTTTATTGTTGACATTATAACCACGCTCACTTGCTTGGATTAAAAAATCAGTCGCATACACCGTTAACCAATATTCCTCGGCACTGTCTTTGCTCCATAAACCAAAACTACCATTATTACGTTGCATTGATAAAATTCGTGAAATACCTAATTGTACTTTCTCACGTCGCTCTTTATCCGATTCGGTTTTAATTCCCAAAGCTGCAAGCTGGTCTTGGTTTGCATACAATGATGGCATTAAACCACTAATGGTCTGTTCTAAACAACCATATGGATAAGCAAATAGCGATTTAATATATTGAGCAATATTTAACGGCGGTTGATTAGATACAATTAATTTACCATCAACCGTGTTTTCAATCATCTCAGCTATACTATCTTCAGGTAAAACCCAACTTTCACCACCATTGATTGCTGCTGCATAATATTTATTGGTAGCGGCATAAGCCGGTCTAACACCGACTGCCCACGATCGCTTGATCTGATAATTTGAGCCATCCTCCAATAAAATTCCTGTGACATTAATTGTCACCGTACCTTGTCCATAACCATAATCAGCAACAACTGGCACTTGAATAATCTGTCTTTGCTTGCTATCAAGTGTAACTTTCGTAGACTCAACTGCATTTTGATGAATCAAACCATCCGTCAAAACATTGACCTGCATTGTTTGTGTTTTTTCGGTTAGATTATTTAGATCTAGTGCCAAGGTAGCCTGATCACCACCCGATAAAAAGCGAGGTGTAGATAGCTCAGCAACAACTGGCGATGCAACTATCATGGCTTGTTCCGCTTTACCATAACGGCTATCATCCCATGCTTGAGCCATTATGCGTAATTCGCCATTAAAATTAGGCAAAGCAAGGTCAACAACACCTTCACCGTCATCATTAAGATCAATAGTTTGCAATTGTTGAGCCACAATTTTAACTTCGTTTAATGTTTTTTTACCGCCTGGGCCAGATTCACCAAGCATAGCATCACCACCAAAGCTCACATTCAAATTGCGTCCTTTACCTTCAATTAATTTGCCATACACATCATAAAGATCAACTTCATAACGTTTACGACCCAAAAATGCGCTATAAGGATCAGGTGTTGCAAAATTAGTAATGTTCAAAACACCTGAATCAACAGCCGAAACCAATACTGAAACCTTATGATCCTTTTGGATTGCACTTTTATCTATTTTGACCTTTATTGGAATAGTTTTTTCAGGCTCTGTCTTCGTAGGTGCTTCAATGCTCAAGTTTAATTGACGATTTGAAGTGTCAATTGGTAAATAAAGTAACCCAATTGCTCGTTTAATTGTCTGAACTGCAGCGTCAGTTGATGGGCGAATAATCATCGCACTAATATAAATATCATGGCGTCCCCAATCTTGGATTGGAATTTCAACATCAAGACCGTTTTCACCAACAGTGATATCTTTTTTCCATAATATACCATCATTGGTTTCAAGTGAAATATAACCCGAGCCTGCTACTGGAGCTTGTACATGTATTTTAGCAGTATCACCAACCGAATAGGCAGTTTTATCCAGGCTTAATTTAACCTGATCTGGACGAACAGCATTGGTGCCATTGGTATTATCTTCCCAATTATAACCACTTCTAAAACGTAAACTACTGATAATATTATTTTTAGTATCAACAATTTCAATACGATAAAAGCCATAATCATCCGTTTGGTAACTCACTTTAACTGTACCATTAGCAGCGATAGACAGCGGTTGCTCTTGCACAACGAACTCACTTGAATTGTATGCTTGATACCACCCAGTATGTTCAGACCAAGTCCAATAATAATTATGACGTTCACGAATAATTCTTGCCTTTAAATGACTAGCAGCCAGCTTTTGCCCATCAGTGTTAACATAAGCCACTTCAAATTCAGCATTAGCACCTTTATCAACTGTCGGACTAGTTTCATATTTATCTAATGACCAATCATAATAAGGTGATTGAGAAAATAGTGCACGCACAGCAGGCATTTGCTGATTTGGCCAAATAATTTGGCTGGCATAACGAGTAACAGGGCGTCCTCCTGAATCAAGTAAACTGGCTTGCAAAATAAATTTGATAGGAAAACCCAATTTACCCCAATCGCTAGTATCAATTCCTACTTGTGCATTGCCATTTTTATCTAAAGTCGTCTCAATATTATAAAGTTGTCTACCTATACTATTGTCAGTCACATTACCAATTTTATAATCAGCAAGTTCAGGTATTGAATCAATTTTTTTAAGATAAATATTACCTTCTAAATTATTTCCTGCTGCTGGAGCACCATAAAGATACCAACCTTTAACATCAAAATTGACACGTTTATCAAGCGTAATAGGCTTATTGGATGCGGTCGTAATTTCCATTGCCATACGCTCTGGTAAAAATTCTTCCACACGGAACCACACATAACGGTAATTATCGTCGCCTAAATTAAAACGAAATGCCCATTTACCCGTTGCTGCATTAGCTGGAATAACATATTGCCATTGATATAAACCGTTAGATTTTGCTTTAGCATCGACAGTAAAATTCTCAACAACTTGATTATCGGGTGACATAACATCAACCACAATTGGTTGCAAAGGCAATGGCTTACCATCAGCATTACGCAAAAGTGCATTAAAATAGACCGTCTCTTGTGGGCGATACAAATCACGAGGCCCAAAAGCAAATAGTTGCTTTTGATAAAAAGTAGACCCCGTTAAATTATATTCACTTAAATTTAATGCGCTACGATCCAAATTCACCAAAGAAATTTGATTACCATCACTTGCCGTAAGTAGTGCATAATCCATATCTTTTGGCAAAGTGACTTCAGCATAACCTGTAGCATCAGTTTTAGCCGAAATAGTGGTACAGTTTTTATTACTATCTCGAATACTTTTGTTACATAAAATCGATATATTTACATCAGCAAATGGTTTTCCATTGTCAAGTCCATGGGTAATAACAGATAATTTACCATTGTTGTAAGCATGAACCGCAACACCTATATTACTGATCGAAAATAGCGATGCAGGATTTGTATAATCGTAACTTCCTGCTTGATTCATAACAGCTAAATAAATCCCTTCTTGCTGAAGTTGCGGAATGGATGATAAGTTAAGTAATACGGTTTCTTGCGAATTACGCTTAGGATTAAGATCAAACCGAGACGTATAAACTAAATCAGCAAATTTATTAATATTCTTTGAATTCCAAGCTGACACTTGGTTAATAAAACCATAATCAGCGATAAAATCAGATAACTGTTCAGGTTTAATTTTAAAGAAATTAACATCAATTTTATTAACATTAAGCGTAGTAACAGGTAAACCTGTCATTGATTTGCTTGGCAACAAAAAACCATTACTAGCAAATCCCACCATCGGCAGGCGATCTTGAGTTTTAATTTCTGCTTGGTAGACTTCTTTTAAGCTGTTGCCATTAATTGCAGCTAACATCTTATCAATGGTGAGATCTAATTGACGATTTGGTTCAAGATAGCGATGTCTTAATTCTAATCCGTTATCCGACAACTCCCAAGCTCCGTCAACATTACCCGTTTGGCGATCAACTAAACGAAGCAAATTAGAAAAATTGAGTTTAGGATTTAAAGGAACCGAAAAGGTAATAACTAAAGTACTTGAACCATCAATAATGACCTCTGAACTATCAATAACAGTTAATTCTTTACCGTGATATTTTTCAACTAATTCTGGTGTGGGGTTAAAGGCTAGTTTTGACGATTCATCTTGTACGATATCGTTGTCATCACTAGGATTGCTAATATCAGCGGTTGTATTATTATCAATAACTTTTGTTTCTGATTGCGTTTCTGCCTGTTCAGCGCGTGTGTTTTGTTCAGCGTCTTTATTATCACAACCAGCTAATGCTAACAGCAGGCTAAATACAACTAAATGCTTTACTAACCCCATTTTCCACCCCATAAACAATAATTCTTATTACTAATTATTTTTATCTAAATTTTAACCACATATTATGTACTACCTTTGACCTTTTAGCAAAGGGTGTTTAGTAAGAATAGTTATAGTGGATTGGCTGAAAAATGTAGCCGACTTAAAGTTACTCGTCTTAGCCATAATATTCGCCTTTTTAAACTATCTTCGCCTTGTAAAATATTTAAATTTGTACCAATTTCTATCTACCTAATAAAACCAAATTCATCAATCCCTAATTAGCCTACTTGGATCGGCTACACTAATTCATACAACTTTTTTAAGGAGTAAGGTAAACTTATCACAACTAAAACGGGGACAAATATGAATAAGATTAAACGCAAAAGACGAACATTCACAGATGATTTAAAACACCAAGGGTCAGTCTTTATCAACATGGTAAATCACGTAGTGAAATCGTTGCAGAATATGATTTGACACCATCCGCATTGGACCGTTGGATAACGCAAGCAAGCCAAAGCGGCTCATTTAAAACAAAAGATAATCGCAGTCCACAAGAACAAGAGTTAATCGCGTTGCGTAAAGAGCTTAAACAATTCCATATGGAAAACGATATTCTAAAGCAAGCAACACTGATAATAGAACGAAACTTGCTACCCTAAAAGCAAATCGATATCATTATAGCATAACAAAACTATGTCAATTTTTGGAATGGCACAACCATTTAGCCAACCTAAATATCTACCTTATTTAAATATATGATGCAATTGATGTTTAGCTACTTTTCTATTTATCTTTTATTTTTATCATAAAAGTTTTATAGTTTTTGTTACACTATTTTAGGAAATCGTTACATGATTATTTAAAAAGTATAAATATAAATCAAGCCCAACCTTGCGGTTAGGGCTTTGTTTTTTTATTATGATTATTCTTATTTAATACTATATGCCAACTTACAGATTAAAAGGTTAAGGGGTAACACATATCCCTGGATATTTGTCGTCAACATATCCTCTTTCCTTAACAGACACTACGCCGTTCTCCGCTATAATTTCAAAAGTATAATCATTATTTTTACTGAAACCCACAAAGTGAGAGTTATTGCTAAACTTAGACATCGGGTAATTACCATAACTTCCCCACTCTGTTAAAAAACCAGCACCTATTTGACGTTGGTAATAATTTCCATTTGAGAAAGGCATCGCACCATCTACCCCATCTATACACGGAAAATGAAAATAAGCGTTATTATCTATAATACCACATTTTGCATTGGTCAGATCCTCTATTTTTACCGCACGATAATCTCCTAAACGACTACACCACGTATCGATAGGCGGCATCTCTTCAACATACCCTGATTCGGTTCTACCTACAAACCATTTTTTCAATACAAACCCGTATTTTACTTTATTACCATGGTTATCTTCGCCCACTAATTCGAATGTTTGTGGTAAGTTTGGTTTGTATATTCGATCAGGAAAACTAATCATACCTAAATATTCCACTGTTGGGCCAGTTAAAGTAACTCGTGTTCCCCCTTTACGGTCAAACTGGTTACTAGCGCGATCATCTGGTGGCACTACTTCTATTGTCGCCGTTATTCCTTCTTTTGTAATCGAAGACCAAGTTAGCTCTTTTTCGTCTATTCCTCCAATATCTAAATAAAAATACACATTATCACCGCCCGTCGTTGGAAAATTACGAGCGTATGATTCAGGGGTAGCAGTTTGGGTAAGAAAGCCTCTATCTGGATCCCATATATTTGCTGGGCCGTGATAGCGTTCATCATCTGCATAATCTAAACCACCATAACGTAGCCCCGGCCTGGCATAGCAAACAGCTGGTGAGTCTTTTGGGTTAATGTAATACGATGTGGTGGCAGCACTAACCATAATATGGTCAGGTGTGCCATATTTTGTTTTTAATGTGCTATCAGTATTACTTAATACTACTTTATAAGGTGCATGACATATCGTTAATACTTCACTACGATTAACAGCTCGATTATTTTTATCAGTAATTTTTACTGATATTTCGCCAGTTGCTGAAACTTGACCATCACCATCATCATCACCCCAATAGTTATATGGTTCTGTAACAAGTGTGTTTAACGGTATATTTAGCTCGCTAGAATTTTTTGATAGTGGAACAAACATACTAATATCAGTAAAACGTTCCCCACTCTTAGGTAACACAATTGGATTTGCAGTGGTTGAATCATTAGTTGAAGGTGTAATTATTGTACCGTTAGATAACCGAATCCCTAATAACCCATCAGACGAAGTTATCTTAGTTTGCCCACCATCGACCGTAAAATATGGTGCAGATCCTTGAATAGCATAGGCAGAATAAGATGTTAATGCTTGTGAACCAAAAGAGTACAATAGTAATGAAGCTAAAAATATAACGTTTGATACTAAATTTCGCATTAAATCAGGCAATAATTTTTTAGGCAATGTCGAGAATATAAATGAGATGAACGTAAAAATACGGGTAGCACGATAACACTGTAAAGCTAAGATATCGATTTGCTGAGATTTAAAATAGTTTGACATAATATCCCTCTGTCAGATATTTTTTATTTTACTCTAATTTCAATTACTAACACTCAATCTTTTGAGGTTTTTCAATTATTAAAGTATAGCTATTAAAAAAAATTTGACTACTTTTATGAAATTTTTTTTGTAAAGATTTGTAAACATTTGTAAACGTTTTTTACAATTAAGCTTTTGGGTTAATTTTAATTGCTTTAAACTTTGATAATTTCAGGAAAACGCCGAGTTGTTTACACTTCATGGTTAAAATAATCCTCTAAAAATCATAAGGCATTTTCCCTGAAATCGCTCTATGTGCTTTAACGGTATTATAAAAATTAATAAAGCGTTTAAATTTTTGTTTTCTATCTTTTAAATCGATAAATATTTGCTGATTATGTCATATCGCAATTCAAAGTTTTTATCACTCTTTCCGCTTTGCCATTCGTTTGTAGTCACAGGTAAATAAATAAAATTAGTTTATGATTAAAGATTATTTCAATTTCAGTAATTATTGATCCGTAATAATTTGCATACCATGTTGTCGCCCCGTCTGCATAAGGGAAATAATTTGTTTAATTTTGCCTTCATTAATTAAATTACTGACAGCAGGAGTATTGATAAGCACTTCAAACAACGCTTTACGCCCATTTTTTGTTAATATTAGCTTTTGACTGATAATTGCTCTTAAATTATTTGATAATTGTGTGCGAATAAAGTTACGCGAATTTTCATCAAATACATCAATAATACGATTAATGCTTTGAATAGCAGAACATGTATGTAACGTAGCAAAAACTAAATGCCCTGTTTCAGCTACTGTTAATGCAGTTTGGATAGATTTTTTATTACGTAATTCCCCAAGTAATATTATGTCAGGATCTTGCCTTAAAAGGCTATCAAGTGCGTAGTCAAAATTTGTAAGCTCTCTTTGTTGAATTAATGAATGTTGATTATGATAAATAAACTCAATGGGGTCTTCTAAAGTAATAATGTGTTTGGATTGAGTTGAGTTAATATATTCAATTAATGATGCAAGCGTCGTTGATTTACCACTTCCTGTAGCACCTGTCACTAAAATAATACCACTTTCGTGCGTTATTAGCTTTTTAAAAACCTCGGGCGCACCTATTTCATCTAGATCTGGAATCTGTTTTTTAATCATTCGAAACACTGCCGAAATACCACGCTGTTGATAAAAAATATTGACTCTAAAGCGACCTATTTCAGGAGATTGATAGGCTAAATCAATTTGTTTATCTTGCTGTAATTGTAATTTTTGTGATTCATTAAGTAACGCTAATAGTTCAGATTCTAAATCTAACGGCGATAACTTTTCGTTTGATACACACTGTAATTGTCCATTAATGCGAATGCGTGCAACTTCACCACTTGAAAGATGCAAATCGGATGCTTTTTGCGTTACACTAAGCGACAACATCGATTTTAACATTATATTTTACCTATTAGTTTATTAATTGGGAATTAACATGAATACAGTACGTGACAATTTACTTACTATAAAAAACACAATTCAAGAAATAGCAAAAAAATGCGAACGAGATCCCAATACAATCGAACTTATTGCGGTCAGTAAAACAAAGCCAGTAACCTTAATCAAACAAGCGATAGATGCAGGTCAACTATCTTTTGGTGAAAACTATGTTCAAGAAGGCGTTGAAAAAATCCAGTATTTTAAACAAATTCTCCCCAATACTTTATTAACTTGGCATTTTATTGGTCCATTACAATCGAACAAAAGCAAATTAGTCGCCGAACACTTTGATTGGATGCATACCATTGATCGATTTAAAATTGCTCAACGTTTAAATGATCAGCGCCCAGCTAATATGGAAAACTTAAATGTACTTATTCAAGTTAATATTAGTAAAGAAGCCAGCAAGTCGGGGGTTTATCCTGAACAAGTTGCTGATTTAGCAAAACAAATTATAACACTACCCAATTTAAATTTACGTGGATTAATGGCGATCCCTGAAATTGAAAATGATTTTGACAAACAACTAAACGTCTTTAACAAAATGCACGAATTTTTGCGTTCTTTACAAACTGATTATCCATTTATGGATACATTATCCATGGGCATGAGTGGCGACATGCAAGCTGCTATTGTTGCTGGTAGCACTATGGTTCGAATAGGTACAGCGATCTTTGGAGCAAGGCAGTATTTGTGATATATTGCCCGAATAGTTTATTTTAAGGAGTCTTAAATGACATCGCTTTATTTTCTAGGTAATACCATCTTAACGGTATGTCTCTATGTTTTAATTTTGCGTTTATGGATGCAGCGTGTGCGTGTAAATTTCTATAACCCATTTACCCAATTTATCGTACGAATAACTCAACCTGTTATCGGTCCACTACGCAAAGTCATTCCTTCTATTAAACAAATAGATACCGCTACATGGGTTCTTTTATATTTTGTTGCCGTCATTAAAATTATTTTTATTTCCTACTATGGAATGATTAATGAATCAATTTGGACTAGTAAATACCTACTTTATGCTATTGCTGTCATAGCTCATGCATTTGGGCATTTATTATTCTGGTTATTACTATTTCGAGCAATTCTAAGTTGGGTTAGCCGTGGACAATCAAACGCGGATGAATTACTTGCTCAGTTAACTGAACCACTTATAGCACCAATTCGCCGTATTGTGCCACCGCTTGGAATGATTGATATCTCATTTATGATTTTTGTATTTATTTTAATGTTTTTAAATATGCTCGCTGTTGATGTATTTGGATATTTATGGATTGTGCTTTAAATTAAAATCAAAAGGGAGCTGTAGCTCCCTATTTTAAATAATATGGTCTTCCCAACAAATCACATCTTTTTCATAAACAATCCGATTTTTAACCGATATCTTC
Organism: Gilliamella bombi; assembly: GCF_900103255.1. Lineage (GTDB taxonomy): Bacteria > Pseudomonadota > Gammaproteobacteria > Enterobacterales > Orbaceae > Gilliamella > Gilliamella bombi. Next base: position 39,678 of record NZ_FMWS01000012.1, on the reverse strand, counting down.
AGCTTATGCATAAGCTTTTTATTACCCGTAATAAGCGGATGCCAATGAGGCAATTGTCCTGTTTCAGAAAAATAACGATAGGTACAGGTTAAAGGTAACCATTCAATGGTAAGGAGGTTATCACGAGTCAACTTGATACAATCAGGTTCGTAATCAAAGCGATTATAATAGTGTTTACATTGACAAGTATTAGAATCAAGCAAATTACAAGCAACATTAGTATATAAGATCTCGTCTGTATCTTCGTCCATCAATTTATTTAAGCAACATTGACCACAACCATCACAGAGCTGTTCCCATTCTTCATCACTCATCTGAGCTAATGTCTTATATTCCCAAAATGGCTCAATCATACTTTGAAATCATCTTCTTTTAGCATTTGTAAGAAAAATCCATCAGTTTTAATCTTTTCTTCTATTTCAGTGGCGGTACCAACTACAAATTTTCGTTTACCGTCAAGTAATACTTTCATGACAAAAACAGGTGAACCAAAAATAGACATTACTTTTTCAGGAATCGTTGAAAAATCATTTTCATGTTCCATATATAGATAGCAGTTCTCTTTTTTGGTACTTCGGTAAATATAACACCACATCATAAAATAAAACCTTTACTCATTAATACTATTTATTAAGACAATTTTGTAAATAAACACCTGCACCAAACAAGCCTGGATCTTCATGTGTTATTACATAAACAGGAATTTTTTTGACTAAATAGGACATACGACCTTTATGTTCAAAAGCATCTCTAAATGGAGATGTTTTAAAAAATTCGATAAAGCGTGGCACAATACCCCCAGCAATATAAACGCCACCTTGTGTATTAAGTGTTAATGCCAAATTACCACCAAAACGCCCCATAAAAGTACAAAAATAGGTTAAAGTTTGCAAGCAAAGTGGACAACTTTTAGATAGCGCTTTCTCAACAATAATGTCGGGTGTAATCTCTATTACTGGTTGATTATTAATTTGTAACAACGCTTGATAAATATTAACAATACCATTGCCTGATAAAAACCGCTCGGTAGAAACACGCCCAAATTTTTTGCGAAGTTGCACTAAAATACGGTCTTCATCATCACTTATCATTGGAAGCTCTGTATGCCCCCCTTCTCCTGACAAACTAATCCAACGTCCATTTACTTTAATTAAATGTGACACTCCAAGTCCTGTACCTGCACCATAAATTGCAATTGGATAATCTAAATCAGGTTCATCACCACCAATCTGAACAAGATCTTGTTTAGATAATTTAGGAATTGAAGTTGATACTGCTGTAAAATCATTGATTACTTCTAGTTTTTCAAGATTAAGTTCCTTAACTAATTCAGATCGTGAAAACGACAAATCATTGTTTGTCATACTAATTATATCTTCGTCATTAATCGGACAGGCAATTGCAATACAAGCCATTTTAACGGTAACCGATTGGGCTTGTAAGTAATTCTTAATTAATTTTAGCAATACATCATCCTTTGCAATAAGAACTTTAGTTATTGCTGATAGCTCATTTGTAGCCAAATTATAAAGCGCAAATCGAGCATTAGTTCCACCGATATCGGTGACAAGTGCATATTGATTCATGTTACTTCCTTTATAATAAATTAATTCTTTCAGTTAAAATATTAAGTTTTACCCATCACTCGATGAAAGTATATTGCTGATATTAATAATTATTTATATTAAATTATCCTAAGCAGTTAGTACGATAAGAATTTCATCTAATATATTAAAAAACTATCGAATAAAAACTCAATTTAAATCAATAAATCTACAACCACTTTTTAAGTTTAAAATAAATATAAGGAGCAACACCTGCTAGCAACATTAATAGTAATGAAAAAGGATAACCATATTCCCATTTTAATTCTGGCATAAATTCAAAATTCATACCATAAGCTGAAGCAACTACCGTTGGGGGTAAAAACACAACAGATACAACCGAGAAAATTTTGATAATTCGGCTCTGTTCAATATTGATAAAACTAGTTGCAGCTTGCATTAAAAAGTTTACTTTTTGGAATAATGACTCATTATGTGGAACAAGCGATTCAATATCGCGAATAACTTCACGAGCTTGTTCTAGTTGATCTACTGGCATCTTTGCTCGGCGAACTAAATAATTAACTGCACGTTGGCTATCCATCAAACAAAGACGAACTTTCCACGCGGTATCTTCAAGTTCAGCCAACGAGGTAATAGCTTCATCGTAATGCTCTTGAGCTGAACGATCCATAATAATTAAACTTAATTCTTCGAGTTCACTGTAGATATTTTCAATTTGATCTGCTAACTGCTCAACTTTAACTTCAAATAAATCAAGTAATACTTCATAAGGATTTCCATCGTTCATTCCTTGGTAGCGCGATCGCATGCGATACAAACGAAATGCTGGTAAATCTCGCTCACGTAGTGTAAACAAACGACCATTATGCACTGTAAAAGCTACTGTTGAGTTGCCTGCACGATCTTCTGCATCTTCATAAAAAAAGAAAGAGTGGACGTGTAAACCTTCGTTATCTTCAAAAAAACGAGCTGACGCTTCAATATCGTCAAGTTCAATACTAGTTGCTAAGTTTTGTCCTAAATGTGTTAAAACAAAATCTCGATCAGCTTCTTCTGGCTCAATTAAATCAATCCAAGTTGCATTATTTATATCGCCTTCATTAATTTTTACTAATTGTTTGTTTTTTAATCCAAACGCATTAATCATAAGGCCTCCTATAGGAAAAATCTTTTAGAACATCACATTAACAAATGCTTGGCATTATACTCGCTATGGCAGCAAATTCCTATGTTTAAACCAATCTTTCTATATCTTTATAAAATGGGAGAAAAATTCCATTATTAAATTAAATTCGCTGATATTACTACAGTCTCATGTTACAATATGCAGCTTAAAATACTTATGTCATGTTTAGGAGTTAATAATGGCCAATAGAGGAATAAATAAAGTCATTTTAGTTGGTAATTTAGGTCAAGATCCCGAAGTTCGTTATATGTCTAATGGTAATGCAGTTGCTAATATTAGCATTGCAACATCAGAATCATGGAAAGATAAACAAACAAATGAATACCGTGAACGTACTGAATGGCATCGCGTTGTTATATTCGGTAAATTAGCTGAAATTGCTGGCGAATACTTAAAAAAAGGTTCCCAAATTTATATTGAAGGGCAATTACAAACTCGAAAATGGCAAGATCAGTCAGGACAAGATCGTTACACAACTGAAGTTGTAGTCAACCCAATTGGTGGTACTTTACAAATTTTAGCAACACGCAATGGTGGTGAAAACATGGGCGATGGTTCACAAAATTGGGGACAAAGTGCTAATAATTCTTCATCTGCACCAGTGGCTCCTTCTCGTCCTCTAACGCAAAATACACCAGCGCAACCAGCAGCAACACCAGAGCCACCAATGGATTTTGATGACGATATTCCATTTTAAGTATTAAAAGTTCAATTTGATTTAATGAAAGGAGTCGAATATTACTCCTTTCAAACCTTAATTTGATATTACATTTTATCTACTAATGCATAAAAATCATTCACGCTTGACATTATTTCTACTAATATTAGACCTATAATTATCAGTGTAGTGCCTACAATTTTTTCAAACATGGTAATAAAATCCGATACCGAATTACAACTACCTCCATATATCATTTTCTGTCTATTTCAATTATACTTAGCTGCAAATTTTGTTGGATTTAAAATAAATCTATGTTGGAACTTATACAAACTGTCGGCTTTGGTTTAATTTTATTTATTCCTTTAACGAATCCTTTAACCACTGTGGTACTGTTATTAGGTCTATCGGGCGATATGACCAATGAAGAGCGGAATTACCAATCAAAATTGACCTGTATTTATGTGTTTATAATTATGGTTGTATCGTTTTATTGTGGGCAACTAGTGATGAGCACATTTGGCATATCGATTCCCGGATTACGTATTGCTGGTGGCATGATTGTTGGCGTTATTGGTTTTAGAATGTTATTTCCACAACAACCATCACACAAAACTCTTGAAGCAGATGCAAAAAAGAAAGAGATCTCAAATAATATCGCTTTTGTTCCTCTCGCCATGCCAAGTACAGCAGGACCCGGAACTATAGCAATGATAATAAGCATGTCATCAACAGTAAAAAGTGGAGGTTATGACGTTTCAACTTGGGTTGTTTATACTGCTTCGATTTTAGTGCCTTTATTGTTATGTATTATCCTTTGGTTTTGCATGCGCAGTGCAGGTAGCATAATGCGTTTTATGGGGAAAAGTGGCATTGAAGCCACTTCAAGAATTATGGGCTTTTTATTAGTTTGTGTTGGAACTCAATTCATAATTAATGGTATTAAAGAAATTATATTGAATTTTCCTAATATTTAATATTAAACACCGACTCAACAAAGCTAAAGAGTCGGTATATTTTTAATCATTTCTACCCGCATTAAATAATCATAAAGTGGAACTAACTGTTTAAAACCTTTAATTAGTTTATCGGGTAAATCGCTATTTAACACATCCTCAATATGATTACTTGTCACCATAACCGCAATATTTTTTCGGTTATACCAGGTTGCAACTTTTTCGTCCTGCTCTTTAATTAATGGGCGTTTATAACTTTCGCCAACAAGCTCAAATGGTTTTTTGACGCAACGTATCATTGCTAAAAATTTCTTAGTATCGTTAAGAATTTCGTCTCGAAAGATATCCATTGTTTGTTTTGATGAACAATAATAGCCTAGCCCATATTGATAACTGCTTGGGCTAATTTCAAAAAAGTAAGCGGGCGCTTCTTTCCAATCTTTATTTGGTCGTTTAAATGTCAACCATAATCGGCTACGATAAAGTGATTTATCATTTGAAAAACGAGTATCTCGATGTATACGTGAAATCGTTTTACCAATAGCAGGACGAGTTTCAAACCACTCATCAATTTTGAGCATCTCTGGTGTTAATTGTTCAACCAAAAGCCTAAACGGTTTAACTAAATCGTTATCATAAATAGCACGATGCTCTTCAAACCACTGTTTGCTGTTTTTAATCCAAGCGTCTTGTAAAAAATTAAGTCCAGCTTGGCTAAAGCCAGTAAAGTTTGCCATTGCTTACTCCTTAAATAACGCTCTTACTTTTTCTAAATCTTCGAAAGTGTCGACACCAATTGCAGGAGGTTGTTTTGCCACAGCGACATGAATTTTTTCACCGTACCAAAGTACTCTTAATTGCTCTAACATTTCAATTTGTTCAAGCGTTGATGGTGCCCATTTAATATATTGACGAATAAAACCAGCACGGTAAGCATAAATACCAATATGGCGGAGATAAAAATCACCGATACTCGATGGTTTTAACTGTTCAGCTGATTTCGCAAAACGATCGCGTTCCCAAGGAATGGTTGCACGAGAAAAATAAAGCGCATAACCATCTTTATCTGTCACAACTTTAACTGCACCCGTATTAAATGCTTCTTCAACAGAATCAATTGGCACTGCTAACGTTGCCATTCCTGTTTTATATTGCACTAAATTTTCTGCCACTTGGTGAATAATAACAGGCGGAATTAAGGGTTCATCGCCCTGTACATTCACAATAATTTCATCATCAGCAAATTGATAGGCATTAATGACCTCTGCTAACCTTTCAGTGCCTGAATTATGCTTATCACTTGTCAGAATGACTTCACCACCATACTCCTTGACTACCTCATAAACTTGTTGATGATCTGTGGCAATAATCACTCGATTGGCTGATGATTTTTTTGCTTGCTCCATCACACGAACAATCATTGGTTTACCATGAATATCCGCTAGTGGCTTACCAGGTAAACGGCTCGAAGCATACCTAGCGGGAATAATAACCGAAAAGTTCATAATTAAGACCTTATTATTTATTCTTGAATACATTCAGATTGGTTAAGTGGTTTAGCTTCACATTCTAACAACACCGGAATATTATCTTTAACTGTATAAACTAAATTATCTGTATGACAAATTAACTGCTGATTAGTAGCATTATATTGCAATTGACCATGGCATTTAGGACAAGCAAGTGCGTTTAATAGGATATCTTTCATTTTTTCTTCTCTTGGGATTTTGTCTTAGCTAGTAATAAACAGATTTGATCAATAACTTGCACAGGTATTACCGCATCGATGGGCAGATACCACCAATTTTGTTGAGCAAATTGTCTACATTTAACTGCATCTTTTTCAGTCATTAAAAGTGTTTGTTTATTACGTGCAACATTGTTTAACAACGGTAAAGTAAATTTTTGATGATCGGCAAAGGAAACGGTTTCAACCACATCCGCTTGCAATTTACTTAACATATCAAAAAAACGTTTTGGATTACTAATACCAGCAATAGCACATATATTTGACAACGAAGATAACGCTCTTTTTTCTTGAGTAAGTAAATTCACTGCATACAGGGGCATTAATTGCATAGTAAAGGTTTTATTAGGATACTGCTGCGCTAAATTATTTACACTATCACCATTGATGACAATAAGATCAACCGATTTTAACCGACTTTCACGCTCTCGCATTGGCCCTGCCGGCATCCACCATCCATTACCAAATAGGCGCTTTCCATCAATCACCACCACTTCAATATCACGCGCTAAAGCATAATGTTGTAAACCATCATCAGTCAAAATAACATCTAATTGGTAGTGCTTTAATAACGCTTGAACAGCCTCAGAGCGATAAGGTGAGACAGCAATAGGTACACTAGTACGTTGATAAATAAGCACAGGTTCATCACCTGCTTGTTCGGTTGTGGTTGTATTATCTAAAATAAGCGGATAGTTATCAGCTTTGCCTCCATATCCTCGTGAAACGACTCCAACCTGTAATCCTTTTTGTTTTAACGATTCAATTAAACTAATAACTAGTGGCGTTTTACCGTTACCACCAACAGATAAGTTACCAATAACAATAACAGGTACAGGAGATCGCCAAGATTTTAAAATACCAACTTGATATAAAAAGCGACGGAAAATAGCAATTAAACCATATAATAAGGAAAATGGTATGAATAACCAAAATAAACGATTTTTACCATACCACAGTTTTTCAATCATAACTTTAACATCACTCAATTACATTTAGTAAAATTGTTTTATATCTCAATATAACAATTATTATAGTTGCCTATAGCAAACGATAGCCTATTTTACTCATAATTTGGTAAACTACCAAACCAATCATGATACCATCTAGGTTTAATTTCACCTCGCATAGTTTTTAGCTTCCATGTTTGTTTATCAAAAAAAAGACTTATTTGACCTGTTCTAGCAGTAACATAATAGTCTAATTGTAAATCTTTATACTTTGCCATTACCTTATTGGAGGGGAGTTTCCAAGGATTATAACGAGATGTAGACGCCAAAGACTTTACTGGTTTAACATGATTTAAAAATGTATAACTTGACGATGTACTACTACCATGATGGGGGATTTGTAAAATAGTAGACGTTAGCTGATTTCGATATTTAGTAACTAATTGATATTCCTGATTACGTTCTAGATCTCCGGTTAACAATACAGAAAAATGTCCATCGGTAACTTGCACCACACAGGAATCCTTATTTTGAGCATCGCTAACCAGCTGATTAGGCCACAGCACATTAAACGTCAGATCATTCCAAATAACACTATTACCTGCTAAGCATTGATAATCATTATTAAAGTCAGAAGACGAACTCATTAACCATGCCTCAGGATAAATAAGTTGAATTAATTTCAAACCGCCAACATGATCATTATGTTGATGACTAATAATAATACCTTGTACATTCAAATTATGCCATTGTAGAAAAGGAATAATAACCCTTTCCATAGCGGAACTTTTTTCCCACTTAGCTCCTGTATCATACAAAATTGCAGACTTACCATCATGGATAACGATAGCTAATCCATGACCTACATCTAACATGTCTAACCGCCAACGATAGTGTTGCTGTTTAAAAAAAGGGGTAACCAGTATCATCAAAATTACGAGCAAAGTAATGCTAAAGCGTTGCCAAACACCTGTACGGATTATCACTAAAGTTAACCAACCTAAAAGACCTAATAAATAAAAATCTGAAGGGATGTTAATCCATAATTGATTAAGCCAATTTAAACTCAAAAATAGCCATTCTAGAGATTTATCAGCAATTAGCCAAAACCATAAGGCAATAGAAAAACAATCAAAAATACTAAATATTAACGCCAATAAAATGGTAGGAAATGTAACTAATGAAATAACAGGAATTGCAATTAGATTTGTTAAAATCGAAACTCCACTAACACCTTGAAAAACAAAAAACTGAATTGGAAGCAGCAATAAGGTTAACCCACACTGCAAATACAATATCCTAATTATATACCAACGTTTTTTATGCCTTACTGCTTTGGAAAGCGGCGCCCAATCATGCAAAAAAATTAAAGTTATTACTGCATAGCAAGATAACCAAAAACTTTCAGATAAAATCATCAATGGATCAAATAATAATAACAACGCAATGATCCGATTGATTTTTTGCCATGAACTTATTTTATATTTTTTATAACGAAAATAGATCCAAATTGACAAAGCAACAATAGCTCGCAAAGTAGGCGGATTAAAACCTGTTAACCATGCATAAAAAAATGCACATAACCACCCTATTATAATTGGTACAAAAAAATAGATAAAACGCTTTGGAATAAAAAACAGTATAGCTTTAGCCAAAAAGCAACTAAGTCCATAAACAACTAAAATATGCATACCAGATATAGCCATTAAATGAGCAATACCTGTTTGCATCATTACCATACGATGCTCGTCATCTAATTGAGAACGATCACCAAAAGCAAGGGCTAGCAAAATACCTTTATAAATAAATAAATCGATATAAGGTATAGCCAAATCAGTAATATATTGTTTTAAGTCAGATTTATCATTTAATAACTTGGCATCAACCAATTTAGCCGATAATAAGCTACGATTTGCTATCGAAAAGCGTTGGCTATCAAATCCTCCATCATTTAAGTATCCATGTACAACTTTTGTTTTTAGTGTCAATTGCCAAATTTCCCCAGATTTAGGAGGATCTAACCTATCCCAGTAAACAGAAATCGGAATATCATTTGCAAGCGTAACATCTGAAATGGAAAAAATAGAAAATGACATGTAATAAGGTCCGTTGACCGTTGCTGCCTGATGAGTATTGATATTAACTACTTTGGCATGAACAACTAGCGTTTTATCAATATAGGGAGAAATGTTGGATAAATATTGCTTAGAATAAGCAGTTGACCACAAAAAACCTAAACTAAATGCAACAAAAACAGATAAATACCAACGAAAATTAACAGGAACGGTTAACACAATTAAAAACAAGATAAAAGCAAGTAAACACCAATATAGATCAGACAATAAATGGGGCAAAAAGAGTAATGGCAAACAACCTAATGAAAACATGATAGCCATTAAATCCAAAGAACAAATTTTTTGCACTAGCACTTTACCATCTTTAAATTGAACAATATAAGTTTATCACTTGATATTATAAAAAAATAATTGATGTTGAATTTTTCGATCTTTGTTCCATTTTAATCATTAATCTTAATGAAATTTACTGAAATTATTCGCAATATTGCATATTTTAAAAGAGGGATTTAACGACTTAAATCAACATAACGTTGACTGGTTTTTCCTTAATGATAAATGGTAAAGGTTATTTAAATAAGTAAGTACGACTAGATGATAGAAATTAAACTAGCTAAAACAAAAAAGCCTTTGATTTAACTCAAAGGCTTCCATCTAGGTGTGAAATTTAAAGATTATGCGTTTGCAGCATTATTTACTCTTTCACGTAATTCTTTACCTGGTTTGAAGTGAGGTATATATTTATGTTTCACTTCAACATTACCACCAGTTCTTGGATTCCTTGCTTTACGTGGTGCCCGATAGTTCAAACTAAAACTACCAAAACCTCGAATTTCTACACGATCGTTACTTTCCATAGCTAAAGCGATCTGTTCAATGATATCTCTAACTGAATCATCAACTAGTTGAACAGGGAGATGTGTCCGCCAGTTAACAATTCGTTCTACTAAATCTGATCTGTTCATGATCACTCCTAATTTATTTATGTGGCATGTAACTATTTCATTTTATCCCATAAAAGAAAAAGAGGGCAAGCCCTCTTTACTCTTTACATAAATATTTTTTACTCAGTTTTTGATGCAGCTTTGAATGCTTCTGCCATTGCATTAGTAAATGATGCATCTTCTTGAGTTGCTGTGTTGTTTACTGCTGCGAGAGCTTCTTTTTCATCAGCTTCATCTTTCGCTCGTACTGATAACGAAATTGCACGAGTTTTACGATCGATGTTAACAATTTTAGCTTCAACTTCATCACCAACTTTTAATGCAGTTGTTGCATCTTCAATACGCTCACGAGCGATATCTTGTGCTTTTAAGTAGCCTTCAATACCTTCAGCGATTTCGATGGTTGCACCTTTAGCGTCAACTGCACTTACTGTACCTTTAACTATTGTGCCTTTTTTATAGTTAGAAGCAAAGCTACTGAATGGATCATCTTCTAATTGTTTAATACCTAGAGAGATACGTTCACGTTCTGCATCAACTTGTAAAACAACAGCTTCGATATCATCACCTTTCTTATAAGCTTTAACAGCTTCTTCGCCAGGCATATTCCAAGAAATGTCTGAAAGATGAACTAAACCGTCGATACCGCCCTCTAAACCGATAAAGATACCAAAATCAGTGATTGATTTGATCTTACCGCTAACTTTATCACCTTTATTATGTGTTTCAGCAAATTGTAACCACGGGTTTGGTTTACATTGTTTAAGGCCAAGAGAAATACGACGACGTTCTTCGTCAATTTCAAGCACAACAACTTCAACAACATCACCTAAGCTAACAACTTTAGATGGATGAATATTTTTGTTTGTCCAGTCCATTTCAGAAACATGAACTAAACCTTCAACACCTGTTTCAATTTCAACAAAACAACCGTAGTCAGTTAAGTTAGTTACTTTACCTGTTACTTTAGTACCTTCTGGATAACGTTTAGCGATTGAAACCCATGGATCTTCACCTAATTGTTTTAAGCCAAGTGATACACGTGAACGATCTTTGTCAAATTTAAGTACTTTAACAAGTAATTCTTGACCAACTTCAACCACTTCACTTGGGTGTTTAACACGTTTCCAAGCCATGTCTGTAATGTGAAGTAACCCATCAACCCCACCAAGATCAACAAATGCACCGTAATCGGTAAGATTTTTGATGATACCTTTAACTTCAGAACCTTCTTGTAGATTTTCAAGAAGTTGTTCTCTTTCTGCACTATTTTCAGATTCAATAACTGCACGACGTGAAACAACAACGTTGTTGCGTTTTTGATCTAATTTAATAACTTTTAATTCGATTTCTCTATTTTCAATATGAGAAGTATCGCGTAATGGACGAACGTCAACTAGTGAACCTGGAAGGAACGCACGAACGCCATTAAGATCAACCGTAAAGCCACCTTTAACTTTACCATTGATAACACCTAAAACTGTTGCAGCATCTTCAACTGCTTTTTCTAGTGTAAGCCATGCTTCATGACGCTTAGCTTTTTCACGAGATAAGATAGTTTCACCAAAACCATCTTCGATTGAGTCAAGCACAACGTCAACAACGTCGCCGACTTGAACTTCTAATTCGCCTTGGGCATTTTTAAACTGCTCTACTGGAATCGCTGATTCAGATTTTAAACCAGCGTCAACTAAAACAACATCTTTGTCGATTGCAACGACAGTACCACGGATCATATTACCAGAACGAGTGTCTAGTTGATTGATAGACTCTTCAAAGAGTTGAGCAAAAGATTCAGTCATATTTATATACTTAAGTTAATTTTAACGTCCACATTACATCCTGTCTTGTGGGGTTGTTTATAATACTCCATACATCCTTATAATGGAGCTAGTTTCACGCTATAATTTAAGTTACAACGCAAGTTTTTCGTTTATATACTTAATAGATTGATTAAAAACATCTTCAATAGACAGTGATGTAGTATCAATTATTAGAGCATCAATTGCAGGTTTAAGTGGCGCAACGGCGCGATGACGATCTCTTTCATCACGCACAGTTATTTCCTGCAAAATTTCGGCGAATTTAACATTATTTTGCTTATCTTGCAACTGTTTCATTCGCCTTTCTGCACGAGATTGGGCACTAGCATCAAGAAATATCTTAACAGGGGCATCACTAAATACTACACTGCCCATATCACGACCATCTGCAACCAATCCAGGTGCTTGCTTAAAGTCTCGTTGACGTTGTAATAAAGCTACTCTAACCGAATTAATTGCCGCCACTTTTGATGCGGCTCCCCCCGTCTGTTCTGTACGGATTTCTTTAGTCACATCAATCTGATCTAATAACACTTTAACATTATAACCTTGCGTATCAAACGTTAGTGGCAAATTAAGAGCTAGTTGTTCAAGTTTATTGGCATCATCTAGCGCAATATCTTGCTTAAGCGCACTAAGTGCTAGCACACGATAGATAGCACCAGAATCTAAAAGATGCCATTTAAAATGATTGGCTAATGCTTGACATAACGTACCTTTACCGACACCACTTGGTCCATCAACAGCAATAACGGGAACAGATTTATTCATTTCATTCTTCGCTTAATCGTTTAAATTGTTCGAAATAATCAGGAAAAGTCTTCATTGTGCATTTAGGATCTAATATCGTCACAGAAGTATCAGAAAGCGCCACTAGCGAAAAACACATAGCAATACGGTGATCATTATAGGTTTCGATTTCGGCATGGTTTAATTTAACTGGAGGAATAATAGTAATATAATCGTGACCTTCATCAACAGTTGCGCCAACCTTTCTTAATTCTGTTGCCATCGCATATAAACGATCAGTTTCTTTAACTCGCCAATTGTAAATATTACGAATTGTAGTTGGACCTTTAGCAAACAGCGCTGTTGTGGCAATAGTCATTGCTGCATCTGGGATATGATTCATATCCATATCAACACCGTGTAATTCACCACGAGAGCATTGAATATAATCATCAGCCCAAATAACTTTAGCCCCCATTTTTTCAAGCACATGAGCAAATTGGGTATCGCCTTGTAAGCTATTTTTTCCAATGCCAGTTACTTTAACACTACCACCTTTAATTGCAGCCGCTGCTAAAAAATAAGAAGCAGAAGACGCATCCCCTTCAACTAAATAATCTCCCGGCGATTGATAACACTGATTAGCTTTAACAGTAAATTTTTGATAATTGTGATTGGTAACCAAAACACCAAACATAGCCATCATTTTGACTGTAATATCAATATAAGGTTTAGAAACAAGATCACCAATAATAGTAATTTCTGTGTCTTGTTTTGCTAATGGCGCAGCCATTAATAGTGCAGTTAAAAATTGGCTAGAGACCGAACCATCAACTTTAATATCACCACCTGTAAAACCACCTTGAATATGTAGTGGTGGATAACCTTCATTTTCAAGATAATCAATTTTAGCTCCACCTTGTCGCAAAGCATCGACCAAATGACCAATTGGGCGTTCTTTCATGCGAGGTTCGCCCGTTAACACAATATTATTATTTCCAAGACATAACGTAGCAGCTAAAGGACGCATTGCTGTGCCAGCATTACCTAAAAAAAGCTCTAATGCATGGTCGGGTTGCAAAATACCGCTCACACCTTGCACATCACAAATCGTGCGATCGTGTGATAGCTGATACTTCACACCTAACGCTGCAAGCGCATCAAGCATATAACGCACATCATCACTATCAAGTAAATTCTTTAACCGTGTATTACCTTTACTCAATGCTGATAGTAATAAAGCACGATTAGAAACACTCTTTGAACCAGGCAAATTGATAGTACCATTAAATCTTTTTATCGGTTGTAATGTTAAGGATAACATAAGGACTCTCTTTAATATTCTTTAAAATTTCTCTAACGTCGCTTTCAATAAATCAATTGCTTGCTTATCTTTAGCACTATTTTCCCATAACTTATCAAATAAATGGCGATACCGTTTAATTGCATCATAAGATGACGTAATCGATGCAATACCGGTAGTAACATTAGGTAACTCACCTAATCGAAATGGGCTCATTGCTAATGAAATAGGATTCCCATCTTGATAAAAAATCTGAAAAGCAATTGACGGAATAGCTTCTTGTGTAATAGCAATTGTTGGCGCAAGAGATTGTTGTTCAATTAACTGAATTAAGTGATAAACTTCTTTGCGTGCTAGTAGCATTCTTTCCGATTTTTTACCCGGCGAAATGGTTAAATTACCAACCAAACCAATATGTAAAAAACGTTCTACATTACGTAAACTGATTAAATTAATAACTTTTGGAATTGATTGACAGAACTGAGTTTTACGATCTTTTAAAATGGATAAGGTAGTGGCATATTTTTGAGGATCAGCGGGGTTACTCGATTCATTTAACATCATTGCTAAATGAGACAAATAATCAGAAGAAGTTAATAAAAAGGAAAAAGGATCGAAATGAGAATAGATATGAGTTGATTGCTCTTCTAATTGACGCATACGTTCAAAAAAGCCTTCACCACTCGAATAGTATTCAGTATCAATGCCAAGTAAACTAGCAAAAGACGTATCAAGTAAGGAAGCCAATCGCTCTAGAGTTTCAATTTTAACGATCTCACCTTTTTCTAACCGATATACTGCTGCTCTTGAAATTTTAAGACTTTCTGCAACATCTTCAGCCTTCAAAGAGGCAGCAATCCGATACGCACGCAGACGCTGACCTATAGCACAATAATCAATCGATCCAGTAATCATAATACACTCAAACTATTAGGATTTTGGCAGTGTATCACAAGGTGATAGCAATGCCAATTTTTGGCAAAATGTTTTAGGTGTAGCCTATATTTTTAACAACTATTTTAATAACACATCTTGCAATGCCGATACATTTTCAAATTCAGTAAACTCAGAAATTGCCTCTGGTTGTTTAGCATTATCTTCACGCTTACCAAGAACTTGCGATGCAAATACAAAACCTTTTTTATCCATCACTGAACGGTTATAAAAATCAACTAAATCTTGTTGAGTGATTTTTTTCAATTGTTCAATTTTTTTGTGCCGTGAATCAAACGTAAAACGCGAATTTCGATAGTCAGCCATATAACGACTAAACTCTTCATCCAATGTTTGCGGAGGCATTTTCAATTCATCAAGTACCGCTTTTTTATATTGCTCAATATCTTCTTTAGATAATGCTTTAAGCTTATTTGATATAACAGGATAAAATTCTTGGTAACGCTTAAATAAATAAGCTGGATCGTATTGGTTGCTTTGAATGATAAAACTCATTCCAACTGAATCTCCAACTGTAACAGGGCCAGCAAATACAGCGTAGCCGAGTTGCTCGTTAGTACGCAATTGATCAAAAAACCATGGTGATATGATTTTAGACAGCGTATAACTTAACATACTACTACCAATTCGATCATAACCCGTTGGAATATAGCTCATCATCAAAGCATTATCAGTGCTTTTCGCATATTGAGTCATTTTGGCCTCCAATGATTTTTTAATCTGAATATTATCAACAGGAGTAAATTCAACATCACGCACTAGTGTTTTTTGGATGGAATGATAAAGATCTAAAGAATCCTCGTTAGACAAATTACCCAAGCTAAGCATATAAGGTACTGAGTGGGTTAATAAATTATCGCGATAAGTTAACACGTCATTAATAGTCATGGTTGCTGTAATTTGACGTCTTTCATCCCGTTCAAAATATGGTAAATCTGACAATTCATTAACAGGATTAACCGCCAACCAATAACTTTTAGCATGCTCAGATTTATCCAATTCCTGCAAATACCAAGATTTAGCTAACACTAAGCTTTGATCATCAATCGTCACATTGCGATAACTATTAAGAATTGCTGTCACCATTTTTGGTAAATGCTGACTAAAACCACTGGCTGAAATCATTAAGCCATTATCATCATCCGTTGACAACGAAATACCCGCAACGCCTGCCTGAAATAGTAATTGTTCTAAATTACGACTTGCAATGTAATCAAGTAAATTAAAAGCGACCTCTGCTTTAGCATCACTAAAAGCCTCGTTATTCCGTAACGAAACCACAATCGCCGCTTTAGGTTCAGTTTTGAAATATTGACTAACAAAATGAAGATGATTACCCCGTTTACTAAACCCAGCTGGTTGAGCTTGAGCACGGTTTTGCTTCACAATTGAAAAATCGTCGGGAATATAAGGATTTAATTCAGGTAAACTAAATGTGAAATTTTTGCCTAAAGCCAACCAATTCGCTTTTTGCTCACTAGTAATATTATCGATTTTATAAGGTGCGTCTACAAAATAAGCTGTCTTATTAGTTGTTTGATTTGGTGAAATAATCCAAACTCTAACGTTATCGGGCGTTAGGCTTTTTAAACGAGCGGTGATCGCTGTTTTATCAAAATTATTAGCAATAAAATCAGAATTTAATATATTTTTAACGGGGTACAACAACATCTGATCAGATAGCCATTCCACATAAGACATATCACGCTCAACATCCTGATACTTAAATTCTAACGCTAAGACTTTCTTAAGTTCTTCATAATAAGCATCAGAAATTCCTTGCTTTTGAATTAACTGTAAATAATTAAAAATAGCGCCAATAACTTTATCTTTTTGAGCGAGACCATCGTCGGTTAAGCTCACATTAATACTCAACATACCGCTATTACCATAACGGATAGGGTTGATAGACGAACTAATACCTTCAATAAGCCCCTGCTTTTGTAACTGATCAGACAACGTGTTGGAGCTACTATTATCAATTAAATAAGTAATATATTCATCGCTTTTATCAGCAAATTTATCTAAATTGTTTTCCATTGGAAATTGTAAAAATAGCAATTTCTTAGGTTGCGCTGGCACCATTGCAATCCGTTTGCTTAGCACATTTGGTGTGATCGCTGGCTTATCAACTATTGGAGCATTAATATTTTTATTAGGGATTTTACCAAAAGTGTTTTGAGCTAACTTTGCCAATTTATTGATCGACTGATTACTATAAATTACCCCCACCATGATATTAGACGAATAATAATCTTTATGGAAAGTCACTAAAGCATCTTGTAATTTACTACTTGGTTTATCACTTAATGTTTCTAAATTACCACCCGAAAATTGTGACGATGGGTGATTAGGGTTAATAGTTTCGGAATTAACTTGTTCAATACGAAAACCATCGTTCGATCTAGCCATCGTCATTTCGGCATTAACAGCATTGCGTTCTTTATCGGCAAATTTAGGATCTAAATTGGGCTCGGCAATAGCATCGGCTAAATGATCTAGCGCTTTATCAAATGCACTATTTTCGACCTCAAAATAAAACGCAGTTCGATGTGTGGCAGTACTGGCGTTATAACTACCCGCATGACGACTTAAAAACTGAGAAAAGCTAGCTGGTTCAGGATAATTTTTTGACCCCATTAACACCATATGTTCAGTATAATGCGCCAAACCTTGCTGATCTTTAGGATCTTGCAACGAACCAACGGGCAGTGCTAATGATGCCAATGATTTAACTGCTTTAGGATCAGAAACAAGCAACACTCGCATTTTATTTGCTAGCTCAATCACTTCATATTGACGCTTATCACGTTCGCTTTGTTGTACCTTTTCTATCAAAACTGGCTTTGTAAGCTTATTTTCGATGGCAAAAGATGGTGAAGTGGCAAGCAGTAACCCAATAACCCCACTAAAAATAAAATTAATTAATTTTTTGTCTTTATAAACCATAATATCTGCTCACTCAACTCAGTTTAAAAAATAATACAAAAAGTAATTTAATAAAAATACAAATGTATCTTAATAAAGTCCGTAATTAAAAAATAAAAAATTTAATGCTCTCGAGTTTTTCTAAATTCAACATCAGGATACCGTTCTTGCGTCAAATTCAAATTAACCATGCTTGGCGCAATATAAGAAAGGTTATCACCACCATCTAATGCCAAATTCTGTTCGCATTTACGTTTAAACTCTTCCAATTTTTTCACATCTGAGCACTCAACCCAACGCGCTGTTGTCACATTAACTGGCTCATAAATGGCTTCGACGTTATACTCTGATTTTAATCGAGCAACCACCACATCAAACTGTAAAACCCCAACAGCACCCACAATTAAGTCATTATTGGTTAATGGGCGGAAAACTTGTACTGCGCCCTCTTCTGAAAGCTGAACCAGTCCTTTTAAAAGTTGCTTTTGTTTCAGCGGATCTTTAAGGCGAATTCGGCGAAACAGTTCTGGTGCAAAGTTAGGAATGCCTGTAAATTTTAGATCTTCACCTTGTGTAAAAGTATCACCTATTTGAATCGTGCCATGATTATGTAAACCAATGATATCACCAGCATAGGCTTCTTCAACATGTTCACGATCACCTGCCATAAATGTTAAGGCGTCAGAAATATTGATATCTTTAGCAATACGTACATGTCGTAACTTCATGCCCTTTTCATATTTACCCGATACAATGCGCATAAATGCAACGCGGTCACGGTGTTTAGGATCCATATTGGCTTGAATTTTAAAAACAAAACCACTGAACTTTTCTTCTGATGATTCGACTTCACGCTTATCGGTTTGACGAGGTTGAGGAGTTGGTGCCCAAGCTGTTAAACCATCAAGCATATGATCCACGCCAAAATTACCCAATGCCGTACCAAAAAAGACTGGCGTTAAATCGCCTGACAAGAAAGCATCTAAATCAAATTCGTTTGATGCGCCTTGCACTAATTCAAGCTCTTCACGCAGTTGCTGCGCTAAATCATCACCCACCGCTAAATCCAAATCAGGGTTAGTTAACCCTTTAATAATTCGGACCTCTTGTATTGTATGACCTTTCCCTGATTGGTAAAGGTAAGTTTCGTCTTTAGCTAAATGGTAAACACCTTTAAATAACTTGCCACAACCAATCGGCCAAGTAATAGGGGCGCACATAATATTTAACTCGTTTTCAACCTCATCAAGCAGTTCCATTGGATCGCGAATATCACGGTCTAACTTATTCATAAAGGTTAAAATTGGTGTATTGCGTAATCGTGTCACTTCCATTAATTTGCGAGTACGATCTTCAACCCCTTTTGCTGCATCAATTACCATCAAACAACTATCAACCGCTGTTAGCGTACGATAAGTATCTTCAGAAAAATCCTCGTGCCCTGGAGTGTCTAATAAATTAACTAAGCAGTCATTATAAGGAAACTGCATCACAGATGTAGTAATTGAAATACCACGTTGCTTTTCCATTTCCATCCAGTCTGACTTAGCATGCTGGGCATTAGCGCCACGGCCTTTAACTGTACCAGCTGTTTGAATTGCATGACCAAATAACAATACTTTTTCGGTAATGGTTGTTTTACCAGCATCGGGGTGAGAAATAATTGCAAAAGTGCGACGTGCATTAACTTCGTCTAAATAAGCTTGTTCTATCATAAAACTGTTTTAACTCACACAAAAATAATCACATATTTTAGCAGGTATCTGTCTGTTTTGCTATTGATGTTATATGCAACGTTATTTGCCTTATTTATTTATCTATGCATAATATTTGACTTAATAAGTAATGCACTATTTACTGCTTTTTGTTAAAAAGTTTCAGGTAACTATATGTTTAAGTATAAAAACTGGGATTTGCTATGAACATTCGTGATTTAAAATTGTATTTACATTTATGCGAAACCTGTCACTTTGGTATAACGGCAAATGCTATGCATGTTAGTCCATCAACCTTATCAAGGCAGATCCAACGACTTGAAGAACATTTTGGTCACGCGCTATTTATTCGCGACAATAGGCAAGTACAAATCACTTCGGAGGGCGAAAAAGTTAAACGTTTTGCTCAACAAGTAATAAACATGCACCAACAACTAAAATATGATTTAGATCAATCTAACCAACAAATTGTCGGCGAACTCACTCTATTTTGTTCAGTCACCGCTGCATATAGCCATCTACCTGAAATACTTGATCGCTTTAGGATCCACTATCCTCTAGTTGAAATCAAACTATCAACGGGTGATGCTGCTGACGCTGTAAAGAAAATTCAAGCAAATGAAGCCGATTTAGCTATAGCAGGCAAACCAAAACAGCTCCCTACTGGTATTGAGTTTTTAAAATTTGGCGAAATTGAAATGGTATTGCTAATACCTAAACTTAATAGCACGTTTAGTGACAGATTACATCAAAAACAGCCTGACTGGCATAATATTCCCTTTATATTGCCTGAACATGGCCCTAGTCGCCACCGTATTGATTTATGGTTTAAGCAAAGAAAAATTTCCAATCCCAAAATTTATGCTACGGTCGCAGGACACGAAGCCATTGTATCGATGGTTGCTTTAGGTTGTGGGGTAGCCTTATTACCTAAAGTCGTAATGGACAATAGCCCTGAACGAATAAGAGAGCGCATAACCGAATGGTCAACAAACTTAATGGAACCGTTTGATGTTGGTATTTGTGTACAAAAAAGAAGATTATCAGAGAAAATCATTGCTGCCTTTTGGGCAATTTGCAATCTCAATTTACCTAATAACGCATAACAAAAATATAGTGTATAATCACACCTCAAAAAATTAAAACTATATAACGTGTTAACTAGCATATACCTAATTTTTTATTAAGATTTTATGTAGCAGAATAACATTGCATGGTATTGAAAATGAAAAAGATAAAATTAAGAACGTTAGCCTCATTGATATTTTTTGCCGCTGTTACTATGCCATTAATGGCACAGTCCAATACCACAAAACCAACCACCTCTAACATAAACGCTGGTACTGGCAAAAACAATACAAAAGCTGACAGCAAAACGGCAACGTCAACCACAACTATAACAACCAATACTGAAACTAACAGCAGCACGCCATCCCCAATTGATAACACAATTAAAAAGCCAAAGTGGCTAGTCCGCAATACATTGGCTTATTATGATGGTGATAGTGATGACCTTGTTACAGCTGGGCTTGGGTTTACCCCATTATCAACCACCACTATCGTACCAGAAGTTGAAATTCCAGCTAAACCAAACTTTCAAGAACGCCGACAAGCTAAACTAAATCGCTATATTGACACCAAAATTGGTGAAGGAACACTATTTGGTTTTAGAAAGCAAGAACTAACTCCTTTGTTTGACGGTAAAATTGCAGGTACCGAAATATCAGCCGTACAAAGACAAGACGGTGTTGGCATGTTGCTACAAATTCCACTTGATTTTAACAAAAATAAACCTTGCATTGTTGCGGTTCCCGCTAGTGATTCGGATGGAGTATTTAATACCAAAGATATACAAATTCGTGGATTGTGGGGACTCCGTCACAACTGTGCAGTAGTATATAACGACAAAGGGCTAGGTAACGGCATTTATGATATTGAACGCAAACTTGGGTTCACCGTATGGGGAGAAGTGCAAAATGGTAACATCTTATTTTCTCCTTGGATTAATAATGAAGAAAAATATATTAAAAAATATCCCCACCGCTATGCTATAAAACAACTACACTCGCAACTCAATGCCGAAGCCCGCTGGGGGGAACACGTATTAAAATCCCTAGAATTTGCTTTTTATGAACTTAATATTATGTTTTCACCGAATGATCAAGCTATATTTAACAAAGACAACACTCTGGTTTTAGTCTATGGCGCAAGCGATGGTGGTGGAGCAGCATTAAAAGCTGGCGAATTAGATGATCAAAATATGATTGACGGTATTGTTGCAGTTAATCCACAAATTCAACCAAATCTTGACAAAGCCTCAGTTAAACTCAAAATCGGCAACAACAACTCGCAAAAGTTAGAAGCCAAATCTATTGCTAATTACAGTGCTTATGGTGCGTTATATATACCATGTGCCATACCAGCCATAACAGCTTATAAAGACGATGCTTATGTACCTTATGCTGATTATTTTCTTTATTCACAAGAGCGCTGTAACGCCCTTAAAAAAGCAAAGTTACTTACTACAGGAACACCAAAAGAAGCGTTAGAAAAACTACATAAAAATGGTTGGACACCAGAAATGGATATTCAACTACCCTATTTTTACTACACTGAATCTATTGGTCTACCATATCAATATATTAGTGCCTATGGCAAATATAGTGTCACCGAAAATATGTGCAATTTTTCGGTAGCAAGCACCCAGCAAAACCCAATTAACAACACAGGAAAAGTTGCACCATTAAAAGAAATTTCGTTTGAACAAATATGGGGAATGGCTAACGGCCATTTACCGCTTTGGAATGGCCGTAATGCAACGGTTTTGGATCTAGTTGAAAACGAAGATCTCAACACCCCAAGACGTGAATTTTATTCTAGCTCGCAAACGAAAAATACAATCGATTACGGCACTAAAGGATCGATCTGTGTTTATAAAAAATCACAAGAACCACGCATTAAAGAAGGCATAAAACAAGTTATGGCATCGGGTAACTTACATGGTATAAAAACCTTTATTGTCCATGGTCGGAACAATGTTAAACAATTACCAAATTATACATCGCGCGCTTATGTCGCACTAAATAGCTTAGTTGAAGGTAAACAATCACAACTGCGATATATTGAAGTAGAAAACGCCAGCTACTTAGATGGCCGAGCCCCATTTGACAACACATTACTACCAATTGATTATTATGGCGAAGATGCCATCGAGTGGTTATGGGCTAACTTAACCAACAACGCTACGCTACCAGTAAGCCAAGTTGTACGTACCAAAACTCGTGGAGGTAAAAGCGGTTATGCGCCACAAATAACCGACAACAACCTAAAACCGATAGCTCAAACGCCAAATAGCAACAGCATTATCCAAAAAGCAGATGGCAAACTGATATTGCCAAATTAACAGCAAATAATCTAAAACACTACTGGTTTAAGCATAGCGGCTTGAACTGGTAGCACCAAAATCCAGTTTAGCTGGTGCTATCTTTTACTATTAAACAGATTTTGGGATATAACAAAAAAAATAACGACTCTAATTGAGCATAATGCTGCTTAACATCAACAATTGTTTCTTTTAACAAATATAATTTTGGTCGTCTATTTGCCATGCCACTAAGGACATTACCAACAAAGTCAATAGAAGCATAATTTTCGAGCCACTCCCCTTGCCACATTGAATTCATAAAATGCTGATAATCTACCGGATAAACGTCAATATAAGGTTGGATATGAGCTTTTGTTATTTGATTAAATTGAGACACACTCGACAACAAACCATAATTAGCCCAATGCTTTGACAAAAAATGATCCCACACAATATCTAATGTAATGGGTGCAACTCGCTGATGCGATTTTCTAAACAGCAGCTTGGCTTTCTTAACTTCAAGCAGGCTATCGGTCAATCTATCAATTTTACGGTGTAGCATAATGCCATCGGCAATATTAGAGTTATAAATTAAATAAGGATCACCTTTAACAAAATCAGCAACTGTATTACCAATCAACGAACTACGTGCTAACGTAGCCAAATGCAAATGAGCAAGAATATTCATAAAAGTAACCGTTAATTATTCACGATGTTTAAATTCGCCTTCGGCGAAACCTTCTCGCCAGTAACTAGTAATATGAAAAGCATCAGGCGACAAATGTATATATTTATCTTTAATAGCATGACGAACAGATTGTGCCAACGAACGCTCCATCCCTCCCCAAAACAACAACTTATTTTGCTCTGATAAATCAGCATTAATTACCGCATCAACTAATTGAAAGGGATTATCCCTATTTTGTATAAACCAATTCACCTTAATATTTTTATTATCTGGCAACGGCACTATATCACTTTTATGATTAACCTGTATAAAGGCAAAAGCCTTCTGATTTTGAGGAAGATGTTCAAGCGTATAACATATGGCGGGCACAGCCGAAATATCCCCCATTAACACCAAACAATTATCAGTAAATCGCAACTTGCTGGCTGCCGCAATCAAACCAATTTGGTCACCAATCTTAGTTTTTTGCGACCACACTGAAGCCAATCCTGTATCATGAATAGCAAAATCAACAAAAAATTGATTAGAGGCACGCTCAAATTCGCGCACACTATAACTACGGACTAGCTGACGTTGCTTATCATCAACAGCGATTTTATTATTATCATCAAGTTTAGGGAAAGTAATTACATTGGTCGAAGGATCAGGAAAAAGCAATTTTAAATACGGACAAACCCATAATGGATCGATATTTACTGGTTTATCGCTACTAAACTGTATGCGAATAAAACTGGGAGATATTTTTTCAATATTCAATACTGTTAATAACGCATTGACGATGACTTTCTTATTGAATTTGATTTTTCCTATTTTTTCATCCATCAGCTGATCCTTATATTTATTGCTAAATGGCATCATCATACAACAAAATATATTAGAATAATGCTATTTTTATAATTGAAAAAATAGATAAACTGTAGGAAAATGCCGAATTGTTTACACTTCATGATTAAAATAATCATCTAAAAACTCATAAGCTTTTTCCTACAAATAAGGAGCAAATTAAGTCTATAAACTTATCACAGATAGAACTTTAACAACTACATGAGTGGCTTTCTGAACTTGCATTAATTCCAACTTGCATTACTAACTCTATTTTTTGAAACTATTGCTTTGTGAGAGTTTTGACAATTTAAGCTATCACCATCAATTTCACCGTTTTCACATTTTTTACGGTATTCATCTAGTAGTTCTTTGTTATTTTTGAAATCATCCACAGTATAGGTCTTCTCATTACATCCAAATAAAAACATGGCTGTAATTAATACTAGTATCTTTTTCATATAAATTCCTTAAAATCGTTGGTTAATATTAGATTAAGCTTTATTGTATTTTATTAAAAAATCATCTACAGCTAACCTAAGTAAATCAGGTATTGTTTTTAAAGGCAACTTCGCCATTTATTTTTTATTGCAATATCTTCTAATTCCTCATATTGGCTTTCATCAATTTCAACTAAATTTTTCTCATTACTTTAGATTTAGATTCTTTCTTACCGCCACCAACATATGAACGATCTGCTAATTCATCAGCCAGTTTACTCGCTTAGTTGTTTATAGTAATTTGGTAAGACATTATAATGAATATAAATAAAAAATAAACCTTTATCAAAAACAAGAGATATGTCACCTATATCATAAAGAAAAAATAACTGTCACTGAATTGGCTAAACGTTTTATGACTAGTCGTCTGACGACCATTTATAGCGTGCTAAAGAAAGTCCGATTGAAGCTGTTTGTGCCTCTAACCTGTAAAGGTAAACGTTATAAAACCATTGGTTATGGAATTAAACATCTGGTTAAAGTTAAAAAGTCCATTGAAGATAAATTAAGACAACAAGCTAACTAAACACTATAACAAAACCTATCCAGGCAAAATAATCACTGGATAACATAACCAATGACTTCCAAACCGCCTATGCGGAGGTAAACTAGAAACCGATATACTATAAACTCTGTTTAGCAAAAGGCAAATAGGATTTCTGTTTTCAAAACCTTTTTTATAGATCTTACATAATACTTTGTTTTTATTTACTTTTATTTATTAATAAAAAAAGGGTTGGCAGTGTTTTAGCTATTTCTATGATGGATCAATTTTACCGTTAAAAATTACTTACGTATCGTATTGATTTTATTAAATTTTGGTTTTGCATGTTAAACAAAATATACAAAACCAAAAAATAACCACATCAATCTAACTTAGGATGCTGATCGACTAAATTCTGACGCTGTTGTTGTAATGTTTCGATCTGCTGTTCTATATCTTCGACTCTTTGTTCTATTGAGTCAAAGTGATCCGATAATATTTCTTTTGCCTCTGACCTGTCTGATGCTGCGGGCGTTGCGCCGCGGAGTGGACGGTTTGCGGTTTCTTTCATTTTTATGCCTGTAAGTAAACCCACTAATGCCACAACCATTAAATAATAAGCTGGCATGTATAAATTATTACTTTCTTCAACCAACCAAGCCGCCACTGTTGGAGTAGCACCAGCAACTAATACCGAGATATTAAATGATATAGCTAGAGCACTGTAACGAATACTAGTCGGAAAGATAGCCGGTAAAATTGAGGCCATAACACCAGTAAAACAGTTAAGTAATACAGCTAAAATCAATAATCCTAAAAAGATAAGACCTATAATATCACTATTGATCATAACAAATGACGGATAAGCAAGAATTAATAAACCTAAGCTTCCCCCAATAATGAACGGCCTGCGACCTATTTTATCGCTAATAAAACCAATTAATGGTTGAACAAATAACATACCTATCATGATAGCAATAATAATTAGTACGCCATGATCTGTATCGTAATTTAAGTTATGAGATAAATAACTAGGCATATAGGTAAGCAACATATAATAAGTCACATTAGTAACAATCACTAACCCTACACAGACTAATAGGCTTTTCCAATATTTGATAATAATCTGTTTGAAAGTCATTTTAGGTTGATTAGTAATATGATCGCGAACATTTTGATCCATCAAATCGGTATGCTGTTGAAATGCAGGTGTTTCATCTAGTGCATGACGTAAGTAAAGCCCAATTAGTCCTAGCGGTAAAGCGAATAAAAATGGAATTCGCCAACCCCAATCATGAAATGCAACTTTGCCAAGAATACTAGATAAAAGCACGACTAAACCTGCTCCAACTAAAAAACCAGCAATCGAACCAAAATCTAACCAACTCCCCATAAAACCACGTTTGCGATCTGGCGAATATTCGGCAACAAATATAGCCGCACCAGAATATTCCCCCCCTATTGAAAATCCTTGCGCAAATTTAGCTAGCAATAATAATATTGGCGCAGCAATACCAATTGAGGCATAAGAAGGAATTAAACCAATACAAAAAGTGCTTAACGACATAATAATGATGGTTATTGATAATACTTTTTGACGTCCAAATTTATCACCAAGGATCCCAAACACTAAACCGCCTAACGGCCGAACTAAAAATGGTACGGAAAACGTGGCAAGTGCGGCAACCATTTGCACACTAGGGGATGCATCGGGGAAAAATACTTGCCCTAAAACATAGGCTAAAAAGCCATATACACCAAAATCAAACCACTCCATCGCATTACCAAGTGCTGCTGCGGTAATGGCTTTTTTTAACTTGCTATCATCAATTATAGTAATATCGTTGATGTTTAATGGTTTATTTTGGGACTGTCTTATTTTTTTCATAAAATACCGCCTGTTTACATACAAATAATAAAAAGGAATGATGCAACAAGGTAAACGGTTACCTTTTAATACACAAAGAACAATACTTTTTAGATTACACTTTGAAAAAGTGTTTATCAGTTAATTAAAATTGAAGCAAAATACAGCAAAGATAAAAAAAGAGGATAATAAAAAAGCAAAAACTAATGTTTTATTGTTTGTTTTAATTTCTACTAAATAACAACAAAACAATTCCTTTTTGTGAAAATTGAGTGCTAATTATAGCAAAATAACCTCATTTTGTAAAATTTTCTTGATTTTTAAGTTAAAACTAAAGCTATTTTAAAAACGATTGTTTGTATTATTAACTATTTCCGTGAACAAAAATAGATCCCAATAACTATTAGCACTATCGACACAATATGAAAATACGCAACTAGCGTATGTAAAAATAGAATACTGAAAATTCCTGCTGACAAAGGGATAATATGAGTATAGATTTGCCCACGTGTTGCGCCAATATCCATAATACCTTTATTCCAAAATAAATAAGATAACCAAGACGCAAAAATAGCAATATATAATAAGCCAAGCAAAAAACTTGTTGAGGTATAATGCGCTAGGTTGGAAACTGGGTAAAAATAAAAATACACTAACGCAACAGGAAGTAACATAACCGAACCTAACACGGCACTAACAGTCACAAAAGCATTGCCAGATATAGATTTATCTTTTAACCGTATAAATGCGCTATAACAAGCCCAGCTCATTGCTGATGCCATTGCCCACAAATCCCCTTTATTAATATTACTCAACTCACTTAAATTGGTTAGATTTCCTTGTAAAATCAAATAAATCACGCCAATTGAACTAAATAGCACGCCTAAAATATTATTTTTTGAAATCGTATCATTAAATAACAATTTATTCATAACCAACACCATACATGGTGTTGCAGAAAGGTAAATTGATGCATTAAGCGATGAAGTATATTGCAATCCAACATAAAGTGTTAATGGAAACAAAATCTGCCCAAAAATGGCTAACAAACAAATGGGACCAATTGATTTTCTAATTTTGGATAAGTCATTACGAACTTGACGTTGATATAAACACAATAATAACAGCGCAGTAATAACCCAACGACCTTCGGATATTACCATAGGATCGGCTTGAGTAACTAAAACACGCCCTACAACGTAATTACCCCCCCAAAAACAAGCCGCCAAAGTAAGCAATAAATATGGCATAACAATACCCAAATATTAGTATGAAGATATAATGGTATGAATTCTATTATATACCTAAAAAAAGCAAGAAATAACCAAATTTACAAACAAATACTTTACTTATTTTTATATGGTTAATTTGTTCAATTTATAACAACGCTAATAACTTAATCTAGAATACTTATTTGTTATCCATTAAAATAATTAAACTAAAACTGACAAGGTAATTCCTATGCGCTGGAGAGACCAACGAGAGAGTGATAACATTGAAGATCGTCGCTCACAATCAGGAAGTGAAATAGGAACAAGACTTCCTATTGGTGGTAAAGGTAAGGTTGTTTTATTTATTGTAGTGTTAATTGCTGGCTATTATGGTGTTGATTTAACTGGCTTGCTAGATTCAACACTAATTGATACGAACAGTACCGAACAAAATACTAATCAATATTCAATTGATGATGAAGATGCCGTCAAATTTACGTCTATCATTTTAGCAAGTACTGAAGATTATTGGCATCAAGAATTTCAACGTTTAGGTAAAACCTATACTCCCCCTAAGCTAGTACTTTATAACGGCTCTACAAGAACATCTTGCGGCACTGGTCAAACCTTTATGGGACCATTTTATTGTAGTATTGACAAAACTGTCTATCTAGATATGTCTTTCTATCAAGAGATGAAACAGCGACTCGGTGGTGGTGGCGACTTTGCTCAAGGTTATGTAATTGCGCATGAAGTTGGTCATCATGTCCAAAATTTGCTAGGCACATTTAGCCACGTTGAACAATTAAAAAAAGGTCAGTCCACAATCACAAATAACCAATTGTCGGTTAAATTAGAACTCCAAGCCGATTGTTTTGCTGGCATGTGGGGCAATGCAATGCAACAGCAAAATCGGCTGGATGAAGGTGATATTGAACAAGCTTTAAACACCGCAAAAGCCATTGGTGATGATCGCTTGCAACAACAAAGCGAAGGTTATGTTGTACCTGATAGTTTTACCCATGGTACATCTAAGCAACGTTATACTTGGTTTAAACGTGGGTTTGATAACGGTGCAATAAACGAATGTAATACATTTGCTCAATAAGGAAATAATATGTTAAAAAAGTTAGTTAATCGCGTTTTACTAGTCAATGATGATGGCTTTGATGCACCAGGTATTAAACTATTGCAAGAAGTGGCAAAAAAGATAGCTCACGAGGTTTGGGTAGTTGCACCAGCCATAGATCAAAGTGGAGTATCTTGTTCAGTGAGCTTAAAAACGCCATTTAGAGTTGTTCAACGTGGAAAACAAGAATTTGCCGTTTATGGCACACCTGCCGATTGCTCACTATTTGCAATTAAATATTTGATGGCTAACAACCTACCCGATCTAGTACTATCTGGAATTAATAATGGCTCAAATGTAGGATTTGAAACAGTGTTATCTGGCACTGTTGGTGCGGCAATGATGGCTATGGCTTTGGGCATTCCTGCAATTGCATTGAGTCAATTAACCAGTGAAGATAACCAGCCAACTGACTGGAGTTGTGCTAAACATCACGCTCAAACAGTTATTGCTAAATTACTTTCGTTACCATCTGCGCAAAATATTTGTTTTAACGTTAATTTTCCTGCATGTACAGCACAACAAATTAAAGGTTTGAAAATAACAAAACAAGGCGATAGCGATGTAAGTCGTTTTATGGTGATACCAACACAAGATCCCGAAGGCAACGATTACTTTTGGTTTAGAGCAAAACGCAATTTACAAATACTTGATGACAATAAAGAACTTGATGCCGCTAATGCCAACTTTATTGCCATTACGCCATTGGGTTATGAAAGGACCGATTATGCCTTTTATGAAAAACTGTTAAACACATCTAATCTTTAATTGTTTCAGTAATTTGTCTTCCTAACTATTAAGAAGACAAATTACACTTAATTATTTATTTACTATTGATTTTGTTATTAATTATCTAACTATTCATCTACTTTCAGCCCACGTTAGTTTTTACATCTTTCACCAACGTACAGAATAACAATGATATCGCAACCATTACTAACGCAATCCAATAGATAACCTCATGTCCATAGGCTTCTGATACAAATCCTTGCAACATTCCAGCTATAATTATGCTGAAAATAATACCATTATTAAATAAAGTAGAAGCCACTCCCATTCGAGTAGGCAATAAATCCTGAAAATAGATAATACCAATGTTAGCTACAATACCAATAAATAGAGCATTAAAGAGCTGTAATGCTAATAAGGCATATTTACCAGTACAAAAAATCATACCAAGATAAAAAATCAAACCGCAAACAATCGCAATAAAAAACAGATTTCGTTTACCTAAATGTGGCACTAAATATCCAGCGATAAGCATAACTGGAATTTCGATACCAGCAGCAAGCCCCATCAATACACCCGGCAATGAATCTGAAAGATGTAATACAACATCAACATAAATTGGCATATCAATAATATACATCATATTTGCTGTCCACATAAATACCGTAGATAGCAATAAACAAAGCACATTTGTATTCTTCCAAAGTGGTTGATTTGCTGCTTGTAACTCTGCTTCGTTATTTAGTTGTGAGGTAGGATTTTTTTCAACCGAAGGTAAAAAAATAGCAACAAACAGCATCGCGACCATAAACATGCACATGCCCGTTAAATACATTGCCGTAAAACCAAAATTAATAGCTAAGCCAAAAGAAATTGGTGGGCCAAATACCCAAGCAAGCGAAAGTTGAGCTCGAATAAGTGAATTAAATGCCACAACATTACGCCCAGTTTTAACGGCATATTCGCGTGCTAAAGCAAAAATTTGTGGCATAGCAGCAGACGATAACGCAGCAAACAAAACACCCAGCGTGATTAACACCAAATAGTGACGTGTAAACGCAAAAGTAATGCTATTAGCAATGCCCATTAAACAGCAAAATATAACAATATAACGCCTATCGCCCTTTTTATCGGAATATTTAGCCAATAAAAAGCTACCCACAATACTTGCTAAAGCATTAACAGAAAAAAAAAGTCCAACTAGCCGTGAATTAACATTAACTTCAAAAGTTAAAAATCGACTTAAAGTAGGAGATTGTAAAGCACCAGCAATACCAACAATAAAAGTTGTGACTAGAAATGCGACAAAAATAGTGCTTTGCTTTTGGCGAAACGAAGATACATTAGCCATAATAATACACAATAGATGAATTTACGTTAATTATATACATAAAATCGGCATAAACGTAACAAAATTAAGGCTAAAATAAAGTTGATTAATTTTTTGCTGATTTATTACGGATAATAATCAACATTTAACTACTTATTGGCGAACCATAAATTTGCAAGGCTCGCAAGCTTTGCCTGCTAAAAGCCCCAACTTGCGCGGGGGCTTTATTCTTATCTATATTGTCCTCTCAGGCACCATAAGACCTTCTGCTCCCTAAGGATTAAGAACTAAACGCTAAAAGCTAAGGTGCGGTGCAAAGGCCATAGCGGGAGTTGCTGGCACTGTCGCTGTGGACGCCGCCGAGGTACGAGTAGACATTGAACTGGCTGCTACCTGTAGCGTCGCCCGTCCAGTAGTAGCCGTAGACGAAGCCCGCATCAGGGGGGTAGACGTGCATGTCGCCCCACTCCGTGAAAAATCCAGCGCCTATGTGACGCATGTAATTATTATCTGATGAACTAGGTGCTGCGCCATTTATGCCATTTATACATGGGAAAAAACTCATCCCCCCCTGTACCACACTTCGCATTGGTTAAATCCCTTACCCTCGGTATGCAATAACCCAAACCATTACACCATGCTAACTGGTCACTATAAGTTTTCGATTGATCACCACGATTGACGAACCACTGCCTCAACACAAAGCCATACCTCACCTCATTACCACTTCTATCCCTACCAACCAACTCAAATGTCTGCGGCAAAGATGGCACGGTAATTTGACTAGGACTAGGATTCTTCCACTGGCTTCTTGCCTCTGGACCATGCAACGTTACCCGTGTTACATTCTTGGATTTATCTTTAATCCAGTCATCAGCTGGCATCGTTCCTCCCCATGGGGTTGTGAATGACCCTGTTAGCGGCCTTGTCCAACTCACTGTTGCATTTAGACTACCACTCGTGTTAACTGTCCAATTCAACTGAGTTACATCTATTCCACCTATATCCAAATCAAAATACAATCCATCTGAACCAGTCGTTGGAAAATTTAAACCGTAAGATGATGGGGTTGTTGATTGAGTTAGAAAGCGCTTTGCTGGATTCCACATGCTAGATGGGCCTACATACTTGCCTGTGCCATAATTTAGATTCGGCCTGACCGAACAAATAACGGGCTGTGATGGCGGAGTGATATAATACTCCGCTGTTCCTCCACTAAAAGTACTACTATTCGGCATGCCATAACGAGTCTTTAAAGTTCCCTCTGAACTATCTAAGGTTACCTTATAAGGTGCCTTACATAGACTTAATGTATCACTACGATTAACGGTATTGCCATCTTTATCTTTTATTACTAACGATATACTCCCTGATGCGCTAACTCCATCCACTCCCTGTCCATCGCCATCATCATCGCCCCATTTACCTTGTGTTACTAAGTCATTTATATTTATTGAGTCGCTTGATGACGGAACTATCATTTCAATATCAGCAAAAGCATCCCCTACATTAGGTAACTCGATTGGCGCTGTCGATGATGAAGGATTATTTTGCGGTGTGAATGTTCGACCATCCGATAACTTAATACCTAATAAGTCCTCTATTTTAGTCACTTTAGTAACACCGCCATCAAAGGTTAAATAAGGTGCAGTACCATGAATGCGCTCAGAAGTCGTGGCCGATAATGCCTGCGATTCTAAAGAGTACGGCAATAACAACAATGGCGCTAATGCTAATGAGATTTTTGCAAATAATTTTGTGAATAATTTCGATAATAATTCGAGAGATAATTTCGATGATATAAATGAGTTTCGTGCAAAAAATCGTCGAATAGGGTTATTTGATAAATTTAAGACATAGGTTTACCAGTGCCTGGTAGCTAAAATGATAATACATTACGCTCCTCGTGTCAAGTAATATTTTGTTTTATTTTATTTGAATTTTTATAATTATTCGCTTATTTAATAAGCTTGTTTTCCTACAGCGATAAAAGTATAACCATTTATAAAATAGTTGGCTAGTTTTTTGGCGGACTTTTTTGTAAATAATTGTGCGTAGTGAGGTAACGGCGGATGTTGGTGCTGTGGGATGTTTTTTTGGAGTTCGGTTTTGGATGACTGTTTTAGGGGGCTGTTTTGGATGAAAATTAGATTAAAAAATAAATAAAATCAATTCATTTACTGACCGATTTTTAAAATCAAGGAAAAACGCTCTGCTTTATAAAACAAAGCGTTTGGAAGAAAAGAGAAAAAAGAAGATAAAAATTAGAATTCCATTAGTTCCTTTTCTTTATCGGCAAGCACTGTATCTAATTTTTTAATTGCGGCATCTGTCGCTTTTTGGATTAAATCTTGTGCTTTACGTTCATCATCTTCAGATATTTCTTTATCTTTTAGTAATGCTTTGATTTGGTCGTTGGCATCACGGCGAATATTACGGATCGATACTCGACCTTGTTCTGCTTCGTTACGGACAATTTTGGTTAAGTCTCGACGGCGTTCTTCGGTTAGTGGCGGTAATGGAACGCGAATAACGGTACCTGCTGATGCTGGGTTAAGTCCTAAATCTGATGTTAAGATTGCTTTTTCAATTAGTGGCGTAAGTGATTTGTCAAATACAGTAATCGCTAGCGTTCTTGCATCTTCAGCAACGATGTTAGCTAGTTGGCGTAATGGCGTTGGACTACCATAATATTCAACCATAATACCATCTAATAAGCTTGGTGATGCGCGACCCGTTCTTACTTTAGAAATATGATTTTGAAACGCATCAATACTTTTTTCCATGCGCGTTTGCGCTTCTTTTTGAATCTCGTTTAACATAATAAAAGCCTTATTTAAAATAAAGATAATTAACTGGTTACTGTTGCTTTGTTATTAATTAATGTCCCTTCTTGTTCACCTAATATAACACGACGCAACGCTCCAGGTTTATTCATATTAAAGACACAAATTGGTAAATTATGATCCCTTGCTAATGTGAATGCCGCTAAATCCATTACTTTAAGCTCATCTGTAAGCACTTTTTCATAGCTTAGTGTTTTATAAAGTGTTGCTGTTGGATCTTTAACAGGATCGGCAGAGTAAACACCATCTACTTTGGTCGCTTTTAAGACAACATCTGCACCAATTTCAATACCCCGTAAGCATGCTGCTGAATCGGTTGTGAAAAAAGGATTACCAGTTCCAGCAGAAAGGATAACGACTTTACCATGACGAAGCAAGCTAATTGCTTCAGTCCAACGATAGTCATCGCACACGCCATTTAATGGAATGGCTGACATTAGGCGAGCGTTTACTTCTATTCGGTGCAATGCATCTCGCATCGCAAGTCCATTCATGACAGTTGCAAGCATGCCCATGTGATCACCAACTACTCGGTTCATTCCCGCTTTAGCAAGCCCTGCGCCACGAAATAGATTACCACCCCCAATAACAACAGCAACTTCAACATTCATTTCAATAAGCTCTTTTATTTCTTGAGCCATACGATCAAGAACGGTTGCATCAATACCAAAACCTTCGTCACCTTGTAGTGCTTCACCACTGAGTTTAAGAAGAATACGTTTATAAAAAGGGGTTACCATATGATGTCTCACTGTTTCGTTATTTAATAAAATAAGGAGCTAGGGCTCCTATCTAGCAGTAATTTTAAAATATTTTGTAGATAAACAAAACCGCCTTAACGGCGGTTTTATAAAACAATTAAGATTGTTTTGATATTGCTGCAACTTCTGCTGCGAAGTCAACTTCGACTTTTTCAATACCTTCACCCACTTCAAAACGAATGAATGAAGTAACTGCTGCGCTCTTTTCTTTTAATAAGTCGCCAACAGTTTTTGAAGGTTCCATTACAAATGGTTGACCAGTTAGTGATACTTCACCAGTGAATTTACGCATACGGCCTTCAACCATTTTTTCAGCGATTTCACGTGGTTTACCTGATTGCATTGCGATATCAATTTGAATGTTACGTTCATGTTCAACCACGTCAGCAGGTACGTCACTTGGATCAACGTACTCTGGTTTGCTTGCAGCAATGTGCATTGCGATGTGTTTAACTAATTCATCGTCAGCACCGTTTGCAGCAACTAATACACCAATACGAGCACCGTGTTGGTAACTACCTACTACGTCACCAGCAATTTCAGCAACACGACGAATACCGATGTTTTCACCAATTTTAGCAACTAAAGCTGTGCGCTCTTCTTCAAATTTAGCTTGTAATGCAGCAATATCGCTAATGCGTTCTGTTAATGCCGCCTCTGCAACTTTATCACTAAATGCTAAGAATCCTGCATCTTTAGCAACAAAGTCTGTTTCGCAGTTTACTTCTAATATTACGCCAAATTTTTTATCCGCAGAGATTTTAGAAATAATAACACCTTCAGCCGCAACACGACCTGCTTTTTTAGCTGCTTTTGCTTGACCTGATTTACGCATGTTGTCAATTGCAAGTTCGATATCACCGTTTGCTTCAACTAATGCTTTTTTACATTCCATCATACCTGCGCCAGTTCTTTCGCGCAGTTCTTTTACCATAGAAGCGGTAACTTCAGCCATTTTTTAATCCTCTATTTAACCATTGTGATGATTTTCATTAGAATGGGTCGATATTATTATCGACCCTGAAAATATTTGAGTTTATTACTCTGCTGCTGGCGCTTCTTCTACGAAGCTTTCTTCAGATACTGGAGATTGGTTTTGTTCACGACCAGAACGTACTGCTTCAGCAACTGCATTTGCATATAATTGAATTGCACGAATCGCATCATCATTACCTGGAACAACGTAATCAATACCATCAGGATCTGAGTTAGTATCAACAATAGCAATGACTGGAATACCTAAGTTGTTAGCTTCTTTGATAGCGATATGTTCGTGGTCTGCACCAATAACAAAGATCACATCAGGTAAGCCACCCATATTTTTAATTCCACCCAAGCTATTTTCTAATTTAGCCATTTCACGAGCACGCATTAGTGCTTCTTTTTTGGTTAATTTATCGAATGTACCATCACTAGCTTGTGTTTCTAAATCTTTTAGACGTTTGATTGATTGTCGTACTGTTTTCCAGTTAGTCAACATACCACCTAACCAACGGTGATTAACGTAGTATTGTCCACAGCTTTCAGCAGCTTGTTTAATTGCTTCGCTAGCTGCACGTTTTGTACCAACAAATAAAATTTTACCTTTACGAGCGGCAATCTTGTTTAATTCAGCTAATGCTTCGTTGAATAATGGTACTGTTTTTTCAAGATTGATAATATGAACTTTATTGCGTGCACCAAAAATAAATGGTTTCATTTTTGGGTTCCAATAACGAGTTTGGTGTCCAAAGTGTACACCCGCTTGTAACATATCGCGCATTGATACTGTAGTCATGATTTCCTCATTTTGACGTTGGGGTTATGCCTCCACATATCCGCTCTATCCGACCTATACATAAAGTAAAAGGCACCCCGGAAAAGTGTAATGATATGTGTGTGTTATAACGTTAATTAATCATTAAATTTAATGCTTTTATCCATCATTACTTTTGCAAAAAAATAATGTGAAATGTAGCGCACGTTTTATACCATAAATAGTATAAGATTGCTAGCTTTATTTATATTTATAAGTTGTTAACGGTGTTAATTATTGTTATTTAGATGTAGGTAAGTTTTATTAAACTTTCACTTTTTATTTAACGTACAAACATAAAGACAAAAACATAAATAAAATCAAAGTGATTTTTGACGGTTTTTTGGGTGATGATTTGTAGAAATAAAATATACTTAATAAGTTTGGTTATTTCGATAGTCATAAGCCAGTTCACTAAACAATGCATCATTTAAAAAGTAAAAAAGTCAATAAGTAGTCTTTAATGCGTTTTTCAAGTTGATTGAGTTCTATTCTGGCTATCATGATTTTTATTCTTTAATGAGTTACAACACCAGCGTCGTCTGAGCTACCTACAGTTATTTAATGTTTTCTAAATATGAAACTATTTATCTCTATTCAAGAAATCTACCTTAATCATAATTTTTTTATATGATCATATTGTTTTGAGAGTCATACTGATATTCAAGGTTTAATCACAGTGAATACTAATTCATCAGCCACTTTTGTGGCAACAAGTTGGGTTTGATTTTGTTTTTTTACAGACTGGATAGCTAGTGCTAACAATAACCAATAGCTTAGTACTTTATTGGGATATCCAAAGTAGACATCTAAGTCATGAGTTGCTAAGTAATTATCTGATTCGTAAAGTATTATCTCATGTTGAGAAAAAAGTGTTCTTAATTGTCTCATGGATTTTTGGTCAAGTTGACTATACCAGACTTGTTGAATATTCTTAAATTCCTGTTGAATTTCATTCATTTGTGCAATCGCCTGAGTAAATGTATCGTGAGTGGTTTTCATTGTACGTAACAGATAGCTTTCAGGCTGCAAACTTGTTATATTGGTATATAAAGGAGCATTGGTAAGCAATAATGCACTCATAAAAGCAGAGCTATCTATTGCTTGAACATTATCGGTGATAATTAAATAGAGGGCACTATCTTCATTATCAATTAATTGGTTAAGATCGAATTTATTATCATTTAACATATCTGGATAACTAAATTCTAAGGGTAAATTTAATCCTACATTGTTATATGCCTTTTGAATTAGTTTTTCTTTTTTCTTTTTCTGTTCATTTGTATCCAATTGTAAAACAAGTAGAGGGCAGCTTAATTCAAGCGAATTTAAACAATCGTATAAATTAGAAAAAATCCACTCATAGCTGTCTAAATAGAATTGAGCGTCAGTTTCTCTAAACTTAAATATTTCATTAGCAGCAAAATTCAGGTCGCTTTCATCGCTTTGGAAGTCGTCACTAGATAAATTTTGTGGCGTAATAACAACACTTTGTAGCACTGCTACTGATTGACTGGCCCAATTTTGCCAGCTTTCCTCATGCTGTTTAATCTCTTCATCCCAAATTTTAACATTTTCTATAGCTAGACCATAAATAAAAAGACGAATGCTAAAAAGTAATCCAGAGATAAATAATGCACCAACAGTAAGTATTATAATAAAATTATTATTCATAATGTCAATTTGAAAAACAAATAGCATCAAAAAAAGTAAGCAAATAAAAACTAATACGAAAATACTAAGCCAATTAACCAATTTTATTGGTTTAACTGCAGGTAATCTTGCTAGGGTAACTTTAGACCACACAATAGCCTCCTTATATTTTATTAATGCAATACCTGTTTATTAGTAATGAGTACAAATCCATTCCACCATCTTCTATAGGTTAATCCAGAAAGTAGAAAGCGAATTACTTTATAGCTTAGCTATTTACGATTATTGCGAGCATATTCAACCATATCTTTTGGGTAATAAATAAAACGGTGTAGGCTGCTATCATCAATATCTTTTAAATACGCTACCGCAGCGGCTTCAAAACACCAGTAGC
Source organism: Gilliamella bombi (assembly GCF_900103255.1). GTDB lineage: Bacteria > Pseudomonadota > Gammaproteobacteria > Enterobacterales > Orbaceae > Gilliamella > Gilliamella bombi. Next base: position 569 of record NZ_FMWS01000012.1, on the reverse strand, counting down.
CCACAAAAGAACAAGTATCTCTAGAGTCGCCCTGTTGTTTTAAATGACTATCAATATAACTATATCCAGTTTTACGCAATCCGTCATACCAATGGCGTAAGTATTCATCTAAAAACTTTAATGTATCTTTGTCAGTTTCCGCATGAATAGCGCTATAAAGGGGATTACGAAAGCTTAGTTCTCGTGGTGTTTTTTCTTCAGTAATTGGATAGTTTGGAATTTTCATCGCAATTAAACTATCTAACGCTTTCTCTCGATTTTCTTGATCAAAATCGACAGCTTTAACGATAGTTTCAAACCAATCCTGCCGTTCAAATAGAATACAAAGCCCTAATAAATTAGATAGCTCCTCAGTTTCAAAGTATTCAGTTAATATAATAATATTCATTTTATCATCTGAATTGACGAGATTATATTTATCTACATAATCTATAGAGCTATGAATATAGCTTAAAATACATCCCATTCTAGAAAATAACTCATTGATTTCTATTCCTAATGTATAGTCTAAACAAAATTGTTGATATTGTAATTCTATCATAAATTCTGCATAACCATCTTTTTCCTTT
>NZ_FMWS01000081.1 GCF_900103255.1 Gilliamella bombi | reverse complement strand
ACGCGCTTTTTCGGCTTATGCTTATTGGTATAATCATAAACGATTACATTCTTCGTTAGGCTACTTGCCTCCCGTTGAATTTAAAAAACACTTACCCCTTAATTTTTTTGTTTGAAAATGTGTTGCCATTCCATATTTATATAATCTAACGATTAGCAATTAATAGAAAACCTCAACGTTAAGTAATAAACGTGACGACAATAAAAACATGGGCTATGGTATTAAACGCTTATTTTGGCTAACAAGGTTACAGCAGATATGTTTAAACAAAATTTTCTCGCAAGCACCAAAAGCAATATGCATAGGCACTTATGATAATTTACAGCATAATCAGCAAATAAGTCAGGATTTAAAAGATAGAAAACAAAAATTTAAGAACAATTTATTAATAATTAAATTACCGTAAAATCGCATAAAACGGTTTCCTGTAAAATGTCTTAAATGTTTTTAGAGGATTATTTTAACTATGAAGTGTAAACAACTGGGTGTTTTCCTACATATTAAAGATTGTATTTCAATCAAGAATTGAATCATAATAACAAATTATTCCTGTTTCTAAATTCTCAATTTCTAATTCGCCGCCTGTTAGAATTTCACCGCCAGAAAAATAACTTGGCTTTGTTTTTAGGATAACTTTTCCCAAGAGCTTATCATTGTAATAAAAATCCCCTTCATTACTAATTTTATAAAAATCATCAGGTTCTATTAATCCTGTGCCACAAGGACAATCGATATAATCTAACCGACGGCCATCTTTAGTTTCGCAACCATCTCCTCTCCAACCAAAATCCAAAATTTCATCATAACTTAAATCAGTAAAATGATAGATAATAAATTTAATTGGCTGGTATAGTACCAAAACCACAAAAAAGGCAGTAATGAAGTGCGATAAATTTAATTTCTTCATATCAATTCCATTTAATTACTAATGCTAATAATTTACAATTAATCTTTATTATTCACAATAATTACCAATAAAATTACTTTAGTGTTACGCTTGGTACTGCTAAACTAGCTCACATTTTTATCATATATATTTATAAATAAATTTTTTTAGGATAAATTTATGCGAACCAGTAAATATCTTCTTTCTACGTTAAAAGAAACACCTGCTGATGCTGAAGTCATTAGCCATCAATTAATGTTACGTGCAGGCATGATCCGCAAAGTGGCTGCTGGATTATATACCTGGCTTCCCACTGGTTACCGCGTACTTAAAAAAGTAGAAAATATTGTCCGTGAAGAGATGAATAAAGCCGGTGCAATAGAAGTATTGATGCCAGTTGTACAGCCTGCTGATATTTGGCAAGAAAGCGGACGTTGGGAACAATATGGTCCTGAATTATTACGTATTAAAGATCGTGGCGACCGTGATTTTGTTCTAGGCCCAACTCATGAGGAAGTCATTACAGACTTACTACGTAATGAAGTTAGCTCATATAAACAATTACCACTTAACGTGTATCAGATTCAAACCAAATTTCGAGATGAAGTACGCCCTCGCTTTGGTGTGATGCGTTCACGTGAATTTATTATGAAAGATGCATACTCTTTCCATACTACACAAGAATCATTACAAGAAACTTATGATGAAATGTATAAAGCCTATAGCGCAGTTTTTACACGTGCTGGTTTAAACTTTAGAGCGGTGCGTGCTGATACAGGATCAATTGGTGGTAACTGGTCACATGAGTTCCAAGTATTAGCCGACAGTGGCGAAGATGATATTGTTTTTTCAACCGAATCTGATTATGCGGCTAACATAGAAATGGCTCAAGCATTAGCACCAACACAAAAACGCGCTGAACCTACAAAAGTAATGGACTTAGTCGATACTCCCAATGCCAAAACTATTGACGAATTAGTCGAGCAATTCAATTTACCGATTGAAAAAACCGTAAAAACCTTGATGGTTAAAGCCACGAAAGAGAGTGGTCATCAATTAGTAGCTTTACTGGTTCGAGGTGATCATACATTAAATGAAATCAAAGCCGAAAAAATTGATATTGTTGCCTCACCACTAGAATTTGCAACCGAAGAAGAAATCCGTGCGATTGTGAATGCAGGACCAGGCTCGCTAGGTCCAATAAATCTAAACATGCCAATTATTATCGATCGTGATGTGGCTGTGATGAGCGATTTTAGCGCTGGTGCCAATATCGATCATAAACACTATTTTAATATCAATTGGGAACGTGACACTGCTTTACCTCGCATTGAAGACATCCGTAATGTGGTTGAAGGAGATATTAGTCCTGATGGCAAAGGCACATTACAAATTAAACGTGGTATTGAAGTGGGACATATCTTCCAACTTGGCACAAAATATTCACAAGCAATGAAAGCAACAGTCCAAGGTGAAGATGGACAAAACCACGTTATGATTATGGGGTGTTACGGCATTGGAGTAAGCCGCATTGTAGCTGCTGCAATTGAACAATGTCATGACGATCGTGGTATTGTATGGCCAGAAGCGATTGCTCCATTTAGCGTTGTCATTATTCCAATGAACATGCACAAATCCGAAGAAGTTCAAGCAACAGCCGAAAAACTTTATGCTGATTTACAAGCTGCTGGCATTGAAGTTTTATTTGACGATCGAAAAGAGCGCCCTGGCGTAATGTTTGCTGATGCGGAACTAATCGGGATCCCTCACACTATCGTAATTGGTGAACGCAACCTCGGTAATGGAGAAGTAGAATACAAACACCGTTCAGGTGGTGATAAAGTAATGGTGAAAGTCAACAATATCATTGAATTTATCCAAAGCCGCCGTCAAAAAGTATAATAAATCCAATCATAAAAATCAAAATAACAACAACGCATTAATGTAGTTGTTGTTATTTTATCAATTCAAGAATAAGTATTATTATTCATAACACTCATTACACCAAATAAGTTAAACCCCTAATTATAAATTCAAAGTGATATTGTTGTTTTTTTCAGCTAGAATAAATCAACGCAACTCTTATTTTAATTGGTTAGAATAATGTTAAAAAAAACAATCGCATTGGTATTATCCACCTCATTATTATTACAAAGTACATCTATCGTTTATGCTGATAATATTAACCTTCCTGATATTGGTACTGCGGCAGCCACAACGCTTAGCATTGGCCAAGAAATGGAAATGGGCGATTATTATATGCGAATGTTACGAGCAAGTGCTCCCATAATAAACGACCCTGTTTTAAACCAATATATTAATGATCTAGGCAAAAAATTAGTATCAAAATCAGAATCAGTAAAAACGCCATTCCATTTTTATATTATGAAAAGTGAAGTACTTAACGCATTTGCTTTTTTTGGTGGGAATGTCGTCATTCATTCTAAACTAATATTAGACACCGACAATGAAAGTCAATTAGCCTCTGTTATGTCTCATGAAATTGGCCATGTCACCCAACGCCATTTAGCCAGAGCAATGGAAAACCAAAACCGTAATAGCCCTTATGTTTGGGGGGCAACATTAGGCTCTCTACTATTAACATTAGCCAATCCCGAAGCTGGCATGGCGGCGATGACAAGCACCATGGCAGGATCAGCTCAAAATATGATTAGTTTTACGCAAAGTAATGAACAAGAAGCCGATCGTGTTGGTTTAAGAACGCTTGCTAAAGCAGGGTTTGATCCTTATGCTTCATCAGAATTCCTACAAAAACTTGCCGATCAAAGCCGATTTAGTAGTAAAGCTCCCGAAATTTTACTTACTCACCCATTACCTAACAGCCGATTAACCGATATTCGAAATCGTTCATTGCAATATAGCAAAAAAAATGTATCTCCGTCATTAAACTACTATTTAGCGAAAGCTCGATTGGCCATATTAATGGCTAAAAATAAAAATACCGCAAAGCTATTAGTTGAAGATTATAAAAAACTAAACAATGAACAAAGTAAAACAGCTATTATTTATGCTAATGCTTTAGCTGATAATCTAAGTGGAAATAATCAAAAAGCGAAACAACAACTACAGCCATTATTAGATAGTGATCCCAATAATATTTGGTATATTGATTTAATGACTGATATTGATTTAGCGCTCAACAATAGCAGCACTGCAATAACTCGCCTACAAGCAGCATTAAAAAAAGCACCAAACAGTTCTGCATTGCAACTAAACTTGGCTAATTCGTATATAAAAAACAAAAACTATCAACAAGCCGTAAGCTTGTTACATCGCTATACTTTTGACCATAATGATGACTCAAATGGATGGGAATTACTCGTCACTGCTTACGGGGGATTACATGCAAGAGCAAAAGAAATGAGTGCTAGAGCGGAATTAATTGCATTAGAAGGTCAATTTCAACAATCCATTCAACTACTACAAAATGCTAAGAATCAAACAAAAGGCGATCAGACAATGATTTCCAAAATTGATGCAAGAATTAATCAATTAAAACAGCTACAAAAACGTTATGCAGCTTATAAACGATAATTTTATTAACAAAACCTTCTCGACTAATTATTTACGCACCCATTAGTCGAGAAGATAACAAAATACTTATTTATCAGCTAAATGATCCACATTATTGAAGAATTTTACAGTAAATGTCCCTTCAGATTGTTCATTACCTTGCTTATAATTAACCACACTAATGCTAGTATTTAACATTCGAGGGAAATAATCCTCATCACGATGTAAACGCCAATCACCACCATTTAAAACACAAAGTAATATACGTAATACCGTTCCATGTGACACAACCAAAATATTACCCGTATCTTGAGGTGCATTTTTTACAATAGTATTTAACCCCTGCTTCATACGCAAAAGGGTATCAAAATAATTTTCACCTTGATTGACCGAAGCATCAAAATTAGCAGGATCTGTCAAATAAGTAGTAAATTCTGGAAACTCCTTTTTCAATTGAGGGACTTTCTTGCCTTCCCAAATACCAAAATCCATCTCACGCAAATCAGCAAGCTCAAAAGTAGGAATAACTATATTATTTTCTTTAACAATATAATCTCGAGTTTCCATAGCTCGTTGTTGTGTACTTGAGTATGCTTGCATAAAAGGAACATTTTTTAAATGCTGTCCTGTCACTTTAGCACCAAAAATACCTTGCTCTGTTAAAGGTGAATTTTGAGAGCCTTGCATCTGATCTTTAATATTCCACTGCGTTTGACCATGTCTAATTAAATATAAATTAATATCTTTCATTCGTACTAACTACCTTTTTTATTTTAAGATTCTGTTTTTTCATATTTATCTTTTCTTAGATACGACAAGCAAGTCTGCAAAACATCATCCATTGGTGCATTTAATTGCATTTCTTGCAAACTTTTAGGATGAATAAATCTTACGCTTGCTGCATGTAAAAATAAACGATTAAGCTTAGTATCAGCTAATAACGCATCAAATTGCCTATCGCCATAACGATCATCAAAAGCAATTGGATGGCTTGCGTATTGAGTGTGTATGCGAATTTGGTGTGTACGCCCTGTAACAGGGCTTGCTTTAATCAAAGTGGCAAAATTGAAGCGCTCCTCAACTTTAAAACGCGTTTCAGAAGGCTTACCCTCTTTATCAACCTTTACCACACGCTCACCGCTTTTTAATACATTTTTAAGCAGTGGGGCTTGTATTACTTTACATTCAGAAGACCAATTCCCCTTAACAAGTGCCAAATAATTTTTTTGCATTTGCTTCAGGCGCAACTGCTCGTGTAACGCTTTTAGTGCTGAGCGTTTTTTGGCAATCAATAACACGCCCGATGTTTCGCGATCTATGCGATGCACCAACTCCAAAAATTTCGCTTCAGGTCTTAAGGCGCGTAATCCTTCAATCACGCCAAAACTTAAGCCACTACCACCATGAACAGCAATACCTGATGGCTTATTAATTGCCAACATTACCTCATCTTCATAGATGATTGCCTTTTCTAAATCAGCGACTTTATTAAGCTTGGTCGAAATCTCTGGCGTGGGTTTTTCAGTCATACGAACAGGAGGAATACGAATTTCATCGCCAATATTTAATTTATATTCAGGTTTAATCCGTTTTTTATTAACACGAACCTCACCCTTTCTTAAAATGCGATAAATCATACTTTTTGGCACACCTTTTAAATAGGTGATTAAAAAGTTATCAATACGCTGTGTCGCATTTTCCTCAGAAATAGTAACAAATGAGACTTGTAGTTTTGTATGTGGAACCGTTGAGTGCATAAGGAATGATTAATCCGCCGTCAATAAATAAAATCGTTTTACATTACTCAAAAATAAACTACACTATCGTAATAAAAATAAGATAGATTATATTTAATATAATTAAAAAGAAGATTATATCGAAATATGAGGGAATAAAATAGTATGTTATCATTGCTTAATCAATACTCACAAGCTAGATTGGCTTGGTTCTTATTGTTCTTTTCTACTTTTACTTTTGAAATAACCGCACTTTATTTTCAACATGGTTTAGGGCTTGCGCCTTGTACTCTCTGCATTTATCAGCGTTGCGCTATTTTTGGTATCATGTTGGCTAGCATTATTGGAATAATTGCTCCTCGCAACATTTTTGTTCGATTAATAGGTATTTTCATTTGGCTTTTTAGCGCCTATAAAGGCTTTTCATTAGCAACATTTCATGCTCATCTACAATTTGAACCTAACCTAAATGATACTTGCTCAATTAACGTACAATTTCCTACTTGGCTACCATTAGATTCGTGGTTTCCTAGTTTGTTTAATGCTTATGGTTCATGTGCCGATAAAATTTGGACATTTCTAACAATTGAAATGTCACAATGGATGATTATTATTTTTGCTTGCTATTTTATTGTTGGCTTGGCTGTATTAATATCTCAGTTCTTTTTATCCTCAAAAAATTCAATCTGGAGTAAATGACTTTATTTATAAAACTAGCACTTTTTGTTGAGTTTGTTAGAATGTGTGATAATTTTATTTTACAAACGTCACACATAAATGCTTTTGGAATACCACCCACCTATTGAACCTTGGCTATCGATTTTGCATCAAGACGACCATATTGTGGTTGTAAATAAACAACCAGGTATTTTGTCGGTTTCGGGCAATAAACCTCAATTTATTGATAGTATTATTCACCGATTGCAACAAAAATATAGCTACGTCGAATCCGTGCATCGGTTAGATATGGCAACCAGTGGTATCATGGTTGCCGCACTTTCTAAACTCGCCGATCGAGAGATAAAAAAACAATTTCGTGAACGTATTCCTAAAAAAACCTATATTGCTGTAGTGCATGGGCATCTTGAGCAAGATTCTGGTCGTGTTGAATTACCCCTAATTTGTGATTGGCCCAATCGACCAAGGCAAATGGTCGATTTAGAAAATGGCAAACATGCACTGACAGAGTATCAAGTCATTTCACGCAATCCAGACAACACAACACGAGTGCAATTATTTCCGTTTACTGGGCGATCACATCAATTACGGGTACATATGCAAGCCATTGGTCACCCTATTTTAGGCGATAAATTCTATGCCCACCCTGAAGCCTTTACTATGTCTAAAAGGCTGCTATTGCATGCTCAATTACTAACAATTAACCATCCTAAAACAGGCGAAAGTATGACGTTTAGCTGCGAACCTGATTTTTAAAAATAGAAATATAAAATTAGCGACCATTATATAAAATCTGCTCATGCGAATAAAAGATAAACAACTGATATAAAGGAAATTAAAATGCAAAAAATTGTTTTAGCAACGAATAATCAAGGCAAAGTCAATGAATTGCAAACATTACTCGCTAATGCAGGTTTTGATATTATAGCACAAAGCCAATTTAATATACCGGATGCCGACGAAACAGGCTTAACATTTATTGAAAATGCACTTTTAAAAGCAAGACATACTGCCAAATTAACTGGACTGTCCGTCATTGCTGATGACTCTGGTTTAGCGGTCGATGCACTTGATGGGCAACCTGGGATCTATTCTGCTCGTTATGCAGGTGAACACGGTAACGACAAAAGTAACAATCAAAAATTACTTAAAGCATTACAAAATATCCCAAAAGAAAAACGTACCGCTTACTTTTATTGTGCGCTAGTTTTTATGCGACACGAAAACGACCCAACACCTATCATCTGCTTAGGAAAATGGGATGGTTTAATTTTAAATGAAGAACAAGGTGATGGGGGATTTGGCTATGATCCACTTTTTTATGTACCAGAACTAGGCTGCACCGCAGCACAGCTAACAAAAGAACAAAAAAGCCAAATATCACATCGAGGTCAAGCTCTAAAACAATTGATTGAAAAAATTAAAACTGCTTAGCAAACTTATTTATACTCGAAATTGCATATCAAGAAGTAAACAGTATATACTTAATACATTAATGATATTGGAGTTAATATTTTGATTATAATGATAGTAAGTGGTCGCTCTGGATCGGGAAAATCAATCGCCCTACGCGCTCTAGAAGATATGGGATTTTATTGTGTTGATAATATCCCAGTTGCTTTATTACCTCAATTAGCCAACTCATTAAAAAACCACAACACGCCAGTTGCAGTTAGCATTGATATTCGAAATTTGCCTGAACAATTTGATTTTAATAATGATATATTTCAACGTTTACCCGAATCGGTGACACCTGAAATACTTTTCCTCGATTGTAGTCGTAATACGTTAATTCGACGCTATAGTGAAACACGACGGATACATCCATTAACCAATCAACACTATTCTCTTGAAGAAGCAATAGATCTTGAAGAAAAATATCTAGAACCTTTAAAATCTAACGCAAGCCTAGTTATAAATACCGATGACCTATCAGTACATGAACTATCAGACATATTAAGATCACGTATTTTAGGTAAAAAAGAGCGTGAATTAACCTTTATTTTTGAATCATTTGGCTTTAAACATGGCTTACCCATTGATGCTGATTTTGTATTTGATGTCAGGTTTTTACCTAACCCACATTGGGAAGTGAATTTGCGCCCATTAACAGGATTAGATAAGCCAGTAAAAGAATATTTATTACAACACAATGAAGTATCCAATTTTATCTATCAAACCGCCAATTACTTAAATCAATGGATACCTTTATTAGAAAAAAACAACCGCAGTTACTTAACCATTGCTATTGGATGTACAGGTGGTCAACATCGTTCTGTCTTTATTGCTGAACAATTAGCCGCATTTTTTAAAGCACAAAACAAACAAGTAAAAATTCGCCATCGAACTTTAGAAAAAAAATGATGATTATCTTTCAATTTTAAAAATTCGATAATCTATCAATGTTTTTTTTACATTTTTCAAAAATATCTTTTAGTGTAGTTTTATGATTAGCTGAAGCTGGTATTGCCGTAATTAATTGACTAACCTTGGTCAATTCAATATCTGAAGGTAAATTTGCAAGCTTCTGCCTTAATATATTAACTGTTTGTGGATGTGGATGACCAATAACAATAGCAACGCCATTTTTGCGTGCCAATTTTATCGCCAAATCAAATTGCAAGCTAATAGCACTTTCTTTTTGTTGAGCATCTAAAAATACATCACGCGTTAATACTGGGATGTTATAGTAGCTAGCAGCTTTTTTTATTTGAGTCTTACCGATTGTTTTACTATCTAAAAAAAACATCGAATATTGACTTAATGCTTTCATAACTTTTATCATACCAGTAAGATCTGCTGTCATCAAACTTCCCATATGATTATTAGCTCCAATAGCATAAGGCACTTGTTCAACAGCATTTGTCACTATTCGGTTTACTTCAGCTTCATCCATCGAAGGAAATAGAGTGTCTTTTTCTAGTGGCTGTTTACCTAATGGAGCCATAGGTAAGTGAATTAACACATCATTACCATTATTATGGGCTATAGTTGCAATACGTTTAGCATTAGGCGAATTTGGTAAAACTGCAATAGTAATATTAGGAGAAAATGAAATTATTTGCTCTTCATTATGCTGGCGATAGCCAAAATCATCAATGACTATTGCAAGTTTTGCTGCCCATATATAGTTGGAATTTAGCACTAAGAAAATGATAAAAAAAAGGTTAATAAAACAACGCATTACTTTAACCACTCTCTCGGATCAAGTGCCTTACCATCACGGCGAATCTCAAAATATAAAGCAGATATGTTTTTCCCACCACTTGAACCAACCAATGCAATAGGTTGGTCAATATGAATCTTATCACCCACCTCAACTAAAATACGCTGGTTATAACCATATAAACTCATATCACCTTTACCATGATCTAATGCAACAACAAAACCATAACCTTGTAACCAACTAGCCAAGATGACCCGTCCACCAGCAATGGCTTTAACTTGAGCACCATCTTTAGCATTAATCACCATCCCTTTCCAACGTAGCTCACCTTGGAGTGATTCTCCAAATTGATGTACAATATTACCATTCACTGGCCAATTAAACTGATGTTGTGGCTTACCAATACCACTTACGCGAGCCATTAATGCTAGCTCATCAGGATTAGGAGTATAACGAGAATTATTCTGCTTTTCTTCAATATATTTTGCTTGTTTTGCTTCTTCTTCTGCAATACGTCTATTTTTACGTTCAGCTTGAGCAATTTTAGCCTGTAGTTTAGCTTCATTATTACGCAAGTCGGTTAATTTTTGTTGATTTAATTGCATCAATGATTCAAGAGAATTTATCGTGTTTTGTCGATTTTGACGATTTTTTTCAAGTCCTACTTGTTGTTCTTTCTGTTTAATTTGTAATTCTTTATGCAAAACTTGTTTTTTTTGTAACTCAATTTTCTTCTCGATCAATTGGGTTTGAGTATCTTGAAGATTGTGAATTTGCTGTTGTCGTGCTTGATTAATGTAGCTGTAATAAGCAATTATACGATCATTACGTTCGCTCTTTTCGCCCGAAAAAATTAACTCCAAACCAGTTGTTTTGCCTAGTTTAAATGCACTTTCGAGCTGCTTTGATAATATAATTCGTTGATGTTTTTGTTTTATAGTTAATATATCAATTTGTTCAATCAACTTATTGATTTCTTGATCGAGTTTCTTAAGTGATAAGTCATTCTTTTCAATTGAGGTTAGAAGGTTAGCTATTTTGGTTTCTTGTTCTTTAAGATTATTAACCAACTGATTACGCTCTTCTTTTTGTTGTGCTAAACGTTTTTCTTGTTCTTCAATAGCGTGACGTAAAGATTGAAGTTGCTGATTATCATTAGCATATAAAAAACTAATCTTTATTAATCCAACAAAAACAATAACAATAATTTTCTGATAAACAGACATGGCGTTTATATTTATGATTTATAACCAAACAATAATGATAGTATCACTATACCGATAAATAGACCAAGATGCAAAATGAAACCCACACACAAAGTAAGATGATTTGTTTTTTTAATAAAAAATTAGTTTGTTTTGTATCTCATTTCTGAACGGAAAAATGTTTATTATTAAAGTGATCTACCCGCGACTTTACTAATTTTGAATACAGGTCGAATTCACAATAAACGAACACATAACAACATACTAAAAGCTACTTATTGCGATAATACAGTCGTTGAGCTTTTCTTATACACTTAAAACATATATTATTCATGTTGTTACTAAAATGAGGAACCTGACTAATAACATTATGAATATATTTAAGTTTATTATAATCGTATACACCACAACTGAAGGTAAGTTATCGCCAGTCCAATATAGGCAACAATATTACCAGAATAACAAAATAATAGAGGTGGTATGTACGAAGCAATCAGAAGATCCATGACACCTACTCATAACCAAATCAAAAACCTCAAAAGGAGTCATTAATGCAAGATGATAATAAAATATCAGATGATGAATTGAATCTAATAATTCAGCGATGTAAAAAAGCAACAAAAGGGCCATGGATATCATATGTAGAAGGTAGAGATCATACTAGTGGCTCAAATTTTATTCTCACAGGAACTGAATGTAATCGTGGAAAAAATATTGAACTTATTGGTGGAACAATAGATGATCAAGAATTTATTGCACACGCACGACAAGATATTCCAAAATTAATTAATGAAATTAAAAGGCTAAAAAAAATAATCATTAAAAATAAGCAATAAATATGATCGTTTTTTGATTCTATATTTGGGCTATACGTATTTATTTAAAAATTAATCAGTTTTTATTAACAATAATATTTATAAATTAACAATATCAAATAAAAGATTATTTTTCTTATATAATAAATTAAAACGATAAGGTAATATCACATATATACACTATGTAATATTTTAATTTACATCAAAAAGATGGAAATTTTGGTATTAATATAAAATGTTTCATCATTTTATTTTTTATAACAAAAAAAGATAAATCACAACAATGACTAAGCCTTAATACTTATACATGAGCAATATTTTAGGAGTTAGAATGCTTAAATCAAAATATAATGTTCCAAAAAATATTGATAAACGTATTTCAAAGTTACAGTTAAAAATAGATTCAAACAATTCTTATATTGATTTTTTGAAAAAATATAATGTAGTTGTTTTTGATACTGAGGTTAATTTTGACTACTGTATTGATTGTGATGGAGAATCATTGCCATTAGAGGTTATTTTGGGTTTCTCAAAGGAATCTAGAGAAGATCTATTGGCTACTAACGATACATATCTGAATAGAATACCTCAGAATTATTTTGCTGTAGCAACACTTAATTATGGCGATCTACTTTGCTTAAGCCCAAATGGCGAAGTTTATTATTGGGATCATGAAGTTAATGATCTCTATTTTGACATGTCTGTAAAAAATGGCTATCTAGAACAAAATACTAATCTGAAGTTTGTTGCAAATTCGTTTGATACATTTTTATCAATGATTATTAAAAGTGAAGTTGAAGATGATTATGATCCTGATGAAGATGAATATAATAACCCTAACATTCCTTTTCCAGATGAAGCATTACCTTCAATGCTCAAATATTCAAAGGGTTTTTTTACAGCATCAGAAAATAGACTTAAAATTTATTTAAAAAAACTGGAGTTATCTGAAAAAGGTCGCGAAGTACTTGCCAAATTTAAAGAAGAAGGTCTTTTGTAGAAATAGCGTCAGTTAAAAATCGAAGCAGTATTTTTCAAAGAAATATATAATAATTTCAATAGAGTAATTTTTTGGTTGGATGGCGTCTATTAATTATTTTAAATCCTATTGAATTTTATATATTTAATTGCCATAGGTGACAGTTAATTCTGTCACCTTTTTCTATAATACATTAATTATTACATGTTTCTATTTTCTAACCAATTTTTCACAGGCAAGAGATATGGCACCTATATCATAAAGAAAAAATAACTGTCACTGATTTGGCTAAACGCTATAACAAAACTTATCCGAGCGAAATGCTACATGTTAACAACCTTTATTTAAAAACAAAATACGTGAGAATATTTATTCGTTGGTATTGATGATTATTCACATGAGCTCTATGCGGGCATTTACTCCCATAAATCCCAATTTAATGCAGCACAATTTTTACAAAATAATTTTGTTAGCCCAATACCCACATTGAATGCCCCTTATCCTGGATACAGACGTGAACCAGTAAAGCGCAGTTGAGCACCTATTTGTTAAAACGAGTAATAAGCAAAAATTGACTAAACCAGCCTACCCACAAACACATGAGAAGGTAGAAAAGATGATACGAACTTTGAATTGAGGTATAGCATAATCAACAAATATATCAAAAAGCTGTATTGGTGGCATAAAACGTGCTTGGTTACTCCTAATCTGCTTTATGAGGCTATGGGGTACAAAATATCAAGTTTCAAACAGGAAGATAAGCCGTATTTTACAACAATAAAAATACAATGTTAAATATGGTTTTATAAATCTATTTTGGCTGAGCTATTAAAATTACCCCAGCAGAAACTGGGGATTAATCAATGAGCGATTTATTGCTTATAGGAAGATAGAAAATGAGCAAATCTTCCAATAGCGTCTTCAAGTTGACCTGAATGAGGCAAAGCAACAATTCTAACGTGATCCGGTTTATGCCAATTAAAGCCAGTTCCTTGTACAAGTAATACTTTTTCTTGTAACAAAAAATCTAATACGAGTTTTTGGTCGTTATGGATGTTGAATTTTTTCTGATCTAATTTTGGAAATAGATACAAGGCACCTTGTGGTTTAGTACATGAAACCCCAGGGATTTCATTAAGTAAACGCCATGCCAACATACATTGATCATATAAGCGACCTCCAGGAACAATAAATTCATTGATGCTTTGGTAGCCTCCTAGCGCTCCTTGAATAGCATGTTGTAATGGCACATTAGCACATAAACGCATTGAAGCTAGCATATTTAAGCCTTCAATATAGCCTTTTACATGGTTTTTTGGGCCACAAAGCGCCATCCAGCCTTGCCTAAAACCAGCAACTCGATAAGTTTTTGATAGGCCACACATGGTAATGACAAATAAATCGGGGGCCAATGCGGCAATTGAATAATGCACTGCATCATCATATAAAATTTTATCGTAAATCTCATCAGCGAAGATGATTAGGTTATTTTGACGAGCGATTTCAGCGATCTCAAGTAATACTTCTTTACTATAAACAGCGCCTGTCGGGTTGTTAGGATTAATAATTACTATTCCTTTAGTGTTTGGAGTTATTTTCCGTTTAATATCTTCAATATCAGGTGACCAATTTGATTCTTCATCGCAAAGATAGTGCACAGCGCTCCCACCAGACAAACTAATAGCCGCTGTCCATAATGGGTAATCGGGCATAGGTACGAGTATTTCATCACCACTATTTAGTAAAGCCTGCATGGATTGAACGATTAATTCTGATACACCATTACCGATGTAAATATCTTCAACATCTAAACTATTAATTCCGCGAGCTTGATAATACTGCATGATTGCTTTACGAGCAGAATAAAGGCCTTTAGAATCGGAATATCCTTGTGAGGAAGGTAAGTTTCTAATCACATCAATTAATAATTCGTCAGGCGCAGCAAAACCGAACGGCGCTGGGTTTCCAATATTGAGTTTCAGGATAGTTTGACCTTCTTCTTCCAGTCGTTTTGCATGCTCTAGAATTGGACCACGGATATCGTAACAAACATGATCCAATTTTGTGGATTTTGAGAAATTTACCATAAGTTGCTCTTTTTAGTTCTTGTGTTGATATTTTTACTGAAAAAAACAATCTACTCCTATTTCGATAATTTTTGAAGATGCTATTATAGTTAGCTCAATAAATATTATTTAATTGTCTATTTTTTGTGCGGGAGAGTGTTATGAAAACCATTTTAACGGTAATTGGTAAAGATCAAACAGGTATTATTGCTGGTATTAGCCAAAAGTTATATGAATTAAATATTAATATTTTAGATGTCAGCCAAACTATCATGGATGAGTATTTTACGATGATTATGTTACTTGACCTATCTAAAATTAATGTGTCATTTGATGAAGTAAAAACTGTGTTGATGCAAACAGGTCAAAATCTAAAAGTTAAAGTCAATCTTCAAAGAGAAGAAATTTTTGATGCTATGCATCGTTTATAATATTAATTCTATATTTTAAAAAAAGGATAATACTAATGGAAACAAAACAGATCCTCGAAACCATTAAAATGATTGAGGAAGAAAAACTTGATATCCGCACAATAACCATGGGTATTTCTCTTCTTGATTGTATAGATAGTGATGGTGAAAAAGCACGCCAAAAGATTTATAACAAAATTACACGTCTGGCAAAAGATCTTGTTAAAGTAGGTGATCAGATTACTTCAGAATTTGGTATTCCAATAATCAATAAACGTATTTCTGTTACGCCAATATCTTTAATTGCCGGTGCTAGTGATGATAAAGATTATGTAGCGTTTGCTAAAACTTTGGATGAAGCAGCTAAAGCGGTTAATGTTAACTTTATTGGTGGATTTTCAGCACTGGTACAAAAAGGTTATCATAAAGGTGATGAAATTTTAATTAAATCAATTCCACAAGCACTTGCACAGACAGAACGAGTTTGCTCATCGGTAAATGTTGGCTCTACACAAACGGGGATCAACATGGATGCAGTAAAGCAAATGGGAAATATCATTAAAGAAGCTGCGCAATTAACAGCTGATAATAGTAGCATGGCCTGCGCTAAGTTAGTTGTGTTTGCTAATGCTGTTGAAGATAATCCATTTATGGCAGGTGCCTTTCATGGCGTAGGTGAAGCTGATTGTGTCATTAACGTTGGAGTCAGTGGTCCTGGTGTAGTTAAACGAGCACTTGAAAAAGTCAAAGGTCAGCCATTTGATGTTGTAGCTGAGACTATCAAAAAAACTGCATTTAAAATTACTCGTATGGGGCAACTGGTCGGTAAAGAAGCTTCTGAACGTTTAGGCGTTAAATTTGGTATTGTCGATTTATCGTTAGCTCCAACCCCAGCAATTGGTGATTCGGTTGCACACATTTTAGAAGAAATGGGATTAGAAGCAGTTGGTACACACGGTACAACTGCAGCACTAGCTATGCTAAACGATGCGGTTAAAAAAGGTGGAGTAATGGCTTGTGGCCATGTTGGCGGATTAAGCGGTGCATTTATCCCTGTTTCGGAAGATGCAGGTATGATTGATGCTGTAAATAACGGTGCACTTAATCTTGAAAAACTAGAAGCAATGACCTGTGTTTGTTCTGTTGGACTGGATATGATTGCAATTCCAGGCGATACGCCAGCTGAAACTATTTCGGCGATCATTGCAGATGAGGCTGCAATAGGGGTGATTAACCACAAAACAACAGCGGTGCGAATTATTCCAGCCGAGGGATTAAAAGTAGGAGATAACATTGAATTTGGTGGTTTACTTGGCCATGCTCCCGTTATGTCAGTAAACAAATTTAGTTCATGTGATTTTATTAATCGAGGTGGAAGAATTCCCGCTCCAATTCATTCATTTAAAAACTAATATATTTATTTTAAATGAATATTTTCCCTTACTCCGTCTACAGCAAGGTAGGCGGTGGAATGGCAACACATTTTCAAACAAAAAAATTAAGGGGTAAGTGTTTTTTAAATTCAACGGGAGGCAAGTAGCCTAACGAAGAATGTAATCGTTTATGATTATACCAATAAGCATAAGCCGAAAAAGCGCGTTGTAACTCAGCCGTTGAGTTGAAACGTTGGCCTTTTACAAATTCCGTTTTAATTGTTTTAAATGTCGCTTCCG
>NZ_FMWS01000080.1 GCF_900103255.1 Gilliamella bombi | reverse complement strand
AAAAAAGTGATTGGCATATTACATTACTGGCAAGGTAAAGACGCCAAATCGCCACTACGTGTAGAACATATTATCAATTAAAAAAGGAGAACGTAATAATGCCATCTAAATATCAACCGCAAGTTTCCTCATGGCGCGAGGATTTGCATAAAGGAATATATACAACGCAATTACATTTAAGTAATAATAAAAAATTACGTTATGCTACTGATGATTATTGTGAATTTTCTAGGCGTTTAAGTGGGATGAGTCCTTTGCTTCGTATACTTATGATAACTATTGCTTCTGCAACTGTTTTATTATCATTAGTAGTCTTGTACTTTGTTATACCAATTATTTTTTTTGAAAAAAGTAAAACTAGATTTATATTTATACCATGTTGTCTATTAGTATTTTTTGGTATGTATATCTTCTTTCTAATGGCTTCGAATATTTTTTTTGCTCCTGAAGATTGTCCCATTCGTTTAAATAGAAAAACAGGTAAGGTTTATATTTATGACCATTTCCTATTATATTTTGGAGCATGGTCGACCTTTATTCGCTCGCCCTTTAGAGCTAAAGAGATAACGGTTAAAGAGTTTAATTGGGCAGATATTCAAGGGTGTATGACCTCAGTATCAGTTCCTCTTGCTAGTGGCGGAATGGTTAGAAACTATCGTCTAGAATGTGTGGTATGCGAGCCTAATACCACTAAAGTGATTGACCACTTTCTACTAGCAGCCTATAGCAGTTTAAACTATTACGAATGGATGTGGATAAATAGCTATATGGCGTTTTCGGATAATAATTTGGATGGAGAATTGATGCCAGAAGAAGAGTTTACATGGCCAATCAAAGTCAACTGGCCAGAAGAAATTGACAAAAAATCCAAAGCCAGCTCGCTTGAAGAGTATCAGAAAATAGATGCCGAGTATAAAAAAATTAAGGAATAAATAATCTCCAAAGTACCGTGGTAATAGACCAAAAAGTGGCTGAATTAAGGGTAAAAGCGAAAAAAGTGATTGGCATATTACATTACTGGCAAGATAAAAGCGCAAAATCCCCATTACATATTGAATATAAATTGTAATCATCAAAAATAAGGAGAACATAATAATGCCATCAAAGTATCAACCGCAACTCTCATGTTGGCGCGAAGATTTATACAAAGGGGTTTATACAACCCGCCATTATTTAAGTAATAATAAAAAATTACGTTATGCTAATGATGATTATTGTGAATTTTCTCGGCGAACAATAGGATGGGAGTGGGTTCCACGTTGGGTTACTATTATTTGTTTAATAATGCTTATTTTATTGTCGTTTTTTGCAGTATATATTGCATCTTACATTATTATTTTTGAAACTGAAGGGAAACCTATATTTATACCTCTTGGGCTATTATTCCTTTATCTAATATATTTCTTCTTACAGTTTGTTTTCTATCTATTCTATGCTCCCGAGGATTGCCCAATCCGTTTTAATCGTAAAACAGGTAAAGTTTATATTTATGACCATTTTCTTTTATATTTTGGTTCGTTAGAAACATTTACTCGCTCACCATTTAGAGTGAAAGAGATAACAATGAAAGAGTTTGATTGGGCAGATATTCAAGGAGTCATGACGTCAGTATCGGCACCGATTTCTGGTGGTGGTATGGTCAGAAGTTACCGCATAGAGTGTGTGGTATGTGAGCCCAATACCACTAATATAATTGACCACTTTACTTTTTGTATGGATAGCAGTTTAAGTTACGATGAGTGGATGTGGGTGAATAGTTTTATGGCATTTTCGGATAAAAACCTAGATACCGAACAGATGCCAGATGAATATGAGTGGTCGGTAAAAATCAATTGGTCCGAAGAACTCGACAAAAAATCCAAAGCTAGCTCGCTTGAAGAGTATCAGAAAATAGATGCCGAGTATAAAAAATTAGGGAATAAATAATCTCCAAAGTACCGTGGTAATAGACCTAAAAGTTGCCGAATTAAGGGTAAAAGCGAAAAAAGTGATTGACATATTACATTACTGGCAAGGTAAAGACGCCAAATCGCCACTACGCATTGAACATATTATCAATTAAAAAAACAAAAAAGGGAGAACGTAATAATGCCATCAAAGTATCAACCGCAACTCTCATGTTGGCGCGAAGATTTATACAAAGGGGTTTATACAACAAAATTACATTTAAGTAATAATAAAAAATTACGTTATGCTAATGATGATTATTGTGAATTTTCAAGACGATTAACAGGGTGGGGGAAAATTGGTCGTTTAATCACAATGATTTGTCTAGGTTTGACGATGTGTATGATTTTATTTGTATTGTATATGGTAATACCTGGTATAGTTGAGGATAAAATAATAAATAAACTTATATATATACCAAGTTGTATTGTATTTATTTATATTGCTTATATTTTAATTCAGTTTTTTTTCTATCTGCTATATGCCCCCGAAGATTGTCCTATCCGTTTAAACCGAAAAACAGGTAAGGTTTATATTTATGATCATTTTTTATTGTATTTTGGATCATGGGCTACCTTTACTCGTTCGCCCTTTAGAACTAAAGAGATAACCGTTAAAGAGTTTAATTGGGCAGATATCCAAGGGGTAATGAGTTCAATTTCGGCACCGCTTGCCAGTGGTGGTACGGCCAGAACTTACCGTATTGAATGTGTGGTATGTAAACCTAATACTACTAGTGTAATTGACCATTTTATTTTATGTACAGATAGCAGTTTAAGTTATGACGAATGGATGTGGATAAATAGCTATATGGCGTTTTCGGATAATAATTTAGATGGGGAGTTGATGCCAGAAGATGAGTTTACATGGCCAATCAAAGTCAACTGGCCAGAAGAAATCGACAAAAAATCCAAAGCTAGCTCGCTTGAAGAGTATCAGAAAATAGATGCACAATATCAAAAGGTGGAAATTAATAATATAAAAAATAAAGGAAATAAAACATGAGTAAATTACGTGGAGTTATTCGGCTAGGTGATTTGACAAATCATGGTGGAAAAGTAATTACCGCTTCATCGACAATGACAGTTTTTGGCAAACCTGTTGCTTTAGTTGGTGATTTAGTTAGTTGTCCAATAAAAGGTCATGGTATTAATCCTATTATTGAAGGTGACTCAACTTTTACCATTCAAGGTAAGCAAGTTGCTTTAGATGGTCATAAAAGCATTTGCGGTTGTTCTTTAATCTCATCAATATCAGAGGTAGGAAAAAGCTAATGTCTGTCGATTTATCATCACTACCTGCCCCATTGCCTGAAGCTAAAAAAATGAATTTTTGGTTCTGGGGTGTTTTGCTTATTGTGTTTATTTTGCTTGGTTGTATTATTACTGTTACACTCAGCTTTTTTTATGACATATCAGATATCCTCTTTATTTCAGGCCTTTTTGCCTTTCCTTTTGTTTTTTGGCTGTTTATATTTTTATATGGTGTCTTTTTATATGGTAATCGTCTAATTTATATTGAACAGTGGAATTTATGTATAGAAGAGCGTAAACAAAAACTGATTCATTATGGGCAAAGAGGATTATATGTTTTAGGCTTTTCACTTATTACAGAACAGGGCGAAACAAGAAATGCCGCCTCTATCGTTAATAATGATTTTTTTATGATAAGTAAATTACACCGCAATAGTGGCATTGTTATTCCCCATACGACTTTATCTGTGATTGATGGTATGAAATCTGAAAGCTTTGATGAGCGTTTAAAGGCCATTTTTACTCGTTTTGAAAAAGAATACAAAGCTAAATTTGCAACTGCGTTAACACAATCAAATTTGCATGTTAGGTTATTTATTGATGTTGAAGTTTCAAACGATAAAATAAAGGCATTATGGATGGAAACATTGGGAAAAAGAATTTGTCATCCTGCTAGCTTTGAAATTGAAGATCCCAGCCATTCATCTACATTTATAGAAACATGGTTAGACGATAGTGATCATGATGATGAGTTGCTTTTGGTGATTAATACACATCTGTTTTCTGCTCCAATTAAAGATGAAGGTGAGTTTGCATCAATGCTAGTTCTAGCAGGGGAAAACGTAAATAGAGCGCCATTTTTTCCTACTGCTAATTCGCCATTAATAAAAGTTTATCGTAGTGAACAAAAAACGGAATTCACGCAAACTATTGAACATGCTTTACTGTGGGGTAGTGCCGATGATAACCAGTATGGCGGGGTTTGGTATAGCGGTATTTCGCCAGATTTTAAAAATGAAATTATACACCACTTTAATCAAATTCAGTTTGAAGCAAAAAATCATTTTAATATTGATACTTCAATTGGTTATGCTGGTTATTGTTCGTATTGGTTAGCATTAGTATTAGCCATTGAAAATGTATCTATAAAAAAAGATAAACAATTGATCATGGTAGGTAAAACACCACTTACCGCTTCGGTTGTGTCATGTTTGCAAGAAAATAACACTGATTAAGCGTTAAGGTAATATATATAGCTATGTCAAATTTTTGATTTTTATTTGTATTTTCACCGTGATAACGTTAAGGCATCTTATAGAATATGATATCCTTTAATCCTCCCGACTTATTTGGCAGAATTTGAACAGCCTTATAAAGGGAGGGATGTATTACTTATTAAATGAGACATTTAATAAAATATCGCACTGAAAATTAAAACTAAAGATTAAGCCTTACTCAAAAATTGGACAAATGCTGCCATTGGTATAGTTAAAAATTATAGAATAAACGACTATGATGAAAAAATTTGGCGTCGAGTTTAAACAACAATTGATTAATCATTTAATTACCTATTTATTTTTATATCACTCAGTAGACATTAGTTAGTATGTTTTAGTTGAATTGCATTTTATTTATATATTAAAAACTGATTATTTTAAATTATTTGCATTAATTTAAAATAATCAGTTAACTTTTTGCTTTTATACTGTTTGGTATATACTGATGTACTGTTTTATCTATATTTATTTTTTATGCTAAAGCGAAGTATTAATCTTTTTATAGCACTGTTTGCTATCGCAATTATTGCCATGGAAACTTATATTTATTGGCATACAAAGTTTCGTCCTTGGCAACCAGAATCTTCCATAGGTCGATTAATTTATTATTATAGCTTTTTTACGGTGTTATCAAATTTGATGCTGGCATTAAGTTGTTTGTGGCTATCTGTTAACCCCAATTGTAATCGATATAGTTTTAAAGTTATTCGTTTAAATGGTTTGGCTGGTGTGATTATAACGGCTATTGTGTATAATTTAGTGTTAAGAGGTATCCATACCCCACCTAATGTATTAATGAAAATCACTAACGAAAGTTTACATGCTGTTATACCTGCTTTGGGTTTATTAAGTTGGCTGATTTGGGGGCCATTTAGACGCATCAACGTTCATGTCATTATAGGATCAATATTATCAATGCTATCTTACGGCATTTATATTTTTGTCCGAGGTTATTATACTAATCAATATCCATACCCTTTTATTAATGTTGTACGAATCGGTTATCCCAAAGCTTTGTATGCTTCAAGTATTGTTTTTTTATTATTTTTGGGATTAGTTTTTTTATTATGGGCGGTTGAACGCTTAAGGAAGCGAAAATGAAACTGTATATTTATGAGCATTGCCCTTTTTGTGTTAGGGCTAGAATGATTTTTGGTCTAAAAAATATACCGGTTGAAAAACAGGTATTATTGAGTGATGATTTTCAATCGCCAGAGCGTATGATTGGTGAAAAAATGGTGCCTATTTTACAAAAAGATGATGGTAGCTATATGCCTGAAAGTTTAGACATTGTTGATTATGTTGATAACAATTATGGCGATAAACCCATTTTAACAGGTCCTAGATCGCCAGATATCACAGATTTAATAAAACAGTTGCAACAATATGATTATAAGTTAGTGTGTCCACGTTATATAAAACTAGGTTTAGCTGAGTTTGCGACACAAAGTGCTATCGATTCTTTTGTTAATAGTAAATCAAAAAAAATGGGATCGTTTGATGAATGTTTGATGCAAACGGATTCATTAGTGTCTGCCGTATCTGCTATATTAAATAAACTTGAGTTATTGATTGTGTCACCAGATGCATGTAATGGACAATTATCTTTAGATGATATCTGTTTGTTTCCAGTTTTACGGAATTTGACGTGTGTTAAAAGCTTAACTTTTTCATCTAAAATTAAGGATTACCTACAATCAATGGCTAAACTTAGTAAAGTTGATCTATTTTTTGATAAAGCTATTTAACAATTAAAAATACAGATCTTGCTATTTTTGTTTGATATTAAATCATGGTTCTAGAGCGAGGTATTAAAAAGAACAGGAAAAATAGGAATAAACCTGTTCTTTTTTGTTTTAGCAATTAATTACCTAATTTAACATCAATCACTTCAATATTATCTTTACCGCCATAGATATCGTACCAAGGTGTTGCATATTGTTTTAATATCTTATTGAGATGCTCAACATTTTCACGACCAGTTTGATCTAGCCAAAGTTTTAAACCTTCTTTGCCTCCATTAGCATAGGCCGCAACACCTTCAAACCATGTTGCTCTACCTCCAAGGATGCCGCTATATTTAGCGCCATTTTCACCAGCAAAAATAAGTTCTTGGTGGAAGGTTTTTGTTGGTACGCCAGCACTTAAATAGATAAAAGGGCGGGTTGCGACTTCACTTGCTTGTTTAAAATAGTCAGCAGCTTGTTTTTGTGTGTAAACAACTACATTGTTGTCGTTAAAACCTTCTACATTCTTAAACAATACGGGAACTTCGACTTTTAAAATATCAATATAATACTGTTCTTTAGTAAACTCTTTTATTGTATTAATGACTTTTTGAGGTTTAATTTTTGCAAATTCAGGACTTTTATCATCGGTTATCACATTGTCATATACAATCGGTTCAACAAATACAGGAATATCAGCGGCTCTAGCTTCATTGCCTAAACGTTCTAAAAAAGCATGTTTTTTGTCTAAAATATCTTGAGGATCATCCGGATTATAATAAACCAATACTTTTGCGGCATCGGCACCTTTTTTTATTAGGCGTTGTAATGAATCCTCAGGCAAAATATCGGGTAATCGTCCTGGAGTACTAGCATCATACCCTGTTTTTTCGTATGACATGATTAATCCAGCATTGCTATTTTTAGCTGCCATGCCTTTAAAACCATATTCTTCATCTAACAATATTGCACTAACATATTTAGTTAATTCTTGAGAGACAAGTTCTTTAAATTCATACACCATATCGATATGATAACGATCTTTCCCCACAGCAGATTCCATCATTTTAACCATTGAACCGCGTTGATCAATCGCTAATGCTGCAATAATGCCATCTTGGTTTGATAACTGCTGCATACGTGTAAATTTACCACGAGAAATACATTTTTTAGCCATTTTATAGCTCTCCGTTTAGTAAGATGTATTATTGTAGTTCTTTTATTTGGTTGTTTATTAATCATTTGTGCTAGTTTTAAAGATATGCTTAATTTTAATAAATTCAATTGTTATATAGTGGCATTATGATTGAGTTAAATTATTACTTAATTTGTTATCTTCTTTTAAAAGATTAAGTGTTAGAGTATAGTAGTTAAAAATATCAAACTGTTTGTAAACAATAATTTACAAGGATGAACATGCACAAAGTACTCCATACACCAACAAGAACTTTAAATGCTCAGGATTATAAAACGTTGTCGCTTTCTGCATTAGGTGGAGCATTAGAATTTTATGATTTTATTATTTTTGTCTTTTTTTCTATAACCATTAGTCACCTTTTTTTCCCGAATGATATGCCTGATTGGCTGAGCCAAGTACAGACCTTTGGTATTTTTGCTGCTGGATATTTAATACGCCCATTGGGTGGAATCGTTATGGCCCACTTTGGGGATCGATTTGGTCGCAAAAGGATGTTCACGCTAAGTATACTGCTTATGGCATTACCAACACTATTTATAGGTTGTTTACCTACGTATATTAATATTGGTATTTTTGCACCTTTATTGTTACTGCTTATGCGATTATGTCAAGGCCTAGCTGTAGGAGGAGAAGTTCCTGGCGCTTGGACTTTTGTATCTGAGCATGTACCGAAAAATAAAATTGGATTGGCATGTGGAATATTGACAAGCGGATTAAGCCTAGGTATTTTGCTCGGTTCGCTAGTTTCAACGGCCATGAATAAGTGCTTATCTTCGGAACAACTTATTGATTGGGGATGGCGCATACCATTTATAGTTGGCGGTGTCTTTGGATTGATAGCAATGTATTTACGTCGTTGGTTAAAAGAAACACCAATTTTTCTGGAAATGCAAAATCGTAAACAACAAGAATTAGCTAAAAAAATACCCGTGCTCACTGTATTGACGGGGTATTTGCCTCAAACTATTTTATCTATGCTACTCACTTGGGTGTTGTCTGCTGGTATTATGGTTATTATGCTAATGACCCCAATTTTATTACAAAAGCAATTTGGTTATTCAGCGATTGATGCGTTGCAAGGAAATATATTAGCCATCATTGGACTAATTATAAGTTGTACATTTTATGGAATGATGATGGATAAATTTGCTATGGGGAAAGTGATGTTAATAGGTTGTGTTATTGCAACTATTGTTATTGCTATTTTTTATCTATCATTAGATAACCCACATCTTTTATTTATTACTTATTCTTTAGCAGGTTTTAGTGTTGGTATTGTAGGCTCTTTTGCTTATTTTATGGTGAGTGTGTTTCCTACCCAGATTCGTTACAGTGGTGTATCATTTTCATTTAATATGGCTTACGCTATTGCGGGCGGATTAACACCTCTGTTGATCTCCTTTTTGAGTGATTTTGTTAGCAAAATGGCACCAGCTATTTATGTTATTGGATTATTTGGATTTGGTGCATTGATTGGATTATATTTATTTATTAAGGATAACAGTCAAAAGTATATAGCTAAAGATATTGCATAATAAATGCTGACCATAGAATTTTAATTATTATTTAATAATATGTTGAATTTGATATAGCATGACCATTTGTTTTTTGAACTCGTTAGTAAAGCAACGTTTTGCTCTTCGTGATGAATCGATTGCCATTGTTGTTACCTTCTCTTATTTTTAGTTTATCATAACAATGACCTTATAAAACTGGTACTAATTAGTGTAGCCGATCCAAGCAACGTTGGAACTATTTATGTGTTTTAGT
>NZ_FMWS01000126.1 GCF_900103255.1 Gilliamella bombi | reverse complement strand
ACTTTTTTGGCGAGGATCACTCTTATTTTTTTAAATCAAAGAAAAAATATGGATTTATTAACCGATGCTGATTATGAAGAAGTTGCAAACGAATTAGGATGTGAATCAAAAGCACTTAAAGCTGTAGGTATAAAAGAAACAAAGGATCAGAGTTTTTATACCCATTTAGGGGATCATGTTCCTAAAATATTATTTGAGAGACATTATTTTCACAAATTAACTAATGGTAAATATGATAATGATCCTGATATATCAAATAAATCTTCATTTACTAAATATGGTTCCTATGCGAAACAATATGAACGATTAATAAAAGCATATGCTTTATCACCTAGAGAAGCTCTAATGTCAGCTTCTTGGGGAAAATTTCAAGTTATGGGAGCAAATATGCATTCAGACAAATTAAGTATTGAAGATATTCTATATAAAATTAGTCATTCAGAAAAAAATCATTTAATTACACTAAAAGATTATTTATTGAAGAATAAAAATGCCTTGGAAGCATTAAAATCAAAAAAATGGGATTCATTTGCTTTGTATTATAATGGAAGTGGTTATAAAAAGAATAATTATGATGTTCTTATAAAAGAAATCTATGAAAAGCTATAAACAAGTAAAATATTGGAATTATAAATGAATAAAATAATTATATTCAGTGTACTGTTAGTGAATTTTGCATTTGCTAATACAACAAAATGTGATGAAGACTCATTTGAGGAAGTAAATATAACCACTTTTTCTGGTAGTCATATGAATTTAAAATATCAATATTGTCCATATTCTAAAACCGAACCAATAGATTATATAGGATATCAATTATTAACTATTAAAGTTGATAACCAATTATATACTTATAAAAATAATGTTAGTGATAATGGGTATTCCAGTAGAGAAATGTTCTATTCTAAACTAGGGGTATTTGGTATTGCTGAAGCTAATACAGGAAATTCTCCTTTAACGATAACATATTTGACTACTAAAGATAATAAATTATTTTTATTGGGGAAAATCACGTTTGAGAGACGTATGGGAAACATAATTGGTGAGCCTTATATTGAAAATAGAAGTGATGAAACTAATAAAATTATAGACAACATGTTTTTATTAAATAAAAAAAATATTTTGGGAGAATATCCTTTAAATTTTTATGAAAGCTTATTGTTTATTTTTGCTGATAAATTCAAACAAAATATTTCAAAATATGAAATAAATAAATGGTTAATTAAGCTATCAGAATATCCAGATTTGAGTAATTTTTATAGACAAAAAATCTTTTTTAAAGATCATTCTTTATGTACATATAATAAAAATCTAATTGAAATGGATGCCTTTGGTTGTCAAATAGGAAATAAGCAATTATCCATTTGTTATAATTATTTTGATAAAGGTGATCTAATATACAGATATGGTAATAAAAACAAAATAGAATTAGAGTTGCGGAAAGAAATTTCAGATCAGAAAGTTTTAATAAATTCATTAGTTTTTAAAAAAAATATTTGGCATTATGAAGTAAATACATCTCTTGATAATGCAGGGATTTTAATAAAAAAGAATGGCAAGAATATTACGTTTCTTAAATGTGAAAATGACAGTGCAGAACCTTTAATGTTTGATCCTATATGGGATTAAAAAATAAGATAATCCCTATTATCCCGATGGTTAAAAGTTGATGTACTCGATGATAAAAACCGAAAAAGA
>NZ_FMWS01000088.1 GCF_900103255.1 Gilliamella bombi | reverse complement strand
GATAGCTCAAGCCCTGAATTTTCAGGTTTAATATGATAGGAATCACTGCGAACTACACCAACATTAATATTTATTTCAGCATAATAAGGTTTACCAAAAGCGGCATTGGGTAAAGATTCAGATAGCACTTCAAATTTTCCGCTACAAAAACACCCAGTAAGTGAAAGAACTAAAAATAAGTTAACGATTAACATTAAATAATATCGTGATTTTTTCATATGGTTTATTGCGATTAATTGAATTTTTATTAAAAATAAGTGTTTTTTAAACACTTTACCATTTATTTTATTGCCATATATTTTTTATTTAAGGAATTTTACTTACCACCATAGCTGCGAAGGAGTTTTGCATAACTTCACCTAAAGATTTTGAATCCCACCATTTTTTTACCGTGCCCCATGAAAATAGTTCAAGCTTAATCTTTTCAGTTATTGCTGTTTGTTCTGTTATTTCCTGACCATCGAGTAATTTTAATTTATCTGTCCAAACTACCCAGTGGTCTTTAGTTGTTAAAATACCCTGATTACTAATCATTTTTGCTGCTATTAATACAACAACATGTGTTTCAGGGCTAATATAAGAATTTAAACGACATAAATCTTGTAAAGTTAAATGCGGTCCCCGGATCTGATCAATTAAACTTGTATTGATGCTGTATAAAATTTTAGCGCCAGACTTTTCAAACCATGTTTTAAGGTCTTCTGCAGTTGTAATACCTGAGAATTGATCATCAGGCGAATCATAATCAAAAACACTGTTTTCTGAATCCCTTAAACTTGCCAAGGTAATCCAATCTATGCACGGAACTTTTGGGATATACCCTCTTGAATCATTTGTAAAAAAATTTGTAGGATGACGACAATTATAACCAGGCTTTATTTTTAATGTGCCAATTTTAGTTTTACCTGATTCCCAAAGTTCTTTGACAATCTGTTTATATAAGTCTGGTCTATCCATCAATAAGCAATAAAAAAAAGCTGCAGGTCCACATAAACTGGCATCACCTTGATCAGGAAAATCGTATTTGGCTAATCTTAATTGCAAAGCTCTTTCTATTTTAGCTTTGGTAAAAGGATCTTGCGGATCGCCAGCCGGATGTTCTTTAGCTTCAAAAGATCTTGATTTAAAGGTTATTTTTACTTCATATATGGGTACGTCGCCATATTGTGTTTTTTCTGTTGTTTCATTGTATTGAAATTCCCGCGATAATCCCCATTTTTTATCAGATGTTAAAAATCCCTTAAGAGGGATAATTGCAGTCATAGGTTCAGGTAATACTTCATATTCATCATTACCTAATTTATGGTAAAGATTCAGCTCTAATATATATGATGTGTCTTCGGAATCTGAAATATCTAACGAAGGGTGAATTAATGTTTTCATATCAGCTTGTAACGGCTGTTTACCTGTTGATTCTAAAGCATAAATTTTATTACCTTTGTCGTCCATTTTATATAATTCCATTTCATAAATAATATATTCATGATTGGTTTTTGT
Source organism: Gilliamella bombi (assembly GCF_900103255.1). Taxonomy (GTDB): domain Bacteria; phylum Pseudomonadota; class Gammaproteobacteria; order Enterobacterales; family Orbaceae; genus Gilliamella; species Gilliamella bombi. The sequence goes on along the minus strand of NZ_FMWS01000088.1, from coordinate 822 downwards.
CTCTATGCTTGTAAATATATTGTATACTGTCATTAAATTTTCATCCACTATGTTATCATTGTATTTAAAAATGTATCATATTAATTATTAATGATTTTTATGCAATTTTTTATTGGTTGATAAGTTCCCCATTGCTTGTTTTACTTAATACTAAACGGACAGCAATTTTTTCTTCTTTTTTTGTATAAAACCTTTCTGTATAGCCTTTATCATCTGTTTTCCCTCGTTTGACTGAACCATCTTCCATAAACGCTAAATATTCAATATTTTTATATGGCTCACCTTCATCATTAACCATAAGGTACATTAAGCTATACTTATCATTTTTATTCGGTTTATTTGGTGAAAAGTTAGTTTCAATTGCTTCAGGCAGTGCTATTTCGAATCTATCTTTTTGTGCCACCCTCATTTTCTGCATGACATTACACTTAAGATAGATATTATCCTGCGTGCCCAGTTCAATGCCTTCACTGCTGATTTTGATGTACGAACCACCACAGATTAGGGTCAGCGCTTTAGTAGCTGTTATCTGTATTTCACCATCAACACTGTCTATTTTTATATCTTGCTTGGCTGCCATATTAAGGTTGGCATTTTGGGCTTGCATCGCAATATCCCCTTGGTTGGCAAATAGTTTCATCCCTGATTTTTGGGCAAATAAACCCATCGCTTCAGCCGATGATAGGGTGACATTTTTTAAAGCGTTGATGTCGGTTTGGTTTTCGCTGGTTAAGGTGAGGCTGTTAGCTGTCGATAGTTGGATATTTTCAGGGCTAGTTAGGGCGATGCCTTCTTGCGCATAGGCCAGTAAGCCACTTTGGG
>NZ_FMWS01000079.1:698-927 GCF_900103255.1 Gilliamella bombi | reverse complement strand
GGGCAGCCTTTGCGACTTAACGACCGTTTAATTCCAAATGCTGTTAAACATTCATCAATTAAATGATTATCAAACTCTTTTCCTCTATCAGAATGAAACAACTCAATCGTCTGTAAGTTCATTGGAATTTGACTCATAGCTTGCATGACCAGTGCCGCTGTTTTATGCCTGCCAGCACTTCGCCCCACTATTTCTCGATTACTGATATCAACAATTACACAAAGGTAGT
>NZ_FMWS01000079.1:0-635 GCF_900103255.1 Gilliamella bombi | reverse complement strand
AGCCATTTTTCGCCATGATTCGACCTATTCGGCGTCTAGATGCGGTTATGCCTTGCTTTCTCAGCTCTGCTTGCAGACGCCTTGTGCCATAAGCACGATAATTAGTATTAAAAATTTCACCCACTATTTCACTCAGTGATATATCTTGTGATTGCTGCGTTAATTGCCGTTGATAATAGAAACGATTTCGGTTTACATTTAAACATCGACATAATGCACGTAAGCTATATCGATGCTTATTATGTAAAATTAACTCGATTTTCTTCCCATTATCAACGCCGCTTGCTTTAGGATATCATTCTCCATTAACAAGCGTTTATTCTCTTTGCGTAGCGCGATAAGTTCGTTCTCTTCAGTTCGACGATTATCTTTTGCGATGAATGAGCCGGTAGTTTGGTACTGCATTATCCAATTATCTAATGCTGATTTGGTGAGGTCATACTCTGCGACGATATCCGCACGTTTTTTACCATTTTGATATAGCATGACCATTTGTTTTTTGAACTCGTTAGTAAAGCTACGTTTTGCTCTTCGTGATGAATCAATTGCCATTGTTGTTACCTTCTCTTATTTTTAGTTTATCATAACAATGACCTTATAAAACTGGTACTAATTAGTGTAGCCGATCCAGTGGG
>NZ_FMWS01000076.1:2652-3889 GCF_900103255.1 Gilliamella bombi | reverse complement strand
TAATATTTTGGCGAGGATCAATGATTTTTTAGCTGAAAATAAAGATGATATTGAAAGTGTATCAATTACATTTTATCAAGAAAATTTAAGTGATGAAATTGTTGCTCAATATAGTAATGTTATTCCTGAGGTAAAAGCCTTAAACAATAAAAAATTATTAGCGAAATATAAATCAAAATCGATTTTGAGAGATGGTTATTATCAAGTTCTATTTAAAACCAAAGGAAACTTCTATAAGCAATCCAATACATTATCTGATCAATATTTATTACCAGAATCAATTACTGTATTTGTTAAATCAAATCATAAAAAAGAATCAGATATTGACATCCAGGGCGATATGATTGGTTTGATTATATTTCCAATTTTTATTCCTATGGCGATGGTTGGTTGCTTAATTGGTCCTTGCTAAAAAGTCTGTAGAAAAACATCGGCAAGTTTACTCTCCATGGTTGAAATGATCCTTCAAAAATATCATTAGGCGTTTTCCCCAATGGGATTACCTGTATTATAAATATTAATAAATCCCTTAACTTGTCGGCATTAATCATAGACACCAATTTCTTCTGCTTTGGCTATTAACTCATCTTTGCAATTGTAACTATTCCCTTAAATAGTACAGTCAAAAAGTAGAAAATCCCCTTTTACTTTTTGAATGTTTTGAATTTTGATAGCCAATAATTGCCTTTATCATATACACAACCAATTAAAACATTTCCTTCGGTTTTGATTGTTAATTCGCGACTATAACAATATTGTTTTTCAAAAGACCAATTTATATCAGCAATATCAAGATATTTCATAATAAGTTCAAAACTTGTTTCAGAATATATGATTATATTATTCAATAAAGTAACTGGATGACGAGCTAAATCAAATCCTATTGAATATATCTTGGAATTAACAACCATTATTTCCAGTGAATCGTAAAAATAAGAAAAACCTTCACTTTTTTTAAATTTATCAAAATAATATTTTTTACCCAAATCTTTTTTTTGAAAAATAGAATATATTTCTTTCTCTGGTAATTCTACTTTTAATCCCAAATATATCCCAGTCCTAAGAAAATCAGTTAAATCCATTTATTTTCTCCAGTATTTTTAAAAATTTAACCAATTCAATTAATTAGATTCTCACCAAAATATTAGACAGAGCCCACCTTGATGATGTATATAATTATAATAGATTTCAATATATTCAAATAGTGCTTTGTTAGTCAGCCTCCAGCTCCTTTAAG
>NZ_FMWS01000076.1:0-2596 GCF_900103255.1 Gilliamella bombi | reverse complement strand
ATTAAATCCCCTTTTACTTTTATCATAGAGAATTTTCTACTTTTTTGCTGTACTACTTTAGGGGATAGTTACATATTGAATATAAAACACGAAAATAAACAATATCATTATCTACGTTAGTTTTGTACTAAAAATAGGATATTTATAATCATTAAAATGTTAGTTGAAAGTTATGTTAAAACTGAGAATAAGAGGGGGTAGATAAAATAGTTAAGAACAAAGAGCTGAATATAGGGAAAACTGTACTCCCTTCACCATGCGGAGTGAAGGAGTATTTTACTAATTTGATAATATTCTTGGGTTAGGTCCGTATTGGTTTTCTCCTGAAGTTGGTTTTATTATTAAAGATGCACCTATTATAGCTCCTGGACAGAGAAGATAAACAAAACACCACAGACCGCTTGTACCTATATCATGTAATCGTCTAACATTGTAAGACAATATTGTAAGAAAAGTAACGATAAAAATTAACATTACACAGATTCCTAATATAGTACTTGGTAATATTTTGTCCATACTGAATAGCAGTACAAAAGAGAGCCATACTAATATACATTGAATAAGAATAAAAAATCCAAACTCACTACGAGTTGAACGTCCTTTATAACGAAACATTTTTCTATAGCCATCAAGCCATGAATTAATTGCTTTACTTAACACTTAATACTCCTTATTTATTAAAATATTTGTAAATATATAATAAATTAAACGTTATCTCAAATATTTTATATTGATAATGTAATAGAAATACCTAGAATAATTTAATAAAATTGATTTTCATCAATTAAATGCCTGCCACTATTATTTTTTGGTTTTGGTAATATTGTTATTTATAATTAGTTTGTATTACTTATAGGTATTATCAATTTATTTTTCAATAAGGTATATGTGTTTCATTAATTGGAACAAAATCACTTAATCCTATTCTCCATCGTTGTTCAACATATTCTAATAACTCATCGAAATTAGAAAAAACATATTGTTCAAATGAAGTTATAGATTGATTGAATGCACTATCATTATCCGTTAATGTGGGGTCTGCATAATATGTACGCAGCTTATATAAAAAAAACACTTCTTTCTCATCTATTATTGGTCTTATAAGTTGATCTATATAAAGTGAATACAAGGAAAATTCCCATTCGTCATCTTCTTCCTCAGGTTTCTCATATTCAATAGAATAAATCTCAATAAAACGAGTTTTATTTTCTTCCAATCTTTCAATGAATTGACCTTTCATTTCATAGGGAAATGGATGGTAAGGATTATTGTATTTTCTCTTATTCATAATTAATAAAATATCCTAATAATTTCACCGCCATAGGATCGCTATAGGTATAAATCTGCAAATGCGTGCCATTAGAATTCTGAGCTCCAATTTTCGCATTCCAACTAAAATCATCCTAATGATACGTTCCTTTGTACCTGTTTTATTTTGTACAGTTACAAGAGCCTTTTTGCATTTAGTTCACTGCATATTTTACTTCTAATTATCTATGATTTATTACAATTCCCCAACAATAGACCAAAACCTAATTAAAATTCATTAGGTGCACACAGATTCAAGCCACCTAATAATCTAATCAGGTTTGCCAGAATAAAGCGTTCTATTTCCAGATCATTGTATCTGAAATTATTGTAATGTAAGCCAGTTTATTTGTCTAAATATTGTCCCTAATATCTGAGGTGTTGCTCTATGGATTCCTGTCCAATTTCCTTAATGTGCTTACTTCAAAGCTGATAGCTACATTCTGACAGTATTTCTCTATTTGCATCGGTCAGTTTTTCTGGACAGTTGTTTTAGTTGGAATAAGAGTAGTAATGTAAATTACTAAATTATGATGTAACTTTTTGATATTTTGTGATTTTTAAATTAATGATCGTATTCTTGGTTTCCAACCATTATTCCATTTGCTTTCAATTTCAGAAGAATAGTTTTTTATAATATAATAATCATCCTTATCATGGTGAGAAATGAAACATTGGTCTACACATTGACAAATCCAAATTAAAAGGTTTTTTATATCAATATCATTTTTAACTAGATATAGATATTCTTCTGCATTTTTTATTGTAATTTCAATTAGATTGGCATGAAAAAAACCTATCTCAAATAATAAATAGCAAAAAGTATCTTTAATTGAATCATCTTTATTTTGTAACATTTTATTTTTTATATGTAAGTTCATTTCAACAATTCGGGTTCTTTCTTTTTGCTACTGTGGATTTTTTTATTATTCATTAAGTGTACCATCAAAATTGAATATATCTTAGATTTTTCTAAAGATAAAATGTCCCATAATTATCCTTGTAAATCAATTACTATCAGTCGCGCTATTGTGGTATTAAGTCGTTGTACTTACTATTATCCAACTAAATTATTGGATGATTCAATGATTATTTTGATATTAAGTGATATAGCTGAAAAACATTTACGCTGGGGGGCCGAAATTTTTTATTGTATCGGAAAGCTCGCTATAAATAGAGTTGCAAACGTGTTTATTGGGTGTATTGTGAGTTTGTAAATACCCCAAACTTAGTACACAACTCACGTAGAAAATCATGCTGCCTGTTTTAGTGTTTTATACTCAATCGG
>NZ_FMWS01000073.1:525-1553 GCF_900103255.1 Gilliamella bombi | reverse complement strand
TAATAAATATGATCCTGTATTAGCAAGCAATGAATCCCTAAAAAAAAGAGCTAAGGATAATGGAAATACAGAAGAGGGGGATGGTTATAAATATCGTGGTCGAGGCTTAGTTCATTTAACGTGGAAAAATAATTATAAAAAAGCGAGTGACTATTTTGGTATTGATTTTGTTGATCAACCCGATAAAGCAGCTGAACTTGATTATGCCGTACCAATCATGATTTGGGGAATGATGAAAGGGATTTTTACTGGTGGTAAATTGCCAAGGTATATCTATAAAAGTCATATTGATTACAAAGCAGCAAGAGCAGTAATAAATGGAAGTGATAGTGCTGATAATATAGCCTTTTTTGCGAGGCAATTTGAATCAATCCTTCGAGCGACGTCAAATTTAACTGAGGAATTTTAGAATGAGAAAAATAATATTATTGATTTTAGTGATGATAATCAGTGCAGTTTGTTCAGCAGAAGAATCTTGCTTAACTAAAAAAAGCATCACAAATCAAAAATTTAATATTAACTCTAAGTCTTATAAGTTTATATCTTACTTTTGTGAAAATAAAAATAGTGATGAAGATGATTTTTTTTCGGAGTCAGGAATACTAGAAGTACATGCAAAAAATTTCAATAAATCATATAAAAATGTAATTGGAATATGGGGCATGCTGAATATTAGATTGAATTCATGGAATAATAAGTCTGCATTTAATTACATTATGCCAGCTGCCGAAACTACTGAAGCCAATATACCTATTATGATTAAAAATAATGAGTTAATGGTTCAATGTGTATATATCAACCAAAGATTAAAAAATTTTATGGAAGCCAAATATTCTTATTGTGGCGATAAAAAAATTATCGAAGATGGATTTGGTAAAGAAGAGTTTGAAAATTTATTTCCTGAGTTTTACTTATACAGTATCTACAATAATATATACTTTCCAGAAAGTAACGAATATTTATCTCATAAAAAATTTGATGCTTTTATTGGTAAAATAGATGATATCAGTTTTTATCGACGTTATTCA
>NZ_FMWS01000073.1:0-462 GCF_900103255.1 Gilliamella bombi | reverse complement strand
TTATATTCAACAAGAAAGAATCAATCTTTATAGTAACCCCAATGAAAATGAGCCAACAAGTATCTATTTAATACAAAACGACTTTGTCAAAATTCTGGATGTCATTTGGGATAAAGACCAATATTCTAATGTCTGGTTTAAGGTAAGCTATAGCAGTAAAAAGCACGGAGAAATAATAAAATGGATTAGAGGGTATGCTTTTAATCCTTGGAGTTACGGTGAAGGGTGATCCTCGCCAAAATATTAGACAGTGCCCACCTCTATCATTTTTTCGTTTTGGTAATATTGTTGTTCATATTGTTCAGGTGATACCCAGCCATTGGCTGAATGACGGCGTATCCGATTATAATAGATTTCAATATATTCAAATAGTGCTTTATTAGCCTGCTTCCTCGTTTTGTAGTAACAGTCATGAATAATATGTGTTTTGAGTGTATGAAAAAAACTCTCAACAACCGCATT
>NZ_FMWS01000002.1 GCF_900103255.1 Gilliamella bombi | reverse complement strand
CCGTAAATTACTTGACGAAGGTCGTGCAGGTGAAAACGTTGGTGTATTACTACGTGGTACAAAACGTGAAGAAATCGAACGTGGTCAAGTACTTGCAAAACCAGGTTCAATCACTCCACATACTGATTTTGAATCAGAAGTGTATATTTTAAGCAAAGATGAAGGTGGTCGTCACACTCCATTCTTCAAAGGTTACCGTCCACAGTTCTACTTCCGTACAACTGACGTAACTGGTACTATCGAATTACCAGAAGGTGTAGAAATGGTAATGCCTGGAGATAACATCAAAATGACAGTATCATTAATTCACCCAATCGCAATGGCAGACGGCTTACGTTTTGCGATTCGTGAAGGTGGTCGTACTGTTGGTGCGGGTGTTGTTGCTAGGGTTATTAAATAATCTAGTATTAGCTACCAATAGAAAGGGTATCAATAGATGCCCTTTCTTATCTAGTCTGTTTAGCAAAATGTTTTTGATAAAAGAGCATTTTGGAAAATAGATATTACTATAAATAACATAATTATGGGTTTTATATGCTAGTAAGTAACGAGAGTCAAGATTCAAATACTATTCTAGACAAATTTAAGTGGTGTTTAGTTTTAGTATTGATTGCATTTGTTGTTTGGGGAAATTTTTATTTTGCTGAACCAAATGATATATATCAACCTAATACAATCGTTCGGATTATTGCAGTTGTTGTAATTTCGTTATTAACGCTGTTAATTGCGATTACAACAAACATGGGTAAGTCATTTTTGTTATTTTTACAAGAATCTAGAAAAGAATTAAGAAAAGTTGTATGGCCAACACGTAAAGAAACAGCACAAACAACTTTACTTGTTGCAGCTATTACACTTTTTGTTGGTTTAGCGCTTTGGGGGATGGATACAGTATTCCGTTTAGTCATCTTTTATTTAACATCAATAGGGCGTTAATATGAGCGAAACACAACAAAAGCGATGGTATGTTATTCAAGCTTATTCTGGGTATGAAGCGAGGGTTGCACAATCATTACGTGAATACATCAAATTACATAATATGGAAGATGCATTTGGTGAAGTTTTAGTACCCACTGAAGAAGTTGTTGAAATGAAAAGTGGTCAACGCCGTAAAAGTGAACGTAAATTCTTTCCTGGTTATGTGCTAGTTGAAATGATGATGAATGATGCAACTTGGCATTTAGTAAAAAGTGTACCAAGAACAATGGGATTCATTGGCGGTACTTCGGATCGACCAGCGCCTATCAGCCAACGTGAAGTTGATGCTATCATGAATCGTTTACAACAAATAGGTGATAAACCACGCCCTAAAACACTATTTGAACCAGGCGAGCTTGTTCGTGTTAACGAAGGTCCATTTGCTGACTTTAATGGTGTAGTAGAAGAAGTTGATTACGAAAAAAGTCGCTTAAAAGTATCGGTTTCTATTTTTGGACGTTCAACGCCTGTAGAGCTAGATTTTAGTCAAGTTGAAAAAAGCTAATCTTTTGATATAGTTTTTCACTGAATTAGCTGTATCTTTTAGAAAACCACAAGAGTCTATCTTGTGGTTTTTGTTTTTATGAAAGAAATATAATGCCTTTAGAAAATTTGAGAATAATAGTTCTATTGCCAATATATTTTATTAAAGTGAATCGCCAAGGTAGATAAAACCACTATAGAATCATAATTTAATTTATTATTAATATAATACAGGTAATCTATTCTTTTTTAGATTTTTTTATTCTTTTACCCATATCAAAGTGATATCCCAACCAATAGTTAGGCCAACGTGCTTCGATTCCTATATTATTAACTATTAAAGCAACCATGACTAATAAAACTGAACCTATAAGTACTGGTGTTATCAAGAATGAATAGTCAGTAATTCCAGACATCATGATTAAAATAGGGTTTGCACCAGCTGGAGCGTGAACTACACGTAGTAACTGCATCAATGCGATAGATGTCCCAACTGCTAATGCTATCGGTATAATTCCATTACTAAATAAATTAATGAACAACACACCTATAAAAGACGAAATAAAATGCCCTCCTATAACACTTCTTGGTTGTGCTAATGGAGATTTAGGTGCAGCAAATAACAAGACGCATGTTGCACCAAATGGAGCCATAATTGCTAATGTATCTCCCCACTGAGTGATTACGAGCAAAGTTAAAATCCCTAAAGTACCCCCAATAAATCCTCTCAATATAGCTACTGCGTTAGGTTTAGGTGACATCACCTCTCCTCCTTTTAATTTTTCTAGCATAAATCTTTCCTGTTTGGTTAATGTGGGATTTTAATAAAACTAGTAAGTCTATTAAGTAAACTGTATCGTTTACTTAATGTATATTTATTAACTATAAAGGTCAAACATTATTTATAATTAACTATATTAGAGTTGTTGTGATAGAATCAAAAATATTCTAGCAATTACAAATAATAAAAAATGAAATTGAAGCCTGAAATTGTTGATATGATACTTGCTGCGGCTGAATCGCTGTTTAATGAATATGGTTATCATCCTGTTAGTTTAGAGCTTATTGCAGAAAATGCAGGTGTATCAAAAAGAACATTATATAAATATTTTGGTGACAAAAATGGGCTTGTAAGTAAAGTGTTACTTAGGCGGAATGATTGTTTTAAAAAATCACTTACAGATGTTATCGCTGTTTTTTCTGAAAAAAAAGACAAAATCAATGCAATTATTTCATGGCATATAAAATGGTTTAAGAATGATAATTACCGTGGTTGTATGTTTGTACGAGCCAAGTCTGAATATAACAATAAAAGCGAAGAAATATGCGCTATTGTTAGTGAACATAAAAAGTGGATTCAAGATAGGATTTTTGAATGTCTAGGAGGCACAAAGTCATGTGAACAAGCATCTTGCCTAATTATGTTAATACTTGAAGGTATGATATCTTGCACATCCGTTTTTGGTATTGAGGGATATGATTTTGAACAGGCAAAAATGTACATCTATGATATCGTCGATAACATTGGCGAGGATAACCTATGAATTTAAATAGCTGGCTTATAGACAATGGATAGCCATTACCTCAAGCCTATTAACCGAAATGATCAATTTAATCTAAGTTAAACGATTCCAATTGTTGTTGTAATTCTAACCATTGTAGTTCTGTTTCTTCTAATTGATTTTTAAGTTGGCTTTGCTCTAGTAACAAAGTTGTAAGTTCGTTTTTTTTGCTCGCATCATAGATTGCAGGATCAGACAGTTGTTCTTCAATTTGCTTTAATTGATGGGTTAATTTATCAAGCATCTGTTCTTCTTTTTGTAACTGTTTTTTTATTGGCTGCATTTGTGCACGTAATTCAGCTTGTTTACGTTTTTGCTCTTTACGATCTTGAGCTGATATATTACTTGTATTTTCTTTTTTTGGTGAATTTATTTCGTCATTTGATTGGTTATCATTTTTTTGTGCTTCGGCTAACCATTTTTGATAATCATCAAGATCACCATCAAAAGGTTCCACTTTATGATCATGGACTAAATAGAATTCATCGGTGGTCGAACGTAGTAAATGGCGATCATGTGACACCACAACTAATGCACCATCAAAATCAATTAGCGCTTCAGTCAACGCTTGTCGCATATCTAAGTCTAAATGATTGGTTGGCTCGTCTAATAAAAGAAGATTCGGTTTTTGCCATACAATTAAAGCTAAAACAAGTCGCGCCTTTTCACCACCCGAGAAAGTTTTAACTGGCTCGGTGACTTTGTCGCCTTGAAAATCAAATCCACCTAAATAATTACGTAGTTCTTGCTCTGTATTTTTCGGTTCGGCAAGTTGCGTTAAATGCCAAAGTGGTGACTCATCGGGGCGTAGATATTCTAATTGATGTTGAGCAAAATAGCCTAATTGAACACCTTTAGCGAGATTAATATGGCCTTCTTTAGGTGCAAGTTCACCAGCTAGCAATTTAATCAGTGTTGATTTACCTGCACCATTGCGTCCTAATAAGCCAATGCGTGAACCAGGGACTAAATTAAGCTTAATTTTTTCTAGTATAATTTTATCATCATAACCCGCTACAACTTTTTCCATCCTTAACAAAGGACTTGGTAAGAATTCTGATGGTTTAAAATTAAAATGAAATGGATTATCGACATGCGCAGGTGCAATTAGTTCCATTCTTTCTAGCATTTTTATACGGCTTTGCGCCTGTTTAGCTTTTGTTGCTTTGGCTCTAAATCGATCAATATAATTTTGTAAGTGTGCAACTTTAAGTTGTTGGCTTTCATAGAGAGATTGTTGTTGTGCTAACTTTGTAGCTCGTTGAATCTCAAATGAGGAGTAGTTACCAGTGTATTCAAATAAACTTTTTTGTTCAATATGAATAATTTTATTGACTAAAGGATCTAAAAAATCACGATCGTGAGAAATTAAAATTAAAGTTCCTTGATAGTTGCTTAGCCATTTTTCAAGCCAAATGACAGCATCTAAATCAAGGTGATTGGTTGGTTCATCAAGCAATAATAAATCAGAACGACACATTAACGCTTGTGCCAAATTCAATCGCATTCGCCAACCACCAGAATAGGATTTAACGGGTGACATTAATTGCTCATTAGAAAAACCAAGACCATGTAATAATGTTGCAGCTCGTGCACGAATTGTCCATGAATCTATGGTATCAAGCTTTTCATGAATGACCGCAATTTGTTGACCATTATTTTGCTCATTGGCAATATTTAACTGCTTTTCTAATTGACGATATTCACGATCGCCATCAATCGCATATTCAATCGCAGGAATATCCAAGGCTGGTGTTTCTTGATTGACCCAAGCCAGTTGCCAGTGAGAAGGAACACTCAATATGCCTGCATCAGCTTGGATTTCACCTTTAATTAGCGAAAAAAGGGTGGATTTTCCGCAGCCATTTTTACCCACTAACCCCACTTTTTGTTGAGGATTAATGGTTGCTGATGCATTATCTAATAGCAGGTTAACGCCACGGCGCACTTGGATCGAATCAAAAACTATCATGATATTTATGTCTATTATTCAAAATAAAGTAGGTTAATAAAAATTGTTTTAATCATCTAAAATCAGGAACGTTATAAAACAATCAATTTAAAAAAAAGCCCTTTGTTGAAACGAAAAGGGCTTAAATTTAATTATTCGTAGGCCTATTTTTTAATTGCTGATAAAGCACGACGGATAAAGAACGTACATATACCAACAAAAACAAAAAGCCCTAAAAGTTGCGGTAACATACCTAAATCGAACGGTATTGCGAGTGGAGCATCATTTCCGCCATTGGTGATACTAATCACAATTACAATAGCCAATAACACGCCAACTAAGCTCTCACCAACAATCAGGCCCGATGCAATTAGCGCCGCTTTACGATCAACTTTTTTGTATTGTTCTTCTGGATCTAAATTTTGCGCTTGGGCTTTTTTGTACGCATTACGTTTAATTATCCATGATAAAAAAGTACCAATAATAATTGGTGTTGTAATGCTTGGCGGTAAATAAATGCCTAACCCAACAGCAAGAGCTGGTATGCGAAAATTAGATTTATTTTGGGCAAGAATTAAATCAACAATAATAATAGCAGCACCTAAAGCAAGTCCTATTAAAATCATCGTCCAGTCAAGTTGATGAGCAAAAATTCCCTTAGCAATTGTTGTCATCAATGTTGCTTGTGGTGCAGCTAAAACTTGGCTTACATCCATATCTTGGCGAGGTAAAGCACCAGTAAAGCCATAAGCGTTATATAAAATCTCTAAAATAGGCGCAATAACAATTGCACCAACAACACAGCCAAGTAATAATGCGACTTGTTGTTTCCAAGGGGTAGCATTAACCAAATGACCTGTTTTTAGGTCTTGTAAATTATCATTTGAAATACAAGCGATCGCCAATACAGCACTAGTTGTAAAGAGCGCAAGTGCGGTTGCAAAATTAGAACCTTCAATAGAAGATAGCATACCATTAGCTTCGCCTAAACCTAATAAGATCAATGAAATGACAACCACAGCAACAATTGCTATTCCTGATATTGGGCTTGCTGATGAGCCAACAAGTCCAGCCATATAACCACAAGCGGCAGCCACTAAAAAACCCATAATAAAAGCAAATAATACAGCGCAAAAAACTAATGTCCAAGCGACGCCTGCTGATAACCCACTATTGCCAATGAAGCTATAAAATGTCACTAACAAAATAGCTAACATACTGCCCATAATGACTAAAATAGTTTTAGGTGATAAATCCCGCTCGGTTGATGCAATATCACTGTCAGACGCATCTGAACGCATACTTTTAAACGAGATTTTTAACCCTTCGGCCATCGGTTTGATTAACGTGAGTAATGTCCAAACGGCTGCAATTGCGATTACCCCTGCACCAATAAAACGAATATCTTTTGCCCAAAATCCCATAGCAACTTCAGATAACGGTTGACTAGTATCATAATCGGTAATTGCACTTAAAATTGGAACGCCAAATACCCAACCAATAATAGTACCAATTAAAATAGCAATTCCAGACATAATTCCGATTAAATAACCAGCACTAAGTAAAGCTAATGAGAACCCCATAGGCAGTTGAAAAATAGACTTACCAGCAGTAAACCAATAAGCAGTGCTTTCTGATAACGCACGAAAACCATTAGTAAAAAGGCTAACAATGGATGCAATCACGCCACCAAATAAAATATCTTTTAGCCCATCATTAGCTTCATTATTATCGGTTTTAGATCCAGCTTTTAAAATTTCAGCGGCAGCCACACCTTCAGGATAAGGTAAATTACTTTTAACGACCATTACATGACGTAAAGGAATTGAAAATAAAACCCCAAGCATTCCGCCTGCGGCACATATTGCAAAGGTTAGCCAAAAAGGAAAGTGTTGCCAATAACCAATCATTAACAACCCTGGTAGCACAAAAATAATTGAAGATAAAGTGCCAGCTGCTGATGCCTGAGTTTGCACCATATTATTCTCTAAAATAGTTGAACCTGAAAACAGTTTCAATACAGCCATTGAAATTACTGCAGCAGGGATTGCTGACGAAAAAGTTAATCCAACTTTTAAGCCAAGATAAACATTCGATGCAGTAAAAATAACAGTAATAAGAGCGCCGAGAATGGTACCTCTTAAAGTAAGCTCGCGTAAATTATTCATATTGTTTAATAACGTTAAATTAATAAGCAGGTATTATATACTTAATTCACATTTATCGGCTAGAAGTTCCGTCTTTAAGGCTATTTTTACAATTTATATTATTATTTTTGGTGAAATAATTATCAATAATAGCAAAATATATAAGCGCCAATGTTTAAAAGAGTAACCGTTTTGCTATGAAACCATTTACAATAGTTCAATCAATGATTGATTTATGAGAGATATTTTGAACGCATTACAACGCTTACAAGCCATAACCAAACAACTTCGTGATCCTGTTAATGGTTGTCAATGGGATCGGCAACAAACTTTTGCATCACTAAAATCGTATACTTTAGAAGAAACCTATGAAGTTTTAGATGCAATTGATAAACAAGACATGGATGAGCTAAAAAAAGAACTTGGTGATCTACTATTTCACATTGTCTTTTATGCTGATTTAGCCCAAGAACAAGGAAGCTTTAATTTTGATGAGATTTGTTTATCGGTTGTAGATAAATTAGTTTATCGTCATCCTCATATTTTTACTGAAAAAAAGAATGAAAAAACTAACTGGGAACAACTTAAACAAAAAGAACGAGACCAAAAAGCGCAATACTCATTGCTTGACGATATACCCCAAGCAATACCAGCGTTAATGCAAGCAGAAAAAATTCAAAAGCGTTGTGCCTCGGTTGGTTTTGATTGGCATGATATAAAACCTGTGCTTGATAAAGTAAAAGAAGAAATTGGTGAAGTCGAGCAAGAATTAGAACGCACTAAACAAGATCCACAAAAAATTGAGGAAGAACTTGGTGATTTATTGTTTGCGACTGTCAATTTAGCTAGACATTTAAAGGTTAAATCAGAACTCTGTTTACAGCAAGCCAATAAAAAATTTACCCGACGATTTCAACAAGTAGAATCGATACTCAAACAAAAAAACTTATCTTTAATTGATGCAACGCTTGAACAAATGGAAGACGCGTGGCAAAGTGTTAAGCAATTAGAACAGATTAAACTCAATAGCGAAGTGAATAAAAATGACTGAACAAAAAAATGAATTATATCAAGAGATCGAAGCATGGGCACAAAATGCGATATTAAATAGTCCAAAATGGAGCATTAATCAGCTCGATTACTCTGAAAAAAGTATTACGGTTGTTGAAATGATCATCAGTGAACTGGCTGAAAAAAACTTTAGCATTCCAGAAGAACAACTCAACATGATATCGCAAGAATACGGATGTTATTTATTGCTCACCGCACATAAAATATACGGAGGTGAGTTTTATTGGAACGAAGAATTTCAACAACCCATGTTAATTTGCTGTGAACCTGATGCCATGATAGTCCTCATGACATGGAACAAAGTAAAAGGACGATTAGTAGGGGATAAAGCCGATCATATTGCTTATTTCTTAGATGAATTTGGCAAAGCTACTTTTCAACCCGAAAAAGGCACTCATGTGGTTTATTTGTAATAAAAATAATCATTCTTAAAATTCTTTACCAATAAAACTAAGCAAGTAGATAAATATTAACAAACTTTACATTACTGAATTGGATGGAGATTGAAAGTGAATTACAAACTTTATATAGGCAATAAAAACTATTCAACGTGGTCTATGCGCCCTTGGGTTGTAATGAAACACTTTGGTATTCCTTTTGATGAAAAGTTTGTTAGATTTGATAACCTTGACGATAAATCTGCTTTTAAAGCAACAATATCCTCAATATCGAAATATGGTACAGTACCAATTTTAGTTGATAATGATGTGGTGATATCTGATTCTTTGGCTATTTGTGAATACTTGGCTGAAAAACATCCCAACTTAGCTTTATGGCCGATAGATACTAAAAAAAGGGCTAATGCTCGCAGTTTAGTGGCTAAAATGCATTCAGGATTTTCTGCTATTAGAAAATATTTACCAATGAATATTGAAGCTGAGTTTTTTGAAATTGGGCAAATTATTTTACGTGATCATGCTGATGTCAAAAATGAAATTTCTCTTGTTGATGAATTATTATCTTCTTTCTTAAATTTTAATTTACCTCAATCTAACTACTTATTTGGTGAATTTACTATTGCTGATGCTTTCTATGCACCAATGTGTTTAAGGCTAAAAAATTTCGGTATCAAAACATCGGCAACGTTAACCAACTACATTAACACTATTTGTCAAACTCATAGTGTTAAAGAATGGATAAGTGAGGCAATGCAAGAAAAAGATTTTATTGTGGTGGATGAACCTTATCGTCTACACCGTTAATTAACAAATTCTAAGATATTTTTAAATTACTCGTGTGATAGCCTCGAATCTTTGAGGCTAAACAGATACTTTGTACACTAAAAGCAACGTTATTACTGTCTAAATAACTTAATTATTCATAAATAGTTGTTAATCGAGAAAATCTTGTTCTTAATGAAATATAATCTTTTGAAAAATAATTAAATTTAATTTCTATCTCTTGGTTTATTAATTTAAATTTCATAATAACATAAGGATGAAAATCAAATTCTATAATAAAATAAGAATGAAAATTAAATTTAATAGTAAAATGAGGATGAGAATTAAATTTAGCTGAGAATAAATCATCATAATTAAGCCTTGTTACAATTTTATTTGTATCTTTATCTGTAAAACAGATTTGTTTGTTCATTCGATCAAAATACATAAAATTCTCGTAGGTTTTATCGCAATAAAAATTTGAACGCACAAACTCATCCTTAAACTCACTTTTAAAAATTTTAATATGTTTATTAATAATAATATTTGTGTATTTAATAAATACCAGATAGTAAGCTAAAACGCCAATAATGATAAATATGAGTCCAATATAATAATTTTTGAATAAAAAACTGCAAAAAGAAAAGGCCCCCAAAAGTGGCAAACATCCGCCAGCAATAAATCTTGTAATTGAAAATAACACCTATACCTCCTTTGTATTATGTGTAAATTATATTTTGAAAAAGATATTCAATATAATCAAGCTTTAATTCCTATAGTTAAACGTATAACAGCCTGAACATTTTTATTTTTTTAATGCTTCTTAAGCTTAGTAGGGTTTAGAACATTTTGGCCTTTTACGCAAGTTAATAATATCAGTGATATTGTCCAAATTAGGTTATTTTTATGCAAAATTTCATAATGCCTAGCGACACCTCCCTGATTGAAATACTAAACAGTTTTAGTTATCGACAGTCGATAATGTGCAAAAAATTCCCTATCCCTAAAGTTGAATTATTTTCATCTTTACATTTCTTTACAAAAAAGTCCGCCAAAAAACTAGCCAACAATTTTTAAAATGATTATACTTTTATCGCTATAGGAAAACAAGCTTATTAAATAAGCAAATAATTATAAAAATTTAAATAAAACAAATAATTACTTGACAGGTGAACCATAATGCATTATCATTTTAGACACCAGACACCAGACACCAGCACTGGCAAACCTATGTCTTAAATTTATTAAATAATCTTATTCGACGTGTTTTTACACTAAGCTCATTTATACCTTCCAAATTATTTCTCAACGAATTATCGAAATTATCGAAATTATCGTTCAAATCACCTAAAACAGCTTTGCTAGTATTAGCACTGTTATTATTGTCATCGTCATGGAATGTTCAGGCGAATGGTAAAAAGGCTCGAGCGGGTAATCGTAGTGATGCAATAATAATACCGTCGCCAGTTATCAATTATGCAAGGCCGAATCTACATGTGGGTACGGGCTTCTCCGCAGGCCCAGCTGACATATGGAATCCTGATAAGGGCTTTTTAGTACAATCAATCAATCCTGAGTCATACAGCCTAAATTTTCCGACTACAGGTGCGCATAATTTATATTTTGATTTACTCATAAGTGGAGTAGATATAAATGAATTGACATGGGACCCCGTTACTTTGGGGGGAATCACTGCAACAGTGACAAATGTTGTAGCTAATGATAGGTGGATTCCTCAAGAAGATAAAGGAGAAGTAGTTGTACGCGTTAAGCTAACAGGTCCAGATGCAAGAAATCAATGGCCTAATCCGAATCCTAACCCAATTGTTATGCCGCAGTTACCACAGACGTTTGAGTTAGTGGGTAGAGATATTAATACTGGTGATGAGGTAGTAAAATATGGATTTGAATTGAGGCAGTGGTTCTTCCCTCGGTGGGGGGATTGGTTGAGATATGATCGTTATAGTGAGGCGTCAGCATGGTGTAATGGTTTGGGTTATCGCATGCCGAGGGTAAACGATTTAACCAATACAATATGTAGTGAGCTCACGGGTTTCCCCTGTATACATGGTGTACGTGGCGCCAAGCCGTGGTCACGAACTTCGTTTTACATGCGTTACATAGGTGCAGGATTTTTCACGGAGTGGGGCGACGTGGGCTACTACGCTGATGCGAACTTCATCGACGCCAAGCCCTACTCCGTCAAAAGCTACTGGACAAGCGACGAGGCAGGAGGTATAGAAGGTATCTATCGATTCGCTGTCGCCTCGGGCAACAACGACGAATTTGATTACAAAGGCAACGTCTTCCCCGTCCAAGCCGACCTTGGCATTTACACTATGTGCACCGCACCTTAGTTTTTAGCGTTTAGCCCTTAATCCTTAGGGCGCGGGGGGAGGTTATGGTGCTTGAGGGGACAATATAGACAAGAATAAAGCCCCCGCGCAAGTTGGGGCGCCGAGCTGGCAAAGCCTGCGAGGCTAGTATTTTAATGACTAAAAGTCAAAAAAGCTTCTGACTGATGATGCCAAAGCAATGATAACTTAATATAATTAAATATTATCATAATAAATATTGAGTAAAATTAGCAACAAATAAAACAGGTTATTTTGTAGCTTACTTTTTTGTTTAAATGTCAAACATTTTTTTTATAAAAATATTAAAAAGTGATGATATACGATTCTAGTAAGGTAATTTTTTGTGGCGTATAATTTGGTTCCATTAATCACTTTCTAGCTGTAAAACCAAGATGAAATTTAATGCAATAATTGTGGCTTTAATGGTTACCAGTCTATCTTGTGCTGCAACAGAACCTGCCCTTCATTGGGGTTATGAAGGCGAAAATAATCCAGAAAATTGGGGACACCTTTCGCCAGAGTTTTCAACCTGCGAAACAGGAAAAAATCAATCACCAATTAACATTGAACATGTTTTTAAAACGCACCACGATAAACTTAAACTGACGTTTAAACTAAGCAAGCAGGAAATCATTAATAACGGTCATACAATTCAAGTTAATGTTAATGATGGCAATACGCTTGAAATTGACAACGAGCTGTTTACGTTACAACAATTCCATTTTCATACGCCAAGCGAAAATAAAATTAAAGGCAAATACTTCCCGATGGAAGCTCATTTTGTTTATAAAAACAAAAATGGCGACTTAACGGTTGTTGCCTTGATGTTTAATAAAGGAAAACCTAATCCTGAATTAGCGAAAGCTTGGCAACAAATGCCAGAAGACGAAGGCAGTACCGCCACATTATCTCAATCAGTCGATATTAAGGCTTTATTGCCAAATAGATTGGATTTTTACCGCTTTAGCGGTTCACTAACAACTCCACCTTGTACTGAAGGCGTTCGATGGATTGTGTTAGAACAAGAAAGCAGTGCATCTGCTGAACAAATCGAAAAATTCCACTCAATCATGCATCACAACAATAATCGTCCAACGCAACCTTTGAATGGGCGAGTGATTGTTGATTAGTGTTTCTAGGCTCTGTTTAGTGTGAATAGAGCCTTGAATTTGTGCATTTATTATCTATCAACAAGTAAGATATATCGCTTATTTTTTAAGTAATTTTCTGCCTTGATAGTCACAACTCATATTCTATAAATACTATTAGTTAGCTTAAATTAGTTCACTTAACTATCGTTGTCTTTCTTAATTGATGAAGGCGATTATATTTAAATTAAGCTAGCAAAGAAAAGTTTTCTAACGATAGGATATTATCTTGTTTGCTAATATAACAATATTAAAAATCCCTAGAATAAACTAAAAATACAACTTAGGTTTGTAATAATACTTAATCAATAATCGATTAGATAATGCAGTTAATTAATGAATTAACTTATTAAAAAAGTTATATTATCTTCCAATAAAAATTACGTTTTATGATTAAAAAGGAATAGTTAACATGAAAGATAAAATTTTTACTATTACAGTAATATTATTAGCTGGGTTTGGCATGTCCTTTTCGGTTAACGCAATTTATGAGATAACTTGCCCCGATTCAGTTCAAGTAAAATCCATTCCGACGGAACTAGAAATATTGCCTGAAGGGTGGCAAATATTCGAACAAAAAAATCAGTTTTTGCAGGTTGATGATGGTGAAGTATATTCTGGTAAACCAGTGAATTTAGGACAGATGATACCTTTTACAATTACTATTAACGGTAAAAAATATAAACATTCATGGCATGTTGATACTAGTTATAATACATCCAATGATACTGGCTACTGGTTTAATTGTTCTTATTCATTTAATCGAGTTCGCCTGATAAAACGTATCGATTCGACCATGAAAACTTGTTGGGTAATAACTTCAAAAGATGCAAAAGGTAAAATGAAAGTAAAACTAAATTGCGATAAAAAAATACATGAAGGTCCACAATCTTTTTATTAAACGTGATGATAAAGTTAGTTTAAGTTTTCACAGTGAGTAAATTAGACAGTAAAAATAACCTTGGCTTGGATAGCTAATAGTCAATGCATTTTTTTTAATAAGATGATGTTAATTAGTCAAAATCATCTTATTTTTATACGATTAATTAGGAATAGAAAACGTGAAAAATAAAATTTTAAATTTAGCAACAATAGCCATAATAGGGGCAAGTTTTTGTGATTCAGTTAACGCAAATGAAGAGATAGTTTGTCCCGAATCGGTAACAATAAAATATTCTAAACCTGATTTAGAAGTTGTACCTGATGGTTGGGAAGTGTCTGAAGAAGGCTATGATATGAAAAAAATTGATAGTTTAATTTTGCCAGAAGATATTGCTCACAGTACTTCTTTACGTCGACTAAATCAAGTAGAAGTATATTCAGGAAAATCAGCCGATTCCGCAAAACAAATAAAACCTAAGCCAGCGACAATAAATGGGAAAAAATATAAGGCAGTTTGGTTGTTAGATGGTAGTAATGATACCAATAAATTGAGCTTTTGGGCTAGCTGCAATTATAGCTATAATAACAAAGTACAACTGATAAAGCCTATTGATGCCTCGCTGAAAACTTGTTGGGCAATTTATACCCAAGATCAGCAACAAGGAACACTTGCTAAATTAGTGTGTAGCGCTGAAAAGGTAAAATAATTTTAGTTTGGATATTCGGGAATGTGTTCAAATTTACCACAAAATATTGTCCATTAAAGATTAATTAAGATGGTCGGTTGTGCCCCCCCTTAATTTTTTGGGATTAGATCGTTATAGATTACTTTTGTATATGTTGATTTATAAAATGAATGACAGGTCGCCAGACTTCCTGTTCTGGTGCTTGATAATCCCATAAAGGTGTAACCAGATCATCTAATATTTTTAATTTAGTGATAAAATTTTTTGAGTAGGTTTGACGTTGTTCTTCCGAAATGGCTAATAATCTTTCTGAAGAAATATATTTGCGCTTTTGCCGTGGGTTTTCAATAAAATTGGCTAAACTACATAATTCTTTTTCATTTTCACATTCTGAATAGGAAAAGGGATAAGTTTGTTCTACTTGTTCAAAAGCATCTGCAATTTGTGGTAAATTTACCGCTTTCATTGCGGGTACGATATATTTTGCTGTAGCATAATTCCATAAAAGATTACACCAACCATCACTTTGCCAGTGGCTGATGGTATGAATGACAACAAAAGCATAAAAGGCATCGCGATCCAGCTTTGTGCTTAGATCAGATTCGCAAGGTATATATTCATAAATTTTATCAAAGATTTCTATTACATCCTCAAAATCAGATAGCTTTTTATTCTGAGTTAACATATTAATTGTTATCATTCTATTTCCTTATCTTATTTTATTTGAATTTTAACATATTTGAAAAGTAATGATATTTTATTTAGTTGCTGTCTTAAAACTATACTTTTTATTGGGTATGTAAAAATTGTGTTGATAATTAAATTTGGATAGATTTTAAAAGGTTTTAATCATTGGATTGGCGTAAAACAGTAAGATTAAATTTATGCTGTTTAGATGAGCAAGAGAGGTTAGTGCAACCTCTCTTGTTCTGCGATAAATGTTAATTTATTTTACGCGTGATACGTATTCACCTGAACGGGTATCTACTTTAAGGATCTCGCCAATTTGTACAAATAAAGGCACGCGAACAACTGCACCTGTTGATAATGTTGCTGGTTTACCACCTGTTCCTGCTGTGTCGCCTTTTAAACCTGGATCAGTTTCGATTACTTCAAGTTCAACAAAATTTGGTGGTGTTACTGCAATCGGTTGGCCGTTCCATAAAGTTAAAATACATTCCGCTTGATCAACTAACCATTTTGCATTGTCGCCAACCGCTTTGGCGTCAGCCGAAAGTTGCTCAAATGTATCGTTATTCATAAAATGCCAAAATTCACCATCGGTATAAAGATAAGTTAAATTCATATCAACAACGTCAGCGGCTTCAACTGATTCGCCTGATTTGAATGTTTTGTCGACAGTTTTGCCTGAAAGTAATTTTTTAATTTTTACACGATTAATAGATTGACCTTTACCTGGTTTATAAAACTCATTTTCAACAATGACACACGGTTCGCCGTCTTGCATTATTTTAAGACCAGCTTTAAACTCATTAGTACTATAAGATGCCATAAAAGCTCCAACTAAAATTCTGAATTACAAAAAATGAGTCGTATTATACAGCAAAAAGTTGAACTACCAAATAATAAAGATGAGTGGATTTTTGATCTGGCCAATGTTGTGACAGATATCAACGTTTTATACTCCTATTTAGGACTAGATCCCAATACCATTTCAATCCGCATGCAACAAGCAAAAAAGGCGTTTCCGCTTCGAGTTCCTAGGGCTTTTATTAATCGAATGGAAAAGGGTAATAGTAATGACCCACTTTTGTTACAGGTGCTTTGTGATGATAGGGAGTTATTAAAAGTTGAAGGGTATAGTCATGACCCATTACAAGAGCAAGATAATGCCATTCCTGGATTATTGCATAAGTATCACAATCGGGCATTATTGATCACTAAGACCGCTTGTGCAATTAACTGCCGTTACTGTTTTAGACGGCATTTCCCTTATCATGATAATCAAGGATCTAAGAAGAATCTTGCCATTGCGCTTGAATATATTGCAAATCATCCTGAACTTGATGAAATTATTTTATCAGGAGGTGATCCGTTAATGGCAAAAGATCATGAAATGGCTTTTTTGATTAATGCACTTGAAAAAATCCCTCATGTTAAGCGTTTACGGATTCATACGCGTTTGGCTGTTGTTATTCCTTCACGAGTAACGGCTGAACTTTGTCGGTTATTTGTTGAAAGTAGGTTGCAAATTGTAGTAATTACTCACATTAATCATTCAAATGAAATTGATAATGCAGTTGCTGACGCAGTTGGGCTTTTAAAAAAGAGTGACGTGATTGTGCTAAATCAAAGTGTATTACTGAAAAATATTAATGATAATGCCAATGTTTTGGCTCAGTTAAGTAATAAACTTTTTGATATTGGCATTTTGCCTTATTACATTCATTTATTAGATAAAGTACAAGGAGCTGCTCATTTTCTAGTTGATGATAACTCAGCTAAATTAATAATGAAACAGCTTGCCGAGCAAGTATCTGGTTATTTAGTGCCTAAATTAGCGCGCGAAATCGGTGGTGAGAAAAGTAAACAAGTACTTACTTTTTGGAATTAGTTAATTGTTTTTTTAGTTATAACTTATTATTTTATAATCTATTTATTCTATTTTATTTTATCGTATGGTAATTAAGGGTTAATGGGATTTATCTGTAAAAATCTCATTGACGAAAAATAAAATAGGCACTATAATTCCGACCTCTTTAATTAATGCTGTGGAGTTTTTACTCTGCAACCTGTTGATAATTAGATTTGGATATAAATCGTCATGAAACGCACATTTCAACCATCAGTATTAAAACGCAATAGAACTCACGGTTTCCGTGCTCGTATGGCAACTAAAAACGGTCGTCAAGTTCTTGCTCGCCGTCGTGCTAAAGGCCGTGTTCGTTTAACTGTTGCTAGCTGATTTAAAGTTGGGTGATTAAGTTCACTTTTCCTCGGGAGTTGCGGTTGTTAACTCCCTTTGATTTCAATCATGTCTTCCAAGAGTCCATTCGGGCTGGTTCTCCGTTTTTAACTTTAGTTGCACGAAAAAATAACTACAATCATATGCGGTTAGGGTTTGCTATAGCTAAAAAACAAGTGAAACGAGCTCATGAGCGTAATCGTATAAGGCGACTGGCTAAAGAGTATTTTCGGCTTCATCAACATCAATTTCCTAATATTGATTTTATTGTGATGGCCAAACAGCCAGTTATCGACTTAGATAATCAGCAACTCGTTGAAACACTGAATAAATTATGCCAACGAATCATAGCCAAATACGAGGCTTGAATAAATTTAAATTGATTATTAAACAGCATACTTATGCATTTAACTATATGATAGTTAATGTTTTTGTGTTTTTTGTTCGTGTTTATCAACGTTTTATTAGTCCTTTATTAGGTCCTAAATGTCGCTTTACACCGACATGTTCACAGTATGCAATAATTGCACTGAGACGCTTTGGATTAATAAAAGGTGGTTGGCTAACCGTTAAACGTGTATTAAAATGTCATCCTTTACATGAAGGAGGAGAAGATTTTGTTCCTCCAAAAATTAAAACCAATAGAGAAAAACACTAATGGGATCTCAACGTAATATTTTAGTCATTGCTTTACTTTTTGTATCTTTTTTTATTTGGAAAGCGTGGGAAGAAGATCACACACCTAAACCCCCGATCGAAAACCAATTAACACAACAAAGTGATGATGGCTCAATAGCTGGCGCAGTAGGTAAAACAATTACTGTAAAATCAGATGTGCTGTCACTCACTATTAATACTTATGGTGGGGATGTTCAGGCTGCACAATTATTGAAATATGAGCAAACGCTTCATTCTGGTACGCCTTTCCAATTATTAACATCTCGTCCAGATTTTGTTTATGTTGCTGAAAGCGGATTAACAGGTAAGGATGGTCCTGATAATGCAAATCAAGGATCAAAACGCCCAGTCTATCAAACTGAAAAGTCAGAATATGTTTTAGCTGATGGGCAAGATGAATTGCGTGTTCCTCTTACTTATCAAGTTAATGGTGTAAGTTATACTAAATACTATATATTACACCGTGGTAGTTATTCTATTGATGTTCAGTATGATATTAATAACCAAAGCAGTGCACCTGTTGATGTTGCCATGTATGGTCAATTAAAACAAACAATTAAATTACCTGATGATATTCCAACCGAAGGTGGTAGTGGATTAGGACAAAGCGCATTCCGTGGTACAGCTTACTCTAGTTCTAGTTCTAATTATAGTAAATACAGTTTTGATGATATCAAAGATAAAGCTTTATCGGTTGAGACTCAAACGGGTTGGATTGCGATGTTGCAACACTATTTTGCTTCCGCATGGGTACCCGCACAGGATAAAAATAATCTATTTTATTCTCGTGCAACGACTAATAATTCTCAAGCAACAATTGGTTTCAAAAGTGAATCAGCAGTTATTCCTGCGGGGAGTTCACAAATTATTGGTGCAAAATTATGGTTAGGACCAGAAATTCAAAGCCAATTGAAAGAAACAGCCAATCATCTTGATTTAGTTGTTGACTATGGATGGTTATGGTTTTTATCACAACCGTTGTTTTATTTGTTGAAGTTTATTCAGAGTTTTGTTGGTAACTGGGGCTTCTCAATTATTGTTATCACATTTATTGTTCGAGGTATTTTATTCCCATTAACTCGTGCTCAGTATCGTTCAATGGCGAAAATGAAGTTGTTACAGCCTCGCATACAAGCTTTAAAAGAGCGTTATGGTGATAATAGGCAAAAAATTAGTGTAGAAACAATGGCGCTTTACAAGCAAGAAAAAGTAAATCCATTAGGTGGTTGTCTGCCATTAATTATCCAAATGCCGATTTTTTTATCATTGTTCTATATGTTAAGTAGTACAGTTGAACTACGACATGCGCCATTTGCGCTTTGGATTTATGATTTATCAGCGCAAGATCCATACTATATTTTGCCTTTATTAATGGGTGTCAGTATGTTTTTAATTCAGAAAATGTCACCAACACCTGTTACCGATCCACTACAACAAAAATTAATGACTTATATGCCATTAATTTTTACGTTGTTCTTCTTATGGTTCCCATCAGGCTTGGTTTTATATTATATCGTCAGTAACTTATTCACAATTGCTCAGCAACGAATTATTTACTGGGAACTTGAGAAAAAGGGACTTCACGAGAAGAAAAAGAAATAGTATCGATTAAAAGGAGGAGTAATCCTCCTTTTTTGTTTTTATCTTTGGTGTTAATAATATGAATATACAGCAACAATTTAATTTAATAGGTAATGAAAACGGTTATTGGTTTGTAAGTGCTAATGGACGATTATGGCTGCCTAATGGTGAAGTTCCTGTTGGGTGTGCTGATGAATTTGGTTTTACCAATAAACTTGCTCAACCAATAGGTGAATGGAATGGGCAAACAGCTTGGCTGATTTGTGATGAAATGAAAAATGCGATGAGTTCAGTTCGTTCATTACTTGATAGAACAGATCAATCATTATTTAATTTAGCTGGTCGGGCTGTGCAACTTTCTGAATTTTATCGTTCCCATAAATATTGTGGATATTGTGGGCATGAGATGTATATCAGTAGCACAGAATGGTGTTGTCTATGCGATCACTGTAAAGAGCGTTATTATCCACAAATTTCGCCATCTATTATTGTGGCAATTCGTCATAATAATAAAATTTTATTAGCAAAACATGTTAGGCATAATCAAGATAACTTATATACCGTTTTAGCTGGTTTTACTGAAATCGGTGAAACAATGGAAACAGCCGTTGAACGAGAAGTATTTGAAGAATCAAAAATAAAAATTAAAAATATTCGTTATGTTGGTTCGCAACCTTGGCCATTTCCAAATTCATTAATGATGGCTTATTTAGCTGATTATGATAGCGGTGAAATAGTGGTAGATAAAAACGAACTCATTGAAGCAAATTGGTACCATTATACAGAGTTACCTAAAATTCCTGAGTATGGCACCATTGCTAGACGCTTAATTGAGGATACAATTATACTTTGCCGCGAATATGATGAATATGGCAATGACTAATTATATTGAATTGTTCTTGTTAGATTAACTGTTTTTGATTCGTCACCTGTTGTAATACACACAGCTTTAGTCCAATCACTGTTTGGATTATAATCTGAATAAGTACAAGTTTCTATTAGTTCTACCTCTTGTTCGTTTTTATCATTAATGATGATGTCTCCATTTGATGATAATTTAAAGGTTTTGATAATAGTTTTTTCTAATTGATTGTTTGCGTTATATACAAATTCTTTTTCTTGAGCCAACACAGGGAATTTTGTTTTTTCATCTACAGGAATATAGGCATTATATAACACGAGTTCTACACGATTGTTGTCATAAATAATTTTGCTGTTAAAAATGATATTATTTTCTGCAAAATGCGATAGAGTTGTTTCAACTAAACGATCTTGTTCATCGAACTCTGAACTTGCGACGATATCATTTTCATTGTTTTTCATACCTAGTATATTTTGTGAAGAATCAAAAGTAATATCGTAAACGTTTCTGGTATCGCCCATGCCGTAGCTATATTTAGCTGTGTCGTAGTTAATTTCGCCATGTAGCCCTTCTAAATCATAATTAGCTACAAAGCCTTTGTCATTGTAGTTAATTATCTTAGTTGATGAGCCTTGAATATGCTGTTGTTTAATCATTTTACTAAATGGTAAGAGCTCTGGCTCAGTATGGAAAAGGTAGCTATTAATAACTGCTGTTGGTAGTTGTGGTAAGGATTTTTTGTCAGATGTTTTTTTATCATCGCAACCGTTAATTAGTAATGTACTGCTAATTATGCACGTATATAAAAATAAATTATTTTTTCTCATAGTTCTATTTTCCTTTTATCCTGTTTTCTTATTTATTTTTGCACCATACTGCAAGTGCTTCACATTGCCAATCTTTCATCATATAGTACCAAGCAGAGCGCCATTTACGTACTGTATCATTGTGTAAATTTAAAGCTTTTCCTATTTGTGAGTTATTAGCCCCAGAAACAAGTAACTCAATGAATTGTAACCACAATTCAGGTTTGGGTATACGGTTTAAACTAGTGTTGCTTAAAAGACTAAAGCTATGTCGACACCGTTTGCAGCGATAGCAAGTGCGAGAACCAATTTTGGTTGTTTCGTTAGAACCACAGTGTTTACAAGTTGGATTTTGTTCATTCAATAAGGCAGTTACTTTAGCTTTAATGGTATTGTATTGTTCCACTAAAGATGGCATTAGTTTTGTTTGTTTTTGATGTGTATACCAGTTATGTAATGATGGATAATAGCTTTGAAGATAGTTAATAATAGCTCGATCTCGTCGTATAACTTTTTCGAGCGATGTTTCGAGTCGGTCCGCAATTTCTTTATAGCCCATTTTATTTATTCGGTTGGTAAAAATAAACTCTAACCAATTATAGGGCATTAAACGATAGAAAGGAGTATTGGTTGAAACGGTAAAATATTTATGACAGTCTTTACAACGATATGTTTTATTAGGTTTTGAACGAATTATATAGAATTCAGTTTTTTTACAGAAGGGACAAGATTGCACATGTTGCGATGTTATTTCTTCTAGGTCATGATGAAAAGCTTTAAATTCATCATGTAATTCGTTTGGTACGAGTTCATAAATCATTTTTTATTCCCTTATCACTTATCCCCGTAAATATTATCAGATTTTTACATAAACATATAGCTTTCCTGAAACTTTTTTACATTTTCTAGTAAAGTACAATAATTGTCCAAGTATAAATATGATAATTAATGTTTATCTATAAATTTCTTATACTGGTGAATTAAAAAGAAGTGTAAAAGTGCTATTAAATAATATGATTAATAATGTGATTTGATGAATATGAGATACTAGATAGGTAATTAAATGCTCCTTCCAATTTGAAAAGAGCAGTATTTCAAAAAATATTATTTTTGTTGATGCAACCATTCGGCTACTTGTTTGGCAAAATAGGTTAATATTCCATCGGCACCAGCACGTTTAAAGCAAAGTAAAGATTCCATAATTGCTGATTTTTCATCTAACCAACCATTTTGAATTGCCGCTGTTAACATAGCATATTCGCCAGAAACTTGATAAGCAAAAGTTGGGACAGCAAAGGTGTCTTTAACTCTTCGAACGATATCAAGATAAGGCATACCAGGTTTAACCATGACCATATCTGCACCTTCACTTAAATCTTGATAGATTTCTTGTAATGCTTCATTACTATTAGCAGGATCGAGTTGATAAGTTTTTTTATTACCACCTTTAATATTTTTCGCAGAGCCGACAGCATCACGAAAAGGTCCATAAAAACTTGATGCGTACTTTGCGGAATAAGCCATAATTTGTGTGTTAAAAAAACCGTGCTTTTCGAGTTCGTTACGTATTGCTCCAATGCGTCCATCCATCATGTCACTTGGTGCGATAATATCCACACCTGCTTGAGCTTGCATTAATGCTTGTTTAACAAGCGTTTCAACAGAGATATCATTTTGTACATACCCTTGTTCATCAATAATGCCATCTTGTCCATGCGTGGTATATGGATCAAGTGCGACATCAGTTAATACACCGAGCTCTGGAATTTCTTTTTTTAATGCTCGAACAGCTTTTGGTACTAACCCATTTTCGTTATATGCTTCTTGTGCTAATGAGGTTTTTTTTGATGGTTCAATAGCGGGAAATAGTGAAAGAACAGGAATTCCTAATTTAGCTACTTGTTCCGCTTCTTTTAACAATACGTCAATACTCATTCGATTAACGTTTGGCATCGAGGTAATTGATTCAGTAATATTATTTCCTTCAACAATAAAAACCGGATAAATTAGATCGTTGGCCGTCAAACTATGTTCTGCAACCATACGACGACTAAAGTCATGGGCACGATTACGGCGTAGGCGGCGCTTTGGATATTGACCAGTAATTAATGATGGCATGAAATACTCCTGTTTATTCTCAATTAGATTTGATTTATTATCTGACTCTATATGCTGATTAGCAAATTAATTTGTTATCTTGTAAT
Organism: Gilliamella bombi; assembly: GCF_900103255.1. Classification (GTDB taxonomy): domain Bacteria; phylum Pseudomonadota; class Gammaproteobacteria; order Enterobacterales; family Orbaceae; genus Gilliamella; species Gilliamella bombi. The sequence goes on along the minus strand of NZ_FMWS01000002.1, from coordinate 22,480 downwards.
AATTCTATTTTTTACTTTACAACATATATCGATTGAGGGTAAAATTGCGCACTAATTTTAATCCCTTGTGATATTAAACAAATTTGAGGTGAGAGGCACATGCCAGTAATTAAAGTACGTGAAAATGAACCTTTCGATGTAGCGTTACGTCGTTTCAAACGTTCTTGTGAAAAAGCAGGAGTTTTAGCTGAAGTTCGTAATCGTGAATTTTACGAAAAACCAACTACTATTCGTAAACGAGCTAAAGCAGCAGCTGTTAAACGCCATGCTAAAAAATTAGAAAGAGAAAACGCTCGTCGCACTCGCTTATATTAATATTTTAAGATTATTTATACTGAAAACTAAAATTGATATTAAAAATCAATTTATTATCTTTTTGATATAAAGAATTCTAACAAGCCGTATTTTGATACGGCTTGTTGTCTTTTTATAACACCATAACTGGTTAAAGTTTTATCATGAAAGGTCTTATTCCTCGCGATTTCATCTTGGATTTAACTGCTCGAACTAACATTCTTGATGTGATTGGTAAACGCGTTAAAATGAAAAAAAAGGGGAATAATTATTTTGGTTGTTGCCCTTTTCATGATGAAAAAACAGCTTCGTTTTCTCTTAATGAAAAAAAACAGATCTTTTATTGTTTTGGATGTGGCGCATCAGGATCTGTTGTTAATTTTTTAATGCAATATGAGCGGTTATCTTTTCCTGAAGCTATTGAGGAGTTAGCTAGCTTGCAAGGGATTCGTGTCCCTTATATTGATAACGATAAAAATCAAATTGATCAATCAAAGCACATTGAATCTAGAAATGTACGTCGAGATCTATATACTTTGATGGGCAAAATCACTGATTTTTATCAGCAACAATTAGCATTATCTACATCTACTGATGCTCAAAAATATCTTGAGCAACGGGGACTCAATGCAGAAATTATAGCACGGTATAGAATTGGTTTTGCGCCTAATGAGTGGCGTTTAACTTCACAAAGTGTGGTTAAAACAAAAGCTGAAGAAGCACTTTATGAACAAGCCGGCATGCAAGTCAGCCACGATAGGGGTAATCAATATGACCGTTTTCGTGGAAGAATCATGTTTCCTATTCGCGATAGACAAGGCAATGTTATCGCGTTTGGTGGACGAACTATCATTAATGATTCTGCAAAATATATTAATTCACCAGAAACCCCCATTTTTCATAAAGGCTTTCAACTTTACGGACTTTATGAAACGCTAGAAGTCAATCGTAATCCTCAGCAACTGATGGTGGTTGAAGGCTATATGGATGTGGTTTCGCTTGCTCAATATGGCATTGATTATGCTGTTGCTGCTTTAGGTACGGCTACATCAGAGGAGCATATTAAATTATTATTTAGAGCAACAGATTCGGTAATATTTTGTTATGACGGCGATAATGCTGGACGAAGCGCTGCTTGGCGGGCACTTAATGTTTTATTACCTTGCTTAATCGATGGTAAGAAAATAACTTTTGCTTTTTTACCTCAAGATGAAGATCCTGATAGTTTTGTGCGTAAAGTCGGTAAGGATAATTTTGAAAAATATTTAAATGAATCTTCAAATTTGTCGAAATTTTTATTTGATGAACTTTTGAAACAGGTTGATTTAAAAACGGCTGAAGGAAAAGCAAAATTGAGTTCGCTAGCTTTACCGCTACTTGATCAAATTAAGGCAAAAGCCTTTAGATTAAATTTACTGCAGAAGCTCGGTAATTATTTAGGTTTACTTGATGTATCTCAATTAGAACAATTAATTCAAGAAAATCGTTCCCAACGTGATGAAAAGGCAAATGAAAAAGCGCCTACATCACAAATGAAATTAACAACGATGCGAGTTTTAATTGGTTTATTACTTCAATATCCTAATCTTGCTGAGCAAGTTTCCGATATAAATGTGATTCGCCAGGTTAAAATGGCCGGGATCGAGATTTTTGTTGAATTACTTGAACTATGTCAACGTTATCCCAATATAACTACTGCACAAATATTAATAGAGTGTATGGATAGACCGTTTTATAAGCAGTTGAATCGTTTATCCACCTGGGAGTGTCATTATCAAGATGGCGAAATAGGCTCAATTTTTTCACATACTTTAAAAGAGTTATATGATAATATACTCGCCCAAAGGCAAGATGAACTAATCGCAAAAGAGAGAGTCTCCGGCTTAAGCACCGCAGAGAAAAAAGAATTGGCGACTTTAATACTTGTTTTATCAAAAAAAGACTAAATATATAGAGTACGTGTAGATTCCAGATATTGTTCTACATGCATAATATAAATGACCAAATAACTAAAATGGATACCTTTATGGAGCAAAATTCTCAATCACAGTTAAAACTCCTAATCATTCGAGGTAAGGAGCTAGGATACCTGACCTATGCTGATGTCAACGATCACTTGCCTGAAGAGATTATTGATTCAGATCAGATTGAAGATATTATCCAAATGATTAATGATATGGGGATTCAAGTTCTTGAAGAAGCCCCTGATTCTGATGAGTTATTACTTTCAGATAATGTCCCTGATGAAGAAGCTGTTGAAGCTGCAACAGCATTAGTATTATCTAATGTTGAGTCAGAAATTGGTAGAACAACTGATCCTGTTCGTATGTATATGCGTGAAATGGGAGCGGTTGAACTGTTAACGCGTGAAGGCGAAATCGATATTGCTAAGCGTATTGAAGATGGTATTAATCAAGTTCAAACTTCGGTATCCGAATATCCAGAAGCTATAACTTATCTTTTAGAGCAATATAATTTAATCGAAAGTGGACAAGTTCGTTTATCTGATTTAATTACAGGTTTTGTTGATCCAAATGCTGAAGAAGTTGTTGAAGAGTTACCTGAAGATTTAGAAGTTAGTGAAACCGAAATTGAAATCGATGATAGCGATGATGATAGTGAGGATGATGAAAACGAGGCATCAACTGATGATGATGTTTCTATCGATCCCGAAGTTGCTAAAGCTAAATTTGCCGAATTAAAAGAGCAACATGATAAAACGTCTGATGCTATTAAAAAATATGGCCGTGCTCATAAAAAAGCACAAAAAGAGATCGAAAATCTATCAGAAATATTTAAACAATTCCGTTTAGTTGCTAAGCAGTTTGATATTCTTGTTAATAACATGAGAAGCATGATGGAGCGTGTTAGAACTCATGAACGTGTTATTATGAGGATTTGTGTTGAAAAATGCAAAATGCCGAAAAAACTATTTATGACTTATTTTACTGGCAATGAAAATAGCATGGATTGGTTTAAGAAAGCTTTATCATCGAAAGGTGCGTTTGCGGATAATCTAAAAGATTTTGAAACTCAAATTGCTGCGCAAGTTGATTTGTTACAACAAATTGAAACTGAAACAAGTCTTTCTATTGAGCAAATCAAAGATATTAATCGACGTATGTCTATTGGCGAAGCTAAAGCACGTCGAGCTAAGAAAGAAATGGTAGAAGCTAACTTACGACTAGTTATTTCTATTGCGAAAAAATACACCAACCGAGGATTACAATTCTTAGATCTTATCCAAGAAGGTAATATTGGCTTGATGAAAGCAGTTGATAAATTTGAATATCGTCGTGGTTATAAATTCTCAACTTATGCAACTTGGTGGATAAGACAAGCGATTACTCGTTCTATAGCTGACCAAGCAAGGACAATTCGTATTCCGGTACATATGATTGAAACAATTAATAAGTTAAATCGTATTTCTCGTCAAATGTTACAGGAAATCGGTCGTGAACCAACACCTGAAGAGTTATCTGAACGCATGCAAATGCCTGAAGATAAAATTCGTAAAGTGCTTAAAATTGCTAAAGAGCCAATTTCGATGGAAACACCAGTTGGTGATGACGAAGATTCGCATTTAGGTGATTTTATTGAAGATACAGCTCTTGAGCAACCGCTAGATGCGGCGACTTCTGAGAGTTTACGTAGCGCAACTCGCGATATTTTATCAGGATTAACGCCTAGAGAAGCGAAAGTGTTACGTATGCGATTTGGTATTGATATGAATACAGATCATACGCTAGAAGAAGTTGGTAAGCAATTTGATGTAACTCGTGAACGTATTCGTCAAATTGAGGCTAAGGCGCTGAGAAAATTACGTCATCCAAGTCGATCTGATGTGCTTCGTAGTTTCTTAGAATAAATTTTATCTTTCTTGTATATCGCCACTTTTGTGGCGATTTTTTTATTCTTGTTAATCAAAGATATTAAAAATCATGAATATATTTCAACGTGTTAAGATTGATTCATTCTTATTGATTCTAATTTGTGTTGTGATTACAGCTAGCTTTTTTCCTTGTGAAGGACAGGCTAAAACGGTTTTTGAATACCTTACAACTTTTGCTATTGGCTTGCTATTTTTTATGCATGGCGCAAAACTTTCTTTTCAAGCAATTGTCTCTGGTATAAAAAATTGGCGATTACATTTGTTAATATTTACAACTACATTTGTAATATTCCCAGTTTTAGGCATGATGATGCAGTTATTAGTGCCCACTTTTTTATCACATGATATTTATTTAGGTTTTGTTTATCTTTGTGTTTTACCAGCAACAGTGCAGTCTGCAATAGCATTTACTTCAATAGCTAAAGGTAATGTGGCAGCAGCTATTTGCAGTGCCTCAGCATCAACGTTATTGGGGGTGTTTATTACCCCGCTTTTAGTTGGATTGTTAATACATACTCAAACCTCGGCATCAATGAACATAATTGATGCCATTACCTCTATTATGCTGAAACTGATGTTGCCTTTTGTTGTCGGGCATTTATCTAGACGTTTTATTGGTCAATGGGTAGATAAGTATAAAAATATTATTTCTAAAACAGATCGTTTGTCGATTTTATTAGTGGTTTATGTCGCGTTTAGTGATGCAGTTGTTAATGGTATATGGTCGCAAGTCGGTTTTTTATCTTTGTTAAATATTATATTTTTCTCAATTATTCTGTTAGTTATAGTTTTATTTATTACCACTTATAGTGCAAGATTTTTTGGTTTTAGCAAACAAGATGAAATCACAATTGTATTTTGTGGTTCAAAAAAGAGCCTAGCAAGCGGTATTCCAATGGCAAGTGTTATCTTCCCCATGTCGATGATGGGTATTTTGATCCTACCTTTAATGATCTTTCATCAAATCCAATTAATGATTTGTGCTTTTTTGGCTGCACGTTATGCTAAACGAAAAATGTAAAAAATTGTTTTGCTCATTAGCTTATTCTCAAGGATAATAGTGGCGCTAATTAACAACAGAAAGATATATTATGTTTCATCTATTTGCTGATTTAGAATTTTCAACCATTATATTATTAGTCTTAGCTTTACTTTTTGTACTCTTTTATGAGGCTATTAATGGATTTCATGATACTGCTAATGCTGTTGCCACTGTTATTTATACAAGGGCATTGAAAGAACAACTTGCCGTTTTTATGGCCGGAGTATTTAATTTCTTTGGCGTACTACTTGGTGGGCTTAGTGTGGCTTATGCCATTGTGCATTTGTTACCAACTGATTTATTACTTAATGTAAGTTCTACTCATGGGCTTGCTATGGTATTTTCTATTTTATTTGCAGCAATCATTTGGAATTTAGGTACTTGGTTTGTTGGTATTCCTGCATCAAGTTCACATACTTTAATTGGTTCTATTATTGGCGTAGCACTTGCAAATGCATTGGTTATGGATACATCAATTATTGATGCGCTTAATATTCCTAAGATGATTCAAATCTTTTTATCCTTGATTGTTTCACCAATAGTTGGTCTTGTTATTGCTGGGTTAATGATTTTTTGTCTGCGTAAGTATTGGACACGTAAAGGGCAAAGTAAAAAAAGTAGTAAAAAAAGAGAACGCATCTTTATGACTCCAGAGCAGCGAGAAAAACTTTATGGTAAGAAAAAGCCACCTTTTTGGATCCGAATAATGCTTATTATTTCTGCTGCAGGTGTGAGTTTTTCTCATGGTGCTAATGATGGACAAAAAGGTATTGGTTTATTAATGTTAGTATTGATGGGTATTGCTCCTGCTGGCTTTATTGTTAATATGAATGCGTCTACCTATGATATTACTAACACTCGTAATGCTATTGATAATATTCAGGAGTACTTTGTTACTCACAATGATGATCTAACTACGATAATAGGTAAACAACCTGCATTAGACACAAGTATTCCAGAAGGCGATTTGAATAAGTATCATTGTGACTATTCACATTCATTTATCACACTGGGTATTGCTCATAATTTATTTAATAAAATGAATAATTATGAATCACTCACTGTTGAACAACGTTCACAAGCTAGACGCATATTATTATGTTTATCGGATACTGTTTCGCATGTTGCTAAACAAGCTAATGTAACAGCAGAGGAAAAACAATATCTGAAATCTTTGAATAACGATTTACTTAAAACTGTTGAATATGCGCCGATTTGGATCATTATTTCGGTAGCTTCAGCACTAGCAATTGGAACAATGATAGGATGGCGTCGTGTAGCTATTACTATTGGTGAAAAAATTGGTAAAAAAGGGATGACTTACGCACAGGGCGTGTCGGCACAAATCACTACGGCTTTATCAATTGGGATTGCAAGTTATACTGGTATGCCTGTATCAACAACTCAAGTTCTTTCTTCATCTGTGGCAGGTACAATGATTGTTGATGGTGGTGGCGTTCAAAGTAAGACCATTAAAAATATTGCATTAACTTGGATTTTAACACTTCCAATTTCAATTTTGTTATCTGGGTCACTTTTTTGGCTTGCTCAAAAATTGATTTAGTAGTAAAAAGAGAGTATCAATTTTGTAGTTTTATCTGACCGTTAAATTGGAAGGAGTAATGTATCATGGCTTATAAACACATATTAGTTGCAGTAGATTTATCACCTGAAAGTGAAGTTCTTGTCGAAAAAGCAGTTTCTATGGCTAGGCCATATAATGCTCAAATATCTTTGATTCATGTTGGTATTAATTATTCTGATCTTTATACTGGTTTAGTTGATATTAATATGAATGATATGAAAGACCGAATTACTGAAGATGCGCATATTGCATTAAATAAACTAGCCAATGATGCGGGATATCCTATAGCTCATACTCTTTCTGGGAATGGTGAATTTGACCAAGTATTAATCGAAGCAATTCATGAATATGGCGCTGATCTTGTAGTGTGTGGTCATCATCAAGACTTTTGGAGTAAGTTGATGTCTTCTGCTCGTCAACTTATCAATAATACACATATTGATACCTTGATTGTTCCGCTAAAAGATGAAGAACCAGCAGAAGAACCTGCTAAATGAAGTATTAAATATCAACCCGCTTAATTAGCGGGTTTTTTATAGATATTAGATAGTTTTTTGTAAAAAACTTTCAGGTAACTATGTGTTTCAGTATATTTTATTTACTACTTTTTGTTTGTGCATATAGTCGTTTATCGAAATATACTCCAATTTTAACTTAGTTTATAAGGGGATTTAATATGAATATAGCTTTGGTTACTGGTGCATCCTCTGGATTTGGGCAAGCTATCTGCCGTAAACTTATAGCAGATGGTTATAAAGTTGTAGGCTTAGCTAGACGTGCAGATAAACTGCAAAACATTGCAGATGAGTTAGGTGCTAATTTTCTTTCATTACCATTAGATATAACTAAAAAAGATGCAGTAAATACTATTTTATTGCAATTACCAAATGAATTTAAGCCCATAGATATTTTAATAAATAATGCAGGTCTAGCATTAGGTTTAGAACCTGCTTATGAAGCAGATTATAACGATTGGGAAACAATGATTGAAACTAATATTATTGGGCTAGTAAATCTAACTCGACAAATATTACCAGAAATGGTTGAGCGCAATTTTGGTTATATTATTAATCTTGGATCTGTGGCTGGTACTTATGCTTATAAAGGCGGAAATGTTTATGGTGCATCTAAAGCTTTTGTTAAACAATTTAGTGCTAATTTGCGTACCGATTTATTAGGGAAAAAAGTTAGAGTTACTAATATCGAACCGGGATTATGTGGTGGTACAGAGTTTTCAAATGTTCGCTTTCATGGCGATAACCAGAAAGCCGCACAGGTTTATCAAGGTGTTGAATTTATTACTCCAGAAGATATAGCTAATACTGTGTCTTGGTTAATTAATACACCAAATCATTTTAATGTTAACTCAATTGAAATAATGCCTGTTGCACAAGCATCGGCAGGATTGTCTGTTTGTAAAGAGGCTAAATAATATAACTTCCATTATTAAGTTTTTTTGCTGATTTTTAGCGAAAATTAAAAAAATTTGTTTGGCAAACAAAATAGACTTGCACTTATGCTAATGGGTTGTTATTCTTTCCTCTTGTGATTTTGATTGAGGTTTATGGCAATGACATTTTCTGAAGTAACGAAAACATTTGCGACAAGTTTGCCTGGTACTGATAGTTATGTAAAGTTAAGAAAGGCAATGAGAACATTAATTCAAGAAGATCCAAAAAATGCATCGGTTTATTTTTTGATTTTTGGATTTGCTCGTACATATGTTATGTTATATGAAGATCAAGAAGTATCGCCGCAATTTGCCGAAGATAATCAAAAGCTAATGTTATCGTATCTTAATATTTTAGATGAAGCATTAAAAAAACAAGATGAAAAGTGCATATATCAAGCATTGAATAATGTTGTTAATGAATACGAAAATAGTAAAAAGGTTTTTTAAAATTATAGCCTGACATGAAAATGTCGGGCTGTTTTGTTTTTAGTTTAATTAAATATTTCTTAGGAAAAATCATGATAATTTTAGTTAGTATGACAGGAATTATTAACACCTTAGGTACTATTATGCGATCTAGGGCGGGTTGATTTTTTCAATAAATATTAAAAAACCCGCTCCTTAAAGGCGGGTTTTTATTTTGCATGGAAATAAAGTAGTTAACCTGTGCAAAAAAATTAAAAACAGAATTAGCATGATAAGACTACAAGATTTTTAATACCTATAAATAAGTTCTAAAAACTATAATTATAGATAGTAATGGGCATAAACTAAGATAATAAGTAAGGTGTGATATGAAAGTTTTAAAATTTGGAGGAACATCTGTTGCTAACGCAGAACGCTTTTTGCGAGTTGCAGAAATTATTGAAAATAATGCTAAACAAGAGCAAACCGCCACTGTTTTATCGGCACCTGCTAAAATTACCAACCATTTAGTAGCCATGGTTGAAAAAACGGTTGCTGGGCAAGATATCAAAAGTAACATTTATGATGCTGAAAAGATATTTGCAGATCTATTAGCAGGTCTTGCAAAAGCTCACCCTAATTTTGCTTATGAAGAGATGAAGCATTTTGCTCTTAATGAATTAAAGCATGTTAAGCAATTACTTGAAGGTATCCGTTTACTCGGTCAATGTCCTGATAGTATCAATGCATCAATTATTTGTCGTGGAGAAAAGCTATCAATTGCTATTATGCAAGAACTTCTCAAAGCAAGAGGCCATACGATCACGGTAATAGATCCTGTTGCTATGCTTATTGCAGAAGGTGGTTATTTAGAATCGACTGTTAATATACCTGAATCGACTCATCGAATTGCTGAAATGCACATTCCACAAGACAATTTTATTCTAATGCCCGGTTTTACCGCTGGTAATGAAAAAGGTGAATTAGTTGTGCTTGGACGAAATGGTTCTGATTATTCTGCTGCCGTATTAGCAGCTTGTTTAAGAGCAAATAGCTGTGAAATATGGACCGATGTTGATGGAGTTTATACTTGTGATCCCCGTATTGTACCAGATGCCAAATTACTAAAAACAATGTCTTATCAAGAGGCGATGGAACTTTCATATTTTGGAGCAAAAGTACTTCATCCAAGAACTATTTTACCTATTGCCCAATTTCAGATTCCTTGTTTAATCAAAAATACAAATAATCCTGATGCGCCAGGCACATTAATTGGTGCTAATATTGTTGACTCAACCACACCTGTAAAAGGTATTACCAATTTAAATAACATGGCAATGATCAATGTTTCAGGTCCTGGATTAAAAGGTATGGTTGGTATGTCGGCACGTGTTTTTTCTGCGATGTCTTATGCTGGCATTTCAGTTGTACTTATTACTCAATCATCATCTGAATACAGCATTAGTTTTTGTGTGCCACAAACAGAACTTTATCGTGCAGAAGAAGCTTTAAGTGATGAATTTTTCTTAGAATTAAAAGATGGATTACTTGAACCGATCGAGGTGATTGAAAGGCTTGCTATTATCTCTGTAGTAGGCGATGGCATGCGTACCTTACGTGGTTTATCAGCTAATTTCTTTACAGCATTAGCCAGAGCTAATATTAATATTGTTGCTATAGCACAAGGTTCATCTGAACGCTCAATTTCAGTTGTAGTTGATAATGATGTTGCTGTAATGGGCGTTCGTGTTGCGCATCAGATGTTATTTGGTACTGATAAAATGCTTGATGTCTTTGTTATTGGTGTTGGTGGGGTTGGTGGTGCGCTTGTCGACCAAATCGGACGTCAACAGAAATGGCTTAAAAACAAACAGATTGATTTGCGAGTATGTGGTTTGTTTAACTCTAAACACAGCATAACCAATAGAGACGGTATTGATCTTAGTAATTGGCGTGATCAAATCAAACAGAGTGATACTAAATATTCATTAGATAGTATTATTGAGTTTGCCAAATCTAATCGATTACTTAATCCGATTCTCGTTGATTGTACTTCTAGTAGCGAAGTATCTGACAAATACGCTGATTTTTTAGCTAATGGCTTTCATGTCGTTACACCAAATAAAAAAGCAAATACCAGCTCAATGGCCTACTATTTACGCTTACGCCAAGAAGCTGCAAAAAGTAAGCGTAAATTCCAATATGATACCAATGTAGGGGCAGGGTTACCGGTAATTGAAAATCTTCAAAATCTACTTAATGCAGGTGATGAGTTAATCAAGTTTTCGGGAATTCTATCTGGATCGCTTTCTTTTATATTTGGTAAACTTGACGAAGGCATGTCACTGTCTGAAGCAACTAAATTGGCTAAAGAGAAAGGTTTTACTGAACCTGATCCTCGAGACGATCTATCTGGAACCGATGTAGCTAGAAAGTTACTTATTTTAGCTAGAGAATCAGGTTTACAATTAGAATTGGATCAAATCAATGTCGAATCCGTATTACCTCCTGAATATGCACAAGATAGCATTGATGATTTCATGACCAAATTACCGCAGTTAGATGCACAGTTTAAAGCAAAATCTGAACAAGCAGCAAAAGAAGGTAAAGTTCTACGTTATGTGGGTAGCATAGAAAACCATCAATGCAGTGTTAGAATTGAAGCTGTCGATAGCGAAGATCCTCTTTATAAAGTCAAAAATGGCGAAAATGCCTTAGCTTTTTATACTCGTTATTATCAACCTATTCCTCTTGTATTACGTGGTTATGGTGCTGGTAATGATGTTACTGCAGCAGGTGTTTTTGCTGATATTTTACGTACAACATCAGGTAAAATCGGAGGTTAAATGAGTCATAAATCTTTAACTGTTTATGCGCCTGCATCAATGGCTAATATTAGCGTTGGTTTTGATATATTGGGCGCAGCAATTAGCCCGATTAGTGGCGCTATGCTTGGTGACTGTATTACTGTTAAATCTGCTAACGAATTTTCCCTTACTAGCAAAGGTCAATTTGTCAAAAAGCTACCACGTGATCCAAAATGTAATATTGTATTTCAATGTTGGCAGCGATTTTGTCAAGCAATGGGGAAAACTTTACCTGTTAGTATGACTCTTGAAAAAAATATGCCAATTGGCTCTGGTTTAGGTTCAAGTGCGTGCTCAGTAGTTGGTGCATTGGTTGCATTAAATGAGTTTTTTGATAAACCTTTTAATGAATTTGAAATGTTATCCATGATGGGAGAACTTGAAGGTCGTATTTCGGGCAGTGTGCATTATGATAATGTTGCGCCATGCTATTTAGGTGGGATGCAACTTATTCTTAATGAGATGGGTATTATTAGTGAGTCGATTCCGCATTTTGATGATTGGTATTGGGTGATGGCTTATCCAGGAATAAAGGTATCAACGGCTGAAGCACGTGCAATTTTACCTGCTCAATATCAAAGGTCTGATGGTGTAGCACATGGTCGCTATGTGGGGGGATTTTTGCATGCTTGTTATACCAAACAACCTAAGCTGGCTGCCACAATGCTTTTTGATAATATTGCTGAGCCTTATCGTAAACAATTATTACCTAATTTTGATGAAACTCAAAAACGGGTTAAGCAACTTGGTGCTTTGTCATCGGGTATTTCAGGTTCAGGGCCAACAATATTTGTGATTGCAGATAAACTTGAAACAGCTCAGCAAATTGAATTATTACTTAAAAAATATTATTTGCAAAATGATGAAGGTTTTACTCATATTTGTAAAATTGATACTCAAGGAACAAGAGTTATTTAATGTTTACTATAAAAAGTAGAGTTAAATATAACAAAAATGCCAACTATTATTGAACAAGTTGATATTACGAAGAGTGAAATATTACAGCATAAAGATAACCGGAAAATATTATGAAATTATATAACTTAAAAGATCATTCCCAGCAAGTTAGCTTTGCACAAGCAGTTCAACAAGGATTAGGAAGAGGGCAAGGTTTATTCTTTCCTCAACAATTACCTAAATTTTCATCATCCGAAATTGAGTCGTTATTAAAACTTGATTTTATTACTCGAAGTGCCAAGATCTTATCTGCTTTTATTGGTGATGAGATTAGCTGTGATGATATGCATAGACTTGTTAAAAATGCATTTCAATTCCCTGCTCCAGTAACTTCTGTGGAAGCAGACATTGGTTCATTAGAACTATATCATGGACCAACATTAGCATTTAAAGATTTTGGTGGACGCTTTATGGCGCAAGCTTTAGTGCAAGTCGCTGCTGACAAAAAAATTACTATTTTGACTGCTACTTCTGGCGATACTGGTGCGGCCGTTGCTCATGCGTTTTATCATTTACCAAATATTCGCGTCGTGATTTTATACCCAGAAGGTAAAATTAGTCCATTACAAGAAAAGTTATTTTGTACTTTAGGTGATAATATACATACAATTGCTATTCAAAGTGACTTTGATGCGTGTCAAGCCTTAGTTAAAAAAGCATTTGATGATGAAGATTTGAAAAAAACAATCGGTTTAAACTCCGCTAACTCAATTAATATTAGCCGATTATTAGCACAAATCTGTTACTATTTTGAAGCTTTTGCACAACTCACATCAACCCAACGTGAACAGCTGGTTATTTCTGTGCCGAGTGGCAATTTTGGTGACTTAACAGCAGGTCTACTTGCGAAAACAATGGGATTACCTATTAAACGCTTTATTGCCGCAACGAATGCCAATGATACAGTACCTCGTTATTTAGAAACTGGTAAGTGGGAACCTCACGCAACCATTGCAACATTATCGAATGCAATGGATGTAAGCCAACCAAATAACTGGCCACGTATCGAAGAGATTTATAAGCGTGAGGGATGGGATCTTAAATCACTCGGTCATGCTACTGTTTCGGATGAAGTTGCTAAGCAAACTGTTTGTGAACTTGATCAAAAAGGTTACTTATCTGAACCTCATGGTGCAATTGCTTATCGAGCACTGTGTGATCAGTTACAAGAGGGTGAATATGGACTATTTTTAGGTACGGCACATCCTGCTAAATTTAAAGAAGTGGTTGAAGATATTTTAGGTAAATCAGTTCCATTGCCTAAAGAGTTAGCAGAGCGAGCTGATATGACATTGCTTTCTCATTGTATGCCTGATGATTTTGCTAAATTAAGAGATTTTCTCATTAAATTAAATTGGTAAGTATTTTATGCCACCAAATAGGTGGCTAATTTTTGAATGTTTGGTGAATCTTCATCATCATATATTTTAATACTATCGATGATAAAACTAACATTTAAGGTGAATAAACCATACCTATTTTTCTAGTATAATGATTAACGTCATAACAATTAGACCCTTGTTTAAATCAAAATTTTCAGATATTGTAATGATTATTTTGTTGCCATAAGGATACATTTATGCACTGTCCTTTTTGTAATGCAGATGATACAAAGGTGATTGATTCACGTCTTATCGGTGAAGGATTTCAAGTCCGTCGTAGACGGCAATGTGTTGAATGTAATGAAAGATTTACTACATTTGAAGTTGCTGAATTAATTATGCCTAATGTCATTAAAAGCAATAAAGTTCGCGAACCATTCAATGAAGATAAATTACGCAATGGTATGAAAAGGGCTCTTGAAAAACGCCCAGTGAGTTTTGATGCCATTGAAGATGCGATTACACGTATAAAATCTAAACTAAGAGCAACAGGTGAACGTGAAGTCCCAGCAAAATTAATTGGTGACTATGTGATTGAAGAACTTAAAAATCTAGATAAAATTGCTTATATTCGTTTTGCTTCGGTTTATTTTAGTTTTGACGATATCGAACAATTTAGTAATGAAATTGCTAAGTTACAACAAAAATAATCAACAATATGACTGCAATTTGCAATAAAGATCACTTCTATATGCAACAAGCCATTGATTTGGCTAAGCTTGGTCGTTTTACAACAACACCAAATCCTAATGTTGGCTGTGTCATTGTTAAAGATGATCAAATAATTGGCAAAGGTTATCACCAAAAAGCTGGTGAGCCTCATGCCGAAGTTCATGCACTAAAAATGGCTGGTGGTGAGGCAATCGGCGCAACAGCTTATGTGACATTAGAGCCTTGTAGTCATTTTGGTCGAACACCTCCTTGTGCTGATGCGCTTATTAAAGCTGGCATCATTCGTGTAGTAATTGCGATGCAAGATCCTAACCCTAATGTTGCAGGTAATGGTATTAAACGCTTAAAAGAAGCAGGAATAGATGTCACCATTGGCGTTTTAACTGAGCAAGCAGAAGCTATTAATAAAGGCTTTTTAAAACTCATGCGAACAGGTTTGCCTTATATTCAACTTAAACTAGCCGCCTCATTAGATGGTAAAATTGCCATGGCATCTGGTGAAAGCAAATGGATAACATCAAATAAGGCAAGAGAAGATGTGCAACAGTTCCGAGCTCAAGCAAGCTGTATTTTAAGTACTCGTGCGACTGTGCAAGCTGATAATGCAAGTTTAACAGTTAGATATAACGAATTACCTGATGAAATAAAAAAAATCTACCTTCCAGAAAAAATTCGGCAACCTGTTCGTGTAATTATTGACAGTCAAGATCAGCTAACAGGTACTGAAAATATTTTCAATCAGCCAGGTGAAACATGGGTAGTACGAAAAAAAGATAACCTTATTGCAAAACAAAATACCAAATTAATTATAGAATCATCTAGTTGTAAACAAATAGATTTATCTAAATTGTTTGCATTATTAGCCGAAAAACAAATAAATTCGGTTTGGGTTGAAGCTGGTGCTCATCTGGCTGGAGCTCTAATAGAACAAGATTTAGTGGATGAATTAATTATTTATTATGCACCAAAATTACTTGGTCATAATGCGTTAGATATGTGTATATTGCCAAATCTGCAAAAGCTTTCATTAGCACCACAATTTCAATTTGAATCGATTGCTATGGTGGGCGATGATCTTCGACTTATTTTAAAAAGAAAATTACTTGCAACTTTGTAAACAGTTAATAACTTTTTTCAGTAACATTCAAAACTAAAAATTTAATAGTAAGTTAGCCGGTATGTATCAAATAACAAGATTCGCCACACTTGATATCGATCTTTTTTTTAATTTAGATGAGTATCGTATTATCGAAGACTTCGGTTATGCTGATATTTCAGGAATAGGAAAAGTCTGTGGTTATCAAATTCTCTTTTTTTATATTTCGGATAATGTTGAGGCATTATCAATTGATGAAGTTATAGACAACACTTTCTTATGTGATAAAGCAAATCAAATTTTAGATTTTCTTGGTTTTGACTTTAAAATTGGTCAGCCGTTTGAGTTAACCAATCAGTTTAATCATAATTATAGATTTAAAGATCATATCTATGAAGAGCACATGCGTTACTATTATGTTTTCGATAACATTTTGATTACTCTAGGTATTAATTTGGAAGGGGTTTTGGTTTCATTTGAAATGGTTAAAGATCAATGTATTATCAATAATCGCCTTGAAACTTTTAAATCTTAGCTTCGTCTTCAAATTTTATTTTATTGGTAACAAATAAAAAAAGCGCCATTAATAGCGCTTTTGATTAAAAATTACTGTGCTTATTTTTTAAGTTCAGCGATTTTTTTACGAATGTTGTTTGCACGATCTGTTGAAGATGGATGGCTACTTAAGATTGAAGAGTCACCACCACCTAATTTATCAAATGCAGATGCAAGTCCTGCTGGATTAATTTTTTTCTTAACTAAGAAATCGAAAGAATAGTTATCCGCATCTTGTTCTTGTTTTTGTGAAAATTGAGAATTAATCACTGCTGATGCTAACGCACCTAAGCTAGATTTTGATAAAGAAGCAATTTTTGCATTACCAGAAGCAGCTGCTGCATCACGTGCTATTTCAGTTGCATAAGCAACTTGTATTGCTTTTTTACTATGACCTAAAGCTACGTGACCTAATTCGTGACCTAAAACACCTTGAATTTCGTTATCAGTCATCATATCCATTAGACCACTATATACACGAACACAGCCATTAGCCATTGCCCATGCATTAACATCTTTTGTGATGTATACTTTATAGTTGATTGGTGTACCGTTTAGATTATTACCAAGTGTTTTTGCAATTTTATTTAATCGTTTAGTATAAGCGCTTTTTGCTGGAGCAATTCTTGATTGAGCATCCATTTCAGCACATGATTGTTGACTTAATGCTTTAACATCATTATCACTTAGAGTAGCAGCTTGCAAACTTTTCATGCCAAGGCTAGTTAAGTCATCTGCGCTCATATTTTTACAACCAGCGAGTGACATTGCTGCAACTAGAGGTAGTGCAACTAACAATGTTTTTTGATGTTTATTCATACTCTTTTCCTTATATTAATATAAATGTCAAATGCCTAATTTCTTTAGACAATTTAAATTTTAACGTAACTTTTATAATAATCAACAAATAATTGCTTGATTAGACAATATCCGGGCTTTAGACTAATGCCTCATTTTTGAGGAACACGATTATGCAACTATCCGATTTTGATTTTTATCTTCCTAAAGAACTAATTGCCAAACATCCTTCAAAAAACAGAAGTGCATGCCGACTTTTATCTCTTGATAGCCATACAGGTAAAGTTGAAGATAATGTATTTACTGATATTATCGATAAAATCAATCCGGGTGATTTACTTATTTTCAACAATACTAAAGTTATTCCTGCTCGCTTATATGGAAAAAAAGCTTCAGGTGGAAAAATTGAAATATTAATTGAAAGAATATTAGATAATAACCGAGCTCTAGCGCATATTAGAGCTTCAAAATCACCCAAAGCAGGTGCTGAACTAATATTAGGTGAAAATGACCCTATTAAGGTTACCATGCTAACACGCCACGATGCTTTATTTGAATTGCAATTTCCTGACGATGTGCTTAGTGTTTTAAATAAGATAGGTCATATTCCATTACCGCCATATATTGATCGCCCAGATAATGAACAAGATCGTGAAGTTTATCAAACAGTGTATAGTAAAGTGCCAGGAGCCGTTGCTGCACCCACGGCGGGTCTTCATTTCGATAAACCTTTATTAGAAAAACTAAAACAGAAAGGCGTCGAAATGGCATTTGTCACTTTACACGTTGGAGCAGGAACATTCCAACCAGTTAGGGTTGAAAACATTGAAAACCATATTATGCACTCTGAATATGCTGAAGTGCCAGAAACTGTTGTGGAAGCGGTGTTAGCATGTAAAGCACGAAACAAAAAAGTTATCGCTGTGGGAACAACTTCTGTTCGAGCTTTAGAAAGTGCAGCACAAAACACAGGAAAAATAGTTCCTTTTTTTGCCGATACCCAAATTTTTATTTATCCGGGGTATCAATTTAAGGTCATTGATTCGCTCATAACTAATTTTCATTTACCTGAATCAACTTTGATTATGCTTGTTTCTGCCTTTGCTGGTTATGAAAACACCATGAAAGCTTACCAACATGCTGTTAAAGAAAACTATCGATTTTTTAGTTATGGTGATGCTATGTTTATTACAGCGAAAAGTAATAAATATTAATAAATATCAAATAAATATCCAATTTAATTAAGCTAATTTCAAACTTTATGGCTATATTAAGCTTATCTATATAAATACTTATTTATTGCCTAATTGCTCTAAAATACGCTCAATACGTTTTGTATTTGATGGATGCGATGTTTTTGTTTTTGAATGAATCGGCATTTTTTTTAACATAGTTACAAGCCCGATTGGGTTAATATTACTGCTCATTAATAATTTCAAGGCATAATGGTCGGCTTCAAACTCATATTGTTGAGCAATATCTTCTTTAACAAGAACTATTACCTCTTTATTGGTTATCCCAACATAAGGGGCTAGTTTAAATGATTTTATAGCATGCTTAAGAGCAATATGAGCTTGTTCATGAGCTAAAACTGCCTGTAATTCATTATCGTTTAATAATTTTATTAATCCACTGTTTATGCGAATACAACCATTAGCTGTTGCCCATGCATTAGGATCAGTATTTAAATAAACTTTGTAATTTACTTCAATATCATTAATCTTTTTAGGCAACGTTTGAGTTAGTTTTTCAAGTTTTTGGGTAAGCCAACTACTTTCATTAGCAATAACAGATCGTTTATCTGAGTCAGCACACGCTTGTGCTCCAATAGCCTCGATGTCTTGTTCAGATAAATGTTTAATTTTGTCTGATGTAATAATTAGCGCAACTTCATTATTGAAGTTTTGACAACCAACTAATAAACTAATTGAAAAACATGATATTAAAAATAAATTAATATGCTTCAAATGTCTTAAATCCTTTCAAATATTGTTTATTGATGCCTAGCACGATAAACTAACACCGAAAATTAATGATACGGTGACGTATTATAACAATAATTCGCGCCAAACTGTTTATTTGGTCGCAAGAGGTTAACAAAAAAATGAAATTTGAACTAGACAATACCGATGGGCTTGCTCGTCGAGGACGTATGAAATTCGATCGTCGTGGAGTTGAATATACCGTTGAAACACCAGCATTTATGCCTGTTGGTACTTATGGCACGGTAAAAGGTATGACCCCTGAAGAGGTTACTGCAACTGGAGCTCAAATATTACTAGGCAACACATTCCATTTATGGTTAAGGCCTGGACAAGAAATCATGCGAAAACATGGTGATTTACATGATTTTATGCAGTGGCATGGCCCAATTTTGACCGATTCGGGAGGGTTTCAAGTCTTTAGTTTAGGTGATATCCGCAAAATCAAAGAGGAAGGTGTCTATTTCCGTAATCCGATTAATGGTGATTCGATTTTCTTATCACCTGAGGTTTCAATGGAAATTCAATATGATCTTGGTTCTGATATTGTGATGATTTTTGATGAATGCGCCCCGTTTCCTGCTGATTGGGATTATGTCAAAAAATCAATGGAAATGTCTTTACGTTGGGCTAAACGTAGCCGAAAGCGTTTTGATGAATTAGGCAACAAAAATGCACTCTTTGGTATTGTGCAAGGCGGAATACATCAAGAATTACGTGATATCTCAATTAAAGGATTGACCGAAATAGGCTTTGATGGCTATGCTGTTGGTGGATTAGCTGTTGGAGAGCCTAAAGCTGATATGCATCGCATTTTGGAGGGTACTTGCCCACAATTACCAGCCGATAAACCTCGTTACCTAATGGGCGTGGGTAAACCTGAAGATTTAGTTGAAGGTGTACGTCGAGGTATTGATATGTTTGACTGTGTGATGCCAACCCGTAATGCACGTAATGGTCACTTATTTGTCACAAATGGTGTAATTAAAATTCGTAATGCAAAATATAAAGACGACACTACTCCGCTTGATCCTCATTGTGATTGTTATACTTGCAAAAATTATACTAAATCATATCTTCATCATTTAGATAAGTGTGGTGAGATTTTAGGTGCACGACTAAATACCATCCACAATTTACGTTATTATCAACGTTTAATGGCTGAAATTCGTGAAGCTGTTGCGAATAAACGTTACGAAAATTTTGTCATTGAATTTTATCAACGAATTGGTAAAACACCAGCACCTTTATCGAAATAAAGACATAGCAGATATAAATTTTTATCGTAGGTATTGACACTTTTTAGGAAGCGCAGTATTATGCGCTTCCAACGGCGAGTAGCGCAGCTTGGTAGCGCAACTGGTTTGGGACCAGTGGGTCGGAGGTTCGAATCCTCTCTCGCCGACCATTTTTCCTTTCAAAACCCTTTTTTAACATCATTAATACCTTAAAAAATAACATAATTACATTATTTAATAAAAATAAAAAATTAAAGCTAACTTATTATAAAATAAGTTATTTTTTATATTTTAGCAGAAGTGAAATTACTAAAAAATGTAATTTGAAAGAAAAAGAGTATTTATTAAATAAGTTTAAAATTGAAAAAGAAGAAGATATACAACATATACAAAATAAAAAGGTAAAACTCCCAACAATTTTATAAAAAGAGGGAATCCCCTCTTTTTATTATTACTTATAAACCAATTATTTTCTCTCTTGAATTAAAGAGACCGCAATCGTCATAAATTTCTTTATCTTTTGAGTGACATGAGCTTTTTGTTTTTTCTGCATTTTTTTTCATTTGTTCATCTGTATCACCTGAAATTTTATAATATACTTTGTTAGTGTTAAAGTTAAATAGATAATTAAAATCATTATCAAGAATATTTTGATCATATGATGATTTTTTACCAACAATTTTCACTTTTACTTTTAAATCACCAACAAAGTATGAATCACAAGTTAAATTAATTGAATCGTCAGATAATATTACTTTATTTATTTCTTCTTTTGAAACTGAGCAATTTTTCAATTCACGATCAATTATAAAAGATGGTTCTTGATTTTTACGAATTGAATAAGTATGATACTGATAGAATTTGTTATTTTTAAAATCATAAAGCATAGCCCATTCTTTTTGATCTTTTATTGCTTCTTTAGCAAATTTTACAAACTCATCATCACCACAACCAACCAACACCATGCTTAAAACACTAATACAAAAAAAACTAATTATTTTTTTCATTATTTAACCCCTTTCTTTTTTACTTAGCATTAATTAATTTGTAAGTAATGCCGTTTTTACATACTTTTGTTGTGTATTTACCATCAGTATTTAAATTTATAGCAAGTGTTACAGTATCAAGATTACAATTTTTACTAATCTCATTCATTATTTTCATATAACCAACTCCAGTTAAATCTGGAGCTTGAGAATCAAAACCACTTGCTGTTGCTTTACCTGTTTTTAAATCATAAATAATTGTGTTTTTATCACCACATCCCACCAAAACAAAACCTAAAACACTAACACACACAAAACTAATTATTTTTTTCATTATTTTATTCCTTGTAATTAACACAAATAAGCCTCATTATTTAAATAGTTATTTATTTACCAGATAAGTTTTCTAAAATTTTTAAAATTCTTAATGTAAACATGCTTGGAAGCCAACCAAAAATAAAGCTAGTAAAGAAAAAGTAAATAATTAAAATCCCAAACCCTTGTAAACCGCCTAAATTATGAAACATATCGTAAAGTGCCATAAAAACTTTAATAGGATTATCTAGTCCCAAAAATTTATCAAAAATAATTAAAGTAAACCCAATCCAATAAAGCAAAGCTATACCATCTCTAACTAAAGGATTCGTTGTAATATAATAATCTCCGTCAAGATCAGAATAATAACCGTTCAAAATTCTACCAAGCATCATTTTCTCCTTATCTATAAAAATTTATTAAAAGTAAAGTAAAGGTTGAGTTAAAAAGATTGACTATTGTATTATGATCGGTTTCGCAGATCAATAAAATATATTATAATAGTTTTTATCTATCGCAATTAACCTTACTGATCGTTATAATCTTTCAAAAATTTTTAAAAAGTAACAAGTTAAGTTAATTGCGTGTTTAATTTATATATTTTAATTAATCAATGGGATGGGCGAATGATATATAATGTTTTTCAATAATAAGGATAACGTGGATAATTACATTAGTTAGTTTTCTTATTTTTTCCATTTACAAAAAAAGCATATTAACATCGGCAGGTACGTTCATTTTTGATTTTGTTATTAATTTTATTTTAATTAGCGTTGTGGTATTTCTTTCTAAAAAGATTAAAAATAATTTAAAAAAGAACAAGCCAAATACTAGAGCTAATGCAACAACTTAAAATGGATGAACAAAAACTAAGAAGAATGGTAGCTAGCTGGCTAACAGCATAAAAATGCAGGAGGATTTAGGTAAATTAACGGGTTTTATTGTAAATACCCCAAACTTA
>NZ_FMWS01000072.1 GCF_900103255.1 Gilliamella bombi | reverse complement strand
TGTGTTGCCATTCCAAATAGTGCAATATAAAAATGAGGGGAATAACGGATATGGCAATGTGTTAGTCCTTAAAGTTAACGGTGAGGATTTAAGAAAATCACGAAACGAGACAGACCTAGAGTTTCGTGATAAAGGTGAAATTGAACAAGCCAAGGATTTTAATATTAATGCTGACCATTTTTATTTGCGCTATTGTCATTTAAGTGATAAACGTGCTGACTTAGAAGTGGGTGATAAAGTTAAGGCTGGCGATTTAATTGGCTATACTGGCGATACCGGTAATGCAAAAAAATGCCTTAATCCTCACCTACATTTTGAAATTGCAATGAAGATAACAGGTAACCGCTCTACCGCATATGATACGCAAACCAATAGATTAGGCTTTAAAATTAATCCTGCGTTATTTGTTAATTTACAGCCAATAGATAAAGATGAACAGACAAAAGTAAAAGAGCGAAGAGATAACAAAAAATAATAAGAAAGTACAATGTAAACAAAGTAACAACATCCAAAAAATAAGGAATATCAATATGAAGTATATAAAGTGTATATTGCTGACCCTATTCTTAACCCCCACTATCAGCCATGCCATTTTTCGCATTTATACTGGCAATATTGGGCAAGATAACGCCGAATTTTATTTTGATGATGAATATGCTTTTTATATTGCTGGTAAAGAGCAGCAAATTAAACATTTAAGTTTTATAAGCGAAAGAGAACGTAATGATAAGTTTAATTTTATAATTACTTACGCAAATTCTTCTTTTAAAAACATATTAGATAAAATATATATTGAAAATTTTGATGATGTCACTTTTTATCATGGGACTGAAGCCTATCAAAATCTCACAGGCTACACTCTTAACGGAGACAAAGTAAATTTACACAAAATATTTGAATATAATACCATTGATGAACGAACATGGCGCGAAGTAGAATTTAACAATATCGAATTTTTACAGAATCATAGTTCCAAAGATTTTTATTTTAAAGTGATGGTTTCTAAACTCAAAAAATCGACTGGCAACATAGTCGGTATCAAAATATATAGCAAACATGATGGTAAGCTTATTCAAACCATTACCGGCATCGACGGGTGTGATTTTCTTGGCTATGTTAATATCTCGAATCACGAAAACTCTGATTATAATTTTGATGGTGATAATAATGATTTTAGTCTTATTAAAGACAGATATCATGGGCCCAATACCACCGCAGAATATTATGTTTACGACAAAACACAACAACAATTTGTCAAATTAAATCTCGATGGTAATGATTTTCGTTTTGATCGCGAAGCAAAAACTGCCACTAGCTATAAAACCTGCCCAGGTAAAAAAGAAAATGATCATATATCGCTAACCGATAATTTTCAATACATAGGCAATAATCGCTATAAACGGGTCAAAACCGAATGCCTGTATAAATCCGGGGAATATCTGAACGAAGACAATAACCAATTTGAATATAAAAAACAGAGGGCGTGTAAACCTAAAGAAATAAAAGATTGTCGAAATTATATTGATAATAATGATTATGATAGTTATTAATGGTACTGAGCTAATTATGTAGCTGAACTCATTCGTGGCGGAAAGGGACAAGATACGACGTTACCGAGTGTCTATTCTGAGCCTACGAATGATGAGGATTTTTTCACTATTCGCTTTATGATTGAAAACAAGCCGTACTGGATAGCCGCCAGTAAAGTCTTACACCTTAATGGCGAAGAGGGGCAACTCAATTCAAGCGTAAGTTATTGGCGTGATTTTCCGTTATCATTAGATAACAGCCTTTCTCCTCAAGAAAAGAAACGTAATACGGTATGTTTCCCTCGTACCGTGTCTCTAATTTCACTAGAGAATGATGGCTTGATAGCGATAGA
>NZ_FMWS01000008.1 GCF_900103255.1 Gilliamella bombi | reverse complement strand
CACACAGATTGTCTGTTTCTTCTTTTTAAAGAGCTAACAGCTTATATCCCTCGTCAACCTTTCGTTGATTTAGTTCGCTGTCTCAAGGGTTGCGTATACTACGCTAACCTTTTTTATTCGTCAAGATCTTTTTTAAAATTTTTGATCTCACTTAATCACCAACTCTTCGTCTGCTTGTCGCTGACTGCGTGTCAGTGGGTGCGCATTATAGGGGCTTAAAAATTTCCTGCAAGTGTTAATTGCAATTTTTTTTTCGTTTGCATTTTATTTGTTCAAATCTACATGTTTAATATATTTGGTATAAACAAAATAAACGTTATTTGCTATAGAAAAAACAATTCATTAAGTTAATTTACATGGTAAATATAAAAAACCTCATATTTTTAACGTGAATTTAGAATATTAATTTACATTCTAAGTTTTAAATTTAATAAAGATATTTCAAAGCACCAAGTCAAATAATAGATGATATTATCTAACGAATTGCACCAATAAGGTATTTTGCTTTATTTTTGAAAACTAGCGTTATTATTTTAGCGATGATGACACTTACGATTAAAGTTGACACTAAAAAGATTACAGCTCCCAATGATGCTAACCAACCGTTGTTGGTTTTGATTACATAACCTAGAGGAGAAATATACAATAGCTGTTCAAGTTCTAAAACAATAATTTCATGAATAAAATAGATAGGAAAACTAATATTTGCCATATAAGAAAAGAATTTATATAACTTCCCCTCATTCGTTTTATGATTCAGCCCATCTAAAAAATAAAGCGCTAATATAAATAAAACGATTTTTTGTAATGTATCATAATAAAGTTTTTCTACACCTAAATGACTCATATAGCGATAAGCAAATGGAACAAAAAAACATAAACTAAAAAGAAACACAACTAAGAATAAATTATCTTTAACTGTTTTGATAATAATTTGATAATTTTGTTTTATCATCATGCCAATTAAATAAACTGGTCCATAATGCAACAAATTTAAAATAGGTTGAGTAAAATCAGGTTTAGTAAACACCACAACCCAAAACATAGCAATCAGACCAGCTACAATTAAATTCTTTTTCGACCAAAAATATAATAAAGGAGCCATTAAATAAATAATGATAATCATCGGGATAAACCACAATGGTAGCAGTTGTGTTCCCGTCAGCATCATCCTAACTATTGAACTAACAACACTAGTTTCAGTCGATGAAAACCAAGGTAAATTAGATAAATACTGATAATGAAAAAAAACAAAGCAAAAAATAGATACTGAAATATAAGGACAAACAACAGTTTTAAACTTTGATAAATAATAAGTTTTGGTATCAAATTTATAAGTTAGATGTTGAAATAAAAAACCAGCAATTAATACAAAAAAAGTAGTGAAATTAAAGGCAAATAAATTTAAAAAAGAAAATAAATAACTATTAGCAATTAAATGAGTATTTTTAAACACACCCAAACAGTGACTAAAAACAATCATTATAATTGCAACACCACGTAATACATGTATAGAATGAATTTTTTGCGGTTTATCTGTTACCATTTTAGATACTGTGAATAATGAAATAAACTAGCGTACATTATCACATTTCTATGTAACTGAAACTACAATTTACAAAAATAAATGTCCAAACAAATAAAAAATAAAATATCATTTAAAATTAATTGATTATAAACATCTTTCTGAATTGACCCTGCAAATGAATTTGTGAATTTACCTATTTTGAACTACTCTAATGAGCAAAAACAAGTTAAATATAAAATGAATGAATAAAAAGTAAGACAAATGGCAGTCGAGCTAGCTAAAAGCATAAAAACGTAGAAAGATTTAGGCAAATTAACGTGTTTTATGAACAAACTAGTGATTGATACCACATTAAATGAAGAAATAACCACGCATCTAGGTCATGAAAAACACAAAAAAACTAAGAAGTAACACATGTAACGGTTATAGCACAAAAACCGTTATACAAGTGATGATGGCGAGTTAGAGCTCACCATTTCACGATTATGCTCTTATCTTCTTTTTTGTTCCACTTTCATTTAAAATCGATTAATCTGTTTATTTTTACATAATCACCAATACAACTCCAGCTTGTTTAATTGCTTCTTCCAACTCTTTATCCCACATATTTTTTACTCCCTCCGTGATTATAACAACTACATAACTAGAATTAAATGTATAACTATCGCTGTTAATTTTAGGATATCAATTCAATCATAATTTGAGGATTTAAAAATTTGTTAAAAACTTTCAGGTAACTATGTGTTTCAGTATAAAAATACAGCTTATAACAGATAAATTGGAAAATTTGCAGTATTATCATTTAGTAATTTGATTAAACTAAATGGATAAGATTGATGATTTTTATAAAAATTTAAAAATAATTTATATTAAAAATCATTGTGTTACTCTTTTTATCATTAAATATTAAGAAATATATGAAATTAAATTGAACTTTTCCCCATTTAGTTTGTCTATATTAACAGATTACGTTTTTCATTTTTTGCCTTCCATTCGAGTTTTCGAGTGGATTTTTTTTTGCCTGATATTTTTTCCATTTGCATATTTTGTAAAATCCTTTCTTCTTCCATTATCTATTAAGAACTACTTGCTTTAGTTTTTTTGCTTATTTTGTTTGATATAATTTGCACTAATACGTATAGAAAGCTAGTATTGCTAGAATTTTAATTATTTAAATAGCGCCTTTTCTTTCGTTATCAAATCTTCTTATAAATTGTTTTAAATTTTTTTGAATACTACTATTTTAAATAAAAGATTAAGCAATGAGCTGTACTTTGGTTGCGAAATAATTATGTGAGCAGAGAGATTATTATGTTATTTTCAAAAAGGACACAAGGGCACTTAATCGCATTAATGACAGTGTTTCTTTGGGGAACAACATTTATTGCAACTAAAGTTTTATTGACGGATTTTAAACCAATAGAGATCTTGTTT
Source organism: Gilliamella bombi (assembly GCF_900103255.1). Taxonomy (GTDB): domain Bacteria; phylum Pseudomonadota; class Gammaproteobacteria; order Enterobacterales; family Orbaceae; genus Gilliamella; species Gilliamella bombi. The sequence goes on along the minus strand of NZ_FMWS01000008.1, from coordinate 95,720 downwards.
TTTCGATTTGGACTTGGCTATCTAACCCTTTGGATCTTATCACCGCGCTTTTTGGCTTGGCAGGGGGTTAAGCGAGAGTTTATGTTTTTATGTGCAGGGCTGTGTGGTGTAACTTGTTACTTTTTATGTGAGAATATTGCATTAACTTATACTACAGCTTCAAATGTTGGAGTAATTACCACTTTAGCACCAATATTTACTGCAATACTATCTATTTTCTTTTTAAAAACCGAAACACCACCTAAACGTTTTTATATTGGTTGTTTATTTGCAATTATTGGTGTTGGACTAATTAGCTTTAATGGTAAGTTTGTGCTTTCGTTAAATCCACTTGGTGATCTGCTTACTATGTTGGCTTGTTTATTTTGGGCTTGTTATTCGATTTTAACTAAAAAAAGTAGCAATTATGGTTACAATACTATTTTGTTAACAAGGCGATTCTTTTTTTATGGTTTGATGTTAATGTTTCCTGTGTTATCTCTCTTCGACTTTGATTGGAATTTATCACGTTTTACCGATCCCGTTAACATTTTTAATTTTTTATTCTTGGGTGTTGGTGCCTCGGCTATTTGTTTTTCATCTTGGAACTATGCTGTTAAATTAATTGGTGCAGTTAAAATTAGTATTTATTTATATTTAGTTCCAATTCTTACTATTATTGCGGCTGTTATTATTTTGAACGAACCTTTCACCTGGATTGCTGCTATCGGAACATTATTTACGCTTTGTGGTGTGTTATTGTCAGAAGGTAAAATTCGCATAAAAAGAAACTAATTAATTTTAATACTTATAAAAAGCCCAAAGGCACATGAGAGCTTTGGGTCTGAAAACGGTTTTTATATTTGAGATGGTTAATTAAGTTATTGCGTTCTTTTATCGATTGCATCCATGATAATTTGCCCTAAATGCTGATAATCTTCGTCAAAATGATGGCCTCCGGGTAATTTGAATGCTTCACCTTTCATTTCTGGCTGTAAGCATCCAGTATCGTCTTTCTCTTCTTCACCATAAATACAAAATAGTTTACTCGCTGGTATGTTATTGACTTCTGGACCTGTTTTCATTTCATTACCAGATTGACCAAGCCAACCACTGATTTCAATTTCAAAATTGGCATTTTTTGAAAATGCGATCATCACAATCGCTTGAACACTATTTTGATCTGTAGTTGATAACCGGTTATAAAGTGCAGGTAAAATATCTCCACCGAATGAATAGCCTGTAAGCACGAAACGAGTTGTACCCCATTTTTCGCGATATTGTTGCATCAAATAGGCGAGATCTTTTGCACTACGCTCAACAGAACGGTGTTGCCAAAACAGCTTTAAAGCATCGACACCAACAACAGGGTAACCATGCGCTGCCATATATTCAGCAGATACTTTGTCTAAGTCACGCCAGCCCCCATCGCCAGAATAATAAAGAGTAACGGTTTTAGGATGAACTTCTTTACTCGTTGCGGGTAATTCAATAACAGGTAGCTGTTGGTGATCACCAAATAAAATTGAAGATAAATGCAAACTTAAAAGCTCAACAGGTGAGGTTTGGTATTCGCCAATTCCTGTGGTGACAGCAATCTTTTTCTGTTCTCGTGGGAATACGGCAACATTTTCTTCGGGTGGGTTATTCCAAATTACTTGCCACGTTCCGTGGTTAGCTTGTTTTGGCAATGGATCATCACAATCTTTATGATCTAATATGAATTCTATTGATAATGCTTTAGCATCATCACTTTGCTGTTCTGCTAGCCATCGATAAGCAAAAGTGGCACCTTCTCTCATACCTGCGACAGCAAAATTAGACTCTCCTAATATGTTTACAGCTTGGTTAAAGCGATTTTTTTGCTCAGCACAAGTTGCTTGCGGTTTTAATTCAAACTGAACTAGTTTGGCGCCCATTTTTTCAGATAAGTTTAATAGTTGTTGTTCTGTAAAATGATTGTTGTTAGTTGCGACAATAATAGCCGCAGCTTCGGCTGTTTGTTTAGGTTTTGCCGATATAATAGAAAAGTCATTTTCGATTGTTATCGTTTTTACTAACGCACTATCTTGGTTTTTTATCAAATACCAACCAACAAATCCTACTAGTACTATGAGTATCATAACAATTAACAACAAAATGTAGCGTATTATTTTTTTCATATTATGATCTCTTATTCTTTTTTAATCCCGTTATTCCACCTGAAATTAGCATGGTGGTATCAATGATTGCAACTAAAGGATCAAGTCCTGCTGGTGCAGCCATATAACGTGGCTCCCAGTGTGTTGCAAACTTCTCTTTAAAGCGACGTAATCCTTGGAAGTTATAAAAACGTCCCCCCCGTCTAAAAACTAGTGCACCTAGTCTTTGTATCATGGGAGCGCCTCGACGTCTTTGCATACCTGCAAGTGGAACCATCCCTAAACTGAAGAATTTAAAATCTTTTTGTTGATAATGCAAAATCAACCCAACCATTAAAAACTCCATAGTTAATTTAGGAATATCTTGGACAACACGCATTAAATCAATGCTTGCACTATAATTTTGATTTGTTTCTAGCAGATTTACAAAAGCAATAATACGACCTTCATATTTTATTGCCGCAATAGTGAAATTGTTCAAGTATTGCTCGGAAAAAGATCCTAACGAAAATTGCTTTTCTTTAGCGTGCTTGCTTTTTAACCACGCATCTGAAACGGCTTTTAATTCATCAAGTGGTGCTGTGCCTGGAGAATAAAATACTAAAGATAGACCATCTCGTTGACCACGATTCCAAGTGTAGCGAAGATCTTTATAATCTTTTGAGCTTAAATCAAATTGTTTTAAATTAACTAAGGCTTCTTCACCTAGCTTAATAGTTCTAAGACCAATATCCATATAAAAAGGTAAATTTGCTGCTTTAACTTGATAAAAAACCGGACGAAGATTATGTTGATCACACAAATCTCGAAAAGTCCAAATTAAACTAGCACGATCAGTACTGTTTCCAATTGGATCATAAAGGGCAACCATGCTTCTGCCTCGTTTGGCATACATTATAAAAGCTGTTTGTGATTCATTAAAAAGTAATGACTTATCGCCACTCATGGCAAGCCCACCTTCAGGTTGTTTTGAATCTAAAATGATTTGATAGGCTTTATTTAGCTCGTTTTGTTTTGGTTGAGTTAGAATTGGTGGCGCAGGGCGAAATAACCAAAACAACATAATAAAGCTTAACAAAATAAAACTGCCTAAAGCGGCACGAAGAGCACGCGGTACTCGGCTGTCTAACTCAAATTGCCACCATAAATCGTGACTATAAGGAATATCTTGATATATAAATAAAATTAGCCATACAAAAAGCGCAATAATGCAAAAGCAGATGACAAAGGATTTAATTGAAAAAGGTAATATGCTTAATCGACTTTTACGATAGAAAGCATGTTTAAAATGGATTAATAATATTGCTATAATTAATAATACACTGGCTTCAATCCAATGTAATCCGCGTAAAAGCGAGCAGATACTACCTAAAAATAATAAAATAATCGAAATGCCCCATGCAAAATAGAGTCTTCGTCTTACTCCTACTGCAAGTAATATGCATAAAACGCCAATTAAACTAGCAATTAGATGAGCAATATTGACTATTTTACTGGGGATAAAGGTGCTGACTAAATGGTGATTAAACCCAGGAAGTACACTTGAAAACATCATCACCACACCGGCAAAAAATACAGCTGCCGCCATGATGGGCGCTGCAATTCCTGTTTCTGTCTCTTTAACTTGAGGTGCAGTTAAAAAATGTTTTCCCTCGTTTATTAAAAGCAAAATAGCCGCCAAAATAAGGGGGATTAAAATATAAATAATGCGATAAATGATTAATGCAACGGTTAATGAAGCTATATTAATTTCGGATGAAAATGCCGCTAACATAATGGCTTCAAATACACCAACACCACCAGGAACATGACTCAATACTCCAGCTACTAACGCCAGAATATAGATCATAATAAAGGTAGCAAAATCAGGGTGTTTTGGTAAAAGAAAATAAAGTACTGCGCCAGCTAAAATGGCATCAAATAGAGTAATAATAAATTGGTAAGATGCTAAACGAAGATTAGGAAGACGGATAGACCATCGAAATAATTGATATAATTGGGTGTTGTTATTTGGTTTTTCTGCTAATCGCTTATTTTGCAAAAAGATAAATAGCACACCATAAAAGCAAATTACACTACATGCAATTATCCACACACTATTTGCTGATAAATGCAAAGCTAACATCGTATTTTTGGGATGAATTAAAGCGGTAATCGCTGCTAATAGTGGTAACGTGAATCCTAATGATAAGGTAACAAAAATTGACATTCTGGCAACATCAATAGTTGTTAATCCTTGTTTAAAATAGAGACGACAACGCACCGCACCACCAGATAATGCCGACAATCCGATTGCATTACCAATAGCTGAGGCACAAATTCCGCCCAGTACAATAGTTGCGGGTTTCAATTTGACACCCGCATAACGTGCAGCTGACCATTCGTAGCAGATCAACATTAAATAACTACCAATGGCAGATAAACACGAAAATAAAATTGTAGACATTGAAAGGTGATCAATAGCTCTTTTTAACTCATTAACATTAATTGCCTTAAGTAAGTGCCAACACACAATCAGTGCTATAAAAAAGATAGATAGACCAAATAGTAGAGCTATAAATTGGCGATAACGAGTGAAGTATTCTATTAACTGCCAAGGCAAAACTTTACGCGTTGATATTTTCACTTAATCAACTCCAATATTTGCTTTGATAATATTTTGATTCGCGCATTCTACCTTTCCATTTTAGTGAAAACAATCGTAAAAAAATAAAGAAACAATAAAAAAACATTAATTACTGAAATTTTACTATTAATATTGTATGTGTATTTGTTTACCTAAGATTAGATTACTCTAGAAAGAACGTTTTACCTTCTAATATTGTATCTAGACGATGGAAAATGTCTTTTAACATGTGATAGACAATTATTTTATTGAAATTTTTATGTAAAAAAATAGCCTTTACGCTATAATCGTGTTGACTTAATTTTTAATTTGTGAAACTAGATTTTTTGTTGAAAATGTATTTGCAAAAATCGATCATTACCAAGTAATCACTATGCGATGTGATAAGTTGACAAGAAATTGTGCTAGCAACGTTATGGTATAGCATTTGTATGATGTGGATATTAATGTAAAGGAACATTATCATGAAGTCAAAGGTACAACATGTTAGAATAAAAAAGAAGAATAAGAGTGGGTTAATTAAGCAGTTAGCATTAAGTTATTTTCGTTTTGTTATATGTCGATTATGCTTCTGTAGCGATTTACTGTTGATGTTGCAAAAAAAACTCATCACTTTAAAATCAATTTTATTTCTGTTTTTTTGTATAGGAATTAGTCATCCTTTATTTGTATTTGGGGTATTACCTAAAGTTAAGTCTGCAAAAACCGTAAAAGAAATACAGGGTTCAGCACCTTATTTAACGTTTGATGGCGGCAAAACCCAATCATGGGATACGGATAGATTTTTAAATATTGAGCTACCTGATGGTAAGGTGCTAACACCAAAAAACAATCCCTCAACTAAAGCCAATCCGATACCATTGCCGCATGATGGTTTAAAACTTAGCGATATTAAAACGCTTATTCCATTGGGTCAAAGTGCTATTTCAATGACCGATTTGCTGAATAATAATGGTTTTTGGGCTGATAAAGATGGCGATGGTGATATTACCGCAACGGGGAATTTAACTATTATTGGTCGAGATGCCAATGGTACCGAAATGGGATTAGATGATACCTTTCAGGATTGCAATGCGCCCTATAGTGTAACAATGCAAAGTGATAATAGCATTTTATCAACGGCTTATGGCAAACCAAATTCAACTCAGATAGCAGCTAATCGCGCCACCTATTACCTAAATCCGCCTAAAGGCGCTTGTACTTATTCTGCCAAGCCTAACTTATATTTAAGTAATAGTCGAAAAAAAAATTGGGGTGGGTCAAATTATTCAGGTCCACCAAACCAATGGGATGATGCAAAAGGTTTTAAACGTCAAGATTTAAATAATCCGGCATCAAACTTTCCAACCATGGGGGCATATGGGCTATTTTTTACCATGGATATGGTTGATAGCTTAGGCAGTGATATGACGTTTGACAAGTCACCAGCAACATCGGGCATTGATTTAACTATAACGGGCAATGGCAGTATTGCCAAGATTCGATTAGTCGGACCCAAAGAGGGGGCTAGCGCTGCCGAGGCAGCAACCGCAGTGCCGACGACCTTTATCTTATATTCCGATAAAGCCAAAACCAATAAAGTATATAGTTTTACCATCAAAAAATGGTTTATCGCAAGAAAGGATTATAGTGGTAGCAATCGTAGTTATGCTCAGGCTGAACAATACTGTAATCAGTTGGGCTATCAAATACCTACAGTTAATCAATTAACTAATGCTAATTCTCAATATTGGAATCAAGGTTTAGCAGGTCAGGGTAGTAATTATCAACGTCGTATTGGTGGGGGATTATTGGCAGAATGGGGAGAAACTTATGACTATGCTAACATTAATGAGAGCTACCCTGGTAGTAATTTCAAAAGTAATGAGGTTTATTGGACTCAAAATACATATCAAGGCAATAAACTTTATAATCTTTTAATATACAGCAATATGGGGGCAGTTGACATTTGGCAGTATGGAAACACAGTTTGTGTTAATTAAATTATCAATACAAAATTATGAATAATAAAACAAATAAACATAAGCAGGGTGTGATTCAAGCCATACAATCTTTTGTTAAACAGAAATTATCCAATGATTTTTCAGGTCATGATATGGCACACATTGAACGTGTTGTAAAGTTAGCAAAAAAGATTTTACAGCATGAACCAAAAGCGAACGGTTTTATTGTGATTGTTAGCGCTTATTTACATGATGTGATTGATGAAAAAGTGGTTGCTGATGTAAGTCAAGCAATAATGGAATTGCGTGATTATTTAACGTCTCTAAAACTTACCGACACCGAAATTAAGATGATTTTTGCTATCATCGAGAATATGTCATATCGAAAAAATCTTAATCAGAAAAAAGAATTATCACTAGAAGGGCAGATCGTACAAGATGCCGATCGTTTAGATGCATTGGGTGCAATTGGTATTGCTCGCACCTTTTATTATGGCGGTAATAAGCATAATATTATGTACGATCCTAATATTTCACCACGAACTTCATTGGATGAAAATAATTATAAACATCCTAATACCGTTATTAATCATTTTTATGAAAAACTTTTTTTACTTAAAGATATGATGAATACCTCCATAGCAAAAAAGCTAGCCGAGCCAAGACATCATTTTTTAGTTCAGTTTGTTAAACAATTTGAAAAAGAATGGCAAGGAGAGGATTATTTTTACTGAAAATTTGTTTATCGATAATAGTTAGAGTATGAATAATTAATTTTTGAAAAATTTGTATAACACCTGCCTCTTTTAAGAAGGCAGGTTTTACTAAAATGGAATTGGTGTTCCAACTAATCCAAGTACAATAGGAAGAGTGATCAAGCTTAATAAAGTACTGAGCAAGGTCGCACTTGATACCAGTTCTGGATGACTATCAAATTGTACTGACATTAATGTGGTATTGGCGGCACTTGGCATTGCAGCTAGGACAATTAAAACTTGTTTATAAACAGGCTCAATTGGCATAAAGTAAACCATACAAAATGCCACAATTGGTGAAATCACCATACGTGCAAGCAAGGCAAATGAGATTTTAGGATAATCAAGCTGAGTAAGTTTTATTTTTGCCAGTTGCATGCCCAAAATAATCATGATCACTACAATTGATGCGTCACCGATCATTCCGATTGAAGTCATAATCGATTTAGATAAAGGGATGTGGCACAATTGGAAAATAATACCTAAAAAAGCGCCATACGCTACAGGCATGCGAATAACTTTATTAATAACGTCTTTTTGATTTACAATGTCACTATGAGCGCTACCTTTAGCCGCATAGTAAATGCCGACAGTGCTCATTACAAACTGTTGTAATACCATCATTATTACGCCAAGATCAAAGCCGACTGCTCCAAAAAAGATTAATAGTACAGGAGTACCATAGTTACCATTGTTCATAAAACAGGAACTCAAAATCATTGCACAGCGCTCTTTAACTGAATACTTCATGAGTATCGACCAAATTGAGACGATAATGACTAATGAAAAGCATAAACCAAAGACATAACCAATATAAAATAGATAATCTGTGGTTAAAGTATGAGTATAAAACGTTTTAAATGCCAAAAAGGGCGATAGCACATAAAGTGACATTTTCGATAGGTTGGCGACATCAAATTTTAAGGCTTTTTGTGCGATAAAACCTACAATAAAGATACAAAAAATAGGAAATAAAATAATAAAAAATTGCATAAGTTATATCTTTTGGTTAATTAAATTAATTCATTGAATCAAAAGCTATAATGATTGATTCTCGAAGTTTTTGACATGTTTCATCATCAAGCGCTTGATTGTTTTTATCAGTTAGAATAAACAGATCTTCAATATGTTCGCCGATAGTTGCTATTTTAGCGCTACGTAATGATAAATCTAAATTAGCAAATATTTCGCCCACACAAGCCAGCAATCCCGGTCTATCAAGTGCTATGAGCTTCATATAGGTTTGGCTGTCATTAAAGGCTGAAAGAAAGTTAACCTGAGTCGGCACTGAAAACGATCGCAATCGTTGTTTCGGTGGTTTTATGGTGACAGGTTTGTAAACAGGTTGTTGTAGTGCTTTATCAAGTGCATTTACTAGACCTTGGTTTCTATCTTCTTGTACAGTCTGTCCATTAGGCTCTAATACGATAAATGTATCGAGTGCAAATCCTTTTTTATTCGTAATGATAAGTGCATCATGAATAGTTAAATTATGCATACTTAGCGTATTACACACAGTTGCAAATAGATAAGGTCTATCTGGCGAATAAATAAAAAGCTCACTACCACCATGAGATGGATTTGGATTTATGGCTACTAATGTTTTGCCCAAGTCATGTTGCAATAAAATTTTTGCATGCCATACAATTTGTTCGGTTGTATAACGGACAAAGTAGTCAATGCGATAGTTTTGCCAAAGCTCTTTAATAATTTGTTCATCATAATTTTGTTTAACTAAAATGGTTAATGCCTCTTGCTTATTTTTACGTGCAACACTTCGCTGTTCGGGTATTTGGTGTATACCAGAGTCAAAGGAATTTGCTGCACTAAGATAGAGTTCGCGCATTAAACTTTGTTTCCAATTATTCCAAAGCGTTTCGTTTGTAGCACAAACATCAGCTACTGTTAGGCATAACAAATACTGTAAGCGACGCTTACTTTTGACCAATTGAACAAATTCTCCAATTACCGCAGGGTCTTGTAAATCTCTGCTTTGAGCAGTAACAGACATCAGTAAGTGATAACGTACTAGCCAGCAAATTAAATCAGTATCTTTGGTTTCGAGTTCGTGTAGTTGACAAAATTTTTCAACTAAATGAGCGCCAATTTCCGAGTGATCGCCATGCCTACCTTTGCCAATATCATGAAATAGACCAGCAATTACCAATAATTCGAGTTTAGGTAATTTAGCAAATACTTTTGCACTATTAGGATGTTTTTGTTTGCCACTTTCGGTTTTAAGACTATCAAGTTCAAGCAGTAAGCGGATAGTATGTTCATCAACAGTGTAAGCATGGAACAGATCAAATTGCATCATACCAGATATATGCTTCCAACCCGGTATATAGACAGAAAGTATACCGTATTTATGCATTGGTAAAATGGCTTTATTAATTGCATCTGGGTGCTTGATAATCGACATGAAAAGCACTCTTGCTTTGGCATCTTCACAAAGTAAAGTGGTTAGTGTGCGCCGAGCGGAACGTAATTGTCTAATTGTATTAGAATACAGTCCTATAACTTGAGGATTCAACAAAATAGTGTGAAAAAGCTGCATAATCATGACGGGATCTTTTTTGAAAATGTCATTATCTTTTACATCAATTAGGTTGTCTCGAACTTGAAAATATTTATCAATATCGTAAGGTTTGTTGTGTGGATTATGTTCAAGTATAGATTCATAAAACAGTTGTAATAACATTTGATTAAGTTCAGTAATATTGTGAGCAACACGATAATAATCATGCATCATTTTCTCAACAGGAGCATTACCTTCGCCTTGATAACCTAACATGTTAGCAATGCTTAACTGACGATCGAATAACAAACGATTATCATAACGAGTTATGACACAATGAAGCGCAAAACGTATTCTCCATAAAAATTTACGACAAGTTTTAAAGTCTTCAATATCTTCAGGGGTTAAATAGTTGAAATCAGCTATTTTTTGTAGAAATTCGCCACCAAAGTGACGAATCGCTATCCATTGAATAATTTGCATATCTCGCAATCCACCCGGACTATTTTTCAAATCAGGCTCTAGGTTATAAGAGGTGCTGTGATATTGCTTATGACGTTCATGTTGTTCTTGTATTTTTGCCTTATAAAAAGCACGAGACGGCCAGATTTTATCGCTAAAAATTTGCTTGTGTAGTTCATCTAATAGTAATTGATTGCCAGAAATAAGCCTTGATTCAATCAAATTAGTCATTATTGTGATATCATTTTTTGCTTCTTGTAGGCAGATTCTTAATGTTCTAACACTGTGCCCTATATCTAAATGTAAATCCCATAACAAGCGAACTAAATCACTGATCTGTTTTTCTATCTCTTTAGTCAACGGATAATCACTTAAAATTAAAATATCAATATCTGACAGTGGGTGTAATTCCGCTCGACCATAACCACCAACAGCAACCAAAGCGATACGATTACGTTTAAAGAAGGAAGAAACATGTTTAGGTATTTGATAAAAACGCCATAAGCGCTCAAGTAAACGGTCAATAAATTGACTGCGTAAATTCACTAAGGTATCAATGTCAGCTTGTTGTTCAAACTGAACCATGGACCATTGCTGAAACTCCTCAAGCTGTTGTTTTAGATATGTAATATTTATCTGTTCATCATTAAAATTAAGTGGAGAGACAGGGTAACACAAATGGGTTTTAGTCATAGCTATATTATCAAATTAAGACAATTCAATAACTATATCGTTACCCGATTTTAAATGGCTGTCAAGCTACGGTTATAAGAAAGCAAATTGTTAGTGATTGATATTAATTATACAAAAGGAACAATAATTTGTTCCCTTTGTAAAAAAGTTTCAGGTAAGTATGTGTTTGAGTATAAAATTATAAAGTAAAATCGCTTAAATCATCTTCATTAATTTCAGAATCAATTTGTCCAACTAGATATGAGCTCATTTCGGCTTCTTGTGGTGCTACTTGCACATTATCGGAAACAAGCCAGTTATTAATCCATGGAATTGGATTGGATTTAGCTTCAAAAGGTAATTTTAGTCCGACCGCTTGCATACGAATGTTCGTTATATACTCGACATATTGGCATAATATATCTTTATTTAAACCAATCATTGAGCCGCCCTCAAACAGGTATTCGGCCCATTGTTTTTCTTGATTAGCGGCTTGTAAAAATAAGTTATAACAATCTTGTTCACATTCTTTGGCAATTTCAGCCATTTCGGGATCGTCTTCACCACTGCGTAGTGTGTTGATCATAAACTGAGTGCCAGTTAAATGTAGCGCTTCGTCGCGGGCAATAAGTTTAATGATTTTAGCATTCCCTTCCATTAGTTCTCGTTCAGCAAAAGCAAATGAGCAGGCAAAACTAACATAGAAGCGAATAGCCTCAAGTGCATTGACACTCATTAAACATAAGTAAAGTTTCTTTTTAAGTTCACGTAAATTAATGCAAACAGTGCGATTATTGATGTTATGTTCACCCTCACCAAATAAATTATAGTAACTTGCATAGCTAATAAGATCATCATAATAACCTGCAATGTCACCAGCACGTTTTTGAATTTCTTTATTAGTGACAATATCATCAAAAACCACAGATGGATCGTTAACGATATTACGAATGATATGAGTATATGAACGAGAATGAATGGTTTCAGAAAACGACCAAGTTTCTACCCATGTTTCCAATTCAGGTATTGAAATAAGTGGCAGTAAAGCAACATTAGGGCTACGGCCTTGGATGGAATCAAGCAGAGTTTGATATTTTAAATTGCTGATAAAAATATGTTTTTCATGCTCTGGTAACGCAGCATAATCAATACGGTCTTGTGAAATATCGACTTCTTCTGGGCGCCAAAAAAAAGAAAGTTGTTTTTCAATTAGCTTTTCAAACATCTCATATTTTTGTTGATCATAACGCGCAACATTCACTGATTGTCCAAGGAACATTGGTTCTTTAAGCTGGTCGTTATGCACTTGCGAAAAGGTACTGTAATTCATACTCATAAAAGAACTCCTACTCATTTACTGTTGCTTTTACCGCTTCCTTTTGACAGTGTAAAAGGCAAGTTGAATGGGGAAATTACTAGTTTTCCCCCGATAAAAAATTGAATTTTAGCGTGTAGCTATTTAGTTTTAATCAAGGTTAAATTTTGCAAGCGCCACCTTCACAGCCATCATCCGAATGGGTTGTTGAAACAATATCACCTTGAATATCTTCAGCGCCATCGCGTGTATTATGATAATAGAGTGTTTTTACGCCAAATTTATAAGCAGTCAATAAGTCTGATAATAGCTGTTTCATGGGTACTTTATTATTTGGGAACTTAGCTGGGTCATAATTAGTATTAGCAGAAATTGATTGATCAATAAATTTCTGCATGATGCCAACTAATTGTAAATAACCAGTGTTATTTGGAATTTGCCAAAGTAATTCGTAAAAATTTTTCAGATGGTTATACTCAGGAACCACTTGTTTTAAAATACCATCTTTTGATGCTTTTACACTAATAAAACCACGTGGTGGTTCAATACCATTTGTTGCATTGGAAATTTGTGACGAAGTTTCTGATGGCATTAATGCCGATAATGTCGAATTACGAAGTCCATAGGTTTTAATTGATGCTCGTAGTGATTCCCAGTCATAGTGTAACGGCTCTTTAGTAATGGTATCTAAATCTTTTTTATAAGTATCAATAGGTAAAATACCTTGCGAATATGTGGTTTGACTAAATAATGGGCAGGCACCCTTTTCTTTAGCTAGATTATTCGATGCTTTTAGCAAATAGTATTGCATGGCTTCAAAGGTACGGTGAGTTAAATTGTTGGCACTGCCATCGGAATATTTAACCCCATGTTTTGCTAAATAATAGGCATAGTTAATAACACCAATACCTAATGTACGACGATTTAATGAAGAATGACGAGCTGCAGGTACAGGATAATTTTGGTAATCAAGTAGTGAATCAAGAGCGCGTACCGCTAAATCGGCTAACTCTTCAAAGTCATCTAGAGATTCTATTTTACCTAAATTAAAGGCTGATAATGTGCAAAGGGCAATTTCGCCATGTTCATCATTAACGTTATTAAGCGGTTTTGTTGGCAGTGCAATTTCCATACATAAATTAGATTGATGAACAGGTGCTAATTGAGCATTAAATGGGCTGTGAGTATTACAGTGATCGACATTTTGGATATAAATACGCCCAGTTGATGCGCGCTCTTGCATTAATAATGCAAAGAGTTCAACGGCTTTAACTTCGCGTTTGCGGATATTTGGATCTTGTTCGTATTGGTGATAAAGCGTTTCAAACTTATCTTGATCGGCAAAGAAGGCATCATAAAGTCCAGGAACGTCCGATGGGCTAAATAGAGTAATATTTTCGTTTTTGATTAAACGTTGATACATTAATTTATTGATTTGTACGCCATAGTCTAAATGACGGACACGATTTTCTTCAACGCCACGGTTGTTACGTAATACTAATAAACTTTCAACTTCTAAATGCCAAAGAGGATAGAAAACAGTTGCTGCTCCTCCTCGCACACCACCTTGCGAACAAGATTTAACCGCTGTTTGGAAATATTTATAAAATGGAATGCAGCCTGTATGAAAAGCTTCACCACCACGAATTGAACTTCCTAACGCACGAATTCGCCCTGCATTAACTCCAATTCCTGCCCGTTGTGATACATATTTAACAATAGCGCTTGCTGTGGCGTTAATAGAATCTAAACTATCATCACATTCAATTAATACGCAAGAACTGAACTGTCGAGTAGGAGTACGAACCCCCGCCATAATTGGCGTTGGTAGCGAAATTTTAAAGGTTGAAACGGCATCATAAAAGCGTTTGATATAACTAAGACGTGTATCTTTAGGATAATTAGCGAAAAGGCAAGCTGCAACTAGAATATATAAAAACTGCGCGCTTTCATAAATCTCGCCAGTGACACGATTTTGTACTAGATATTTTCCTTCAAGTTGTTTAACTGCGGCATACGAAAAAGACATATCTCGCCAGTGATCGATAATCTTATCCATTTGTTCAAATTCTTCTTGCGTATAATCTTCAAGCAAGTGTTTATCATAAAGCTCGTTATCGACCAATTTTTTAACGTGTTCATAAAGTGAAGGTGGGATAAATTGATTAAAGGCTTTTTTACGTAAATGAAAGATTGCTAAGCGTGCAGCTAAATATTGATAGTCTGGCGCTTCTTGTGAGATCAGATCGGCTGCAGCACGAATAATTGTCTCATGAATATCCGATGTACGAATGCCATCATAAAATTGAATATGTGAACGTAATTCAACCTGAGAAACAGAAACATTTTCTAATCCTTCAGCAGCCCATGTAATAACACGGTGGATTTTATCAAGGTTTATTGGTTCTTTCTTTCCATCTCGTTTGGTAACGAGTATTGATTTATTCATTCTTTCATTCCAATGTTAAAGTATATTTTTAATTATGATAATTGATATTTATCAAAATATACAATATGTAGTACCTATTAATTAAATTTATCACTATATGTAGTATTATTAATCAATAGTGCAGATTTATTAATTAAAATAAAACGTTATTGATTTTAATAGCTAGAATTTATTTTTTCATAAAAAATGAAAAAAAGAACTTATGCCAGTTACCGTCGTGCTGTCGATATCATTTAATTGATTATCGACAAAGTAAAAATTTGTGTAAAGCGATAACAAAAAATTTGAAAGCGATTTATCAGGCTACAACAGAACAGCAAGCACAAGCATTTACGCATTTTGGGTCAATTTGGGTTGAAAAGTAGGGCTATACTAGCCAGCCGTAGCGTATAGGAACTGGGAAAACCTCAGCACCTTGTACTTACCCGTTGACATTCGCAAAGCAAATTTACATTACCAATGCAATAGAGTCTTTAAACAGTCCTATTCGCCATATCATCAAGAAATGTAAAGTTTTACAAACAGATAAATCAGTTAAAAAAGTCATTTTTTGGACAATACCACACGCTTGTAATAAATTGGCTATATCAATCCAAAACTTAAAAAAATGCTATAAGTCGGTTCATTATAAAATTTGGTGACTGAATCAACCGTCACCTTGAATAGGTAAATACACAAAATTTAGGGTAGTGCCTTTCAATCTGATTTTCTAGTTAATTTCTTAATAGCAAACGAGCAAATAGGAATAATCTCACGCTTTTCTTGCTGTAATTTTTCTACTACAAGGTCTAATAAATTATCTGCAATACCTTGACCACGATACGCAGAATCAACATAAGTATGATTAATAGTAGCTTTATCTTTCCCTACCCTTGCAAAGGTCATTTCAGCTATTTCTTTATTATTAGCATCACAAGCATAAAAACGATCATTATCTTCTAAAAAATGTAGTGTCATAAAATTACCAATATAACATTGTAATTAGTTTACTATGATTCACATCCATACTTGATAAATAAAAACTCTTTTATTATTAAAAGCAGCCTAATTCCATATCGACTCATTTTAAAGGAGTTAGTAGATAAACAAATAGGTGACTGTCATAAAATATCATTTTTACCAGTTCACCTATTAATAAAACAATCAGATATTTATCTACTACTAATTATGCTTAAATGGCACAATTAACAATTTAAAATAATCGTTTGGCTGTATTGTATAGATCCATATCAAATGGACGCTTCATATTATTGATAGCATCTATAATATCGTGATGTACTAATTTACCATTTTGTACGCCAACGCTTCTACCTGCATAGCCTTGTAGCAGTAATTCAACAGCATAAGCCCCCATACGAGACCCCAAAATACGATCATAAGGGACAGGAGAACCACCACGTTGAACGTGCCCTAATACTGTGGCACGAGTTTCGTGATGAACAGCAGCTTCAATGTCTACTGCAAGTTGATTTACATCACACATATGTTCTGTAACAGTCACAATTGCATGTTTTTTACCTTTTGCAAAGCCTAGTTTAATTTCTTCGATTAGATCTTCCTTCGTATAAGAAACCTCTGGAATAATCATAAATTCACAACCACCAGCAACTGCTGCATTTAAGGTTAAATCACCACAATCTCTCCCCATTATTTCAATAACTGAAATTCGGTTATGTGAAGAACAAGTATCACGTAATCTATCGATTGCTTCAACTGCAGTACTAAGTGCCGTAAAATACCCTATAGTATAATCAGTACCACGAATATCATTATCAATAGTTCCTGGTAAACCAATACATGGAAAACCTTCTTCAGTTAATCGCATTGCGCCCATATATGAACCATCACCACCAATAACAACTAAAGCATCAATTTGATGTTTTTTTAGATTAGCAATGGCTTTTTGTCTTACAGCTTTATCTTTAAATTCTGGAAATCTAGCCGAACCAAGAAATGTACCACCACGAGTAATAATATCAGATACACTTGAACGCTTTAGTTGAACAATGCGATCTTCACAAAGTCCCATATAACCATCATAAACACCAAAAACATCCAACCCTTCTGATAATGCTGTTCTCACTACACCTCGAATAGCAGCATTCATTCCTGGAGCATCGCCACCACTGGTTAAAATACCTATTTTTCTTATCATATAAAATAACTCCAAATTATTAACTTTTAGTTATTATAGAGTCTTAACAGATATCTAACAATAGACAATAAAAGCTATTTTTGATTAAGTTTTCTACTTCATCATTTCGATGGGCACAACAGAAATTGGGTCTTGATGAATAATCACCGTTGCAGGAGAAAATTCTTTAGAAATATGTTTTTCAATAGCATCAGCAATGGCATGAGCAGTGATTAAAGGCATATCATCGTCTAATTCAAGATGCAATTGAATAAATTTGAGAGGGCCTGCTTGGCGGGTCTTTAGATCATGAAAACCTCTTACATCTGGATATGAAGCAACAATTTCAGCTATTCGCAAATTATCACTATCTGGTAAAGCATGATCTAATAGGTCTTTAATTGCATTATGTGCAATGTGATAAGCATTATAACAAATATACAAAGCAATAAAAATTGCAAAGGCCGCATCAGCATAAGTAATGCCATACCAACTTAAACAAAGTGCAATTATAACAGCAATATTCAACAACATGTCGGAAGAATAATGCAACATATCGGCTTGAATAGCATTACTTTTAGTGATTTTTACAACATATCTTTGATACAAAACAAGAATGCATGTCACTACAGCAGAAACAGTTGAGACAATAATCCCCAACAAAGGTTCCTGCAGTTCATTCGGATAAATAAAAGAGCGAATGCTAGAAAGTAATAAAATTATTGCAGAACCAATAATAAACGCACTTTGTAATAATCCTGCCAAAGATTCTGCCTTGCCATGACCAAAAGTATGATCAGCATCTGCGGGCTTTAGTGCATAACGAACTAAAAAAAAGTTAACACCAGAAGCAAGTAAATCGATACTTGAATCTAATAATGAAGCAAATAAACTTATTGAACCAGTAAACCAACAAGTAATAAATTTAATTAAAATTAAGGAAATAGAGATTGAAACGGCACCTAGCGTCGCTCTTTTAACTAATTTTTCATACAAATGTGAATTTGACATTTAGTACCTATTTATTGATAGGATTCAATTCCCAAAGGAAGAACTAATTGCCGAGCAATTTCAGCTGCTTTTATTCGGCCTAACAACGCATCTATAATTTTTAAAGCAAAATCAATAGACGTTGCGGGACCTTGGCTAGTAATAACTTTATACAACTCATCAAAATAAACTCTATCGGACTTCCAATTTTTAAACGCCTCTTTAGTGGTTGGATAACCAGTCATATATGCGTGTGGAAATAAGTTATGATGTTGTAAAACCATAGCTGGAGAAGCACAGATTGCAGCAACAATACCGCCACTTTGGTGCGTTTGTTTCAATTTTTCGATTAGCAATGGACAATCTCGAAAATTTTCAGCACCTTTAACACCTCCAGGTAAAACAACAACATCAAAATCAATGTATTGAACATCCGAAAGTATTTTTTTTGCCAAAATGGTAACTCCTCGAGAACATTCAATTTCACGAGAACTTGAAATACTTACAGTAGTAACTTTAATATCAGCTCGGGTTAATAAATCGATAGTGGTTACCGCTTCTGTTTCTTCACAACCATTCGATAAAAACACCAATGCTTGCTTTGTCATCATTACGCTCCTTTTGAAAAAACAACTTATTAATTTTTTATCGAAAATGAATTATTTCACCCTTTCAATATTGGCGCCTAATTTTCTTAATTTTGCTTCAATATTGTCATAGCCTCGATCTATATGGTAAATACGATCAACAGTGGTTAAACCTTCAGCAATACAACCAGCTAAAACTAGACTCGCTGACGCCCGCAAATCCGTCGCCATCACTTGTGCACCGCTCAATGTTTCAACACCATGGGTAATTAAGGTATTACCTTCAATTTCTGCTTTTGCACCCATGCGAATTAGCTCAGGAACATGCATAAATCGATTTTCGAAAATGGTTTCTTTAATGATTCCTGTACCTTCAGCAACCATATTTAGCAATGAGAATTGTGCTTGCATATCAGTAGGAAAACCTGGATGCGGAGCAGTATGAATGTTAACAGCTTTTGCCCTTTTTCCTTGCATATCTAAACAAA
Organism: Gilliamella bombi; assembly: GCF_900103255.1. GTDB lineage: Bacteria > Pseudomonadota > Gammaproteobacteria > Enterobacterales > Orbaceae > Gilliamella > Gilliamella bombi. Next base: position 76,661 of record NZ_FMWS01000008.1, on the reverse strand, counting down.
TCCAATCTTCACCTACCTCAATCTTAGCACCAGCTTCCTTCAATTTAGAAAGCACCGCATCAAGTAGGGTTGGATCAGTTTTACGGCAAGTGATTTTACTTCTAGATATAACTGCCGCAACTAAAAAAGTCCCTGTTTCAATACGATCAGGAACTATTTCATGTATACCACCACCTAAACGTTCAACCCCTTCTATCTCAATACGCATTGTACCAGCACCAGTAATTTTAGCGCCTAACATATTTAAGAATTTAGCGGTATCAACAATTTCAGGTTCACATGCTGCATTTTCGATGATAGTTTTGCCTTCAGCTAAAGTTGCGGCTGACATAATCGTAACGGTCGCGCCAACACTCACTTTATCCATGACAATATGAGTACCTTTTAGTTTTCCATTGACTGACGCTTTAACATAGCCTTCATCAAGTGCGATTGTCGCACCAAGTTGTTCAAGACCACTAATATGAAGATCAACAGGTCTTGCACCAATAGCACAACCGCCAGGTAATGAAACTTGTCCTTGCCCAAAACGAGCGACAAGAGGACCTAAAGCCCAAATTGAAGCACGCATAGTTTTTACTAGCTCATAAGGTGCACAGTAGTTATTCAGATGACCTGCATCAAGGTAAATAGAATCATTTCGTTCATATTTTACACCTAGCTGGCCTAGCAATTCCAAAGTTGTATCGATATCTTTTAATTTAGGAACATTTCGAAGTTCTACTGGTTTTTCTGCCAAAATTGCAGAAAATAAAATGGGTAGCGCAGCATTTTTTGCGCCAGAAATAACCACTTCGCCATTTAGCGATGTTGGACCTGTTACGTGAAACTTTTCCATTGTTAACTCTTATGCGTGATAAATTGGCGATTATTATAGAAGCTATTTACTAATAGTTAAATGAATTTCATTAAAAATTGAAAATATCGCTTTTTTGAGATCAATAAAAACTACTAAAAATCAATAAGTTAAAAATTTTATCTTATTTTGAATCTAGTAAATAATTACGATTAATCAATGATTGACTCAAACAAATTAGCGCCTTATAGTGAATATACTATTTTCACATACAATTTGGGTTATATGACATATACCGCAAGATGTCCTTATATCAATACGATAATATTCAGTCGAGGGAAAAATATATTTGATTCACTTGCAAAAACAAGTCAGATTAATAACAAAAATAAATTCATTAAAAAAGAACGTTTATATCTAATTTTATACTGAAACACATAGTTACCTGAAACTTTTTTACAAGTTAACTGGCATAGAGAAGTGCTCATCTTTAATAGTCACACATAATTTAATTTGCTAACATAAACGGTTTTTTAAACATTATAAAACAAACTATACAATAACATGGATTACGATATCGCAATTATAGGACTAGGACCTGCTGGCAGTACGCTAGCCCGTTTACTGAGTCCTTCATTCAAAGTCATTGCATTAGATGCAAAACATAAAACGGGAAATGAAGGATTTCATAAACCTTGTGGGGGACTATTAGCAGATGATGCACAAAAAGCCTTTGCTAGGCAAAATATAAACTTACCCGCTGATATTTTAACTGATCCTCAAATTTTTAGTGTCAGAACTTATGACTTACAAACCAAACTTGTTCGCAATTATCAGCGGAGTTATGTAAGTTTTGATCGGCACAAATTTGATCTGTGGCTAAAATCACTAATACCATCAAATGTAACCGTCCTTCATAATACACTCTGTAAAGAAGTAAGACGCATTATTGATGGTTATCAGATCACTTATCTTGATGAAAATAAAAATGAACACAACGCCACTGCTCAATATGTGGTCGGTGCTGACGGTGCCAATTCTCTGGTTAGACGAATGCGATATCCTCAACATACGATAAGACAATATGTAGCGATACAACAATGGTTTAAAGAGCAACATCCAACGCCATTTAATTCTTGTATATTCGACAATGAATTAACAAATTGCTACTCGTGGAGTATTTCAAAAAATGGTTATTTTATCTTTGGCGGTGCTTTCCCTAAAAAGGTAGCGAATCAAAATTTTGAACAATTAAAAGAAAATTTAACTAAACAAGGGTTTATTTTTGGTAAACCTCTCAAAACAGAAAAATGTTTAGTGGTCTATCCAAATCGGCTACGTGATTTTTATACTGGTAATGAAAATATTTTTTTAATTGGTGAAGCTGCTGGTTTTATTAGTGCAAGTTCGTTAGAAGGTATTAGCTATGCTTTAGATAGCGCTGAAATTTTAAGTAAAATATTAAATAGTGGCCATCCAAAACCTAATAAATGTTATTATCAACGTACAATACCATTACGCTTCAAACTTTATAGTAAAATTGTTAAAGCCAAACTATTAACAACTCCTTTGTGGCGTAAATTAATAATGAAAAGTAAGATTCAGCATATTGAATAACTTAAAATAAAAAAATAATAATGAAATATATTGGGAAATATTAATTATGTTTGATGTAAACGATCTGATCCGTTTTAACCACGAATGGTCAGAAAAAATAGAGCAAGAAGATCCTGAATTTTTTAAACAACTTGCAGTTGAACAAAATCCTAAATTTTTATGGATCGGCTGTTCAGACAGTCGTGTGTCAGCAGAAAAACTCATTAAGTTAAAGCCAGGTGAGTTATTTGTGCATCGTAATGTCGGTAATCTTGTAATACACACTGATTTAAACTGTTTATCTGTCGTTCAATATGCAGTGGATGTACTTAAAATTGAAGATATCATTGTTTGTGGTCATTTAGGTTGTGGTGGAATTCGTGATGCGGTTGAAAATCCTGATTTAGGGCTAATTAATAACTGGTTACTGCATATTCGTGATCTTTGGTTTCGAAACAGCTCACTTCTAGGGGAATTTCCTCCCGATATCCGTTTGGATGTTTTATGTGAACTTAATGTAATCGAACAAGTCTACAATCTTGGACACTCTACAATTATTCAATCTGCATGGCAACGAGGTCAAAAGATTAATTTGCATGGTTGGGTTTATGGAATTCATAATGGCAAAATTACTGATTTGCATATCACTTCATCAAGTAGCGAAAATCTTGAAATTAACTACCGAGAAGCTATTTCTTATCTTCTAAATTTACATAAATCTCACTAATTAGCCCATGATTTTATTTAAAACGATGGATAACTTGATTGCTGCTTCCTCGCCATAATAGACGAGGATCAGCAAGTTCCTGCACAAATTTTCCATCAATTAACACATCAATATAAGGAATAACTGCTTGTTGTTCAGCAGTTAACTCATCAAGCTTATACCCAGTCCAAAGCCAGATATCTTTATTATCGCACTCAGATTTAACACGTTGGACCAGTTTTAATATAGTTGCAACGTTTTGAGGATGCAAAGGATCACCGCCAGAAAGCGATAATCCTTGACGTTTTATTTCAGTATCTTGTAAATCTTTAATGATTTGATCTTCAAGTGCTTGTGTAAATGGTAAACCAGAATTTACTCCCCATGTACTTTTGTTATAGCAACCTGGGCACTGATGTACACACCCGGCAACAAAAAGAACACAGCGAGTTCCTTCCCCATTAACAACATCGACAGGATAATAACGATGATAATTCATAAATATTTATTGATTATTAACCAATTTGACCATTATTTAAATGTTTAACTCGACGTTTTACTTCTTCTTGTTTACCTGCATTGAATGGGCGGGCATCAGGACTACCTAAATATCCACAAACACGACGAGTAACCGATACTTTTGAAGAATCATGATTACCACAACTTGGGCAAACAAAGCCTTTGCTGGTACAAGAAAATTCACCGGTATAACCACATTCATAACATTCATCTATTGGCGTATTAGTCCCATAATAAGGAACTCGTGAATAACTATAATCCCAAACATCTTCTAATGCTTTGATATTGTTAATCATATTTGGATATTCGCCATAACAGATGAAACCACCATTAGCAACTTGAGGATAAGGTTTTTCAAATTCGATTTTTTCGTACGGATTAACCTTTTTCTCAACATCAAGATGGAAACTGTTAGTGTAATAACCTTTATCAGTAACACCTGGAATTACACCAAATTCAGCCGTATCAAGTCGGCAAAATCGATCACATAAATTTTCGCTTGGTGTGCTATATAAACTAAACCCATAACCAGTTTCGTTCTTCCATTGATCCACCGCATTACGTAAACGCTCAACAATTGCCACACCTTTTTCGCGTAATTTATCACTATCAAATGGATGCGTTTGATTTCCGTAAAGTGCATTTAATGTTTCATGAAGACCAATATAACCTAAAGAAATTGAAGCTCGCCCATTTTTGAAAATTTCAGAAACATTGTCATCTTCGTTAAGTCTTACACCACAAGCACCTTCCATATATAAAATTGGTGCCACTCTTGCTTTTACGCCATCAAGTCTAGCAATACGCGTCATTAATGCTTTTTTACATAGTTCTAAACGTTTATCTAAAATTTCCCAAAATCGAGCTTCATCACCTTTAGCTTCAATAGCTATACGAGGCAAATTTAGACTAATTACACCTAAATTATTGCGCCCATCATGAATTAACTGGCCGTTTTCTTCATAAACGCCCAAGAAACTTCGACAACCCATTGGCGTTTTAAATGAACCCGTCACTTCAACAACTTTATCGTAATTTAAAATATCTGGGTACATCCGTTTACTTGCACACTCAAGTGCAAGTTTCTTAATATCATAATTAATATCGCCCTGTTTATGGTTAATACCATCTTTAATGGCAAAAACAAGTTTTGGAAAAACTGCTGTTTTATGATTTTTACCTAATCCTTTGATACGAACTTTTAAAATAGACTCTTGAATTAAGCGTGATTCCCAACTAGTTCCTAAACCAAAACCAAAAGTAACAAACGGAGTTTGTCCATTAGCTGTGTGTAAAGTGTTTACTTCATATTCAAGAGATTGAAATGCATCATAACACTCTTTTTGAGTGCGACTTTCAGCATAAGCTTCTGGATTTGGGATATTCCATTCTTCAGCCACTTGTTTGTGTTTGTTATAACTAATAGTAACAAACTTTGCTAAAACTTCATCGATACGATTAATGGTCGTGCCACCATAAATATGGCTAGCCACTTGCGCTATAATTTGTGCAGTTACCGCAGTTGCTGTAGCAATTGATTTTGGAGGCTCAATCTCAGCATTACCCATTTTAAAACCATTAGTTAACATACCATCTAAGTCAATTAACATACAGTTAAACATAGGGAAAAATGGCGCATAATCTAAATCATGATAATGAATTTCACCACAATCATGAGCACGAGAAATATCTTTAGGTAATAAATACTGCTTCGCATAATGCCTTGCTACAATACCCGCAAGTAAATCACGTTGAGTTGGAATCACCTTGCTATCTTTGTTAGCATTTTCATTTAAAATGGCGACATTACTTTGCTCAATTAGTCCTCGAATATCCTGATTTAGACGGCTACGTTCTTCTCGAGCACGATCACGATCATGACGATACTCAATATAAGTTCTCGCTAATTTTTTATAAGGGCCTGACATTAACTGATTTTCAACTGCATTTTGAATTTCGTTGATATCAACACTTTCACGTTCGCTCATTTGATTAGTAACAACACGAGCAACCGTTTCGCAATAATCAGGATCATGAACATTCGTCGCCACAGCTGCTTTGACAATTGCATCTTTAATTCGAGTCTCATTAAATGCAGTTTGACAACCATCTCGTTTTATTACTACAGGCATATATACTCCTCAATATCCATCAATAACTCGCGTTAGTCACAAGTGTTATACCAACATTAATATTCGTTGTTATTATTCATTTTTTATCAAATCATTAGTTTTTTGATATAATCCCGAGGTTTTCTACCGCTTAAAATAACACTATATATAGTAAATAATATTCAATTATACACAATATATAGTGTTTTTCTAGGCTTTTTAATAAATGAAATCACTTGACAAATTTAAAATCAATAATGACAAGGAGTTATGAAATATTGAGATACAAAAGGGGAAAAAGCTATACAAAAGTGCAAACTTACTTGCACTCTTGTATAGCAAAATAAGATTATAAATTGAAAATATTAAGATTCAATATTTAACCAATCGGTATGGAACACACCTTCTTTATCAATACGCTCATAGGTATGAGCACCAAAATAATCTCTCTGAGCTTGAATCAAATTAGCTGGTAATACCGCTGATCGATAACTATCATAATAAGCAATCGCTGCTGAAAGTGTTGGAACAGCAATACCTTGTTGTACCGCTAAAGATACCACATCACGTAATGATTGTTGGTAAGCCTCAACTGTTTGATTAAAATAAGGCGCTAACAATAAATTATCAATCTCATTATTATCGGCATAAGCATCAGTAATTTTTTGAAGAAACTGTGCACGAATAATACACCCTGCTCTAAAAATCTTAGCTATTTCACCATAATTTAAATTCCATTGATATTTATGAGAAGCAGCTTTTAGCTGTGCAAAACCTTGTGCATAAGAAATAATTTTACCCATATACAGTGCTTTACGGACTTTTTCTATGAGCTCCTGCTTATCACCACTATAAGGCGCTTTTTGAGGACCTTTTAACACTTTTGCCGCCGCAACTCGCTGATCTTTAATTGCTGATAGATAACGAGCAAATACAGACTCAGTGATTAAAGATAAAGGCTCACCCAAATCTAAAGCACTTTGGCTGGTCCATTTACCTGTACCTTTATTGCCTGCCGCATCTAAAATCACATCAATTAAATAATTACCGTTTTCGTCTTTATGCTTAAAGATATCAGCGGTAATTTCGATTAAATAACTGTCTAACTCGCCTTTATTCCAATCTGTAAACACCTCAGCAAGTTCATCATTAGTTAAACCAACAGCATGTTTTAATACCGAATAGCTTTCAGCTATCAGTTGCATATCGCCATACTCAATGCCATTATGAGCCATTTTTACATAATGACCAGCGCCATTTGGACCTATATAAGCAACACAAGGCTCACCATTAGCCTTAGCAGCAATCTTCTCTAATATTGGTGCAACTAATTCATAAGCCTCTTTTTGCCCACCAGGCATAATTGATGGACCTTTTAGCGCTCCCTCTTCGCCACCTGAAACACCAGTACCAATAAAGTTAAATCCTTCTGCTAACAATGTTTTGTTTCGACGAATTGTATCTTCAAAATAGGCATTCCCGCCATCGATAATAATATCACCTTTATCTAAAAGTGGACGCAACTCATCAATTACCGCATCGGTACCTTTACCTGCTTGCACCATAATCAGGATACGGCGTGGTTTTTCTAAAGAATTGACAAAATCTTCAATTGTATAATAAGGAACCAATTTCTTATCAGAATGTTCAGCCATGACTTGTTCTGTTTTATCTTTAGAGCGATTATAAATAGCAACAGAAAATCCTCGACTTTCAATATTGAGCGCAAGATTTCGCCCCATAACTGCCATTCCAATAACACCGATTTGTTGTTTTGACATGATTTGGCTCCTTTATTAAACCTCTATAACCTTAACCATAAGGTTTTAACAACACCTAAAACTTAATTAAGTTTTATAAATTACGCTATATTTTGCCATAAAAAAAGCCGTATCAGAATACAATACGGCTCTTTTTCATGACTTTAATGATATTTACTATCAACTGAATAAATCATGAACGTTTCATCATTTCGAAAAACTCATCATTAGTTTTAGTCATGGCAAGTTTATCGATCAAGAACTCCATTGCATCAGTCTCACCCATTGGGTTAAGAATTTTGCGTAAAATCCACATTTTTTGTAGTTCATCAGGCGAAGTCATTAGATCTTCTTTACGTGTACCAGAACGATTAAAGTCAATAGCAGGAAACACACGACGTTCAGCAATTTTACGCGATAAATGGACTTCCATATTACCGGTACCTTTAAACTCTTCATAGATAACTTCATCCATTTTAGAGCCAGTATCAATCAATGCTGTTGCAATAATTGTTAAACTACCACCTTCTTCCACATTACGTGCTGCACCAAAAAAACGTTTCGGACGATGTAATGCATTCGCATCCACACCACCAGTCAACACTTTACCTGATGAAGGAACAACTGTATTGTATGCACGAGCCAAACGGGTGATCGAATCTAATAAAATAATCACATCTTTTTTATGTTCAACCAAACGTTTTGCGCGTTCAATAACCATTTCAGCAACTTGAACATGTCTTGCTGCTGGTTCATCGAATGTCGATGCAACAACTTCACCTTTAACTAGACGCTGCATTTCGGTCACTTCTTCGGGACGCTCATCAATCATTAATACAACTAACTCGCATTCAGGATGATTAACCGCTAAGCTTTGTGCAATATTTTGTAAAAGCATTGTTTTACCTGCTTTTGGTGGTGCAACAATCAAGCCACGTTGACCTTTACCAATTGGTGATGCTAAATCAAGAACTCTTGCGGTGATATCTTCGGTAGAACCGTTACCTCGTTCCATTCGTAAACGAGAATTTGGATGAAGTGGAGTTAAGTTTTCGAAAAGAATTTTATTGCGGGCATCTTCTGGTTTATCGTGATTTACTTCATTTACTTTTAACAAAGCAAAATATCGTTCACCTTCTTTTGGCGGACGGATTTTACCTGCAATGGTATCACCAGTCCTTAAATTAAATCGTCGAATCTGACTTGGTGATACATAAATATCATCAGGACCAGCTAAATAAGAGCTATCAGCTGAACGCAAAAAGCCAAATCCATCTTGCAAAATTTCCAGTACGCCATCACCAAAAATATCTTCACCACTTTTGGCATGTTGTTTTAAGATTGCAAAAATAATGTCTTGTTTTCTAAGTCGGGCAAGATTTTCAAGCCCCATCTTTTTTTCTCCAAGCGCTACAAGCTCGGAAACAGAAGTGTTTTTTAATTCAGTTAAATTCATAATGTTAAAAATTCTTGAGGATAAAATTGATATGTTTGCAATTTAATATTATTTTTGTATATTTGTTTAATTCGCTTATAAAAAAGCTCTCTTACAACACTTAAATTCAATCGATTGCTAAGCTTTTGATGATAATTGAACATTTGAATATAGAATTTCACCACTTTACCAATAAAAACAATGAATTACAGAAAGGGATACATGTAAGAGAAGCACAGATTACACTAAAATCATTAATTTGTCTACAATTAATTGAATATAACTATTATAAATTAATAAATCTAGTAAAATTAAAGACACAAAAAAAGAGTAATGCAAAATTCATTACTCTATTAACCATATTATAAAAACATAAAGTAATTATTACAATTGAGGATTAATAAAATCTCTAAGTTGAGCTTTAGATAAAGCTCCTACTTGAGTGGCAGCTACTTGTCCGTTTTTGAAAATCAATAAAGTAGGAATACCTCGAATACCAAATTTAGGTGCTATATTGGGATTTTCTTCAATATTCAATTTGGCAATAACTATCTTATCGCTATATTCTTGAGCTATTTCTTCCAAAATCGGAGCAACCATTTTACAAGGCTTACACCATGAAGCCCAAAAATCAACGAGTACTGGTTTCGATGATTCATTAACTACTTTATCAAAAGTTGCTTCTGATAACTGAACGATATTATCACTCATTTTTGTCTCCTACATTTTTACTTTTTACAATAATAGATTACTTTGAATTTCTCTACTAGCAATTAGTATAATAGGATATAATTATTAGTGATGTCACTATATTTAGTGTGTTATAATCTGACAATTCTGATAATTATATTCACAACAATAATGATTCAATCATATCTTACCAAAACAACTTTTAGCCAATTTCCTCTTCATCCTTCAGTGTTAAAAGCACTTGAAAAAAAAGGATTTGTTTATTGCACACCAATTCAAGAAAAGACATTACCGCTAACCACTAACGGAATGGATATTGCTGGGCAAGGACAAACAGGAACAGGCAAAACCATGGCGTTTTTAGCATCAACATTTAATCACTTGTTGAATCATGAGCCTTTACCTGATCACAAAATAAATCAACCAAGGGCAATAATTATTGCCCCTACACGCGAATTAGTTGTACAAATATACCATGACGCTGAACGACTATCTGAAGAAACAGGTTTAAAATTAGGATTAGCTTTTGGTGGTGATGGCTATGATAAACAATTAAAAATGCTTTCCACAGGGGTCGATATTTTAATTGCCACAACAGGACGATTGATTGATTATGCAAAGCAAAATTATATTAATTTAGACGCAATTCAAGTTGTCGTATTAGACGAAGCCGATCGCATGTTTGATTTAGGATTTATCCGTGACATACGTTGGGTTTTCAAACATATGACACCACCACAAAAAAGATTAACCATGTTGTTTTCTGCAACATTAACACACAACGTGCGTGAATTAGCCTTTGAGCATATGAATAATCCTAAGTATATTGAAGTTGAACCAGAACAAAAAATTGGGCATCGCATTAAAGAAGAACTATTTTTCCCATCTAACGAAGATAAATTAGCACTTTTACAAACACTAATTGAGGAAGAATGGCCTGATCGTTGCATTGTGTTTGCTAATACCAAAGTAACTTGCGAAAAGATTTGGCGGCACCTTATCGCTGATGGTCATCGTGTTGGATTATTAACTGGTGATATTGCTCAGAAAAAACGTTTATCAATTTTAGAACAATTTACCCAAGGTCATCTTGATATTTTAGTTGCTACCGATGTCGCAGCCAGAGGATTACATATACCTAATGTTACTCACGTTTTTAATTATGATCTGCCTGATGATTGTGATGATTATCGTCATCGAATTGGAAGAACAGGGCGTGCAGGAGCTAGAGGTTACTCAATTTCATTAGCCTGTGAACGTTATTCACAAAATTTACCTGCTATTGAAAAAGCAATTGATCATGCTATTCCTGTTAGTCAATATGATCCTTCTGCGCTACTGGTTGATTTGCCTCATCCAAAACCATTTAGACGTCCACCACGTAGAAAACCATCAAATTGACTAAACTAAATAGTAGATAGAAAACATAAATAATATCAACCATAAAAAATTATCTAAAAATGTAATTATACTTCATCGTAAAGCATTTTTAGATAACTGTTATTATTATGGTGATATTATTATAAGTACTTTGATCAACATAGCCAGTCAAAATTATTCTTTATATGAGTCATTATCCATCTGGTTTAAAAAACATTGATATTCAAGTTCAATTTCTTTTTTAGTCTCCTTGGACAAAGTTGCAACATGAAAACGATGTAAAGAACTATATAAAACAAACAATATATTAATGGAAATGGTTTCTTTTTTTTGTTTTATTTTATAATATGCATTCAAATAACCTACCTTTTGAAAGGTATCAACATCTTTAATTCCAACACTACACAATAACCTTTCTAACGACAAAGTCATATTTGGCAACTCTTTTATCCGTTTTGCTTTGATTTCGTTTTTTTCATATTGCTCTTTTTTAGTATACTTTATCACCATCTGTACCATAGAAAACAGTTTTTCATGATCCTTAAAAAGTTCATTACCTACCTTATAATAATCAAGCAATTTAGTAGACATGCCTGTCGTTATACTTAATGGCTGCATACCCAAATCAATAAAAAGTGAACGATAATCTGGATGCCCTCTTAAATAAAAGCTTTTTTGGGTAACCCAACCAAACATTATATCTTTACTATTAACACTAAATCCTCCAAAAAACGTTTTAATTGAAATATCTTCAACGTCAGAAAGCTCTGTTAAAATTCGATTTGCAAATGTTGAGCACATAATTAATTTCCATCTAAACTTTATTGAGTAACTGAAGTAACTTACTAGTTAATCTAAATTATAGTTATTTTATATTCAAACTATTTCTAAATTAATACATAAATATGCGATCTGCATTCCATATATAAACATAAAATACATTATTACTTGATAAATTATATTTTTGTGAAATTAAATTAATTTTTGTAAAGAGTTTTAGCAAAGAAAGACAAAGCTAAATAGTTAGAAAAAAAGAAAATAGCTTTAACATTGTTATTCTGTCGTAATAATTATACAATCACGGGGTCATTAATTTTGGTACCTAAATTTTGCCTAATCGAATCAATATGATAAAAAACATCATTACTCTATTTTTTATATTTTATTCTTTTATCGCATCAGCCGATAAAGTGCCATTGATTGATTCGTTAATGCTTTGCAACTCTGATTTTTTTAAAGAAGTTTATAGCAATAAAAATGAACTAGAAAAATATACTAATATAAAAGTTTTTAATAAAAATCAAGCCAATATTGTTATTGAAAATCGCTCTGATATAACTAAAAACTACGTTTATTTCAAAACTCCTATGACTTATAAAAACCTAACAATCATTGGCTATTATGATAGTGCCATGGATCTTGGCAAAATGGGAAAATATTATTTCTGGGGATTTATAATCGATAATGATATTAATCAAATCAAAGATGCTTTGAATTTTGTAGATTGGAAAAATATGGAAGATAACCTACTGTATATCGCAAATCCAAAGATTCGTAATATTAATGACGATCTCCAAACTTGGCATAAAAATACCGGAACTGTTGTCGGTGTTAAAACCATTCCAGCTCCAGATACCACCGAAAAACTGCTATTACTCGAAAAAAGCCCAAATATGAACCTTCTTATTTGTTCGATCCAAGGTATTGTGACTTCTGAGCTACTCAAACAAGAACGACCTGACATTCAGTAATTTAAACTAAATCGCAGAATCATCCATTTCGCCAGTTCGAATACGAATGACTTGTTCAACGTTATAAACAAAAATTTTGCCATCACCAATTTTACCGGTTTGTGCTGTCTTCATAATAGTCTCAATACACATTTCTAAAATATCATCAGACACAATAAGTTCAATTTTCACCTTCGGCAGAAAATCAACCATATATTCCGCACCGCGATAAAGTTCAGTATGCCCCTTTTGACGACCAAAACCTTTAACTTCAGTAACTGTCATACCTGTAATACCTTGATCAGCAAGTGCCTCTCGAATATCATCTAATTTAAATGGTTTAATAATAGCTTCAATCTTTTTCATATTTAATTTACCTTTAATTCAAGATCACCAATTTTTAAATCCGAAAGCAGAAGTAATAGGATAACGGCGACCTTTGCCAAAGTTACGAGCTGTTATTTTCGGACCGACCGCTGATTGGCGACGTTTATACTCATTTATATCAACCAATTTAATAACACGCCTTACAGTTGCTTCATCATAACCTTGCGCAATAAGTTGTTCAACGGAAAGATCAAGTTCGACATAACCTTTCAAAATTCCATCTAAAATATCATAAGGCGGTAAACTGTCTTCATCTTTTTGATCTGGAGCCAACTCTGCTGATGGAGGGCGAGTGATCACTCTTTCAGGAATAACATAAGAACGAGTATTCCGATATTTTGACAATGCAAAAACCATGGTTTTAGGCACATCTTTCAGAACATCAAACCCACCAGCCATATCGCCATAAAGAGTTGCATAACCTACCGACATTTCACTTTTATTACCCGTTGTCAGCACCAGCCTGCGCCGTTTATTTGATAGTGCCATTAAAACAACACCACGACAACGTGCTTGAAGATTTTCTTCAGTAGTATCTTTTGGCGTACCAACAAACATTGGACTTAACGATGCCATAAACGCATCAAACATTGGCTCAATCGAAATAATATCAAATTCAACCCCTAATATTTCAGCTTCTTCTTTGGCATCAGCAATACTAATATCGGCTGTATAACGAAATGGCATCATCACTGCCTGCACTTTATCTTTTCCTAGCGCATCAACTGCAATAGCAAGGGTTAAAGCTGAATCAATCCCTCCAGAAAGCCCTAATACTGCACCTTGAAAGCCATTTTTAGTAACATAATCGCGAGTTGCAAGTACCAATGCATCATAAACTGAAGCTAATTGATCATTTCCATTATTATCAATTATCGCCTGATGATTTACACCATATTCAAAAGAAGAAACTTGCTCTTCAAATGATTTTAGCTGACAAACAATTTCACCAAGCTCATTACAAACAAATGATCCGCCATCAAACACCAGCTCGTCTTGACCACCCACTTGATTAACATAAATGAAAGGTAAACCTGTTCGTTTAACATGCTGTTTAACTAACTCTCGACGATTTTTCTGCTTGTCGCAGTCATAAGGCGAAGCGTTAATAGCCACAACAAAATCAGCCTGAGCCTTATGGATATTATCAACTGGCTCAAATTGCCAAAGATCTTCACAAATTAGTAAACCAATCCTTTTACCTTTAAAATCAACTACGCAAGTTTGATTGTCAGCCGTAAAGTAACGCTTTTCATCAAATACATCATAATTAGGTAATCGCTGTTTATGATAGCGAGCTAACAATTCGCCATCATAAAAAAATGAAAGGGCATTATAAATATTTTGATCTTGCCAATGCGGATGTCCAACAATAACTGCACAGTACCGACTCGCTTGTTGAATCAACGATAATGCTTTTTGGCAACGAGCTTTAAAATCAGAACGAAAAATTAAATCTTCGGGTGGATAACCACACAAAGCAAGTTCTGGAAAAATAATAAGATCATCGGATGAGTGGCTATTTATCAATTCAATAATCTGCTGAACGTTCCCTTCAATGTCGCCCACACACCAGTTTTTTTGTGCTAAAACAATAGATAAAGACATATAAAATTTAATATCACAAATCAAAATTATCAATAAGTTTAAATGATTCTAAGTTGCACTGCCACTTTTTTATCGCTAACATGCAACAATAAATCCACTTTGACCTGTCTGGAAATTAATATGCAAAAAACATTAAATGTAGCGCTAGCTAAACGCAGTTATCCAATCACAATTGGTGAAAATCTACTAAGTGAATTTCAACATTTTAAACTCCAAGCAGGGCAACGCGTACTCATTGCTACCAATGAAACCATAGCCCCACTTTATTTACAAACACTAATTGATATGCTTGAAAAGCATGGTGTAAAAACCGATTCAGTTGTTGTTCCTGATGGTGAAAAATATAAGACCATGGAAACATGGAATAGCATTTTGACAACGTTACTGGCAAACAATCATACTCGCAGTAGTATACTTATAGCACTAGGTGGAGGTGTGATTGGTGACATTGCAGGATTTGCCGCCTCAGCTTATCAACGTGGAATTAAGTTTATTCAAGTGCCTACAACGCTACTATCACAGGTTGATTCCTCGGTAGGAGGTAAAACAGCGATTAATCACCCACTGGGTAAAAATATGATTGGCGCATTTTATCAACCACAGTCGGTAGTGATTGATCTCAGTTGTTTAAAAACATTACCACAAAGAGAGCTTTCGGCTGGACTTGCCGAAGTTATAAAATACGGCATTATTTTAGATGCTAAATTTTTTGATTGGCTTGAAGAACACATCAACGATTTACTAAACCTAGATGTTAATGCATTAAGCTACTGTATTTACCATTGCTGTGAACTCAAAGCACAAGTGGTTGCTGCTGACGAAACAGAACAAAACATGCGAGCAATCTTAAATCTTGGTCACACTTATGGGCATGCCATAGAAGCAGAACTAGGCTATGGAAATTGGCTACATGGCGAAGCTGTCAGTGTTGGTATGCTAATGGCTGCACAAACAGCCAAATTACTTGGTAAATTGGATCAAACTGATATTGAACGAATTAAGAACTTATTAATTCGCGCTAAACTACCTGTTAACAGACCCCAAAAAATGTCAATTGAATCTTATCTGCCACATATGTTACGAGACAAAAAAGTATTATCTGGGCAATTAAGGCTTGTTATACCAACTAAAATTGGTCATGCTGAAGTGATAGATGGTATTGATAAAGATATGGTAATTCAGTCTATACAATTAACTTAATCTATAATTGATAACCAATAGTTGCATCATTTACATATAAAAATTAAACGTCTGGTTAAAGTCGGAAAGTCCATTGAAGTTAAATTAAGGCGACAAGCTAAACGCTATAACAAAACCTATCTGGGTAAATGCTATAGTTGATGCTAAACGTTTACCTTTATCTTTGCTTAAAAACGAAACCAAACAAAAAATGCGAGAGTATTTATTTGTCGGTCAGTATTGATGATTTTTCACATGAACTTTTATGCAGGCATTTACCCCAATAAATCCCGATTTAATTCAGCACTATTTATATAAACAATGTGTTAACCCAATATCCTTTATCATTGAATGTATTTATTCCAAAAATGGACATGAATATCAAGGCACTGGTGAAGAGCTATTTGTTAAAACGTGTAACAACCATCGTATCCATCAAGAATTCACGAAACTAGCCTGTCCACAAACGAATGGGAAAGCTCAAAAGCGTGATACGATCTTTAATGGAAATGTAGAATAATCAGAAAATATTTGGCTATTAAAAAGATAGAAAACAAAGTATTAAACGATTTATTAACTATTATAATACAATTAAACCCCATAAAGCGATTTCGAAAAAAACGCCTTATAAGTTTTTAGAGGATTATTTTAACCATAAAGTGTAAATAACCCTGTATTTTCCTACAAAAGCGTTGTTATTTTTATTTTACAGCGTAATTATAATAATATTTTTATAAATTTTTATTGGAAAACCAATCCTATTCTAGTTTAAGAATAGTTTTTTGCGATTAAACTATTGTCAAAAACTTTCAGGAAAACCTACGTTTAAATCAAAAATCATGATGAAAAATGACAAGAAAATAGATAAATCCACAAAATAATAGTCAATAATAACGACAAAAATACCGCCGCCGAGCCATAATCCTTTGCTCGGCCAGATAAATCATGCCTTTCAGAGCCAATACGATCAACTACACACTCAATTGCACTATTTATTAACTCAGTAATCATCACCACTCCAATTGAACCAAGTAGCAAAATACGTTCATAAATAGAGAAATCAATTAGCATTACAACAATATAAGCCACAACTAATAGAATTAACTCTTGGCGAAATGCAGCTTCATGTTTGATCGCCGATTTTAAGCCTTTTAAAGAATATTTTGTTGCTTTAAGGATACGTAGTAAGCCTGTCGATTTTTTCATTACAATATTCCAAATTTAAAATTACCTTACGTAACCATAGTTCATCAAACGTTGATATCTTCTTTCTAATAATACAGATAAATCCATACTTTCAAGTTCATTAAGATCACTAAGTAATTGTGTTTTGAGTGAAGCAGATACGACAGCATAATCACGATGTGCACCACCCAGAGGCTCAGGTATAATTGAATCAATAAGATTCAATTTTAGTAATTTATCTGCAGTCATATTCATAGCTTCAGCTGCAACTGGTGCTTTATCGGCACTTTTCCATAGAATCGAAGCACAACCTTCTGGCGATATGACAGAATAAGTACTATATTGAAGCATATTAACTTTATCTGCAACCCCAATAGCAAGAGCGCCCCCAGAGCCTCCCTCTCCAATTACTGTACAAATAGTTGGTACTTTAAGACGTGACATTTCTCTTAAATTACGAGCAATAGCTTCTGCTTGACCTCGCTCTTCGGCACCAATACCAGGATAAGCACCTGGAGTATCAATAAAAGTAATAATTGGTAATTTAAAACGCTCCGCTAATTGCATTAATCGTAAAGCTTTACGATACCCTTCTGGAGCGGGCATACCAAAGTTCCGATAAATTTTCTGTTTTGTTTCTCGACCTTTTTGATGCCCAATAACCACCACAGATCTTCCATCAATACGAGCTATTCCACCAATAATTGCTTTGTCATCGGCATAAGCCCTATCACCAGCTAATTCATCAAAATCAGTAAAAATTTCTTTCAGATAATCCAATGTATAAGGACGATTTGGATGTCTAGCTAGTTGCGCAATTTCCCAGGGAGTTAAATTAGCAAATATTTTTTTTGTTAATTCTCGACTTTTTTTATGTAATTGCTTAATCTCTTTATCTAAATTAATATCTAATTCAACTTGTTGCGAATCAATATTCTTTAAGGAATTAATTTTTGCTTCTAATTCCGCTATCGGCTTTTCAAATTCCAAAAAATTGTTCATAACGCTTGTAATTGCCTCTTAATTTATTTGGTATTTTAAAAAAATACACATCTAATACAGTATACTGGCTAATTCTTAAAATAAAATTAATCCAATTCTACTATGTAATACTCATTGAAGTCACCTAAATTTATATTATTAGACTTCAACTATTCAAAATGTTATACCACTTACATTTAATTAAAGTAACATTATTTAATAAATTTAATTAATCAACCAGACTACTATTAATAAGTTTATTTTCTTATTCAAACTCAAATTCAATACGATCAATACCAATAAGTGTCTTTAATTCAATAATCATAGCGTCCTCTGGAATAACCCTCCATGTCGTACCGAATTGAATCCTAACAACCGAATCACCCCGGTGATAATATAAGCTAACAGGCACACTACCATGGCGATAAGGTTCTAAAAGTTGTTGTAAACGTTGCAATATTGCTTGATTTGCTTCGCTTTCTGTTAATGTAATGGACAGTCCTTTTACATATTTAGTACGGGCATCTTTTAGATCAACAATATCTCGCACTGACATTTTAAAACCACCATTAAAATCATCATTACTAACTTGGCCTGTAACAATTAAGATCTTATCTTTTACGAGTAAATGTCCAAAATTTTCCAAAGATTCTGCAAAAAGCATACCATCAATACGACCTGAACGATCATCTAAAGTAAACAAACCAATTTTTTTACCTTTTTTAGTAATTCGAGTCCTAGCATCAGTGACAATACCTGCAAAAGTAACTGTTTTTCCCCAGCCTGTCGGAGATGCTTCACTAATTCGCAATCCACCAGTATAACGATTTAATTCTTTTAAATATTGCGTTACAGGATGCCCTGTTAAATAAAGCCCTAAAGCTTCACGTTCTCCATCAAGCAAAACTTGATCGGGTAATTCAGGTACCGCAGCATAAGCATGCTCAACTTGTTCAGGTTCTTCCGCTAAGACTCCAAACATATCTTCTTGACCAATATCTTGAGCTTTTGCATATTGATCCGCTGCCTGCATTGCATCATTAATACTATGCAAAATAGCTGCTCTGTGAGGGCCTAATTTATCAAATGCCCCTGCCATAGTAAGTTTTTCAAGTACACGACGGTTGATCTTTTTCATATCTGTTCGAGCACAAAGTTCGAATATATTTTTAAAATATCCACCACTATTACGTGCTTCAACAATTGCCTCAATAGGACCTTCACCGACACCCTTTATAGCCCCAATCCCATAAACAATCTCACCTTTATCATTCACATGAAAGTGATAAAGACCACTATTAATATCTGGTGGATTAACCTTTAATCCCATCCGTAAGCATTCATCAACCAAACCGACAATTTTATCAGTATTATCCATATCGGCAGTCATAACTGCAGCCATAAATTCTGATGGATAATGAGTTTTTAACCATAATGTTTGATAAGAAACAAGCGCATAAGCTGCTGAATGAGATTTATTAAAACCATAACCAGCAAATTTTTCCACTAAATCAAAAATGCGCATGGAAAGCTCACCATCGATACCTTGCTTTTCTGCACCTTCTTTAAAAACAGAGCGTTGCTTTGCCATTTCCTCAGGTTTTTTCTTCCCCATAGCTCGACGTAATAAATCCGCACCACCTAATGTATAACCCGACAAAGTCTGAGCAATTTGCATGACTTGTTCTTGGTACAAAATAATACCGTATGTTGGTTCTAAGATAGGTTTTAATGATTCATGTTGATATTTAATATCAGGATAGGAAACTTCTTCTCTGCCATGTTTACGGTCAATAAAGTTGTCTACCATACCTGATTGTAACGGACCTGGTCTAAATAAGGCAACTAAAGCGATCATATCCTCAAAACAGTCGGGTTTTAATCGCCTTATTAAGTCTTTCATACCTCGAGATTCAAGTTGGAACACAGCTGTTGTTTCGGCTTTCAATAACAAATCAAATGACGCCTGATCATCGAGAGGAATTCGAGTAATATCGATAGGTTTATTTCCTTCTCTTAACTGACGTTCATTAATCATTTTGATTGCCCAATCAATAATGGTTAATGTCCTTAGTCCTAAAAAGTCAAATTTAACAAGGCCTGCATATTCAACATCATTTTTATCAAACTGGGTTACTGGGTGATTTCCTTCTGGATCACAATAAATTGGCGAAAAATCTGTAATCTTAGTTGGTGAAATTACAACGCCCCCAGCATGCTTACCTGCATTTCTAGTTACACCTTCTAATTGACGTGCGATATCAATTAATGATTTAATTTCTTCATTATTATCGTATAACTCCTGAAGTTGAGGCTCAACTTCAAAAGCTTTAACCAATGTCATTCCCGGATCTAAGGGAATTAATTTGGAAATCCGATCAACAAAGCCATAAGGATGTCCAAGTACTCGGCCAACATCCCTGATTACCGCTTTAGCCGCCATAGTCCCAAAAGTAATAATTTGAGAGACTGCATCACGACCATACATATCAGCAACATGATCAATTACTAGATCTCGCTTTTCCATACAAAAGTCGACATCAAAATCAGGCATTGAAACACGTTCTGGATTCAAAAATCGTTCAAAAAGTAAGTCAAACGCCAGTGGGTCTAAATCGGTAATTTTTAAAGCATACGCAACTAGTGAACCCGCACCTGAACCACGCCCAGGTCCCACGGGAATATCATTATCTTTCGACCATTGAATAAATTCCATAACAATTAGAAAGTATCCAGGAAAACCCATCTGATTAATAACCGTTAATTCTGTTTCTAAACGCTCATCATATTCAGGTCTTCTTTGTTTTCTAACTTCTGGATCGGGAAATAAAAACTCAAGTCTTTCTTCTAAACCTTCACGCGATTTATGCACCAAAAAATCTTCGGTCGACATATCACCAGTAGGAAATTTAGGTAAAAAATATTCACCTAACCGGATGGTTACATTACAGCGCTTTGCTATTTCAACACTATTTTCAAGCGCTTCTGGTATATCAGAGAATAGTTCACACATTTCCTGTTCAGATCGTAAATATTGCTCTGATGAGTAATTTTTAGGTCGGGAAGGATCTTCAAGTGTATTCCCATCATGAATAGCAACACGAATTTCGTGAGCTTCAAAATCTGAAGCTTTTAAAAAACGAACATCATTAGAAGCAACCACGGGTAATTGATACTGTTCAGCCAATCTTACTGCACTATGAATAAATAGCTCTTCATTGATTCGTTTAGTCCGTACTAGCTCAAAATAAAAATGCTCATTAAAATTTTCAAGGTAAAAATTAATAGCATGCTCAATAATAGTTTGATTATTGCGAACGATACCGATACCAATATCACTTTCTCGTCCAGCTAATACAATTAACCCTTCTCGATGCTCAATTAACCACTCATTATCAACAACAGGCAAATCTCCAATGTATCCTCGCTGATAAGCTTTAGAAATCAATAAAGTAAGATTTTGATATCCCTGATTATTAGCTGCTAACAGAGTTAGATGATAAATATCATCAGGCAATTGAGAACTTCTAATAGCGAGATCTGCACCAATGATAGGTTTAATACCTTTTGACATTGCTGAGCCGTAAAACTTAACCAGTCCACAAAGATTAGTAAAATCAGTGATCGCAAATGCAGGCATCTGCAACTTGCTCATTTCATTTACTAATGCACCTACCTTAGCAATTCCATCAATCATAGAGAAATCACTATGTAAATGAAGATGAATAAATTTTGGTTCTGCCATAATTACCAGAAATGAAGGATAAAATTAGCTTTGAATTATAACACAAGCAAGAAGAATATTCTTATTCTCTTTACCTACATGAACTTACAACAAAATGTAAAAGAAATAAAAATTCTTGATGTAAAAAACCAACCAGAGTACATTTAAAGTTAGCACAATTAATCTAAAAAAGTGCAAAACTATTTACGACGTAGTCCCTCTGTAGTTGCTACTTTTATAACGATTTTCATCAACTCTTCATCACTGGTATTAGCTAAGCCAAATTCAGCCAGCATGGTTGATAAACCGACAGATTCGCAGAAATTATATACAGTTTCAATCATATCTGAATTACTATCGATTAACATTACCAATGTACCTATCGCTACTGTTTCTCCAGCCAATAATCATGCGTTGTTTCTGATACAGTAAAGCCATTATGAATGGCATGAGCAACAGGCATCCGCCACATTTAAAGCTTCTAAAATATAAGAATAAAATTTGAACATACACTAAACATATCGTCTTCAATCAAGGAGAAAATATATTTGTTGATATAAATATAAAACAAGCTTTAACATTCAATTTACCAAATAGAATGTTAGAAAAATGAGGAATACGCTACATTTTTACTTAATAAAAATGGACTATTATTGACAACACATTAACAAGAGATGAATAAATTCCCACCATTTTTAGTGATGGGAAAATAATTAAAATTATATTTTTTTAAATAGGACCGAACCATTGGTTCCGCCAAAACCAAAAGAGTTACAAAGTGCATATTCTAAATTTTTAACCTGACGCGCTGTATGAGGAACATAATCAAGATCACATCCCTCATCAGGATTATCAAGATTAATTGTCGGCGGAACAGCTTGATCACGTAATGCTAGGACAGTGAAAATTGACTCAACTGCACCAGCTGCACCCAATAAATGCCCTATCATAGATTTAGTTGAACTCACCATCACTTTGCTAGCATTTTCTTTAAAAATACTTTTTACCGCTTGGGTTTCAGCCTTATCACCAGCGGGGGTCGATGTACCATGAGCATTAATATAACCAACCTGATCTGGAGCAATACCTGCATCACGAAGTGCACATTTCATTGCTAAGGCCGCACCACTACCATCGGCTGGTGGTGAAGTCATATGATAAGCATCACCACTCATACCAAATCCAACTAGTTCAGCGTAAATCTTAGCTCCGCGTTTTTTGGCATGTTCATATTCTTCTAAGAACATGATTCCTGCACCATCACCCAACACAAAACCATCACGGTCTTTATCCCAAGGACGGCTTGCTGCTTTAGGATTGTCGTTATTAGTTGATAAAGCACGGGCTGCACCAAAACCACCGATACCCAATGGGGTACTCGCTTTTTCGCCACCACCCGCTAACATCGCATCTGCATCACCATAAGCAATCATGCGTGCAGCATGACCAATATTATGAACACCTGAAGAACAAGCTGTTGCAATAGTAATACTCGGTCCTTTTAATCCATAAATAATAGATAAGTGACCTGCAATCATATTAACAATTGTTGATGGTACAAAAAACGGGCTAATTTTGCGTGGTCCACCATTTACTAATGCACTGTGGTTTTCTTCAATCAACCCAAGCCCACCAATACCAGAACCTATAGCACAACCGATTCGTTCTGCGTTTTCATTCGTGATTTCAATGCCTGCATCTTGCATTGCCTGCATACCTGCAGCAATGCCATATTGGATAAAATAATCCATTTTACGTGCATCTTTGCGTGAAATATTATAATCTTCGCCATTAAAGTTTTTAACCATCGCTGCGAAGCGCGTTGCGAAAGGGGCTGTATCAAAGTGCTCTATGAGTTCAACACCACTTTGCCCAGCTAATAAAGCTTGCCAAGTGGATTCAACTGTATTACCTACAGGAGATATCATGCCCATTCCAGTAACAACAACTCTGCGTTTAGACACATTGCCCTCCAGGAAAGGATTGAAATGAAATTTGAATCATTGAAAAATTTTATTTTGAGTTTTCTAAAGATTTATACCGACTTGTTTTTAATTTAATAATTAAAGATATAAATACAAACTAGGCGATCATTTGACCGCCTATCATAAAAACTCTACTAACCTTATTGATTTGCAGTAATATAATCAATTGCAGATTGAACAGTTGTAATTTTTTCAGCTTCTTCGTCAGGAATTTCAGTATCAAATTCTTCCTCTAAAGCCATAACTAATTCAACTGTATCAAGAGAGTCAGCGCCAAGATCTTCAATGAAAGAAGATTCGTTTTTAACTTCTTCCTCTTTTACACCAAGTTGCTCAACAATAATTTTCTTAACTCGCTCTTCAATAGTGCTCATACTCTTTTTTTTCCTATAAAAATCGCCGAAAGTGGCGGTGAATGTAAGTTTATAAAATGTTGAAAAAGATGCCAATCATTTTCCAACCCAATTGCTTAGTTTTTGTTCAAAACGTTAAAATAATGGCTCATTTTACACTATTCTAACCAATTACACCATATACATGCCACCATTGACATGTAAAGTTTCACCAGTAATATAAGATGCTTCATCTGATACTAAAAATGCTACTGCATTAGCTATTTCTGTTGGTTCACCTAATCGTCCAGCAGGAACTTGTGCTAATGTTAAAGATTTTTGTTCATCGGTTAATGCATTGGTCATATCAGTTGCGATAAAACCAGGTGCAACCACGTTAACAGTAATACCTCGTGATGCAACTTCACGTGCTAATGATTTACTAAAACCAATTAATCCAGCTTTAGCTGCAGCATAGTTAGCTTGGCCCGCATTTCCCATTGTGCCTACTACTGAGCCAATGGTTACAATTCTTCCATAGCGTTTTTTCATCATTGTGCGCAATAATGCTTTAGATAAGCGAAAAACAGATGTTAAATTTGTATTCAAAATATCTTGCCATTCGTCTTCTTTCATTCGCATTAATAAATTATCACGAGTAATACCTGCGTTATTAACCAAAATATCAATATCACCAAATTCAGCCTTAATTGCACCAATAACTGACTCAATTGATGTTTCATCTGTCACATTTAAAGCAAGACCTTTACCATTTGCTCCTAAGTAATGGCTAATAGCTTCAGCACCTTTTTCTGTTGTTGCCGTACCAATAACAGTTGCGCCACAAGCAACTAATTTTTCTGCAATTGCTTTACCAATTCCACGACTTGCGCCCGTAACTAAAGCAATTTTTCCTGATAGGTTCATAACTACCCCTTTTACCATTTTACTTTGTGTTTTCTAATGCCGTTTCTAATGATACTTTATCATTAACCACAAGACCAGAAAGTGTATCAACAATACGTTTA
The DNA here is from genome assembly GCF_900103255.1 of Gilliamella bombi. GTDB lineage: Bacteria > Pseudomonadota > Gammaproteobacteria > Enterobacterales > Orbaceae > Gilliamella > Gilliamella bombi. The sequence continues at coordinate 51,529 of NZ_FMWS01000008.1, read as the reverse complement.
GTTAATCCAGTTAATACTTTCCCTGGCCCCATTTCAACTAAAAGTTTTACATCTTGTTTTGCCATATACTCAACAGTTTCAGTCCAACGTACAGGGCTGTAAAGCTGAGCAATTAATGCAGTTTTAATTTTTTCTGCAGACGTTTCAACTTTAACATCAACATTATTGATAACAGCAAACTTTGGTGTGTTAAATTCAATATCGTTTAATGTAGTCGCTAATTTGTCAGCTGCTGGCTTCATTAACGCACAATGTGATGGTACGCTAACAGCAAGCGGTAATGCACGCTTAGCACCCGCATCTTTACATAGTGAGCCTGCACGTTCAACAGCTTCCTTATTACCAGCAATAACTACTTGACCAGGTGAATTAAAATTAACTGGCGCAACAATCTGCCCTTGAGCCGCTTGTTCACATGCTTTGCTAATTGATTCGTTATCTAATCCAATAATAGCATACATTGCACCTGTGCCGCTTGGCACGGCTTCTTGCATTAATTTTCCGCGTAATTCGACTAATTTAATCGCATCTTTAAACTCAATCACGCCTGCACAAACTAAAGCAGAATATTCGCCTAAACTATGACCAGCCATAAAATCAGGTTGAGTACCATTAACACTTTGCCAGATTCTAAATATTGCAACAGATGAAGCAAGTAGTGCTGGTTGTGTTTGCCATGTTTTATTTAGTTCTTCAACAGGGCCTTTTTGTACTAAATCCCACAAATCATAACCTAACACATCAGAAGCTTCATCAAATGTTGATTTGACAATCGGAAAATTATCAGCAAGATCTTTTAACATACCGACAGCTTGAGAGCCTTGTCCTGGAAATACCATTGCAAATTTGGTCATTCTTAAATCCTTGATCATTAAAAATACTTCATAAACTAAAATCTAACTAGTGCAGATCCCCAAACAAATCCGCCACCAAAGGCTTCTAATAAAATTAGGTGACCTCGTTGAATTCGTCCATCTCTTACACCAGTATCTAAAGCACAAGGCACAGAAGCAGCAGAAGTATTGCCCTGCTTATCTAATGTGACAATAACTTTATTCATATCCATATCTAGGCGTTTTGCGGTTGCAGAAATAATTCTTAAATTAGCTTGATGGGGGACTAACCAATCTAAATCTGCTTTGTTGAGCGTGTTCTCAGTTAAAAGCTCGTCAACCAAATTTGACAGCTCTTTAACTGCCACTTTAAACACTTCATTGCCATGCATTGTCATATAAACAGGATCATTCATATTACGGCGATCAACATATGGATATTTTAATAGATCACCATAACGACCATCAGCATGAAGATGCGAAGCAATAATACCTGGTTCTTCTGATGCGCCGACAACAACCGCTCCTGCACCATCCCCAAAAATGATAATGGTGCCTCGATCATTTGGATCAACACCACGGGTTAACATGTCAGAACCAACAACTAAAGCATTTTTAATTGCACCACTTTTAACATATTTGTCAGCAATATCAAGCGCATAAATAAACCCAGAACAAGCAGCTGACACGTCAAAAGCAACGACATCACCAATACCTAATTTAGCTTGTAATTCTGTTGCAGAACTTGGAAATGCATTGCCCGAAGTTGCTGTTGCAACAATAATCATACCTATTTCTTCTTTATCGATATTGGCCATTTCAATTGCATTTATAGCAGCTTCATAAGCCATGCTCGTTACTGTTTCATCTGGCGCTGCGATACGTCTTTCTTTAATACCAGTACGCGTTGTGATCCATTCATCACTGGTATCAACCATTTTTTCAAGATCTGCATTAGTTCTTATCTGTTTTGGAAGATAACTCCCAGTTCCTAATATCTTTGTATACATCTAATTATTCGCTCTTGGGTAGTGCGGAAGAAAGGCTCGCTGCAATCTTCTCAGGTATATTTGTTTGTATAGCCAAAATAGCTTGTTCTATTGCTGCATAAAATGATTTTTGATTGGCACTACCGTGACTTTTAATCACAATACTTCGAAGTCCAAGCAAGCAAGCACCATTATATCGTCCGGGATCTAAATAACCAAAATTTTTTGCAATTTTCCTTTGTAGCCATTTACTCAATAATTTCAATAATAGTGAATGATGACCTAACGATAATTTAAAAGAAGACATAAAAATTTTTATTAAACCTTCTACTGTTTTTAACGTTACATTACCCACAAAACCATCACAAACAAGTACATCGGTTTTACCTGTTAAAAGTTCGTTACCTTCTAAATAACCGATATAATTAATTTGGTTATTTGATTTCAAAATAGCAGAAGCCGCGCGAATTTTATCCAAACCTTTAATGTCTTCTTCACCAATATTAAGTAATGCAACACGAGGATATTCAATATTAAGCACTGTTTTAGCTAAAATTTCACCCATTATCGCAAACTGAACTAACATATCACTATCACACTCGGCATTAGCTCCTAAATCCAATACTACTGTATTTTGATTATTTAATGCTGGAACTATAGCAACAAGTGCAGGACGATCTATACCAGTCAATGAATGCAAAAGTAGTTTTGACAGCCCCATTAACGCACCAGTATTACCAGCACTTACACATGCTTGAGCTTTATTATCTTTAACTAACTCAAGCGCAATTCTCATAGAAGATCCTTGACTATGACGAATTGCATAAGAAGGTTTCATATCATTAGCTATTACTGATGTCGATTCCATCAACATCAATCGACCTTCTTGTTGGTATTGGGTAATTAACTTTGAATTTTCTTTAGGCAAAAAAAGATTAATTTCTGTTAGACAGCCTACCAGAAAGATTGAAAGAGTTGGATAATTATTTAGTGCTTGTATTGCAGCAGGAACAACAACACGAGGACCGAAGTCCCCGCTCATAGCATCTAACGCAATGGTTAGATTATCCAAAATGTCACCTGAGGATTTCTAATTACTAAATAATTATTTAGAAATCACTTTACGACCACGATAATAACCATCAGCGGTTACGTGATGACGCAAATGTGTTTTACCTGATTCATCAACTGAGATATTAGCAACAGTTAATGCATCATGAGAACGACGCATACCACGTTTTGCACGAGTTTTACGATTCTGTTGAACAGCCATGGATTTACCCCTTATTCTTTAAACTAACTAAAATTGCAAATGGATTTGTTTTTTCATTCTCAGTAGGAATTTCACCAAATACCATATCTGCCTCTGACACTTCGCAGTGTTTACTATCATGTACCGGCGCAATTGGTAACGAGAGAATAATTTCGTCCTCAAGTAACGCTAATATATCTACTTCACCAAACTCGTTCATCAAAACGGGTTCATAATGTTCCGGTAGCGTCTCTGCTTGAGCATCGCTCTTAACAGGACTAAATTTATTCGTCACATGAACTTCAGTGACAAAAGGTTTAAAACAACGTTGACAAGTTTGTTCTAACGTTAATTTTGCATCAATATTGATAATGCAGAGTTTTTGTTCATCATAATAAAAAGACAAACTACATTCAATATCACTTTTTGGGTTATCAACCCTATTTACCGCTTGAAGTGGATAATATCCAATATAATCAAGTCGTTTTTGTGCCGATTTAATCGGGTCAATAGTAAATGGTAATTTATTTTGCATAAGATATGCATACTACCTTAAAAAAATTTTTTGGTGTAGTTAAAAACTACACAATGCCATAAGGCGCGCATATTACCTTTAAATCAAGGTTTCGTCAATGGGATCACACAATATAATTTGTTTTAGTTGTTGATTATTACTTTAATATTCATTTTGTTAATGATAATTTTTTTCTTGTAAAGTTCTTTCAGGAAACACCCATATTTCAGTATAAAAGTAGTTATTTTGGTCTTTTCATTTATTATGATAATCGGCACAAACTATCTTTCATAATCGCTCGAAAATCATCAAAAGTTCTGCTATCTAATAAACGTTTGGTAGACTTTTCTTTGACAAAGTTTACAAACAAATTATATATTCGCATAGCATCTTCATATTCATCTTTGCTAATTGCTAATAAAAAAATAACATGTGCAACTTCATTTTTATCCCAAACAATACCTTGTGGTGCTAAAATAGTCGTAACTACAGTTTTTCTTGCCAACAATCCAACTGAATGAGGAATAGCAATATTTTCACCTAATAATGTAGAGACTATTTTTTCACGCTCAACAACTGATGGATAAAAATCACTACCAACATATCCTGATTGTTCAAGCCTTACACAAATACTTTTAAAAATCTCTTTTTGTGTCATTGGTTTATCAATAATAATAAAGAACTTTTCATCAAAAAAACGTTCAATAATATAAGGCATTTTTCGATCAACCATTGCCAATCGCCCTAATTGTTCAAGCTGATAAGCTGTCGGAAATGGTGCTATTTTGACAATTTGTTTGTCTTTTTCGGTTAAGCGAACAGTTGATACAACAAAATCCTCTTCTATTTGTGTTAATTGCTCATACTCTCGATAGGAAAGTGTACGATTAATTTGGATATGCGGAAAATCTCTCTTAATTTTTGATTCAACCATACGCAAAGTTGAGTTACTGAGCTCACTAACTAATAGAATTTGTGCAAATCTTTCATGCCCTGCACTATAATTTCGCTCCAATGCTACACCAATATGTAAGGCTAAATAACTTATTTCATCTTCTGTCATTTTTGATTCGGTGTACTTTTCTGTATTAGTTAACGCAGAAAGCGTAATATCATAAGCAAATGGATAATATTGTTTAATTTCATGCAATAAAGGATTGGTTGTTCTTATTTGATATTTTATCCTAGATAACATTGATGACGTATGAATCAGCATATCTTGGCGTAATTTAGTATCATCCCATAAATTATAGTGATATGTATCATTAATATAAGATAATATATGCTCAACTAACGCCAAACTTTTTGCTTGATTTGGGGATTCTGTTATTATTCGAGAAATAATTTGTACACACAGATAATTAAATTCCGCATCACAAAGTACACTGCCTAAAAAATATGAAAACTCTTCTGAAATTTCACGTGCAGCACTAATAACTGTTGTATTAATTTGATCAACTTGATATTCAAGCAGCTCATAACCTTGAGTAATACGAGTAATAGATACAGCGCAACTGTAAAGCAAATATCCCTGTCCTTCAGCATTTAACTTTAGTTCAAAACGTTCAAGTTGGTTTTGTAAAATCTTTTCAAGATAATCTAAATCAATATCATTTAATATTGTCTGACGAAGCCTGCTTACGTTTATAGTATCTTCTGCCATATGACGTTGCCACAATATATCAGTTAAACATGCTCGAATTGATGACTCCTCTCCAACTAAGTACATCCCATAATAAGGACGATTTTCAAGAGATAAATTGTACTTATCTAAATATTGTTTAACCTCAATAACATCATTTTGTAAAGTACTGCGACTTAAAAACCACTCATCAGCGATATCATCCAATTTCACAGAATTGGACTGTGTTAAAAAAGCAATCAATAAAGCCGAAACCCTTTCTTTACTAGTTCTTGGTACTTGCTCAATTGCTTGAGTAATAGGCAATTGAGCATAACTGACTGGATCGGTTACTACAAGTTGATATCCTACATTTTTAGTATAATCAACTTGAGCACCATAACTACGTAAAACATCGTTAAGTGCTGAAACATCAGTACGAATTGTGCGAGTAGATACTGAAAAGCGATTAGCTAACTCTTGCTGAGGTAGTGTCTCTTTTTTTATAGTATCAAATAAATACGCTAATCGCTGATAAGAGAAAAGCACTTTAGATGACATCATTTATCCTACTAGTTTTTGTGTGATAGCTAAAAGTTGTTTGACATCATTGGTTCGCGTTGCACCAGTCGCTTTGTCAATAATAGAACTATAGATGTGTGGAATAATTTTTTTTACACCTGCATCTAAGGCAATTTTTAAAATTGCTTCATAATTATCTAAATCAATTCCACCTGTCGGCTCAAGATAGAAATCGTACTCAGCACAACACTTAGCCACATACTCAAATTCATCTTTATGTTTTAGACCTCCCATAGGAAAATATTTTATTGAACTGCCGCCCATATCTTTCAGTAAAGCGATAGCTGTTTCCACTGGAATAACTCCTGCTGGCGAATTTGAGCTTAAAGGTCCAGTTGCAATATTAACTAAACCAACTTTACCTGTCGGCGAAACTAAACCATTAATGATTGTTTGTTTTTGTCCTAACAATGCTCGGCTAGTCGCAACACCCGTGAAGACTTGGTTAATATGCTGTGGTTGAAGTACCGCTGAAATTTCAGACACCATAGTTGACTGATTTGGATCACCTGCACCAAGCCCCACAGAAATAGCATTATCGATAGCTGCGGCGTATTTTTGCATATCCTCAATCGCCGATTCATTATCTGAATAGTTTTTAGATAAGATACCAACAACTACATGACTTTGTGCCGCTTCATAAATCTCTTTTGCATTATCGATTGAATTTGCTAAAACATTTAAACAAACACGATCATTATAATAATTTGGAGTCAGTTGCATTATTTTGCTCCTTGAATAATATTTTTGATTTTGTTGTAAATAATATCGAGTTGGGCTGATGTTACACTACGCACATCGGCATCAACTTTACCTTCATTGGCTTTATATTCTCTGAAATACACTGCTATTTCGCCTTTTTTCATCAGGTCAACTATCTCAATTGCAGATTTACCTATTACACTTGCATCAAACGTTATTTCTGCACGCGCAATATCACGTCCTGCGCCATCCCAAACGACTCTGGCTGATACTCCATCAAGTGTATTTAGGCTTTCAATAAATGGCGTCATTTTAGTCACCATTTGCTGTCCTGTTTCAGTCTTTTTATCAGTAATATAAAGTTCAATAGCTTTTGTTAATCCTAAAATACCTTCTTTTCCTACTTTCATTGGTCGGCCAATACCTTGTGATTGTAGTTTTAACCATTCCACCGCCTGATGACGACCAATAACCAAACCACTAGTTGGCCCTTCGATTGCTTTAGCACCACTATAAACAACCAAATCTGCGCCTTGCTGATAATAAGTTTGTAAATCTTCTTCTGCCGCTGCATCAACAATTAATGGGACATTATGTTTTTTTGCAATTGCTGCTGTTTGTGCAACCGACAACATACTTTTTTGTACACAATGATGTGACTTAATATATAAAATTGCGGCAGTATCTGGATTAATTAGTGATTCAATATGCTCAGGCTTACACTCGTTGGCATAACCAGCTTCAACAATAATCCCTCCACCTAAAGAAACCATTGTGCCAATTGGTGCACCAAAATTAACATTATGACCTTTAGGAACAATGATTTCACGGGGGACATATTTGTCAGATGAATGTAAATTAAATAATAAATCGCGATCATCCTTAATAATTAATCCAGCAACAGCTTGGGCAATACCAGCAGAAGCACATGATACTACCACCGCATTTTCAACATTAAGCAATTTAGCAATATATTGGCCTGTTTTATCAACCAAATCTTTAATTTCAAAATATTCATTTAGCCCATGGGATACAGTATCGACCACTTCAGGCCTTGGCGTTGAAACACCTAAAATTGTCATTCGTCCTGATGCATTAATTACCTTTTTTAGGTTATATTTACTGTAAACATCTTTTTCAGTTTGAGATTCTGAGCTCATTTTTACTACCTTCTTCTGTTATTTCAATTCGTATCAAATGGTTTTTCTCATCAGCAACAATAGAGGCTAGAGGAACAAATTGCTCATCACTTTGTCTAACTTCACCTTCTGAATCTAATAATGAAACTGTTTGCTGTCTAATATCAAAAATAGTCAAATCTGCATCATAACCAACCGATAAAACACCTTTATTTTTAAGTTGCAAAACTTGTGCCACATTTTTCGTCACACTATCAATGATTCTTTTTCGACTATAACCAAGACAGATAAACTTTGTCATCACATTAGCCAGACTAAAAACTGGTCCCTGTAAACGGTTTTTAGAATAAATATCAGAGCTAATAGTATTAGGATAAATATCTAAGCATTTAGCTCGTTCTGCTACTGAAAAACTAAAACTTTCACCACCATGACCGACATCCAATATCACACCACGTTCAATTGCTCGTTTAATTGAACCACGCAGTTTATTTTGTTTATCAAAGATTTGATTGGGTTTACCATTAAAACAATGTGTAATAATGTCACCTTTTGTTAACAAATCAGCAATTTCATCAAGCTCTGGAGGATTATTGCCAACATGGATCATTAAAGGTAAACCACTCTTTTTTTGCATTTCTTTAGCTTTAATTAAGGGTAAAATGCCATTTCCACCTACTACACTACGGCTCATTCGCACTTTGATCCCAATAATAAAATCGGGATACTTAGCTAATGCCGAATCAAATAATGATAAATCAATATTTTGTAAATCGGCCAGTTCACTTTGCCTTAATAACCCGATTTTAGAAATATTTAAGAAAGAGTAAACATGTGTACTTGCTTGCTGAGCTAATTGATAAAACTCATCTACATCGATAGCTCCAATGCTACCAGCATCAACAACCGCGGTAACACCAGCTTTAACGCCGATCAAATCAGGCTCATCATGATAAATAGGTGAACGAGCAAAACAATGGGTGTGTGAATCAATCCATCCGGCACTGACATAGTGCTTATTTTGTAGATCTAAGACACGCTCAGATTGGTCTGTAATAGAACTAGCAATCGCAACAATCTTTCCATGATGAATAGCAATATCTGTTACTGATTCATCAATTTGTTTGGCATTTTTTATAATTAAATCATACATAATTTATTCCGAATCCCCTCTTTGCAATTTAATAAATTACAGAGGGGAATAACTAATATTATAAAATTGGAAATATACCACCAAAAATCATAGCACCTAAAATAGCTCCACCTGTGATTGGTTTTTTCCATACATAAAAAAGTAGCGCCCCCAATAATGAACCGGTACCAATAGGAATTGAAGCAACCATCGCAGATAAAATAATCATAGGACCAAGAAATCGTCCTGATGCATTACCTGCCCCCATCATGACATCAGCACCAAAAGTCGAACCACCACCACTATTGACAGTGAATTTACGGATAATAATAATAATTAAGCCTATAAGCACACCTAATATCAATCCAGTTGCTAACGCTGCAAAAAAATTTTCAATAGGTAAAGTATAGCCGCCAGCTAGCAGTAACGCAGGTACACCAAGCCCAATACCTGTTTGCAATGCACCACCGATATCTAAAATGCCGACCAAGGAACCCTCAATAACACGAGCAAATAAAAAACTAGCACCAAAAGCCGCAACAGCGCCATAATCGCCAGTGGTCATTCCTGATTTGAGCATAGCAACAAATGCAATTTCATTAAATGCACCAATACCGTACACATAGAATGTATGCGTTCCAGCAAAAATACCGGCAGATAATAGCCCACAAATAATAGGGAAAGACCAATCGGCATACCAAAAACTTTTATTGACCATTGTTTGTGTATTCATAATGTGTCCCTATATTATTTAAACCAATAAGATAAACCATCTCTAAACGAGTTAATCATCTTCAAATCAAAACCACGGAAATATCCACTCATAACAAATAAAATAATGACAGCAACTAACATGATTTTCATCACACGGTTCCAGCCACTATCATCTACACCTTTGCCAATCAATATACCCAACACCAACCCTGGTACTGCATTGCCCATAATTAACTGTGCAAGCCCACCAAATAACGTTCCCCAAAATCCACTACGACGCCCTGCATCTAGAGCGGCTAACCAGAAAATAACAGGCATAACCGTTGCAACTAACAAGTTAGCGGCAGGAACAAGAACCTTCGTTGCAGTAATTTTTAGCGAATCAGGAATAACTGAAGTGGTTGTATTTAAAAATAACACCACAATCATCCCAATAAATGCACAAGCAAATGCCATTTTTTTAGGATCATGTAAGGTTTCTGCAAGATTACGATTTTTTATCATCAATAAAGCTCCACCCCAGTTAGGGATGATGCGATGATCAACGTCTTGAGTAAAAGAACCAGCAGCAACCGATGAAGCCCACGCATTAAAAAAAAACCCTAAACCAAATGAAAAGTGCGCTGCAGGATCACCTTCACAAGAATTAAGTTCACCTAATGTCCGAAACGCACCCATCCCTTGATAAGTTGGCGCATGAAACATTCGAGCAGCTCCCGCACCGACCCCAAAACCACAAAGTCCGCCGATAATAATAGACTTGAATGCAATAATTAAAATTTCCATAACTTCCCTTTTACGTTATGTTATTTTGAAGTAAATTTAATATCATTTAAATCAATAAAAATTACGTTAACAGATACATCAAGCGTGATTTCATAAAATGTCTTTTTCCTTGGCAAAAAGATAAACAAAAAACGTTCTGTTGTTATCTTTTCTATTGCTGATACAACTTGAATATCAATTGGTTCTATTCGCAACATAATATTATTAATGTTTTTGAGTACTTCTTTCTGAACCTGACTTAAAGCTATAGCAAAAGCTCGCTGCTTAGAATCACCATGACCTTTTACTCTAACAAGTATTTGTTCTGTTTTTTTCATTCTTATTTACCGTTTATGAACGTGAATATTTTTTAAGAAATGCTTTTGCTACACGTTGTCCTAATTCTTCCGTGTCCATAAAACCAAAACCAAGAACTTTACAGCCGTCATTAATAGCTGTTTCACCTTCCTCAATTGATCGCATACCATGGCGTTGTGAATAGCCATATTTATTTTGTGCAGTAATAGCACCAGCTCCACCACTACCACAAAATGAAAGGCCCAAATCGGCATTTTCTTTATTCATTACATCACCTAATTTCATATCTGCTGCCATACCTGGAATGACGATTGCACGACAACCTTCTACTGAGTTAATTCCCTCCGCAATTTTTTGCCCTTTTCCCATTCTATCGCCGATAACAATAACTACTTCTGCCATAATATTTCTCCTATTAATTATTGTTTTTTACTTGTCTAGTAATCGTTTAATTTGCTTTAGCTACTTCATAATGAACTGCCAATAAATATGCTTCTTCTATCGGTAAATTATCAAATAAGTTTATTGTTTTTCTTGCCAGTTCTAAAGATTCTTCTGAAAGTTCATCAAATAACCCAGGGTCGACTTCAGGTAATGTTTCTAATGTTTTGGCCCTTTCAACCATAGCTTTTACATGTGAAAATAACATCGCTTTTTGAACATCATTTTGTATGATTTGATGCTGTACTAACCAACTATTGATGATCGTAATGGTTTGTTCAGTAACTAACTCTGGTTCTAAATTATCCTCGATCATTCGAAATTTTATTGGGTTCATAGCTAATACATATCTCTTATTGTTTTTTGAATTGGATAGAATAAGCGTAAATCAATCAAGGCTTAATGTGGATAGAGAATTTTTCCGTCTGCAAGAGGAAATTTATTATAAAGTTTGCTAAATACAGCAATAAGCAAGAATTGTTACTCTTGATACAACTATTTATTGATTAAATCTATGTTCAATTTTGTGATTTAGATCATAAAACCCGACCTTCACAAATACATTTAAAAATACAATTTCTATAATTTGATTAATTAGATAATACTGTCATTTATACATTGAGGATAATATTCAAACATTGTAAAAAATAGGTAAAAATTAAAAAATTAGTTTATTTTTCCAAAAACGCTCAGGTTTACTATTGATTTTATTTGATTTTTTTAATATTTAAAAAATTAATCTTTTTATACTTAGCTATTTATATTATGAAGACTATGAGCAAATTGTGCAAAATTAACTTAAGCTTTAAAATCCACTTTAGACATCCACTCTGTAGAAAACAGCGCATAGCTTTCTTCTATTTTCTCTTGTGAAAGGTAAAGACGATTCATTACAACATACATGCCTATACTTTTTATATTTATGACTTTTAGTCATCATATAAAAAAATAGCACGCTATGCGTGCTATTTATGAATCAAATCTAATGAGACTATTGATTTTCTTCAGCAGAATTTAGTAACTCAGCTAAATTAGCTGTAGCTTCTTCAGCTGAAATTGTTGTTTGAATCTCATCAGTCGATGGCATTGCTCGTTTACGTAAACGTTCCTTATGGTAAGCATAACCTGTACCAGCTGGAATTAATCGACCAACAATTACGTTTTCTTTTAAGCCACGTAATTCGTCATTTTTACCAGCTACCGCTGCCTCTGTTAAGACGCGAGTCGTTTCTTGGAACGAAGCTGCAGAAATAAACGATTCAGTCGTTAATGATGCTTTGGTAATACCAAGTAGATCGTGTAAATAAACAATTGGTTCTTTACCTTGAGCCTCAAGTTCACGGTTGATAATCTTCAAGCGTGAAACTTCAAGTTGTTCGCCTTCAAGCAAGCGAGAGCCACCAGGATGGATAACTGTTGCTTTACGTAACATTTGGCGCACAATAACTTCAATGTGTTTATCGTTAATTTTTACACCTTGTAGACGATAAACTTCTTGAACCTCGTTTACAATATAACGTGTTACAGCATTAACACCACGTAGACGTAAAATGTCATGAGCCGATTCAGGTCCATCAGAAATTACATCTCCACGACCAACTTGTTCACCTTCAAATACGTTAAGTTGACGCCATTTTGGAATCATTTCCTCATATGGTTCACTACCATCTAACGGAGTGATAATTAAACGACGTTTACCTTTCGTTTCTTTACCAAATGAAATGATACCATCAATTTCAGCTAAAATAGCAGGCTCTTTTGGTTTACGAGCTTCAAATAGGTCAGCAACACGTGGTAAACCACCGGTGATATCTTTGGTACCAACAGATGCTTGTGGAATACGAGCAAGTGTGTCACCAATATTGATTTCTGCACCATCTTCTAACTGTACTAACGCTTTACCTGGTAAAAAGTATTGTGCAAGCATTTCTGTACCAGTAAGATAAATATCTTTACCTTCAGCATCAACAATTTTAATTGCTGGACGTAAATCTTTACCCACCCCAGTACGTTCAGCTACGTCTAATATCACAATAGATGATAAACCAGTTAACTCATCAGTTTGGCGAGTAATAGTTTGTCCATCAACCATATCAACAAAACGAACAAAACCTTTTGCTTCTGAAATAACTGGCATTGTATGCGGATCCCAGTTAGCAACGGTTTCACCCGCATCAACTGTTACACCATCACCTTTACTTAAAATCGAACCGTAAGGAACTTTATAGGTTTCTTTCATTCGACCTAATTCATCAATAATAGTTAATTCAGCATTACGCGAAGTAATAACCAATTTCTTATCTGGGTTAGTTACAAATTTAGCATTAGTTAATTTAATACTACCTTTGTTTTTAACTTGCACACTTGATTCAGCAGCAGCTCGCGATGCCGCACCACCAATATGGAACGTACGCATGGTTAACTGAGTACCTGGTTCACCAATTGATTGCGCAGCAATAACGCCGATGGCTTCACCTTTATTAACCAAATGACCTCTAGCCAAATCTCGTCCATAACATTTTGCACAAACACCAAAATCAGTATCACACGAAACGACTGAACGTACTTTAACGCTATCTACCGATTCAGCTTCAAGTAAGTCACATTTACTTTCATCAAGTAAAGTATTACGTGGAATTAAGATATCTGCACTACCAGGTTTTAATACATCTTCAGCTGTGACTCGACCTAATACACGCTCACGAAGTGGTTCTTTAACATCACCACCTTCAATAACTGGGGTCATGACCACACCTTCTAAGGTGCCACAGTCGTCTTCGATTACCACTAGATCTTGTGCAACGTCAACTAAACGTCGAGTTAAGTAACCTGAGTTTGCGGTTTTTAATGCAGTATCGGCAAGACCTTTACGCGCACCATGAGTAGAAATAAAGTACTGAAGTACGTTTAATCCTTCACGGAAGTTCGCTGTGATTGGTGTTTCGATAATCGAACCATCTGGTTTTGCCATCAAACCACGCATACCGGCAAGCTGACGAATCTGTGCAGCAGAACCACGTGCACCTGAGTCGGCCATCATGTAAATACTATTGAAAGAAGATTGAACTTCTTCCTCACCTTCACGGTTAATGACTTTTTCAGTTGATAGGTTATCCATCATGGCTTTAGCAACACGTTCATTAGCTGCAGCCCAAATATCGATAACTTTATTATAACGTTCACCAGCAGTTACTAAACCTGATTGGAATTGCTCTTGAATTTCAGCAACTTCAATTTCAGCTTCATTGATGATTTGTGATTTCTTAGCTGGAATCTCCATATCATCAATACCAACAGATACCCCTGAACGTGCTGCATAAGCAAATCCAGTGTACATAATTTGGTCGGCTAAAATTACCGTATCTTTCATACCTAATTGGCGATAACAAATATTTAAAATCTTAGAAATCGCTTTTTTACCAAGAGGTTGATTAATAACAGAGAAGTTCATTCCTTTTGGCATAATTAACCATAAAATTGCACGACCAACAGTTGTATCAACAATCGAGGTAGTATCTTCCCACTCACCTACACTATTTCGTTGGCTTTCAGTAATACGAACTTTAACTTTAGCATGTAATTCAACTAGACCTAAACGGTATAGCTTTTCAGCTTCTTTAGGACCAGTTAATACCATGCCTTCGCCTTTGGCATTAATTTTATCACGAGTCATATAGTAAAGACCTAAAACCACGTCCTGAGAAGGAACGATAATAGGTTCTCCACTTGCAGGTGAAAGAATATTGTTGGTTGACATCATTAACGCACGTGCTTCTAACTGAGCTTCTAACGTTAATGGAACGTGAACCGCCATTTGGTCACCATCAAAGTCAGCATTAAATGCCGCACAAACTAGTGGGTGTAATTGAATCGCTTTACCTTCAATTAGGATAGGTTCAAATGCCTGAATACCTAATCTATGTAATGTTGGAGCACGGTTTAATAATACTGGATGTTCACGAATAACTTCATCTAAGATATCCCAAACAATTGCATCTTCACGCTCAACCATTTTCTTCGCAGCTTTAATGGTTGTTGCATAACCGCGACGTTCTAATTTCCCATAAATAAATGGTTTGAATAATTCAAGTGCCATTTTCTTTGGTAAACCACACTGATGCAAATGCAAGTATGGACCTACAGTAATTACAGAACGACCCGAATAGTCAACACGTTTACCTAACAGGTTTTGACGGAAACGACCTTGCTTACCTTTGATCATATCAGCAAGGGATTTTAATGGGCGTTTGTTAGAACCTGTAATCGCACGACCTCGGCGACCATTATCTAATAATGCGTCAACAGATTCTTGTAACATACGTTTTTCATTACGTACAATAATATCTGGTGCAGCTAAATCCAATAAACGTTTTAAACGGTTATTACGGTTAATAACTCTACGGTAAAGATCATTTAGATCTGATGTTGCAAAACGCCCACCATCTAGTGGAACCAATGGACGTAAATCTGGTGGCAACACAGGTAATACATTTAAGATCATCCATTCAGGTTTGTTTTCTGATTGAATAAATGCTTCAATAATCTTAATACGTTTAGTTAGTTTTTTACGCTTAGTTTCAGAATTAGTAGTTGCTAGCTCATCGCGTAGAGCTTCACATTCTGCTTGCACATCAATATTACGCAATAATTCTTGGATAGCTTCAGCACCCATACGAGCATCAAACTCATCACCAAACTCTTCTAACGCGTCAAGATATTGCTCTTCAGTTAAAATCTGACCTCGCTCTAAATTAGTCATGCCACCATCAAGAACCATAAATGACTCAAAATAAAGCACTCGTTCAATATCGCGAAGTGGCATATCAAGTAATAAGCCGATGCGAGAAGGTAATGATTTTAAAAACCAGATATGAGCAGTTGGAGATGCAAGTTCAATGTGCCCCATACGTTCACGACGTACTTTAGCTTGAGTTACTTCAACTCCACATTTTTCACAAATAACACCACGGTGTTTTAGACGTTTATATTTTCCACATAAACATTCATAATCTTTTACTGGTCCGAAAATACGTGCACAAAACAACCCATCACGTTCAGGTTTGAACGTACGATAATTGATTGTTTCAGGTTTTTTGACTTCACCAAAAGACCATGAACGAATCATATCAGGAGAAGCAAGGCCTATCTTGATAGCATCAAAGTCTTCAGTTTTTGTTTGTGCTTTTAGAAACTTTAATAAGTCTTTCACAATTGACTCCTATGGAGTTAAACCAATTAGATAACTTATTATTACTAATAAGTTATCCCTATAAATAGAAATCATTTAAGTTAGAGAAAATTACTCTTCATCTAACTCTATATTTATACCTAGCGAACGAATCTCTTTTAATAGTACATTAAATGATTCTGGAATCGCAGGCTCCATACGATGATCACCATCTACAATATTTTTATACATCTTAGTTCGACCGTTTACGTCATCTGATTTAACAGTTAACATTTCTTGTAAGGTATAAGCTGCACCATATGCTTCAAGTGCCCACACTTCCATCTCACCAAAACGTTGACCACCAAATTGAGCTTTACCACCCAATGGTTGTTGAGTAACCAGACTGTATGAACCTGTAGAACGAGCATGCATTTTGTCATCAACTAAGTGATTCAATTTGAGCATATACATATAACCTACAGTAACTGGACGTTCAAATTTTTCACCTGTACGACCATCATACAAAGTAATTTGACCAGAAGTTGGTAAGTCACCCAGTTCAAGTAATGCCTTAATTTCTTGCTCTTTAGCACCATCAAATACAGGTGTTGCTAATGGCATACCATTACGTAAATTTTGTGCTAAAGTCATCACTTCTTGATCAGTGAATTGTGCAACATTAACTTTTTGCGCAGCACCTAAACCAAGATCATACGCTTTTTGAATAAATTCACGTAATTTAGCTAATTCTTGCTGTTCTTTTAGCATAGCATCGATCTTCTGACCAATACCTTTAGCAGCCATACCCAAATGAGTTTCTAATATCTGTCCAATATTCATACGGGACGGAACACCTAGCGGATTCAATACGATATCAACTGGACGACCTTTTTCATCATATGGCATATCTTCAATTGGATTAATTTTTGAAATAACCCCTTTGTTACCATGACGACCAGCCATCTTATCACCAGGCTGAATTTGACGTTTAACTGCCAAGTAAACTTTAACGATTTTAAGAACGCCAGGCTGTAGATCATCGCCTTGAGTAATCTTCATACGTTTAGCTTCAAGTTTTTTGTTAAACTCTGTTTTTATTTCGTCGTACTGTTCAGCCAACTGTTCTAATTGAGCTTGTTTATCTTCGTCTGCAATACCAATTGTTAGCCATTTTTGATGTGGTAAAGCATCTAATTTATCCGCTTTGATTCCACCTGAAATTAATACATCACGAATTCGAGCAAACAATGCAGCTTCTAAGATTTTAAGTTCTTCAGTTAAATCTTTTCTCGCCTGCTTGAGTTGCATCTCTTCGATTTCAATTGCACGTTTATCTTTTTCTACGCCATCACGAGTAAACACTTGAACATCAATAACAGTACCTGAAACACCATTTGGCACACGTAATGAGGTATCTTTAACGTCAGATGCCTTTTCACCAAAAATAGCACGTAGCAATTTTTCTTCTGGCGTTAATTGAGTTTCACCTTTAGGTGTCACTTTACCAACCAGAATATCGCCACCTTTTACTTCAGCACCGATGTATACAATACCTGATTCATCAAGTTTAGACAGTGCTGCTTCACCTACGTTTGGAATATCCGCCGTAATTTCTTCTGCACCTAATTTTGTATCACGAGAAATACAAGATAACTCTTGAATATGAATCGAGGTAAAACGGTCGTCTTGTACCACTTTTTCAGAAACTAAAATAGAATCCTCAAAGTTATAACCATTCCATGGCATAAATGCCACTCGCATATTTTGCCCTAATGCCAATTCACCTAAGTCAGTAGATGGACCATCTGCAAGTACATCACCACGTTCAACTTTTTCTCCCAACTCCACACATGGAATTTGGTTAATACAAGTATTTTGGTTAGACCGTGTATATTTAGTTAAGTTATAAATATCAATACCTGTTTCACCAGCATATATTTCATCAGCATTAACATTAACCACAATACGCGATGCATCAACATATTGAACTGTACCACCACGACGAGCAACCGCTGTTACACCCGAGTCAACAGCTACTGCACGTTCCATACCAGTCCCAACAAACGGCTTTTCAGCTTTTAAGGTTGGTACTGCTTGACGTTGCATGTTCGCACCCATTAAGGCACGGTTCGCATCATCATGTTCAAGGAATGGAATCAATGAAGCACCAACAGATACAATTTGTTGTGTTGATACGTCCATATAATGAATTTGTTCAGGACTATATAAACCTGATTCACCACTTAAACGACAAGTTACTAAATCTTCTTTAAAACGACCATTTTCATCAAGATTTGAGTTTGCTTGAGCAATTACAAATTCACTTTCATCAATCGCTGATAGATAATTAATTTCATCAGTTACAATGCCATCAATAACACGACGATATGGTGTTTCTAAAAATCCATACTCATTGGTACGAGCATAAACTGCTAATGAATTAATCAAACCAATGTTTGGACCTTCAGGCGTTTCGATTGGACATACACGCCCATAGTGCGTTGGATGTACGTCACGCACTTCAAATCCTGCTCGCTCACGCGTTAAACCACCTGGTCCTAAAGCTGAAATACGACGTTTATGCGTAATTTCGGATAATGGGTTGTTTTGATCCATAAACTGAGATAACTGACTTGAACCAAAGAATTCACGAATCGCTGCTGAAATTGGTTTAGCATTAATCATATCTTGTGGCATTAGTGAATCAAGATCACCTAGAGATAAGCGTTCTTTCACTGCTCGTTCAACACGAACTAAACCAATACGGAATTGGTTTTCTGCCATTTCACCAACACTACGAATACGTCTATTACCTAAATGGTCGATATCATCAACTTCACCGTGACCATTACGAATAGCAATTAATTTCTTCATTACGTCAACGATATCATCTTTCGTTAAAACGCTTTCACCTTCAATGTCATCACGCCCTAATGAACGGTTAAACTTCATTCGACCAACAGCAGATAAATCATAACGTTCTTCAGAAAAGAATAAATTATCAAATAACGCTTCAGCTGCTTCTTTTGTAGGTGGCTCACCTGGACGCATCATGCGATAAATTTCAACTAATGCTCCAAGTCGGTCACGAGTTGAATCAACATTTAATGTCTCAGAAATAAATGCACCATGATCTAAATCATTAGTGAATAATGTTTCTATTTTTTTATAGCCCGCATTCGTTAATTGAAGTAATAGTTCTAATGAAATCGGTGTATTGGCAAAAGCAATTACCTCACCTGTTTCTTCATCAACATAATTTTTAGCAAGAACTTTGTTAACAATATATTCAACTGGTACATCAATTTTGCTAACTTTATCTTTTTCTAACTCACGAATGTGACGAGCTGTAATACGTCGGCCTTTTTCAGCGTAAACTTTACCTTTTGACTCAATATCAAATAGTGCTGTATCACCACGTAAACGCTCTGGAATAAGATCCATTTTTAACTTAGATTTGCTAACTTCAAAAATAGTTTTTTCAAAGAAAATATCTAAAATTTCTTCTGTTTCATAACCTAATGCACGTAAAATAATTGTTGCTGGAAGTTTACGACGACGGTCAATACGAGCAAAAAGATTATCTTTTGGATCAAATTCAAAATCAAGCCAAGAACCACGATAAGGAATAATCCGAGCATTATATAAAACTTTACCAGAAGAGTGCGTTTTACCTTTATCACTATCAAAGAACACACCTGGACTACGATGTAATTGCGATACGATTACACGCTCTGTACCGTTTATCACAAATGTACCATTGTCTGTCATTAAAGGAATTTCGCCCATATAGACGTCTTGCTCTTTAATATCTTTAACTGTTCCCTCTGGCGCATCTTTATCATAAATAACTAAACGTAATTTTACGCGCAACGGTGCTGAGTAAGTGATCCCTCTAATTTGACATTCTTTAACATCAAACACAGGTTCGCCCATCATAAAGCTCACGTACTGTAACTCAGCGTTACCACTATAACTTTTTATCGGAAATATTGAACGGAATGCAGCTTCTAAGCCATATTGTCCTTCTGGATCTTGCTCAATAAATTTCTGGAACGAATCAAGTTGAATAGAAAGAAGATACGGTATATCCAAGACTTGTGGACGCTTACCAAAATTCTTACGAATTCGTTTTTTCTCGGTATAAGAGTAAACCATTAGTTCCTCAACTTGCTTATCTGCTATTTTAGCATGATTAAATATTCATCAGGGTGTTATCGCCAACTGATACACCTGACACCTCATCGAAAATATCTATAAATATCAATTGATTAGGCTTAATAAATATACTATTTCTTTATTATTTTTTATTGATAATCTTCAAATAAAATTCTTTAACTTATTATAGCGCAAAAAGGCTGGAGGTATAAAACCCCCAGCCATTTATCGGAATATCGATAAACTTATTTAAGCTCGACAACTGCACCAGATTCTTCAAGTGCTTTCTTAAGTTCATCAGCATCGGCTTTGCTAACGCCTTCTTTAACTGTTGCTGGAGCTGATTCAACAAGGTCTTTAGCTTCTTTTAAGCCTAAACCAGTTGCACCACGAACTGCTTTGATAACAGCTACTTTATTAGCACCAACATCTTTTAAGATTACATCAAATTCAGTTTTCTCTTCTGCTGCTTCAGCTGGACCTGCTGCGGCTACGGCTACAGCTGCTGCTGCAGAAACACCAAATTTTTCTTCCATCATTGATACAAGCTCAACAACATCCATAACAGACATTTCAGCAACTGCATCTAAAATTTGTTCTTTAGTGATAGACATAATATAGTTTCCCAAATTTACATTTTTTAATTAATAAAATTCACAATCAAACCGCCAATTAAGCAGCTTCTTTTTGATCGCGAACCGCTGCAAGAGTACGAACCAATTTGCCAGCTGCGGCTTCTTTCATGGTTGACATCAAGCGAGCTAATGCTTCTTCATATGTAGGTAATGTTGCTAAGCGATCAATATTCGCTGCAGTAATCAACTCACCTTCAAAGGCTGCGGCTTTAATCTCAAATTTTTCATTTTCTTTCGCAAACGCCTTAAAAATACGCGCTGCAGCACCTGGGTGCTCATTTGAAAATGCAATTAGAGTTGGACCAACAAACGTATCTTTTAAACACTCATATTGAGTGCCCTCAACAACACGGCGTAATAGCGTATTACGAACAACACGCATATAAACACCCGCTTCACGAGCAGATTTACGTAATGCAGTCATTTTTTCTACAGTTATGCCTCGAGAATCAGCAACAACTGCAGATAGCGCACCTTTGGCGATTTCATTGACTTCAGCAACAATTTCTTGTTTATTTTGAAGATTTAGTGCCATTGGTATTGCTCCTGGATTATACTAGGCAAAAGCCTAGACTTATTCAAGCTAGCTACAAATATAGCTAGCACAACCACGATGAGCAGAATCCTTCTATTATATCTTATCAGGTTCTGTCACCGTCTACGTAGGAAAATTAAGTAGTCACACAACAACCACACCTACGGTCTTGGACGGGGTCTGGTTAAGGCCAGACACCAACCGATTTCTCTATTTAATTATAAATAATAATTAAACAGTTGCATTTAATGTTGCTTGATCAATAGCAACACCAGCACCCATTGTAGTAGAAAGGCTAACTTTCTTAATAAATACACCTTTAGAAGAGGCTGGTTTTGCACGTTTCAACGCAACAAGTAATGCTTCTAAATTTTCTTTAAGCTTATCTGCATCAAAATCAGCTTTACCAATAGTAGTATGGATAATACCGTTCTTATCATTACGGTAACGGATCTGACCAGCTTTAGCGTTTTTTACAGCTTCTGCAACGTTAGGAGTTACAGTTCCAACTTTAGGATTTGGCATTAAACCACGTGGTCCTAAAATTTGACCTAATTGACCAACAACGCGCATAGCGTCAGGTGATGCAATTACGACATCAAAATCCATTTCGCCTTTTTTGATTTGATCTGCAAGATCGTCCATACCCACTAATTCAGCACCAGCTTCTTTTGCAGCCTCTGCATTTGCACCCTGAGTAAAGACAGCAACACGCACGCTACGTCCAGTACCATGAGGAAGAACGATCGCACCACGAACATTTTGATCTGATTTACGTGAATCAATACCTAAATTAACAGCAACATCAACACTTTCTGTAAATTTCGCTGTAGCTAATTCTTTTAATAAAGTAATTGCTTCATTGATTTCATATTGTTTAGTTGCGTTTACTTTTTCGCGGATAAGTTTAGCCTTCTTAGATAATTTAGCCATGAATTAACCCTCCACTTCCAAGCCCATTGAACGAGCTGTTCCTTCAATAGAACGCATCATCGTTTCAATGGTCGCACCATTCATATCTGCAGCTTTCAATTCAGCGATTTCGCGAATTTGTGCACTTGTTACTTTACCTACTTTTTTCTTATTAGGTTCACCTGAACCAGACTTGATTTTAGCCGCTTTCTTTAACAAAACAGCTGCTGGAGGTGTTTTAGTTACAAATGTAAATGAACGGTCAGAATAAACTGTAATTACAACAGGAATTGGTAATCCTTTTTCCATGCTTTCTGTTTTAGCATTAAATGCTTTACAGAATTCCATAATATTCACACCATGTTGACCAAGTGCTGGACCAACTGGTGGACTAGGATTTGCTGCACCAGCTGCAACTTGCAACTTGATGTAAGCTTGTACTTTTTTTGCCATTTCTAGTTTCCTTTGCTTGGGTGCAAACGCCTCTATTAATAATAATTATTAATAAATAGACAGCTCCCCTAAGTTAAATGAGGGCAGAATTATCCTATAACTTAATTGAAAATGCAAGATTTAATTTAAGTATAGATAAATCAAAAGCAAGGCAAATACCTTGCTTTAATCCTAAATTACATAAAAATTAAAGAACATCTACAGCGTTAAGCTCTTTAAATGCAAGTTCTAAACGAGTAACTAAAGAATCTTGTCCCTTACGTAACCATACGCGAGGATCGTAGTATTTTTTATTTGGAGCATCAACACCTTCAGGGTTACCTAATTGCCCCTGTAAATAAGCTTCATTTGCTTTGTAGTAATCTAAAATACCTGACCAGTTAGCCCATTGCGTATCTGTGTCAATATTCATTTTAATTACACCATAACTAACTGCTTCAGCAATTTCTTCCGGTGTAGAACCTGATCCACCATGGAATACAAAGTTTAATGATTTAGCTGGTAGATTATATTTTTCAGATACATATTTTTGTGAGTTATCTAAAATTTTTGGCGTTAATTTAACATTACCTGGTTTATAAACTCCATGCACATTACCAAATGAAGCTGCAATAGTAAAACGAGGACTGATAGCACTTAAACGTTCATAAGCATAAGCTACATCTTCCGGTTGAGTATAAAGTGCTGAGCTATCCATATGACTATTATCAACACCATCTTCTTCACCACCAGTACATCCTAGCTCTAACTCTAAAGTCATTTTCATTGCTGACATACGAGCAAGATATTGACAACAAATATCAATATTATCTTTTAATGACTCTTCTGAAAGATCAATCATATGAGATGAAAATAATGGTTTACCTGTTTTAGCAAAATGAGTTTCGCCTGCATCCAGTAACCCATCAACCCATGGAAGTAATTTTTTAGCGCAGTGATCAGTATGAACAATAACAGGGACTCCATATTTTTCAGCCATAAGATGAACATGTTTTGCACCAGAAATAGCACCCAACACAGCACATTCTTGACCTTCTAATTTTAGGCCTTTACCAGCAATAAATTGAGCTCCACCGTTAGAAAACTGAACAATAACAGGAGAACCTACTTTTGCGGCTGTTTCAATAACGGCATTGATAGTATTTGTGTCAACACAGTTAACCGCAGGTAATGCAAAGTTATTTTCGCGAGCGATTTGAAATACTTTTTGAACATCATCACCAGTGACAACACCAGGTTTAACAACATCAGAAATCTTAGTAACCATTTTATTACCTATAAATTTATTTATAAAAATTAAAGGATGAGTAATTATCTCATCCTTTTACTGAACTCAAATACTAGGCCTTTGCTCTAGCTTCTAACATCGCAACAGCGGGTAGTTTTTTACCTTCAACAAATTCAAGAAAAGCCCCGCCACCAGTTGAAATATAAGAGATTTTATCTTCAATACCAAATAGATCGATTGCAGCTAATGTATCCCCACCACCAGCAATTGAAAAACCTTCGCTATCGGCAATTGCTTTGGCCACAATTTCAGTACCACGACGGAAATTAGGAAATTCAAAAACACCCACTGGACCATTCCATAAAATGGTTTTAGCATTTTTGATAATATTTGCTAATACTTCTGCTGATTTATCACCTAAATCAAGAATTTGTTCATTTTCTTTAACATCTTTAACTGATTTTTCAGTCGCTGTTGCTGTTTCACTAAATTCTGTTGCAACACGAACATCAGTTGGAACTGGGATTTCACAGTTAGCCATTAATTTTTTAGCTTCTGGAATTAAGTCTGCTTCATAAAGAGACTTACCTACATTATAACCTTCAGCGGCAATAAAAGTATTAGCAATACCGCCACCAACAATAATTTGGTCAGCAATTTTTGATAAAGAATCAAGTACGGTTAATTTTGTTGATACCTTAGAACCGGCAACGATAGCAACCATTGGCCTTGCTGGATTATCTAATGCTTTACCTAACGCATCAAGTTCAGCTGCTAACAATGGCCCAGCACAAGCCACTGGCGCAAATTTACCAGCACCATGAGTCGAAGCTTGAGCTCGGTGAGCTGTACCAAATGCATCCATTACATAAATATCACAAAGAGCAGCGTATTTTTTAGACAAAGCTTCATCATCTTTACCTTCGCCTACATTGAAACGAACGTTTTCAAGTACAACTAATTCGCCTTCTTTTACATCTACACCATTGAGGTAATCTTTTACTAAACGAACAGGGAATGACACGTGTTCTTTTAAATAATCAACAACAGGTTGTAAAGAGAACTCTGGATTATACTCACCTTCTGTTGGACGGCCAATATGAGAGGTAACCATTACTTTAGCACCTTTTTTGATGGCTTCTTCAATAGTAGGTAGTGATGCTTTAATACGCGCATCGGAAGTTACCTTACCATTTTTGACCGGCACATTAAGATCTGAGCGAATAAATAAGCGTTTTCCTTTTAGATCAAGATCTTGCATTCTAATAATAGACATGATACTTCCCCTTGTAAAATATAAATAAAATAAAACTTACGCTATTCTAACATAAAAATTCTTTTTAGGTTATAGGGATTGCTGTGCAAATAATAAACATTAATAATAAATACAAAAACTACCAACATATTTTTTTATGTAACGCCATTGACAATAGGAAGAAATTAAGGCATATTTTGCCACCTTATTAATATGTAATTTTTATCTAAACTTGGGAGTTGACTTTGGCTAATATCAAATCAGCTAAGAAGCGTGCGGTTCAATCCGAAAAACGCCGTAAACATAATGCTAGTAACCGTTCAATGATGCGTACTTATATTAAGAAAGTTTACGCAGCTGTTGCAGCTGGTGATAAACAAACAGCTGAAGTGGCATTCAAAGACATGCAAGCAGTTGTTGACCGTCAAGCGGCTCGTGGCTTAATTCACAAAAATAAAGCTGCACGTCATAAAGCAAATTTAATCAAACAAATTAAAGCGTTGGCTTAATACATTAATTTTTTAACTAACATAGTTAAAGAAATACGAAAAAAAGTGGTGTAAGCCACTTTTTTTATTTATATACTAGTTTTATTTTACACAATATTATTAAAAAGAGAGTTTATTGTGGTTCAGCGTGATTATGTCAGAAAAAAGAGCCAATCAAAAAAAAGTAAGTCACGAAATAAGCCTAATTTTATGATATTTTTGGCTATTATAATCATTATTTTATTTTCTGCTATTCTCTATTTTGTTGCAAATAATACACCTAAAAAAACCGCTGAACCGCCAAAAACAAAAACTCAACCTCCTTCAATAACTTTACCTGAACAACCTCAAGAGCGTTGGACATACCTTAAGGAATTAGAAACTCCTAATGCTAATTATGGTTCCGCGTCAAGTTCAATTGCTAGTGAAAGAGAGCAAATCCTAAATAGCTTTGTTAATAATTCACGCAGTGTGACGTCTTCTAAAAAAGAAGCAACAACGCAAAACCAAACATCAAATGTAACATCACAACCAACACAAGCTATTACAAACAAATGGCTATTGCAATGTGGAGCATTTAAAGATAAATCGAATGCTGATAAACTAAAAGCTAAGCTTGCAATGACTGGGGTTAGTGGCAATATTTCTTCAGGCCAATTATATCGAGTCACAGTAGGACCTTATACCAGTAAAAAAGAAGCCGATATCACATTAAACTTATTAAATAGTAATGGGATTAATAATTGTGTTATTTCTAACTAGAATATAAAAAGCCGATGAGATCAATGACGCAAATACAGATTTTTATAAAAATGTTATGGAATCGTATCAACCATGACCGGCTAACAACATCTTCTGCGGGACTTGCTTATACCACTATACTAGCACTAGTTCCACTTATTACCGTTATTTTTTCTTTACTTTCAGCTTTTCCTATGTTTGATGAAATTAGCCATTTATTGAAACAATTAATCTATAACAATCTTGTTCCAACGGCGAGTGACACCATTCAAAATTATTTAGAACAATTCATCTCCAATACAAAAAAAATGACCTTTGTTGGTGTAATTGGTCTGATTGTTACATCACTGTTGCTTATCAACTCAATTAATACAGCACTTAATCATATTTGGCAAACTAAACGCAAACGTTCCTTCATGTACAATCTAACCATGTATTGGACAATACTAACCTTAGGCCCAATTTTAATTGGTTCTAGTATAGCAATTAGCTCTTATATTTTTTCATTGAAATGGCTATCTACCGCAACAACGGGTAATATACTACTTAATTGCTTACCATTTAGTATTTCTATGATTGGATTTTGGCTACTTTATAGCATTATCCCGACCGAGTCTGTACCTTTAAAAGAATCGATGATTGGAGCGTTTGTCGCTGCAGCATTATTTGAAATAGGTAAACGCGCATTTGCACTATATGTTACTTCGTTTCCAACATATCAACTTATTTACGGAGTAGTATCATCAATCCCCATTATGTTAGTTTGGATCTATTTTTCTTGGTGCATTGTCTTGTTTGGGGCCGAATTTGCAGCAACCTTAACTGACTATAATAGACAAAAAAAACATATTGTTAACAACCCTTCTTTACCAGAGTAATTAAATTATGATCGCCTTAATCCAACGAGTAAAACAAGCTAGTGTGACAATAGACAATAATATCATTGGACAGATTAATCAGGGTTTACTGATTTTCCTGGGAGTTGAGCAAGATGATGACGAACAAAAAGCAATTCGTTTATGTGATAAAGTTTTAGGTTATCGTATTTTCAGCGATAATGAAGGAAAAATGAATTTAAATGTTAACCAAGCTAATGGCGAAATATTAGTTGTTTCTCAATTCACCCTAGCTGCAGACACTAAAAAAGGAATGCGACCAAGCTTTACAAAAGGCGCTAAACCCGATGAAGCAAATAGGCTTTACCAATTTTTTGTAGAACAATGCCAACAAAAAATAACAACTCAAACAGGCCAATTTGCAGCTGACATGCAAGTATCATTGATTAATGATGGTCCTGTAACATTCTGGTTACAAGTCTAGTTATATAACTAAAATTACATTTAGATAATATTTCGCAAGTTTTACCAATTATTATTTAATATTTGGCATTGTAAGATCCTATTTAAATAGGTTATTGTTAAATAAATCTAGCAACAACCTAACAAAATTTGATTATAAGATGCGGCTAACCTTTATTAGTCATCAATCGTTAAATTTCGAGTAGTTAAATCAAATGGAGTTAACTGGTAAACATAATAGTTGAGCCAATTACTAAATAATAGGTAAGCGTGGCTACGCCATGTGGCTTTTGGTGTTAAATGAGGATTATTATCAGGAAAATAATTATATGGCATATCAGGATGAATACCTGCATTTAAATCTCGATAATATTCATTTGCCAACGTTGAAGAATCATATTCAGGATGACCTGTTACAAACACCATTCGCTTATCAGCTGTAGCCATTAAATAAGGACCGGTAATATCAGACTCAGCTAAAATAGTTAAATCGGTATATGTTTTTATTTTATCAATTGGAAAATCAGCATAACGAGAATGAGGAGCCCAAAAGGTATCATCAAAACCGCGTGTTAAAATCGCATTAGATTGCACAATATGATGCTGAAAAACACCCGATAACTTTTGCGTGCGAGTAAATTTTGGTAAATCATATAAGACATTCAAAGCAGCTTGAACACCCCAACAAACAAACATAGTTGAAGTAACATGATCCTTTGCCCAAGTAATAATTTTGGCTAACTTAGACCAATACACAACATCGGAAAAAGCCACTTTCCCTAGTGGGGCACCTGTTATAATTAACCCATCAAAATTTTGCTCACAAATATCATCAAAATCACAATAAAAACTATTTAAATGTTCAATAGGCGTATTTTTAGACTCTCGCTGATCAATACGTAATAACTGAATATCAACTTGTAAAGACGAATTAGAAAGTAAGCGTAAAAATTGGTTTTCTGTTTCGATTTTTTTAGGCATTAAATTTAAAAAAAGAAGCTTAAGAGGTCGAATTTCTTGGGTATTAGCACGCGATGAAGTCATAACAAATACATTCTCATTACGTAATACATCAACCGCAGGTAATGAGTCAGGAATACAAATAGGCATAACAAAAACTCCTAAATCGGTAAGTAATTTTTAAACATCAAAATAGACGTCTAGAAATCTATATAGCTAAATATAGTATCTTTTAATTTATTTGTCGAGATTTTTTATTTAACAAAATCATCAGAATAATCAAATTACAAATTAACAAACATTCTAAAGAAATGTGTATTACTTCATGCAAAAATCAAAATCACTCCGATAGATTTGTTAATTAAAAAGTACGAGTATCGGTACGCCAAGTATCTGCAGTAAGCGCTTCACCAAAATAGCTATTAATTAATTTTTGGGTAATATCACTCAGCGGTGAAGCTAATACTTCAGCAGTATTACCATATTCAACCAATTCGCCATTATGCATAACTAAAATTTCATCGCTGATATGTTTCATCATCCCAATATCTTGAGTAACATATACATAAGAGATATTTTGTTCAGCTTGTAACATCAGCATTAAATTAACAATTTGTGAACGCATCGAAATATCAAGTGCAGCTAATGCTTCATCTAAAATTATCACTTTAGGTTTTAAAATCAATGCTCGAGCTAATGCCACTCGCTGTTTTTGCCCCGCAGCCATCACTGAAGGATAATAAGAGGCATGTTCAGGTAACAATCCAACTTGCTTCAATACATCTCTAATTAACTTTTCACGTTCATGAGCATCATAATTAGCATTACACTTTAATGGGATTTCAAGCAATTGCCCAATACGTAATCGTGGATCAAATGAACTTTCTACATGCTGAAATATCATACGAATTAGTTGACAACGATAGCTATAATCGCCGTATTGAACTTTATTACCGTCAATCCAGATATCTCCACTATCAGGCTTTATCATACCAACTAACATTTTTGCGAGTGTCGATTTGCCAGAGCCATTTTGTCCGATAATTGCAAGCGTTTTACCTTCATTAAGAGAAAACGATAATGGCTTCACTGCATTAATGTATAAATGTCCCAGAAATCCTTTAGGAATTTTAAATTGCTTAGATAAGTTACGCACTCTTAATATTGGATTCATCGTATATTCCTATTATTTATGGCTACTCATCAGTATTTAACGGAAAATGACAGGCTACGAAATGATCTTTTATCGGTATCAATTCTGGCGCCAAAATACATTTTTTCTGGGCATATGGACAACGAGGACCTAATCGACAACCTATTGGTAGGTGTTCTAATGATGGGATCACTCCAGGCAAAGTATTTAAAGGACTTTTATGCGGCATCGCTTTACCAAAGTCAGGAATTGCATAAATTAGCGCCTGAGTATAAGGATGATAAGGCGATTTAATTAAATCTTTACTATCAGCAACTTCAACTGTCTGTCCACAATATAAAACATTGATACGATCAGTCCATCTGGTAACCATTTGCAGATCATGACTAATAAATAAGATAGTGGTACCCACATTTTGATTCATACTAGCTAGCAACCTAAAAATTTGTGCTTCTGTAGTTGCTTCCATCGCATTTGTCGGCTCATCAGCAATAAGTAGCTTAGGCTGATTAGCCAACGCAATTGCAATCATGACTTTTTGACATTCACCTTCAGTCAATTCAAACGGATAAGATTTTAATATCTCCTTATGATTCTTAATTCCTACCCGATGCAATAACTCAATCGCTCGATGTTTACGCCAAAATAACCTTTGCCACCAATGCCCTTTAAATGTCCTTCTTGGAATTGCACTAATTAACTGTTGTCCTACTTTCATGGAAGGATCTAAGCAAGATTGTGGTTCTTGGAATATCATCGATATATTGGCACTAATGACTTTTCGGCGCTGTCTAGGAGTGAGTTTAAGTAAATCAATGTCATTAAAATAAAATCGATCAGCTGAAATCTTCCAATTGTGATTAGTCACACCTAAAATAGCTTTAGCGATAAGGCTTTTTCCAGATCCTGACTCACCAACTAAACCTCGAATTTCACCTTCTGACAACTTTAAATTTACACGATCAATTGCACGTAAAAGACCATCTGGTGTAATAAACTCAATGGTTAAATTCCGAATATCTAACAATGCCATAATTAAGTTCCTGCTCGACGGCCATATAATCCAAAATTGAATAAATAAACCAAAATAATTGTAGCAGAAACCGCAATTCCCGGAGATAAAAAGGCTAAATAATTAGTTGCAATGATATCTTTCATTTGAAACATCATCATACCTAAATCTGGTCGAGAAACATCATTAGCAAAACCTAAAAAAGTTATAGTAGTAATAGTTAAAATAATCGAACCAAATAGCGAAACAATTTCAGTCAAATAAATAGGTAAAATATTAGGTAAAATATAATGATTAAAAATTGTAAAGGAAGATAATCCATCAAGTCTATAGGCCGTAATATATGTTTTATTCCATTCATTGATGGCACGCTGATGAATATTATAAATAAAGCGTGGCGTATAAGATAACCCTATTACCAATAAAATATTAGTAATGTCATCTTCTAATAATAAGCTAATAACAATCACACCAAGTAACGGTGGTACTACCATACAAAATTTAAAAACAAATAATATAAAAGGGCGTATAAATGATATAAAAAACATTAAATAATTGATTAACCCACCAATGACTACCACATAAAAAACCGCCTTTAAGGTCATTGACATAGTTGAGCGATAACCAATTAACAAATAATCAAAAATATCTTGTCCTTTAGCGTTAGTACCTAATACATGATTAATATCACCATTAGACCACCAAGCAGGTGGTAATGAAGTTGGGTAAATAGGGTTTAAATGAGCATGAAAGAACCATTTGGTTGATAATGCCACAAAGGCAAGCGCCAATATGCCATAAAGGCCAACAACTAAGTAGAGATTACTATGCAACCGATTAAAGCTTAAATTGACATTTTTAAGCAATCTTGCTCGCCTAGACATAATGTTCCTTATGACGTAAAGGATAAATAACTACCGCCGAAATTTCGCCCAATAACGTTAACAAACTGATGACAGTGCCACAGGCTAAAATGGCAATAGAAATAACAAAATAATTATGATGATGATAAGCAAGCATCACCCATTGCCCCAATCCTACTCGATTAAATAAAATTTCAATTACCATAGTTGAAAAAAGTAGTGTTGTCGTATTATAAGTCAGCTGTGGAATAGTTGCAGGAATGGAATTAGGTAATAAATGGCGGCGTAAAATTTTAAACGGTGATCGTTCACGAATAATCGCCATTTTAATAAAATTCTGTCGTGATGTATTTCTTACATTCTGGCTAACGAGTTGAATAGTCATAATGCTTGGTTGAATAGCTAACATAATGATCGGCAAAAACAAATAGTGAAGTTGGCCCAATATCATATGCCATTTATCTGTTTTTGATGAAATTAAAAGATCCAATAACGAAGTTCCAGCTACTGATGACGATACATTAAAATTCATCGATATCGACCAAGTTGGCGATAACCAATACATAACAATAATAACAACCATAACTATAGGGCAAGAATACAAAGATAAAGATCCTAAACGGATAATATTATTTAACCAATGAATATTACTAAGTCCAAGAAAAATTCCCAATGGCAATCCAATCAGCAAAGCAACGAATAAAGCAAGAATGCACAGTTCAAATGTAGCCAATAGTGTATGGAGAAACGGCACTGTTTCTCCAGTTAACAATCTGAATTGACCTTGCAGTAACTGTTTAAAAAAAGCACTGTAGGCATCCAAAAAGCTTAAATTATTAATGTTAAATGTTGAGTGAGGGCTAAAATAAACTAAACAAAAACTAATCTGAGCTAATACGCAGATAATAAACAAAAACGTTACTATTTTCTTGAAAATATAGATAATCATTATTTATCTTTATCGCTATTATAATTAATTAAAACACGGCAACATAACCACGCCACCGTGTTTTAATCTATTTATTGATTATCCAGTATTACTGGTTTACTTGCTGCGGCATAAGCATGATCCTGAGCACTTAAACCACCAGCATTACCTTTACCTTCAAAATGATAATCTGATTCTTCACGCGATTTTATTTCAACATCATAAGTCATATATTCTGGTGCAGGTGCTTTAGTCATTGCTGATGAGGAATAACCTATCGAGTGTGAATCATTAATTACAAGATCATTATCATTTTTCTCACTAACGTTAAAATCCTCTTGAACACTTACAAATAACGGAGCTTTTGATACCTCATCAACACTAGCAGTTCTATTTACATCTTCCTCATTTTTAACAATAACAGGAAGTAAAAGCGATGGAATGACAGGTACCACATTATGTGGTTCATAATTAGCTATTTGACTGTAATCAACAACAACACGACCTAAAGCTAATTCCAATGATGCTGCAGCAAACGGCAATGGTATTGGAGACTGTTTTAGTTCTACATTACGAACACGGCGTTTATTACGTTGGCCATTCATTCGTAAATGTCTTGAAGTACGACGCTGACGTTTCGGTTGAATTTCCGATACAATATTGCCCTCAGCTGATTCTGAGACAATAACAGGTAATAATAAAGAAGGGATAATTACTCGTTCTTGTTCAGTCTGCACCGTGGCAGTAGTATTACTATTTTTCACACGAACACTTTTAGTTAATGCTCGTTGTTGGCGTCTTGGCTTAGCCTCACGCAGTTTTGGTTGTACCACTTCCTCGACAACTCTATCTGCCTTAAGATTGTTTTCAGAGTTTGACAAATTAGCATTTGAATTACTATTTTGTTTAGCTCTGCGATTATTATTTCGACTTGATTCTTTAACCTCGTCAATATTGCCTGCTGCAACAAAATTACCATTATTAGCAGCATTGTTATTTCGGTGATTACGTTGACGTCGATTGTTTGAACGTTGATTATCCCGTCTTTTAGTCGGTCTTGTTTTAACTTCTGGCTGTGGTTCTACTTTTTCAGTAACAAACAGTTTACGTAATTTACCAAATAATCCACTAAACAGACCGCCTGATTTTTTAGTTTTTGACTCTACCTTTTCTTTTGGTGTTGCACAAGCTTCAACTTTAGGTCCAGATAATACAGCTTGTTCAACAATAACTTCAACAGCTTGTTGCTCTTCTTCTTCTTCCTCAAGTTCACGAATCAATTTTGGAAGATTATAACTCAGTACATCTGTTTCTTCGCCTCTACGCTTACGAATCACCTTATACAATGGGGTTTCCATCTCTTCATCGCCAGCAATCACAATTTTGACATCAGGATGCATACTTTCAATATTGGTGATAGCACGACGTTTTTCGTTGAGTAAGTAGCTTGCTATTGGCACAGGAACAATAACATCGATTTGTACTGTATTATCTTTCATTGCTTCTTCTTGAATCAATCGAAGAATAGATAAAGACAATGAGTTATTGTCCCGAACTGTACCTGTACCTTGACAACGAGGGCAAATGTGATGCGTTGCTTCGCGTAATGAAGGGCTTAAACGTTGGCGCGACATTTCAAGTAAACCAAAGCGTGAAATTCGCGTGGTTTGAATTCGTGCACGATCGGTTTTCATCGCTTCTTTTAAGCGGTTTTCTACCTCACGCTGATTACGGACTGGTGTCATATCAATAAAATCGATAACAATCAAACCACCTAAATCACGTAAGCGTAGTTGACGAGCTATTTCTTCGGCTGCCTCAAGGTTAGTATTAAATGCTGTTTCTTCAATATCACTACCACGAATGGATTTAGCCGAGTTAATATCGATTGCTGTAAGCGCTTCTGTGGCATCAATAACAATTGAACCACCAGAAGGTAAGCGAACTTCTCGCTGGAATGCCGATTCAATCTGCCCCTCAATTTGGAAATGATTAAATAATGGCACATCACCCTCATAAAGCTTTAAGCGACCGATATACTCAACTCGTCCCAAATCAGCTAAACGTTTTTTAGCAATCTCAAGTACTTTAGGATTATCAATTAAAATATCACCAACATCATCACGCAAATAATCACGAAACGCACGAGTAATGATATCACTTTCTTTATGAATCAAGCTTGGTGCAGGATGTTTTTTGGCTTCGTTTTGAATTGCTGTCCAATAGTTAACTAATGCATCTAAATCTTGTTGCAACTCCTCTTGGCTTTTACCAACACCCGCCGTTCGAGCTATAACACCCATGCCTTTTGGCTTTTCAATTGCATCAATAATACGCTTAAGATCTGCTCTTTCTTCACCTTCTATACGGCGCGAAACACCGCCAGCACGAGGATCATTAGGCATCAACACCAAGTAGCTACCAGCTAAACTAATATAGGTGGTTAAAGCCGCACCTTTTTTGCCACGAATCTCTTTTTCAATTTGGATAAGGACTTCTTGACCTTCCTGTAGATGTTTAATACTACGACGACCAGAAATATTAGATGGGAAATAGCTTTCAGCAATCTCTTTTAAAGGTAAAAAACCATCACGCTCACCACCATACGAAACAAAAGCAGCTTCTAAACTTGGATTGATTTTAGTGATTTTACCTTTATAAATATTCGCTTTTTTTTGTTCATGTCCAAGGCTTTCGATATCTAAATCATACAATCGTTGACCATCAACAAGCGCAACTCGCAGCTCTTCTTGCTGGGTTGCATTGATTAGCATTCTTTTCATTATTCTACACTCTTGATTAATCTTAATTAACAGTAGGTAGAATCTTATTATTGATAAGTGATTATTTTAACAATGATGAATAATGGTACTTAACTAAATATTGGTATACAGCATTCATTATTTTATTTATGTTATTTTTGTTATTATTTTATGTGAACCTGATACCGCTTACACAACATCAATATCATACATTAAGTAACATGCTAAATTAAAAAGCACTAAATATTTAAAAAAACCTAATTGTATAATTTATTGACACTATTAATATGGCTAATTTGCAAACCTATGTTTCTTAACGGCTTTAGCAAATAAACTAAATCTTTATGCAATTGTTTAAAATAAACATATTATCTAATTATAATGATTCTACTTACGCTATTTTATTTTGAAAAACTGTAATGTCTAACGCCATTGCTGCATTACAAGGATAAAATTATCCGTCACTATTATTA
This sequence comes from Gilliamella bombi, assembly GCF_900103255.1. Classification (GTDB taxonomy): domain Bacteria; phylum Pseudomonadota; class Gammaproteobacteria; order Enterobacterales; family Orbaceae; genus Gilliamella; species Gilliamella bombi. The sequence continues at coordinate 15,503 of NZ_FMWS01000008.1, read as the reverse complement.
ACGTTTCAGTCAAGGATAGCAAGCAAATTAAACTGGCTGTTTTACAAACAGTTAAGAATTCATTTTTAGCTATATTCAACTTGCTTTAATCACACAATAAATAACTTATTTAATTTGCTTAAATTTTTTACTGAAACACATAGTTACCTGAAACTTTTTTACAAAATTTTTTCTTACTAATTATCCCATTAACTAAAAATAAAACACCGATGCAATTATGCATAACGAATCCTAATCAGTATAATTACAATAAAATGACATTATAATTTAAATATGAGATATATCTGTTTATGAACTCTGCCAATAAAACTGCCTTACTTAATTTTACTACTCGTTGGATTGAGCAATTCAAATACGCACCACAAAGCGAAGAACTACATGCCATCCCCTCGCCTTGTATTTTAAAAACGGACCATCTCACGGTATTTTGGCAACCATTTTTATTAGAACCACCAAGAGATCTCTCGATTGTTGAACAAGTTATTGGTATCATTTTACATCCCTCTGCTCACATTTTTTATGGTACACAATATGCTGGCAATATGACGGCTAAATTTACCGACACACATTTAACCTTAATTCAAGCATGGAACGATGATGACTTTTCAACTTTAGAACAAAATTTAATAGCTCATTTATCCCAACAAAAAAGATTAAAACGAACAGCAACCATTTTTATAGCTACGACGGATGACAGCACAAAAATAATTTCATTAAACAATTTAACGGGCGAAATAGTAAAAGAGGACTTAATTACAGGAGAACTAACGACATTAACTAATGATTTGATTTCATTTTTTAATCAACTTACAGTTTTTCAGTAACTATAAGAACGTTAAAAATTTTACAAAAATCTATTTTATCGTATACCTATTTGAAATTGTAACTTACAAAATAATGTGTATATAATGCAGTAATAATAATCAATTAAATAGGTGGATTATGTTTGAAAATTTGACAGCAGCACCAGCCGATCCCATTTTAGGGCTAGCAGACCTTTATAATAAAGATGAACGCACCAATAAAATTAATTTAAGTGTCGGTATTTATAAAGATGAAACGACCAAAACCCCTATTTTAGAAAGTATCAGAAAAGCAGGGCATTTGTTACTAAATGACGAAACCACAAAAAGTTACTTTCCTATTGACGGTCTCAAATCCTTCAATATTGCAACGCAAACTTTGCTTTTTGGTAGTGAAAATGAACGAGCAAGAACTGCACAAGCACCTGGAGGAACAGGGGCTTTACGCATTATGGCAGACTTTTTAGCTCGTCGAACCAAAATAAAACGAGTTTGGGTTAGTAATCCAACTTGGCCAAATCATCGTAGTGTATTCCAAATGGCAGGCCTTGAAGTACGCGAATACCATTATTACAGTGCACAAACGCACACTCTTGATTTTGATGCCATGATGAGTAGCTTAAACCAAGTTACCGCTGGCGAAGCGGTATTATTCCATGGATGCTGTCATAACCCAACGGGTATCGATCCAACCCCAGAACAATGGCAAGCTATATCGGATCTTGCCTTAAAAAATGGTTGGTTACCACTGTTTGATTTAGCTTACCAAGGCTTTGGACAAGGTATAGAAGAAGACGTTTATGGGTTACGGTTATTTGCCAATAATCATCCAGAACTACTTATTGCAAGTTCATATTCTAAAAATTTCGGTTTATATAACGAACGAGTGGGAGCATTTACATTAATTGCGGCAAATGCTGAAATTGCCGATCGAGCCTTTAGTCAAGTCAAAACAATTATTCGAGCTAATTACTCAAACCCTCCTGCCCATGGTGCTAAAATCGTCTCTTATATATTAAACAATGAAGAATTAAAAGAAGAGTGGATCGATGAATTAACAAGTATGCGTCAACGTATTCACCGCATGCGACAACTATTTGTAAAAACCTTACAAGACAAAGGTGCAAATCAGGATTTTAGTTTTATTGCCAAACAAAATGGCATGTTTTCGTTCAGTGGCTTGAACGAAGAACAAGTGCTAAAATTGCGTAATAATTATGGCATTTACATCGTAAACTCAGGACGTATCAACGTGGCTGGTATGACATTAGATAACATGTCCAGACTTTGCGAATCAATTGTTGAAGTACTATAGAAATTTTAATAATAAACAGTCATAACAATAGAAGCGCTCAAATAAAGGGGGTTTCTATTTACTTTCCCCTTTAAATTAATATGTTTTTTTACTATAAAAAACAGGTTTAACTTTGGCATACATATCCTTATTAATCAAAAATTATTCTAATGATTACTTACACCTCCCCCCTTCTCATTAGTATTTATTCCATTTGGTTATATCAATAGAAAAACAGATTATTAGACGATACTGCAATAATTACTAATAATTATTGAGTAAGATAGTAACAATTATTGAGGATAGTTTGGTGGCGTCACATATTTTAGATTTTTTAATTTTGGGCAATAACTTTGGTACTAACGAAATGAGAGCAATTTGGTCTGAGACAAATCGCTTGCAAAAACAGGTTGATGTCGAAGTTGCTTTAGCTAAAGCGGAAGGCGAGTTAGGCGTTATTCCAATTGAAGCAGCCAATTCAATCATATCCAAAGCCGATGCATCTAAATTATCAATTGAACAAATTGCCGAAGAAGCAGCTAAAGCCAAACATTCGTTAATGTCAACAATTAATGCACTGCAAAAACAAGTCGGTGATGCGGGTCAATATATTCATTACGGCGCAACTACACAAGATATCGTCGATACTGCAACTGTTTTACAATTAAAACAATCTTTTACTGTAATTGAACGCGATAGCAAACTAGTGGCACTAGAACTAAAACGTTTAGCTAAAAAGTATCAGTATTTACCCATGGTTGGACGAACCCATGGCATGCAAGCACTCCCTACAACCTTTGGTTTTAAACTTGCCGTATGGTTAGATGAATTTATTCGGCACTTACAACGTTTAAGTGAAATCAAACAGCGAGTATTAGTCGGTAATATTAGTGGTGCAATTTGTACTTATGCCTCAATGGGCAAGTTAGGACCACAAGTTGAAACGCGTGCTTTAACAATACTGGGACTAAATACCCCTAATATCGGTTGGCAAGCAGCTCGTGACCGTTTTTCTGAATATGCATCAGTCATTGCGCTAATTAGTGGCACATTAGGTAAAATGGGCAATGAATTTTACAACTTAATGCGTACCGAAATTAACGAAGTTGAAGAACCGTTCTCGGAAGGAAAAATAGGTTCAACTACCATGCCGCATAAACGCAACCCAGCGGCATTAGAAGGTTTAGCCAGTTTGACAGCTCCACTTTTAAAAAGTGTCGCATTAATTCACGAATCAATGAAAGTTGAACATGAACGCGATGCCATGAGTTGGCGAGCCGAATGGATCGCACTACCAGAAATTAACCTTTATATTTCAGCACAATTACAGACAGCCCTTGCCGTACTTAAAGGACTTAAAATCAATGCAGAAAAAATGTTGATCAATTTATCACTACAAAATGGTTTACTACTATCTGAAAAAGTGATGTTTGAAATCGGCAAACGATTAGGCAAACAAACTGCACATAATTTAGTTTACCAAAGCGCCATGAAAGCATTTGAACAAAATCGTCCATTTAAAGAGATATTATTAGAAGATCCAAGATTGAACCAAATATTGACCGCATCGGAACTTGATACTTGGTTAGATCCAATTAGCTATATTGGCTCTGCACCTGAAAAAGTAGCACAAGTTATTCAATATGCTGAACAGTGTGGAGTATTAGCATGAGCTTTCGCTTAATCACTCATAAAGACATTCCTGCTTATCAGGCGCTATTGCATAATGCTTATCAATCCACCACTCAATTAGGCATCCATTTTGCCGCAGCAACAGTCACGCAATCGCAAATTGCTGACCATATTAATTCCAATGCCGTGTATCTATTTGAAAAAGAAGGTGATCTACTATCAACCTTAAGTATTCGCTTTCCATGGGGTAATAACCCAGGACCTTATGGGTTACCGCATTTAGGTTGGTTTGCAACAGCACCACAATATAAAGGCAAAGGTTATGGTAATGCATTATGGGATTTTGTTGAACAGCAAATTCTAATTAACCAACTAAAATTACCTGCTGTCACGTTAGGCACTGCTGCAAATCATCCATGGCTTGCCCAAACTTATATTAATAGAGGCTATAAAAAAATAGGGCAAGCTAATTTAACACTCGATCATACCACACTTTATTTTGAAAAAATCTTAAATCACAAAAACTATACCGAATGGAAAAAAAGGAGTAATAAACAATGAAAAAAATAAGCAAGTTACTGTCCGCTCTTTTATTAACTAGCCTAGCCTTAATTGGTTGTGATAATAAATCCAATCACCAAGTAACAGAGCAAAATGTCATTAAAGTGGGCTCCACAGGACAAAGCTATCCAAACGGTTATAAACAAGATGGCAATTTAGTCGGATTTGATGTTGAAGTTACTGAAGCAATTGCTAACGAATTAGGCTATAAAGTCGAATGGATCATTGCTGAATTTGGTGGCTTAATGGGGCAATTTGATTCAGGGCGTTTAGATACTATTGCCAATGCAGTTGCGGTTACAGATGCTCGTCAAGCCAAATATGATTTTTCCAATACCTATAGCCTTTACGGTAGCCAAGTTGTTACCCACAAAGATAACAACGATATTAAGCAATTATCTGATTTTAAAGGTAAAACCATTGCCGGTGTGCTAGGCTCAAATCATATAAACAATCTAAAAAAAGCCTTTCCTAACAACGAAATAACAATCAAGACCTATGAAACACGAGATGGTGCAATGTATGACACGGAGTATCGACGAGTTGATGGTTATGTCAATTCTAAGCCAATATTACTGGCTGAAATTAAGCGTAAAAACCTACCGTTTAAATTAGTGGGTGAGCCAATTACTATTGAGCACGTTGCTTTTCCATTTAGTAAAGATGAAAAAGGCCAAGCACTACGTGAAAAATTCAATCAAGCCATCGAAAAGTTACGCACCAATGGCACATTGAAAAACCTTGCAATTAAATATTTTGGTGAAGATATTACCCTATGAATTTTAATGTAAACTATTTTTTAAGTGTATTTCCGCAGATATTACCTTATCTGCCTGTTACACTTTTTATTACCATCATATCGATTATGTTTGCCATTATATTTGGACTTGCGATTGCACTATTACGTAGCAATAAAATAATCATTATCGATTCGTTTTTTGCACTGTTTATTTCACTGTTTCGAGGAATACCTTCTGTTGTTTTACTGTTTATTATTTATTACGGATTACCACAAATTTTTCCTGTTTTAAAACAAATGGGCGCTACAACAGCAGCCATTATCTGCTTCAGTTTAAAATATTCGTCCTATTTAGCTGAAATTTTCCGAGCAAGTTTAAAGTCCGTTGATCAGGGGCAGAAAGAGGCAGGAATAACCGTTGGTTTAAGTAAAATACAAGTTTATCGAGGTATTATACTACCACAAGCTATGGTCAATGCTCTACCAAACGCCGGCAATATGTTCATTTCATTACTTAAAGATTCATCTGTTGCCTTTTTTGTTGGCGTGCAAGAACTATTAGCATCGGGGAAAATGTTAACTGCTAACTCATTCCTCTACTTCGAAACCTATTTAGCTGTAGGTATTGTTTACTGGCTAACTGTTGTTGCCTATTCTTGGATACAAAAACAATTAGAGCAAAAGCTCAGTATACCTTATCATCGTTAAGGAGTAAGGTTATGATTTCTGTTTCGCATTTATCTAAACGTTTTGCAAATAATGAAGTATTAAAAGACATCAACTTAAATATAAAACAAGGTGAAGTTGTTGCCATTATTGGCCCATCAGGCTCAGGAAAATCAACTCTGTTACGTTGTTTAAATTTACTAGAAAAACCAAATACAGGCACTATCAAAATAGGAACTGTATCACTTAATAGTAAGCATTATAGTATTAAAGAAGAAAGCAACTTACGAAAACAGTCCGCTATGGTTTTTCAACACTATAATTTATTTAAAAATAAAACAGCATTAGAAAATATAACTTATCCATTAATTGTTGGTCAAAAAATGGATAAAACCAAAGCAAAACAACAAGGATTATCATTATTAGAACGAGTCGGTATGTTGCCATACGCAACACAATATCCCATCACTTTATCGGGTGGTCAACAACAACGTGTTGCAATTGCAAGAGCTTTAGCTGTTAAACCAAATGTATTATTATTTGATGAACCGACTTCTGCACTCGATCCTGAACGAGTACACGAAGTATTGCAAGTCATGCTACAGCTAGCAAAAGAACGTATTACTATGATTATAGTAACTCATGAAATGGAGTTTGCTAAGTACGTTGCAGATAGAATTATCTTTATGGCTGAAGGAATGATTATCGAAGAGGGATCAGCAAAATCAGTCATCGATAATCCTCAAAATGAAATTACGCAACGATTTTTACGCCAGCTAACTGACGAAATTGATTTTGAAATTTAGTTAAAAACTATACTAACTAATGATAATAATTTAATATTTAAAGAGTAAATAAATAAGATAATAGAAATTGACGAAAATCTAAACCTTTTGCTAGTTTATGAATGTCTGTTAATAATTGCTCTGCTTTAGTTTGATCTTGAATCGCTGAATGCAATTTTAACGACATTTCAGTTTGGCTATATGGGTTTTTAGGAGAACCTTTGGGAATATCAATACGCTGACTTATCTTTTTACCATTTTTAAGAAAAATATCAATAATCACATAACGCCCATTATAAGCTTCTGGATGTGGCGTAAGTTGCGTTTGATAACTTCGTTTCATCTTCTGCATTAATTGTTTTATTGCATTTGAAATAGGTTGTGATGAAAACTGCTCAAAACTAAGTGGCAATCCTAAAAGAGTTAATGCTAAAACATATTCAGCCGAAAAACGTCCTTGCTGCGTCAATGAAGGGGTTTTATATATCAGTGCAGCATCACTATTTGGCGGTGCAAAATAAATAACAATATTATTAATATTATCAAATTCAAAGCTAGGATTTTGGTAAAGTAATTGACCTGCATCAGCAATATAAGCAGCAGCTGAACAATAAGAATAATTTTTAAACCATAATCCGGGATCCACAATCTTCCAAGTTTTACCCCAATGACTTAAATCAAAATGTGTATTACCTTGCCCATAAATAGCCAAAAAACCTAATTTATCATCTAAAAAATCTTGATCGGCATGTATACCAGCTCTTAACCATTCAACAGATTGTACAGCATGCTGTGCTGCTAGTCCTGCATGTAAAAATTTGATCGGAGTACCAATTAACAAACGCATTCCTGATGCTTGTGTAGCTGCTAATGTTAATGCCTGTGATAAAAAAGGTTCATCATAGAGATAACAAATAGCAGCAGTGGCAGCAATTCCACCCAAAGTAATAGTTGCATGCCAACCTTTTTCATAATGCTGTGGATTAACACTTTTACCCAACAAAGCCATCACTTCGATACCAATAACATAAGCCGTTAAAAAACGCCTACTATCAACCTTTTGTTCAATACTATCTAATCGAACACTAGCAATAAGAGCGGATAAAATAACGGCTGAGGGGTGGCCTCTAACATCTGAATGTACATCATCATAATCTAAACAATGCGCTTGGAAGCCATTAAAAAGTGCTGCTTGCCTTGCCGTAGCTAACTTTTTTTGACCAATCAGCAAAGCTCTAGTATTTCCACCCTCATCTGCTATCCATGCTAGTAATTTATGAACATCATCTTCCTGACGAGCTTGTAAACTACAGGCAAAATAATCGGTTATCCCCTTGATAGCGCAATCAATAACTTGAGGATCACTGATTATTGAAGTATTTTTTATTAAAATGCTTAATTGTTGACCTAAATTCATTTTATATTCTCAATAAATACAATAATTAATAAAAATAACCATTTAATAAAATAATTTGCTTTACCATAAGTAACATAGTAAAAAATAAATAAAAAGTTAAAGATTATATGGTTATATTTTTATAACACAAAGTCATAAGCATGAATCTATTTATATAATCATTCTTGGCAATTGTTTTATGTGCTAAGATATTGCCATCAATTGTATTTAACATCACAAAAAATAAGTCTAATTATGTCAATTTGTTATGTTGCTTTAGGGAGCAACCTTGAAGATCCGTTTGCACAAGCTAATCGTGCTATTGAATCATTACGCTGTTTGCCTAGCACAAAAGTGGTAGATATTTCACCATTTTACCGAAGTAAGCCCTTAGGGCCACAAGATCAAAATGATTATCTTAATGCAGTAATTAAACTGACGACAAGCTTATCACCTATAGCATTGCTTGATGAACTACAAGCAATTGAAAAAGCACAAGGACGCGTACGCAAAGATAATCGTTGGGGTGCTAGAACCCTAGATTTAGATATTTTACTTTATGATGACTTAGTCATTAATAATGAAAGACTTACTATCCCTCATTATCATATGAAAAATAGAGAATTTGTCCTCTATCCACTATTTGATATCAGTCCTGAACTTATTTTCCCCGATAACGACAAATTGTACGATTTGGTAGCTAAATGCCCTGAAAATGGATTAAAAAAGTGGAATAATTAATTATCTTTATTAATAACATATAGTTGTACTATTTTTTTTATTTTTTAATTATAAAAATGATAAAAAAAATTTGCCAAAGGCTGAATTATTGCTATAGTTTAGCGCTTTCAAATAATCTTTACTTAAGGGGATTGCAGTGAAAAAGGAACAAAAAGTAAATACATCTTCTCTTAGCCTGCTTTCAATTGCTGGGCTTGAGCCTTATAAAGAGGCAAAAGACGAGGAGTACATGAACCCTAAGCAATTGAAACATTTTAAACTTATTTTAGAAGCTTGGCTAACTCAGCTACAAGGTGAAATGGGAAAAACAGTTACGCATATGCAAGATGAAGCAGCGAACTTTCCAGATCCGGCTGACCGAGCAACACAAGAAGAAGAATTCAGCCTTGAATTACGCGCTCGAGATAGAGAAAGAAGACTCATCAAAAAAATTGAAAAAACGTTAAAGAAAATCGAATCAGACGATTTTGGTTATTGTGAATCTTGTGGTGTTGAAATTGGAATTCGCCGTTTAGAAGCAAGACCAACAGCCGATTTATGTATCGATTGTAAAACGCTTGCTGAACTTCGCGAAAAACAAATGGGTATGTGATCCCAGTTTTATCTATCATTCCAAATCAGACCTATGCATTATATCGGTCGTTTTGCCCCTTCACCATCAGGGCCATTACATTTTGGTTCGTTGGTAACGGCTCTTGGTAGTTATCTCCAAGCTAAATCTTGTCGTGGTAAATGGCTTGTCCGTATCGAAGATATCGACCCACCACGAGAAGTCAAAGGGGCATCATCACTTATATTAAAAACGCTTGAAGCGCTTAATTTATATTGGGATGATACAGTCTTGTATCAATCATCTTGCCGTGAGCGTTACCGCACTGTTTTAAAAACACTAATAGATAAACAACAAGCCTATTATTGTGACTGTACTAGACAACGAATTCAAAACCTAACAAATGGTATTTACGATAACTTTTGTCGTGAACGACATTTATCTATCAATAATAAGCAACAAGTTGCTATACGTTTAAAACAAAATCATCCTATTTTTCAATTTAAAGATCAGATTCGTGGCTTACAAACAGTTGAAAAAGCAAGTGCGCAAGAAGATTTTATTATTCACCGCAAAGACGGCTTATTTGCCTATAACTTAGTGGTAGTTTTAGACGATCATGAACAAGGAATTACCGAAATTGTTCGTGGCGCGGATCTTTTACCTGTTACTGCAAAACAAATCTCACTATATCAACTGCTTGGTTTTTCTGTGCCAAGTTACTGCCATTTACCACTAGTATTAGATAAAAATGGCAATAAACTATCAAAACAAAATCATGCTAGCCCGATTGATTTAAACAATTTTAAAGCGTTAACCGTCCAGGCTTTACAGTTTCTAGGGCAATGTGTGCCAGAAGATTGGCAAGACGCCACTCAAAAACAGTTACTAGATTGGGCTATACAACATTGGCAAATTGACAATGTCCCAAAACAAAACAGCCAATTATCCACCGATATAAGATAAATTAGGGGTGAGCCCTACACGATGATTATGTAACAAATGCTTTTCTGGTTTAATCATTAATGAAGCAAGAATTCTTGCTTTTAATTGTCGTTTCTGTTCTGAGCTTTCCAACAAATCACGTAAATCAACCGCCGCATCACCAAATAGGCAGTAATGTAATTTACCGATAGATGATACACGTAATCGATTGCAACTTTTACAAAAATCTTTTGAATAGGGCATAATCAAACCAATTTTTCCTTGATAATCGCTGTGCCCATAAATCTTAGCAGGACCTGATAATGTTTTTTTGGGTTGTAACTCCCAACCCTGCGCAATTAGTTGTTTTTCAATAAAACTACCAGACAAGTGATAACGATTGAATGTATCGTTGCTTTCGCCTGTTTCCATAAGTTCAATAAAACGCAACTCTACTGGAATATTTTTAATCCATAACAAATAATCATTTAAATTATCATTCATGTTTTTCATCAAAACAGTGTTAATTTTGACTTTTTTTATACCTACTTCTAACGATTTATCAACACACTGCAGTAATTCTTTAAGCTTATCTTGACCAGTAATTAATTTAAATAAATGGGGAGAAAAACTATCAATACTAATATTAATCGCATTTAAACCAGCTTGATGCCAATGGTGAATATTCTTTAATAAACGCGAACCATTGGTCGTAATAGCGAGTTCTTTCACACTGGAATAGGAAGATATGAGTGATAAGATATCAATAAAATCGCGACGCAAAGTAGGCTCGCCACCCGTTAACCGAATTTTACGCACACCAAGTTCAGTAAATGTTGCAACAACATTATTAATCTCACTGAGCGACAAAAATTTATGTTCCTTGTTAGGCTGATAACCACTTGGTAAACAGTACTGACACTGAAAATTACACAGCTCGGTAATCGACAAACGTAGATATTGAAATCGACGCTGATAATTATCAACTAATTGCATATATACATTAAACACCTTATCCAAATCGGGAAGCATAACCATTTCTGCGTTATACCGCGGCTAATCCACCATATGAAAATATCACTTAGGTAAAAAAGCTTCAGAGTTTGATTTAGTCTAGCATAGGCTTTATTTTTTGACTATGAGCAAAGTGATTTTTATAACGCGTCTTCTTTCCAATTAATAGAAACTTATCTATAAAAAATTTATTTACATTATGTTAATTTCTGCTAACCTTATTCAATTAAATTAATTATTTTATAATCCTAATCAATATATAATTAACCGAGGAATAGGTATAAATTTATAGCATAATAGATAATGTAATGGAATATAAGTTATATAAAGTGAGTCAATTTTAAATAAACACTAATAATAAAAGTTCCATGACAAATAACATCGATTTTGCAATAAATTGACCAATAATGAAGAATGAAAAAGGCATTTGCTTTTTTATTAGGCTGTGAAGATTCAAATCTAAAATCTATTGATAATACATTATTGGAAAATATAAAGACATATTATCTTCAAAAGATTCCAAGTAAAGATAATCAAATCTGTTTTTATTTAGGAAATATCTTATTTCCTTATCAAACTAAACAATTAACCTATTCTAAACAATCTATAACAAAAGTTTGGGTAAATAATCAACTTAATCAACATTTGGATCTATTTAACCGACTTATATTTAATCGCAAAACAATCCTATTTTTATAACAATCAATTATTATGAATAACAAAATAATAAAATCTGCCCGATATCTAACAAATTTAAGCTTAATTTTATTCCCAATCTTAGCATTCTCTGATGATGCTAGTCGCTATATAACTTATAACAATCTACTTTTTGATCGTGACGGCACAGTTATTATCGATAACAGCCAAGAAATTGACTCAATAAAATACCAAGATCATTATTGGATTGTGCAGTTAACCAACAGTAGCAATAACCTCCTCTACAGCAATATAAAAAAGATAGATAATTTTAAATTTGCTTTTGAAAAAAAAGGCAACATATTAAAGTTTAAAATCAAAAATAACTTAACTTATTTGGGCGCCGAACGAATAGCCTATTATTACCAAGATACACATTTATCAGTTGTCATTGATACCGATGGTAATTTAATTACACCAAAAGGAATTTATTATAAAAAAATCAATCCGTTCATTGATGGTTATGCAAAAGTTACTACTAAAAATGATGAGATTGGTTATTTAAATCTACAAGGTGAATTTTTCAAAAAACTTCCCCCAAAAGCGCAAATAAAAAAATCTCAATCCCAAACAAACTTAAATTCACAATGCAAAATAATCACATCTGATAAAATCATGCAGCTATGTAAAAAAAATAATAGCCAATATTTAATTAATAGCAAAACAGGCAAAGAAACCGATGTTGGATCTAAAGCATGGGATACTAATCGAGATAATGATTACAAAAACAATCTTTCCGCTGGTTATTTTTGGATAGGCAATTATCAAGATAGTTATCGTGTTTATCAATTATATGACTATGATGGGAAAATGCATTATGAAAATCAGTTTGATAGCATTTCTCCTTTATACGGTACAGTAAGTTGGGTAAAAAATAATTATAATTCTAAAAAATATCACCTTATTGATATCAAAGGTAAAACACTTGGTGAATATGATTATTATACAGTTAAAGATGTTGGTAAGGAAAAACTTTATTATGCCCAAAAAGCCGCACCCAAAAATCAAAGTGAGGATGAAAAAGAGTTATTAAAAATTTTGGATATAAATGGTAATATTTTATTTTATGAAGATATCGTCGGTCAGGCACAATACAACTTTTGCAACCGTAATTTTAAAGTATTAAAAAATAAGGAAAATAAAATAGTTTGGCCAACAGACTTAGAGCGAGAATGTCTTTTAGATCGTTATATTCAATCAGCAAAAACCGATAACGACAACAGTTATCGACATAAAGAGCAAGAAAGTAAAGCGATTGAAATACCAAAAGATAAAGTTCCCGAAATCAGCCGCTATTTTACACAAATTCAATCCAACAAAAATACCAATCCATTTACATTCGAAAAAGGTGATATTTATCTTACAGGTCCCAACACAACTAAAATTGAAGGTATCGCAGAACTAAGTATACCTGAAGGATATATATATAGTGAAAAATATAACCCATCTAACACAGAACATTGTGACAGGTTTGTTGCGCCAGCTTATGACAATCAAAACCGATTATGTATAAATGTTTATAAACTCGGATTTATTGACTTACTTGAAGTCAAAAAGTTATTTGATGACAAAACCAACATCGAAAATTTAAAAACAAAAATTTCTTCAAGAATAGAAGATTATAAAGAATACAAAGACTATCAAAAATTTGAATGGTTAATCGACCCTGAATTTGATTTTGAAAACCAAAGTTTAAAATTCGGCTATCGATATCACATAGCAGAAAGCGATCAAAACAGAACCAGTCAAATTATCGAATATATAAAATTTGCCAAAGACCACATCATTGTGTTTAAAAACGATTATTACGACGATTATAACGATTTTAAGCCAATGGAATTTGATTGGTTTAATCGCATTAAGGTTTTTGAAAAGGCCGATATCAGCTCGACTTATCCTTGCAGCAAATTATCAATAAAAGACTCGGCATTATCTGCCAATAAATTTATTTATTTAGATAAAGAATTTTGCTTTCCACTACCGATAACCACACTCTTTGAAAGATATCCTACGCAAACTGAATTAAATAGTTACCATGAGTTATTTTCCTTCAGGGAAAACCGATACCCAATAAAAGAGGGAAAAACCTTATGGAATTAATAAAATATCTTCTCAGCACAATAGCTGTAACAATAATCGGACTCACTCTAAATGCGTGTGATGCTCCGCCACAACAAAGCCAATCCGAACTCGAAAAACTGCCCGAGGTTTTTAATTTAACTGAACAACAATGGCAAAACGAAATCCAACAACGATTTGACACCATAAACGGTAATGGCGAACCAATAAAATGCATATCAATAGTAATGACTGCGCCTTATTACATATTTGATAGACGATACGACTCTGACACATTGATCCTATTACAAACGTTAACAGAAGCAGGCTTGCTAACAGAACAAATTGAAATTAGCGGAATGGATAAAAATCGCATCGTTTATATCTATAACCTTACCGAAGAAGGCAAAAAATACTATAGAAAATGGCCTAACTTGAGTTCGTCAGGATTTTGTTTTGGCAAAGTGATTGTCAAGTCGGTAACCAAAATAACGCCATATAGCAATTATATTGAAATTGAATATCAATATGTTATTGATAAATTACCCCCCAAATTAATGCCCCAAAATGAATTAAAAACCGATACCGTAAGGTTTTATTATGATGAACAAACAAAAAAGCTCTATAGCCGTGGTATTGGCTTAATTGTTAAAAACTATTGGGATTAATTATCATGAATCTAAAATATCCACTGATAACTACTTTCAGCTTACTACTATTTGGTTGCAATAATGTAGATTATAAGCAATCGCTACAAGAAACTTTAAGTAGAGAAGATAATCGTGCATTATGTTATTTCCTGCCAAATAACCAAAACATCTTTCCTAACGATGTGTTTTTCGATAAACAAACTGAAATACTCGACCTATTTGTCGATCTCAAATTCTTAAAAATCAAAAACATCACAGCCCAATTTTATGATGCCAATACAGATATAACCACCCTGCCTAGATCCCCCACCAAAATTGAAGGATTAAGATATCAATTAACTAATGAAGGTAAAAAATATTTTGTTGGTAATAAAGGTGCTTTTTGCTTTGGCGATATCATCATTGACAAAGTGAACGACACTTACAATATAGAAATGATAAGAGGAGGTTTTCAGGTCGACACAGGTAAATGGATAGATTATAACTATCATTATACTAATATCCCAGATTGGGCTTATGATCAACGTTTTGAGCAATACTATAAAAAAATTTCACTGAATAGTCAGATATTACACAGTGCCAGAGCAACTTATTATAATAGTAACAATAGTTATGAAACGGGAATTAATAAAACAAAATTAATTACTTTAAAAACTAAAGATGAAGAATAAAAATAACTTAATATTTTTATTTAAAAATTAATAAAAAATGAATACTCAATAAAAGTTGGATTTTTTAAATCTTCTTTTAAGAAATCAATTATCACTAACAAAGCCTTCTTATAGTTATTATAATCTTCAATGATACAAGTAACATTAAGAAGGATCCACTCAGTTTCCTCTTAACTCGGACATATCATTAATTTCATTTATTCCTGGGTTCAAACATGAAGTGCAATTTTAAACACGGTGGAGTGAAGAAAGTAGAAAGGTGATTTATACTAGCACCTTCGCACCACCACAGTTTGGAGATTGTGATCCTCGCCAAAATATTA
>NZ_FMWS01000055.1 GCF_900103255.1 Gilliamella bombi | reverse complement strand
CATTATCATTTTAGGCACAAGCACTGGCAAACCTATGTCTTAAATTTATCAAATAATCCTATTCGACGAGTTTTTACACAAAACTTATTTATACCTTCCAAATTATCTCTCAACGAATTATCGTAATTATCGCTCAAATCACCTAAAACAGCTTTGCTAGTATCAGTACTGTTATTATTGTCATTGTCATGGAATGTACAGGCGAATGGCAAAAAGTATCGAGCGGGTAATCGTAGTGATGCAATAATATTACTATCCGAACCATTACCAGCGGAGCCAGTTATGCCAGTTATCAAGTATGTAAGGCCGAATCTATATCAGGGTGAGGGAAAACACGCAGGCCCTGCTAACATATGGAATCCTAAGAAGGGCTTTTTAGTTCAATCAACCAATCCAGGATCATATAACCTCAATTTTCCAACTACAGGTGCGGATAATTTATATTTTGATTTACTCATTACAGGAATAGATGTAAGAGAATTGACATGGGCACCTGTCACGCATGAGGGAATTACTGCAAGCGTGATAAATGTTGTACCTAATGATTACTGGATTCCTTATGAAGATAGGGGACAAGTTGTAGCACGTGTTAAGCTAACAGGTCCAGAGGCAAGAAATCAAAGGTTTAACCCTAGCCGAATTACTGTACCAAGGTTACCGCAGACGTTTGAGTTAGTGGGTAGAGATAAAGATGGTTATGAGTTAGTAAAATATGGATTTGTGTTGAAGAAGTGGTTCATCAGTAGTGGGGCCGTAAGAAGATATTATAATGAACAATCTGGATGGTGTAGAGGTTTGGGTTATCACATGCCGGGGACAAGTGATTTAACCAATGCGAAGTGTGGTGTAAGAGGAGATCATTTTTTCCCATGTATAAAAATAAAAGTGGGTAGAGATTATATCATAATGAACGATGGCGCCAAGCCATCGTCAGGACATGGGGAATACCAACGTCAAATAGGCGCTGGATTTTTCACGGAGTGGGGCAGCATGAACAGCTACGCTGATGCGGGTTTC
Source organism: Gilliamella bombi (assembly GCF_900103255.1). Classification (GTDB taxonomy): domain Bacteria; phylum Pseudomonadota; class Gammaproteobacteria; order Enterobacterales; family Orbaceae; genus Gilliamella; species Gilliamella bombi. The sequence continues at coordinate 51,842 of NZ_FMWS01000055.1, read as the reverse complement.
ATCGGCAGCGGCTACTGGTTAGGTGGCAGCCGATCAGGTGATAATATGATGCTCGCTGTTAGCTCGAGCAAAGGCTACGTCTATAGGCACAGTGATAACTTCGGCGGTAACGATGGTCTTTGCTTAAGTGGTGGTTAATTAATCCTTATGGCGCGGAAGGTGGTTATGGTGTCTGAAAGAACAATATAAAAAAGAATAAAGCCCCAGTATAAGTTTGGAGCAAACCCCTTAGGGTTGAGCAGTTGCGGTAAAGCCACAATCGCGCCCCCCCGCCACCAACGCTGAAAGTGTCGATGGCGGTGGCACAAGGGTAAAATTAAATAAAGAGGGTCATGCAATGGAAATAGAACAAAGATTAGCATTAAGTGACAACCCGATACATTTTTTGAGAGAAGGACTTTTTTAAAGACCTACAACCAATCGTTTTATGTGATGACTCAATTATTAGAATTCAACATAAAACCGATAATCAAACACATAAAAAACTCGACCAAATGTGCGAGCGCATCAACGTAGCTCAGATTTAGCAACTTAGCATTCACATCAGATAGGAAAAAGCTATGGGGCAACTCAGCTAAAATCCACTTTGTTGTTGATAGTGGTGGTCTACCGATTTGTTTCGAGCTTTAGCAAGGATAACATTATGTTATTGCTGGTATTTATACTTATGTGGTTACCAATGTATTGTTGATTAATATATAAACACAAAAAGTAAAGAGTCCTAATAATTCACTTAAAAAAACATTTAGTTAGCAATACAACAAGCTTTAGAAAAATGGACTATGCCAAAAACTAGAAAAATACAATGAGTCGGTTTATTATAAAATTTTGTGACAAAATTAATTATCACCTTTAATGGGCAAATATACAAATTTAGTATGGATTTATAAAGGGATATATTTTGAATCAGCAAATATTTGCAGATTCACCATATAGAGAATAAAATTTTAGGCGATTTATTAACTTTTATAATATGGTTAAAACGCATCATGAATTTTTAAAGAGTTATTTTAATTATGAAGTGTAAACAATCCAGAGGTTTCTTAGCTGTAAGTTTATTTATTCTACAAAAGGAGCAATTTAAATAGATGAAACAAGTCGGAAAGAAGAAAATGATTTTCTTTTTTAGTCCTGATCATTATCTATCTCAGTGGTATCCTTGTCATTTTGTTATTAATGAAATAGCATTTACTAGTGCAGAACAATGGATGATGTATTCTAAAGCGTTGTTATTTAAAGATATAGAGAGTGCCAATGCTATTCTATCTATTCCGTCATCTAAAATGCAAAAAAAGCTGGGGCAAACTGTGCGTAATTTTGATGAAAATATATGGAATAAGCATAAAAAAGAGATTGTTTTTGAGGGTAATTATGCAAAATTTTCTCAAAATGATGAGCTTAAAAAATATCTATTATCAACCAAAGATAAAGTATTAGCAGAAGCAAGCCCTTATGACAAGATTTGGGGAATTGGTTTAAGTATTGATGACGAAATGAGATTTAATATGGCTAAATGGCGAGGCAAAAATTTACTTGGTGAAGTTTTGATGCAAGTGAGAGAGGCTCTAAAAACGTAATTTAAACTAAATTTATTCATTAAAAAAGATGATGAATATTTGCTTTTTTAGGTCTATTTTTTGCCTAAAAAACAGTTTTTATACTTAAACGTATAGTTACCTGAAACTTTTTGACAAGATTTTTGACTTTGGCTACTCACCCTCTTTTGGTTAATACGTTGCCGTTAAATTCATTTTTTCACTAAAATTCAAAAATATCCCAAGTCAAATCCAACTCGTTCCTAAAATAATAAGTCTTGAAGCGTGTTGAAAAATATGTCGGGATATTGTATTCGTTATTATGGAATAATCGGTGCTTATTCTGTCCAATCAAGCTTGGTTACAAAACTTTAGCAACCTTATTCAGTTGCAACAGTAAAACGTTGCTTAATATGCTTGGCTTTTTCTGCTTCATCAATCATGGCAATGGCATAATCGGCATAACTGATTTGGCTTTTTCCTTGGCTGTTAAATAACACCTCTTCACCGCCCAAGATATAATGCCCAGTTCTTTTCCCATCAGCATTAAACTCAATGGCTGGGCTTAAATAAGTCCATTGCACATCATCGCACGTTCTAAGCGCATCAAGTGCTTTGGCCATATTGGTGGCTAATGGTTTAAATGCCTCAGGAAAATCAGGTGTATCAACCAAACGTAGTGAATGCTGTGGATTAACATATAAACTGCCTGCTCCCCCAACCACTAATAGGCGATTTGTTTTACCGCTCAAGATATCAGTTAAATGTTTTAAACTGGTTTGATGCAATGGCAGTAATTCCTGTGCCCAAGTACCAAATGCATCGATAATCACATCAAAGGGTTTTAAATCAGTATAGGTTAATTCGAACAGATCTTTAATTAGCACATTTGCTTTGGGATCGAGCGGTTGACTCGCTTTGCGCACAATTGCGGTAACATCATGCCCGCGTGAAATCGCCTCTTTTACTAAAAGTTGCCCTGTTTTACCACTAGCACCAATGACTGCAATTTTCATACTTTGCTCCTTTCAAGCGTTTAATGATTAACATGATATAAGAATGGTTTTAGATTAGTCTTTAACGTTTCTACTGTAAAGTAGGTACCAAATAGTGCTATAGTAACTTTTTTGAAACTATTGTTGAATTTTAAGGATTAATGATTAAATTAAATAATGATTTGCCTATTTGCCCTGTTGAAATAACATTAATGTTAATGGGTGATAAGTGGAAAGTCTTAATTGTGCGAGACCTGCTTACGGGAACCAAGCGCTTTGGTGAACTAAAAAAATCGCTGACTGGTATATCACAAAAAGTTTTAACTCAGCACCTGCGAGCTATGGAAAAAAATGGGTTATTAACCCGCAAAGTGTATGCCGAGGTTCCCCCCAGAGTTGAATATACATTAACCGAGGTTGGACAAAGTCTAAAACAGGTGCATGATGCCATGTTAGAGTGGGGAAAGGCTTACAAATTAAAAGCGGATGAGTCATCTTTTCCTCATCCGTCAATCAATCATAATTAACTATCAAATTCTTCGCAGCCAAAATAAAACTCATCTGAGTTGGCATTTTTGTCACGACCGATAAGAATGATACTAGGAAAATGATTTTCTTCTGTGATTGGGGCTGTATATTGATAATATTGTCCTATATCACCCCAAGACATTTCTTCTTTTAAATGGGCAGGGATTGGGATTGCCCCCATTGCTTTGGCAAATGTATCTATATCACCTTTGGCAACAGCATAAAAATATGAACCGCTATCGCCTTGGTATTTAATTTGCGATACAGTCGTATTCATTATTTCCAGCGGTTTGGCAAAGTGATACTCTAAATTAATCAGCCCATCATCTTCTAAGTTTTTTATGGTAATGTTTTGTTGGTTAAGTTGTTTAACCACTTTTGCATCACGACCATCAATTGGAGCAACCTTGCATAATAAAGCCGCTTTAAATTGTGCTTCAATTGTATTATTTGTTTCGGTCGCTAATGCATATCCTGAGAAACCCAAAATGAGCAGTGAACTGCATAAAAATTTGTATGACACCTTTATTTTTTTCCTTTTTAAGGCTTTGTTTAAATTATTTACTATTGTTACAAAAAATAACTGCATTAGATAGTATTTGTCAGAATTTAGTTAAATAAAATTATTTTAATATCAATGGGTAAATGGTCAATTTTATATTAAATCTTAATATAGCTATTAGTTAACAAAACTTATTTACCAACTGGTATAAATAATCTCAAATCGCTATTTTTTATAAAATAGATTAGTATGATTTTATTGATTTTTGTTGGCTAAATTATTATGAGTATATCTTCAAACAACTTAACCATTAAAGATATTGCAAAGCTTTGTTCGGTAAGTAAATCTACCGTGTCTCGAGTGATTAATCATGATCCTATGGTTAAAGAAGCTACGCGTAATAAAGTTTTGGCAATCATTGAACAGTATCACTTTACGCCGTCTAAATCGGCAAGAGCGATGCGTGGTTATGGAAATAAAGTGATTGGGATTATTGTAACTCGCCTTGATTCTCTTTCTGAAAATCAAGCTGTTCAAAGTATGTTGCCTATTTTTTATCGGCATGGTTATGATCCTATCATTATGGAAAGCCAATTTAGTACAGTCAAAGTCAAAGAATATTTATCTCTGCTTAAAGGTAAACAAGCTGATGGCGTAGTTATCTTTGCATTTACTGGACTAGAGCAGTCATTATTATCCACCTGGCAAAATAGTAGTGTAGTAATCGCAAGAAAATTCCAAGATCATACTTGTATTTGTTATGATGATATTGGTGCAGTTAGATTATTGCTTGCTCATTTATATCAATCGCAACAACATCAAAATATTGGTTATATCGGTATTGAGCAACAAGACCAAACTACTGGCGCATTGCGTTATCAAGCCTATTTGGATTTTTGCCAGCAATATCAACTTAGCCCCAATGCAGTTTTAGGTCAATTAAGTTATCGTTCAGGTTATGATCTTGCCCTGTTGGTGTTAACTAAAAATCCATCGGCTATCGTTTGTGCAACTGATGGTATTGCATTAGGATTAAATAAGTATTTACACGAAAAACAGCTTGAACATATTACCGTAGCTAGCATTGGTAATAGTGAGCTACTGAGTTTTCTTTTTCCTAAGACTTGTGCAGTTGAACTCGGTTTTGATCAAGCAGGTAGTTGTGCGGCTCAAGAGTTACTTAATATGTTACAAAATCAGTTTGAACTGAAAAGTATCACCATTCCTTGCCATTTAATAAGCTAACCAGTAGTTATTTTTATTTAATTTGTGCTTATTTTGCTCTAATTTGTGATATTAATCACAAAAAAGGGAACGTTCCCATTTATTAATTTATCAATTCAATCTATGCTTAATCTATATTCAAAATAGCCAGATTATTAGTGAAATACAAAGGCTAATTCTAATTTAAAGGAGACCTTTTATGGCTAAAAATTCCCAATTAACTAGCCAATCGATAATGCAATTAATTGAGTTGATTGGTGGGAAAGAAAATATTGCCAGTGTCACTCACTGTTTAACAAGATTGAGGTTTGCCTTAGTTGATCCTAAGCTAGCTGATGTCCAAGCTATAGAAGAACTGCCTTTTGTGAAAGGTTGTTTTAATAATGCTGGACAGTTTCAAGTTATCATTGGCACCAATGTTGATAGTTATTACAAAGCATTGATCCAGCAATTAAATTTAGATGAAGCAAGCAAAGAGCAAACTAAAGTAGCAGCTAAAAAGAATATGTCTTTTTTTGAAAGGTTTATTTCTAACTTAGCGGAAATTTTTGTGCCATTATTACCAGCTTTAATCGCTGGTGGTTTATTACTTGGGTTACGTAATATTATTGGTGAAATGCCAACTATTGATGATAAGCCGCTGATACAAACCTATCATTGGCTAGCGCCAATTTACAGTATACTTTGGTTACCTTGCGAGGCGATTTTCCACTTTTTACCAGTTGCCATTTGTTGGTCTACCGTGAAAAAGATGGGAGGATCGCCAATTTTAGGTATTGTTTTAGGCATCACTTTGGTTTCACCACAATTGATGAACGCTTATGACCTTGGCAGTAAAATACCTGATGTTTGGGATTTTGGTTGGTTTAGTATCGAAAAAGTCGGCTATCAAGCGCAGGTGATTCCGTCTATTTTTGCAGGTTTAGCGTTGGGTTGGATCGAAACACGATTACGCAAAATTGTACCTGATTACTTGAATCTAGTGATTGTGCCGATTGTTGCGCTTCTTGTTTCTGTGTTTTTAGCACATTTCCTTTTAGGTCCAATTGGAAGAATGTTAGGTAATGGTATTGCTTTTATTGTTAAATATTTAATGACTGGTGATTATGCCTTTATTGGCGCTGCTGTTTTTGGTTTCTTTTATTCACCATTGGTTATTACTGGTATTCACCATACAACCCTTGCAATTGACTTACAAATGACTGAAAGCATGGGCGGTACGCCGATTTGGCCAATTATTGCTTTATCTAATATTGCTCAAGCTTCGGCTGTTGTGGGTATTATTTTAGTTAGTAAAAAACATAATGAGCGTGAAGTGTCGGTTCCTGCTGCCATATCAGGTTATCTTGGGGTAACCGAGCCTGCTATGTATGGTATTAATTTGCGCTATAAATTCCCGATGCTGTGCGCCATGGTTGGTTCAGCTTTAGCCGGGTTAATTTGTGGTTTATTTGGTGTGTTATCTAATGGTATTGGGGTTGGCGGTTTGCCGGGTATTTTATCGATAAAGCCGATATATTGGTCGATTTATGCTTTGGCGATGATTGTGGCAATTGTGGTTCCGATTGTTTTAACTTCGATCGTTTATAAAATTAAACTTAAAAAAGGTACGTTAGATATTCGTTAAACACGAGCTAATAACCATTAACCGTTCTTGTTATTGAGCGGTTAATTTATGAAAAATAAATAATAAATAATAAATAATAAAGAGCAAGCAATGAATAAAATCGATATCCCTTGGTGGCAAAATGGTACTATTTACCAGATCTATCCAAAAAGTTTCCAAGCTAGTGGCGCTGGTTCGACGGGTGATTTATTAGGTATTATTAGCCGATTAGACTATCTTGAAAATTTAGGAGTTAGTGCTATTTGGTTAACGCCGATTTATCCATCCCCACAAATTGATAACGGTTATGATGTGTCGGATTATTATGATATAGATCCGAGCTATGGTTTAATGGCTGATTTCGAACTACTGGTTAAACAAGCGCACGAGCGTGGTATTCGCATTATGATGGATATGGTGTTTAATCATACTTCAACACAGCACCCATGGTTTAAATCAGCCTTAGATAAGTCAAGTCCTTATCGCTCATTTTATATTTGGAAAGACGCTAAAGCCGATGGCTCAGAGCCTAACAATTGGCGGTCAAAATTTGGCGGTAAAGCATGGCAATGGCATGAACAATCAAAACAGTACTATTTGCACTTATTTGCTAAACAGCAAGCCGATCTTAATTGGGAAAACCCAACTGTTCGTCAAGAAATCAAAAAAGTATGTCAATTTTGGGCTGATAAAGGCGTTGATGCATTAAGGCTTGATGTGATTAATTTAGTTTCAAAACAGCAAGATTTTCTGGATGATGAAAATGGCGATGGTCGTCGATTTTATACCGATGGTCCAAAAATTCATGAATTTTTACAAGAGATCAGTCGTGATGTTTTTCAACCCAACCAACTTAAAACGGTTGGCGAAATGTCATCCACCACATTAGAAAACTGCCAAAAATATGCTAGCTTAGATGGTAAAGAATTGACCATGACGTTTAACTTTCATCATCTAAAAATCGATTATCCAAACGGTGATAAATGGACGCTGGCTAAACCTGATTTACTTGAACTTAAAAAAATCCTTGGCTATTGGCAAACAGGCATGCAAGATAAGGCTTGGAATGCAATTTTTTGGTGTAATCATGATCAACCTCGTATCGTTTCACGCCTTGGTAATGAAAACCAATATCACAAACAATCTGCCAAAATGTTAGCCATGCTACTGTATGGTTTACAAGGCACACCTTATCTTTATCAAGGTGAAGAAATCGGTATGACCAATCCTCATTTTACTGATATTTCACAATATAAAGATGTGGAAAGTCTTAACATTTATCAAGAAAAAATAGCAGATGGTATGCCTAAATCAGAAATTTTAGCAATCCTTGCTAGCAAATCCAGAGACAATAGCCGAACGCCGATGCAATGGGATAATTCAGCCAATGCTGGCTTTACTAAAGGTAAGCCTTGGATTGAGGTTGCTAATAATTATCCTCAAATTAATGTCAAAGCGGCACTCGATGATCCTGATTCGATATTTTATTGCTATCAAACCTTAATTAAATTACGCAAAACGTACCCGATTTTTATTTTTGGTGATTATCAAGATTTAACGCCAGATATTGCTGATTATTGGTGCTATATCAGGCGGTGGCATAATCAAAAATTACTAGTGATAGCAAATCTGACCGATAAAACACTGACATGGTCATTACCTAATTCGTTACAACTCTTGAATTGGCAACAATTATTTAGCAATTATCAAGATAACCATCGGCTAGGCTCTGAAATAAGATTAAGACCTTATGAAGCCATATATTGGTTGCAACAGGCGGATTAAGCAAGCGATATGGGCAATCTATAAAAAGATTGTCCATTTTAATGTACGATAATTGTCCCATTTTAAAGCCAACCAGTTGATCGATTTAATTAAAATATCTTTTAAAAAATAGCCTAAAAGTTATAATATTTTGCTTAAAAAATGGGTAAATAAAAAATTAAAGAGGAATGAGGATGGAAGACAAAACGATTTTATTAATGAATCAGTATTTAGATAGAGATTATAGTGTTTTTCCAATGGCTGAAGATAAAATAGTATTGCAAGATATTCGCAATATTGAAAATAGTTTGGCAATTAAATTTCCTGATGAATATGTTGCTCATTTACTTGGTGAAGATTGTGATGCTATTCCCCATAGAGGTATTTATATTGAAGTAAAAGAGGAGATTTGGCGTCGTCCTCAAGCAATGGCAGTGGGACCTTTTTGGACATTTTTATATGGTTTTCATACTTATACAGCCTCTAAATTAAGTGCTGATTGGATGAGGCTTGATTTTATTGGCCATCAATTTATGCAGGAAACAGGGCTTAAAGCAATCCCAATCTTGAAAATTATTAATGATGCTGATATGTATTGTGTTAATGAATTTAGTGATATTGTAAAATTTAATCACGAAATGAATGTTTTGGAACCAACAAATATGGATTTTTGGCAGGTTTGGGAATTTGAATTAAAAGAGCTAAAAGAAAGAAAAGAAACCAAAAAATCTAAATTAAAATAATTTCATACTTAAATTAGAGTATCACAAGGAAGTGAAATAAATTAACATAATGACATGTATTGTAAATAACTCATTGAATTATTTTTATAATTCAATCATGAACTGTTATTGTTTTGCGATATCATTAGTGGTTATATAATAATTCACGCATTTTTACTAACTGTGCAATCGCTTTAGTAAAATTAGGTGCTTCTGGCAACATTGAAGTGATTGATGCGGTTTCAATTTTGCTTAACAATGTTTCTGCGATATGCATAATCTCATCATAGCTTAATTGACCATTTTTAATTGCAAGCAGCTCATCGCGATTAGCGCATTTATTGGTAATGGTGCCTTTAGTCATTATTTCATGCGCCACTTGCAATAAACGAATAGTATGCATCATATTTTTAGCATCAAAATCATTGCCACTTTTAATATTACTTTGATAACGCTGTTCATTACGCTTTTCGACCCATTGCCAATAAGCTTTATAGTCACGGCAATGCGATGAAAAACCATCACGATTAAAACTTAAATAAGCGATAACTGGCGTATTAATAGCAACCGATGATAAACACAGTTCGGTCGAATCTTGCTGTTGTATTATCCCATGATAACCACAGCTTCCTGATGGATCGTAAAACAGCGCATATAAATCTCTCCCATGCCTCACATTCACTAATCCACATAAATGTTGCTTAAAACTATGTTGAGCTAGCCAATCATTTAATGGATAAGCTTGTTGACCTTCGATAATATAACAAAAATCCAGTACAGTTTTACGTGTTACTGCAACGGGATTATTAATCTTTTTATTTAATCCTTTGGCTTTCTTTATTTGCGACATGGCGTAGAGGGCAAAGGTCTGCTTGGTCTGTTTGGATAAAAACAGATCGAGTGTTAAATACTGCATTATTGGATGCTGATAAACAATACAGCTTGGATCCGAGGCTAACACTTCTAAAATATTCGGGTTGTTTTTCAGTAACAGTTCCACAAATCGTCCTAATTCATAATAAACAATATCATTAGTTTCATTATTAATTTGTGGAATATAATCCAATCCATAAAACTTATTTTTAGGTAGATAAAAAACTCCTTTAATATCGGTATCTGATGTTTCAGTAGCCAAACCAAATGCACGGCTACCGCTGATCACTTCAAATAAGATTAAGTTTTGTGCTTTTAAATCGTCGATTGTCATTTAGTTTTCCTTGTCTTATTTTAAGCTCATTAATGTTTGTATAAAAAAATAATCTAACTTATCAGCCTTAAAATGTTGTTCGTCTATAGCCTGTAAACTTTCTTTAATCTCAATCATGGATTGTTCAATAAACAATAAGATTTTTGGATCGATAGTGATAGGTGTTGATTCAGTCATGGTTGCTTTTAAGGCAATAATATCATTGATTTGTTGGCTTAAATCATCAGGTAATAGTGTCAATAATGGCGTAATGGCCATGGGGGCGATTTGCTGTTTTTCTAAACACCATTTGGCACTTAATAAAGGTCTTAATACATAAAACAGTTTTTTGATACCGATCTGCTGCCCTTCACTGCTTTGTAAGGCGCTTTTAGCAATCCCTAAATAGTGATGAATATTGCCACGAGCATTAAAAAAATCAGCACAAAGTTGCCATAATTGGTTAGCAATTGGTGCATTTTGTTGATAAATAATGGGTGATTGCAACCATTCAAACGGGGTAGTATTTGATTTGCGGATCAATTGTAAAGTTTTTTTTAAATCCCAACCATGCAAATCCAGCTCATCATCAATAGGAAAAGTTAAATGTGAAGCAGGGTTATCAATGGCTAAGTATTTCTCAAAACGATGCACATAAATAAAACGCACATCATAATCACTATTCGGCGATGGAAACCCCCACGCCCGACTGCCTGATTCGCAAGCGTAAAGTATATGGATATTATGTTGTTGTGCTAATTCTGCTAACTTTTGTTTTATGCGGTTTTGCATTGCAACTATTCCTTTAGGTTATTTATTTTACTTTATATCTGAATTTTTAACGCATTTAAAGTCTTTTGCCTATTACCATTAACAAATCATTGAGCATGATGATTTAGATCTAAAATGCGATTTGCCTGCAGGTAAAAACGTGTCACCTGTGTGAATGTCTAACCATGTTTGACGGTAACGTTGATATCGCTTTACTTGACAATAGTTAGCCAATGTCACATATCTTTTATCCTCCATCAGATCAATAAAATAGAGTTGCTATTTGGTTAATTAACGCAATATAATCAAGCACATGTTTAAATAAGAAACAGAGGCATCATTATGCGTAAGTGGCAACCAAAAGTCCTATTTTTGTTGGTGTAAAAATGACATATATAACAATTTAACCAATAAAGTAGAAAAAATAGTCAGCAAGATGTCGAAGCTAATTTATTTACTACAAGGATGGACAATTTCACACAGCTAGGTACACATTTTGCATGAATATGGTCTACAAGAACTTTATCGGTTACCTAGCTCTTTGGAAGAAGCGGTAAAAGAGATTGAAGATAATAAGGGCAAACTAATGAAAATAATTAATTTATTAATTATCGTATTGTTTAACTTTATAGGTGCCTATCTAAGTTACCAATGGTGTTATCGAATGATTATCGCAAAACATCGCACACCAGAATTATATTATTTGATATGTTATGGTTTGTGTTATTTCTGTTTTATTCTGATTTCAATCTTTCTTTTAAATAAAATAAAACAACCGATAGTTTTAGTGATTTGCGCAGTGCCAATTGGTTTTATCATTACCTTAATGTCTCCAATTTTATTTATGTTAATTGTGGAAGATACTAATAAATTGATTTTTAATCTAAATTTTATTATGGAGATGTTAGGTGTCACATCAATGATAACCCTTAATTTTATAATATATCCGGCAATTTTATTATGCTGCCATTATTCTATTGGTGGGATACAAAAAATATCAAGTAAGCTTACTTTGAAGCAATAATTAATTGCCTAAATCAGCCAGAAAATCGCTCAACTATTTTATACTTTGAAAAATGTAAATACCCCATAGTTAGTACACAACTCAAGTAGAAAATTATGCTATCTGTTTTAGTGTTTTAAATTTAATGGTTATATCATGTGATTTTTCCTGTTGGTAAACGCTTTTCTAATTTTCAGATTCAAATCCTCTTTTAGTTTTATCATAGAAAATTTTCTACTTTTGGGCTGTACTATTTTAAGGAATAGTTACATTTAACTATTGTGCGAGGCAAGTAGCGTTACTAACCTTTTTTTAATTTCATCATTAGGTTCATTTGCAATAAGTTCTTGCAGGGCAAGCGTTATTTTATCTGTCCAACATTGTCGATCCCAAGCTTCAATGGCATTTAATGCCATGTTTCGGTTGCGTATTACTGGGCTGTTTAGACCAATTAATATAAGATCTTCACCCATACTCGGAAATCGATTGAGCTCTTGTAAAATAGCATCCAATGCACGGTGTGCTTTATATTTGATGCCAAATGCAGATTCTAGCGCTGGCCCAGTTGCGATTTTTGTAAAGTCATATTGTTGCCTAGCTAACTGTATAACTTGTTGTACTCTTTGTATATCATCGGCTTGCATTAAATAATACCACTGTTCACCCTGATGATTTTTTTGATATGCAAAACGCGCATCCCATGCATCAAATCCAAATTGTGTGTAAAGATCAGCAGCTAGGTAAAATTTACTGCTATCATCAGTCATTAAATCATGTTCAATTAATGCTAACCATTTATCTTGATGGATAAACTTATTTGCTTTTTCAATAATTGCGTTTTTTATTTTTTTATTCCAATTAGGATAGCTTTCATTAAGCTGGTTGCTAACAAAATCACGTATAGTCAGTACTGTTCGTAAAGGGGGGAGTTCAGCTAATGAGGGTAGTTTTAGTAAATGTTTTAAATAATTTAAACAAACAATAGCACCTTCTTCATAACAATGCATATCTTCGGCTGGTCCGCCCATGATGAGTGCCTCTAAAATTTCACCCGCAGATTCTAATAAAGGTAAATCAACATAATCTTGTTCTAAAACCTGATTTAATTCACCTGTGGTTGCGCAAGTATAAGCAAGATATTCGTTCATAACGCTATTTTGATAACCCGCTCTTAATAACCAATCTTTAGTTGTTGATGATAATTGATATTCGGCTAATCGTTCAACAATATGGATCCTACCCCAACCATCCACTTTTTTAGCTAAAGTAACTAAGGCATTTTCGACTTGTTCGGGTGATGATAAGGTGTTTTGTAATGCAACTGCTGAATATAAGGTAAACTCTTCATGCATGCCTAATAATAAAAATAAGTCTGTTTGTTCGGTAGTAAAACATCCTAATACAGCAATACTAAACTTAATGATTTCACGATCAGGGCTATTTGTTGCTAACCAATAGGTAAATTCATATAACTTATCAAAATCAATGTCAATTTTTGGTATTGCATCACTTAAATCATCAATAAAACTTAAAGTACCTTCCGTATTTATTAAGGTGTAAAGTTTTTCGATATCGTGTTTATTGGGTTGTGTTGATATTGTGATTAGTAACGTTAAAATTTCTTCAACACATGTGTGTTCCGATGATGCGCCATGATGATTGCTAACCCCATCCATCGCCCCTGCTGCCCATTTTAATTTTGTATCATCAGATGATTCATCAGGAAGTGTTTGGGCTATTTCAGGCAGTTTTTCTGCATGTTGATAAGGCAGTAAAAATTGATAAATACTGATTTTATTGTTATCCCATACCATTGGAAATGGTTGAGTCGTCGCCATATTTGAGGGTTCTGTCGTTGAATTTTGAGTAGTTTCTTTCATCGTTAATCCTTTAAATATTTTATTGTTAGAATGATTAATTAGTTATTTAAATCAAATTGAATAATCATGATAGTAATGCATTATTTTAGATTTATCATTGATATAATTAAGGTTTTTAATATTTTTATTTCCACCAATATTGAGGATTGCTCCTCAATATTTTTTACCCTTTCACACACACAACTTGCCGTAATTGATGGACAATTTCGACCAGTTCATTTTGGGCTGTCATTACCGCATCAATATCTTTGTATGCCATTGGGATTTCATCAATCACGTTGGCATCTTTTCGGCATTCAACGTGTGCTGTTGCTTTAATTTGGTCTTTAATGGTAAATTTCTTTTTAGCTTCTGTTCGGCTCATAACTCGCCCTGCACCGTGCGAGCATGAACAGAAACTTTCTTCATTACCAAGTCCTCGCACAATATAGCTTTTAGCTCCCATTGATCCCGGAATAATCCCTAGTTCACCTTTTCGAGCAGACACTGCACCTTTACGTGTAATGAAAATGTCTTCACCAAAATGTTGCTCTTTTTGCACATAGTTATGGTGACAATTTACCGCCGACATGTGCGTGGTAAATGGTTTAGTAATGACTTTACGCATTGCTAAGATAACATTATTCATCATGGCTTCACGGTTGAGCTTTGCAAATTCTTGCGCCCAATGCACAGCATCAACATAATCATGAAAATGTTCGGTTCCTTCTTCCAAATATGCTAAGTCTTTATCAGGTAGATTTTTGTTATGGACTTCCATATCTTTTCGTGCCATTTCTATAAAAAAGTTACCAATAGCATTACCTACACCTCGTGATCCACTATGCAACATAATCCAAACTCGATCGGCTTCGTCCAAACAAATTTCGATAAAATGGTTGCCAGTGCCAAGTGTGCCTAAATGCCGGTAATTATTGGTTTTTAAAAAATTTGGATATTTTTCTGTTAACTTTTCAAAACCGGGTAATAACTGTTGCCAATACTGGTCAATGAGTAATGGTGGATTTTGCCAGCTACCAATATCTTGTCGACGATTATGAGGCGATCGGCCATGCGGTACTGCTTTTTCAATTTCATTTCGTAACGGTAATAGATTGTCAGGTAAATCACTCGCTATTAAAGACGTTTGCACAGCAATCATGCCACAACCAATATCCACCCCTACAGTTGCCGGTATAATTGCGCCTATCGTTGGGATCACACTACCGATAGTTGATCCTTTACCGACATGCACATCAGGCATGACGGCGATATGTTTAAAAATAAACGGTAATTGTGCCGTTTTGGTTAATTGTGTTTTGGCTTCTTCTTCAACAGGCACGCCTTTTGTCCACATTTTTATTGGTTTGGCATTATCTGTTTGTAATAAGTTATATTGACTCATTTTTAATTCCATCTAAATTTTATGTAACGTTAAGTTTCTAAGTTTACAAGTTCAGTTTTATTTTGGGATGTTATCCCTTTTCTCTTGGGCGATAAAACCTTTTTTCTTATTCATTATTATAATTTGCTAAAAGTGTGCCAAAAATTAAAAAAAGATAAAAACAATTAATATCAATTTGATTTAAAACAAAAAAATAAATTTAAAACAGATGAATCTAAAAATTAGATAGATTTAAATAAGTTTGTTTTTTATAATTTTATCTATTAATTTATAAATTTTTATAAAAATGAAAAAGAATGTAGTGTTTGGTTTTTTAGGAAATGTATTGGATCAACGTGGTAAAGGTAAACGACGATGGTTGCAATGGCGACCGACTATCGATTTATGTCATCAATCTGATCTACCATTAACTCGATTTGAATTACTCTATTATCAAAACGATTATCATCTGCTTTGCGAAGTTGTTAAAGATATTAAAATTTTATCACCACAAACCGAAGTAAGGCCAATCGCAGTAAATATAGATGATCCATGGGATTTTGAACAAGTTTATACCTGCCTTTTTGATATTTCGAAAAACTACTCATTTAATTCAGAACAAGAAGAGTATTATTTGCATATCACAACAGGTACGCATGTCGCACAGATTTGTTTGTTTTTACTAGCAGAATCGCGCTATTATCCAGCTAAATTATTACAAATGTCTCCACCATCCAAAAAGGAGGTAATAGAAAAAAATTATAACTTAGAGGAAGCAGATCTTATTGCGCAAGTACCTTACGGTAATATGAATATCATCGATTTGAATTTGCATCGTTATGATAAAATCTTAACCCGTTTTCAACAATATGCCATTCAAGCAACAGATCTGTTAAAGTCAGGTATCGCTACTCGTAACCAACAATTTAATCAATTAATTGCTGAAATAGAACAGGTTGCTAGCCGATCGCATGCCCCTATTTTATTGTGTGGGCCAACTGGTGCAGGTAAATCATTTTTAGCTAAACAAATTTATTTGCTAAAACACACTAATCATCAAATTAACGGTCAATTTGTCGAAATTAACTGCGCCACCTTACGAGGTGATAGTGCAATGTCAACCTTATTTGGCCATGTGAAAGGAGCATTTACGGGTGCAAATCTCGCTCGTACCGGTTTACTTAAAAATGCTGATGGGGGATTATTATTTTTAGATGAAATTGGTGAACTTGGGCTTGATGAACAAGCAATGTTATTAAAAGCGATCGAAGAGAAACAATTTTATCCATTTGGTAGTGATAAACCGATTCAGAGTGATTTTCAATTAATTGCTGGGACTAATAAAGATCTTAAATTGGCGATTGAGAATGGTGAATTTCGTGAAGATCTGTTTGCCAGAATCAATTTGTGGAGTTATCAACTGCCGAGTTTAGCCGAACGAAAAGAAGATATCGAACCGAATATTGATTATGAATTGGCGCGTTATGCTAAAGAATACGGCATTATGCCACGTTTCAATCAACAATCAAGACGTGCTTATTTAGCTTTTGCTACCTCTCAGGAAGCCTTATGGCAGGGTAACTTTCGTGAATTAAATAGCTCGATTATTCGAATGGCAACGTTAGCACCACAAGCTAATATTACGTTGGAACAAGTAGAAAAAGAGATTCTACGCTTAAAACAAAACTGGGGGAAACACAAATCAGATGACTCTTTAATTCCATTAGAAATAGATGAATTTGATCGCTTCCAATTGGAAAAGGTGATTGAAATCTGCCAAAAAAGTAGCTGTTTATCTGAAGCTGGCAGAAAATTGTTCGCTGTGTCTCGCATAAAAAAACAACGTAGCAATGATGCTGATCGATTAAAAAAATATTTGGCAAAGTTTGGTTTAAGTTGGGATATGGTTAATAAAGCTTAATCAATGTATTGGTAAAATCTATTCCATAAATGAAAAGATTTTTACTGACAACTGTATTTATACATTTAAACTAATTAAACGAGATTGTTCATCAAATTTAGCAACTACTCTTTGCTCACCTTTTATTGCAACAAGCTCTGTTTGAGCTGTCAAATCGCTTTGTTTGACTTGATAATCTTTAGCAATTAGATAGTACTTAAGTGCCTGGTAATGATCCACATCAAAGTTTGAAATAAATTGAGAAAATATTTCAAAAATTTGGGTTTGATTATTTTTCTGCTCATGGTTATCACTTTCAGATGAAGAACTCCCAAACAGATTTGTTATAAATTTTGGCAAAATTTTAGAGATTTTATTCTGGTTATTATTTTTTGAGTTAATATGATCTTTTTTTATGGTTACCAATGCTATTCCTTGCCCAAAATCAGCCAGATAATATCCATCGGTATTAAACATTCCTGTAGCAATTACCCCTATTTTGTATAAATCTTCTTGTGTAGTGTCAAATTGAGCAGAAGTGAATAAATTAATATCATTTTCTTCACCATAGCTTTTTAAATTCAACGCTTGTTCAATAACCGATGTGGGTAACTGCGATGCTTCGTTATTCCAAGACCAAAGCCATGTTTCAGAAGATAAAGAAAAAGTACCTAATAATTGAATAGAAAAGGTTATATTATCACCAAAATAGATAACACCTTGATTGATATCTATTTGCCAATTGCTATCGCCAATTATTTCATAAAAATTGAGCTGTTTTTCAAATCCATAACAACCAAAGTGCTCTAACAATTCTTTTTCTGATTTGCATGGTGTTAGCATAACTTTTTGTATCCCCATACCCATAATAATTCTTTATTTTCTCTTTTAAATTTTATGTTTTGATTTAATACTGATATGTAATCCATAATATTAATATATGGTTTATCAAATCTCAATATCTTTACAGATAAAGATTTTTTGTATAGAATGTGCCCGCTTTCCTGAATAGTGCTGCTGCAGGAAAACAGTAATTATCTTCTCAATATGAGGAGACACTATTTTATTGTTTTCTAGGTGGCTATTATGTCTACATTTACCCGTTTACAAAAACGTTTGTCCCGCCTTGGGATTGAAAGTCATTTTAATAATGATATTTATACTTTTAATAAAGAAAATACTACTGCTCAGGTATTATTGCCTAATCCTTTACCATTAGAGGAAAAAGCCGTAGAACAACTATTAAATTTTGCTTCAGTTAAAATACCTAATAGTTTAGGTAAAGTTTGTACTGCGCGTGCAACACCCGATTTTCATCCGGGTACTATTGCACCAGTAGGTAGTATTGTCGCTACCACGCAGAATTTTATTATTCCAGCTGCAATTGGCACTGATATTAAT
This sequence comes from Gilliamella bombi, assembly GCF_900103255.1. Taxonomy (GTDB): domain Bacteria; phylum Pseudomonadota; class Gammaproteobacteria; order Enterobacterales; family Orbaceae; genus Gilliamella; species Gilliamella bombi. Next base: position 33,462 of record NZ_FMWS01000055.1, on the reverse strand, counting down.
TGTGGTATGCGGCTTTTTACAACGGGCTTAAGTTATGAGCAAGTGTGTAAACAAAAGTCTTCAATTATTGCGCAATTAAAACGCGTATTATTGCAAGATGAACGTGATGTTCCTGTTACGCCGCGATCTTTTCAAGCATTATTTGATCAAGATATTTCGGCATGGTTATCTGAATTACCTCAGCATGGGCTATGGAATTCGGTTAATTATGAACGGTTACGGGCAGAGCTTGATAAAATATCTGGTAATCATTTAATTGTGGCAGATAGTAAATATGCACCTGAAGCCTTTTTTGAAAAGCGAGATATTATCCGTCCTGCTAGCTTAGGTACTGTCGGTTCTGGTAACCATTTTGTTGAGTTACAAATTGTTGATGAGATAATGGATCGTCATTTAGCTTATCAATTAGGTCTTCAAAAAAATAGTATTGTGGTTATGATCCATACTGGATCACGTGATGTTGGATTTTATATTGGTCAACGTTGGCAAGATAGAGCAAAAGCCCTATGGCCAGCTAATGAAAAACAGCCTAAATCAGGATTGTTTGGCTTGACTGATAATGACGCTAAAGCTTATTTACAAGCAATGGGCGTTGCTGCTCGATATGCTTGGATAAATCGTATTGTCATCACCGAGTTAATACGTAAATCGTTATCAACGATCTTTCATCAAGATGATAGTCAATTAGTGGTTGATATTTCTCATAATATTATTTTACCAGAGCAAGGCATGAATATTCATCGTAAAGGTGCTACGCCTGCATATACAGGTCAAATAACATTAATTCCTGGGTCGATGGGTGATCACTCTTATGTAGCAGTTGGTAAAGGTAATGAAGAGTGGTTATGGTCTTGTTCACATGGTGCAGGAAGAGCAGAAAGAAGGCAAAACATGCGTAATAAAAAGGTAGAGTTTGAAAAGACTACCTTACCATGGCAATGCATTACTCTCAAAGAAGAGCGGCTACGCGAAGAAGCGCCTATAGCATACAAACCAATTACACCAGTAATTGAGGCGCAACAAAAAGCCGATTTGATTCAAACCATAGTTAAACTTAAACCTTGGATTACGTTTAAAGTATAATTAGGAAAATATTTTGTGCTAGAATTTATTATTTAATCAAAATATTAATATAAAATTTTAGCACAAAATACTTATTGTTTAGAAGAATAACATAGAAATGATATTCTTTTATAACATCAACTCCATCCCCCGATACCGTAAATCTGGTTTTTTAATCCACGCTTGAGCATCAATAATTGCCAATTCTCGAGCCTCTTTTTGTTTGGTGACCTCTAGCACGTGATTAGCGGCATTGGCGGCTAATTCAAACGCCATTAATTGGGATTGTCCATTAATTAGATGCGCTGTAAACAAGCTACAAATTAAATCACCCACACCTAATGGACGATGTGGAAAGTCATATAGTGGGCGGGCAAGATGATAGTTTTGGGTTGGCGTTGCTAACACCATTTCAAATAGGTCGGTTGTTTTGCCAGCGTGCACCAAATTTTTTACTAATATAGCTTTAATAGACTGTTTTTGTAGTGTTTTTATTGCATTTAGTACATCGTTAAATGTTTTAATTTCGATATCAGAAAGTATTTGTAATTCTAATAAATTTGGTGTGATATAGTCGGCTTGTTTAACCGCTTGCTTAGTGAAGAAATCAATAATACCTTGTGGCAGTGAACTACCTTTATTAATATCGCCCCCCATAACAGGATCACAAACATAGATAGCATTAGGATTATAGTATTTAATTTTGTTGACTGCTTCTAAGATTTCTTCGCCTTGTTCAGCAAGACCAATATAGCCCGAAATAATGGCGTCAATAGACTTTAAGATCCCAATTTTTTCTAGACTATTAACTATTCGTGTAATTTGTTTAGCACCAAGCACTATGCCATCATAATGAGGATAAACCGTATTACTGGATAATTGCACGGTATGGATCGGCATAACTTCAACGCCTTGTAGCTGCATGGCTAATGTCGATACCTTGTTACCGGCATAACCATAAACAACATTTGATTGAATTGATAATACTGTTTTCATATGTTTGCCTTATTATTCGTCATAGTAATGATAGCGGTTTAGGAGATAGATACAGATGATAGATATCAATGCTAAACAACAATAAAACAAGGCTAATGGTATCCAAAAAGCTTTGTAAGTATAAATAATATATGCCCCTATCATCGGAATTAGGCTACCAAAAATGGCAGCGCAACCTTGATAGCTGATAGATAACCCTGTGTAACGTATTCTGGTAGGAAAAACTCGACTTAAATAGCCCGCTATTACGCCATAAAAGCCACTGTAGCAAATTACGTTGAGCGAAATACCAATAATAAAGCTATTTTTTGTGCCTAGCTGAATGATTGGGAATAATAAAAATACCGATCCCATTGCTAAGATTGCCGAACAAATTAAAAATCGTGTTGCCGAGTATTTTTCTGAAAAATAGGCAATAAAAGGTTGCACAACAAAATGCACAATCGCAATCCAAAATAGAGCATCAACAATTATCTTGTCTTCAATACCTAGTGCAATAGTGGTATAGCCAATCATTAATGTATTAGAAAATATTCCACTAAATGACAATACATTAGCGCCAATGCTTAAAATTAATAGTGGTGTTGATTTTTTTAAAACTTCAATAATCGGTATTGAGTCTTGCTTTAAGTTTGCTTGCTTTTTGCATGATTCGATAAAGACAGGTGACTCGGTTAAGGTGACTCTAGCAATAATGCCAATAATTAATAAAATAGAACTGGCTAAAAATGGAATACGCCAGTAGCCACTATTAATAAGCTCAGCTATAGGTGAACGGATAATATAAGAAAAGACCAATAATGCTAAAATATTTCCTGCTGGGCTTCCCCACTGTGCAAAGGAAGAAAAGAAGTTTTTTAACCCTTTTGGGGCATGTTCATTGGTCATAAGCACTGCACCGCCCCATTCACCACCAACCGCAATCCCTTGTAATATGCGTAATGTAACTAATAATATTGGTGATAAAATGCCTGCTTGTTGATAAGAGGGTAATAAACCAACACAGGTGGTGGCACACCCCATTAAAATCAACGTAGTAATTAACGATTTTTTACGCCCCAAACGATCACCAATATGACCAAATAGTAACGCTCCTAAAGGACGTGATAAAAATCCCACGGCAAAGGTGGCAAAAGATCCTAAGATTTGCACAAATTGATTATCATCAGGAAAAAAAAGCTGACCAAATATTAATACTGATGCCAAGGCATAGATATAAAAATCATACCATTCAATGGTTGTACCAATAAAGGCGGCAAAAGCGACTTTTTTAGCTGATGAATTGGACATAAGTAATCTTAGGGCTATCGAGGTTGTAAGTTAATAATGAGTACGAAACTAGCACAAAACTATTAATATGACAATTTGTTATCTTCTAAGAAAAGAAAAATGCAATGGATAGATTTAGTATCTAATTTAGTGACAGAATTAACTGTCACCTTTATTATTTTCCTCTATACAGAAACACGCAATTTTATGTTCATTATAATTAATAAGCTGTGGTTGTTCTGTTGTACAACGTGAAAATGCTAAACGGCATCGAGCATTAAACGCACAACCCATAGGTGGATTTAGCGGACTTGGTAATTCACCTTCTAATTTAATTCTATCTCGTCTAAGATCAGGATTTAATCTTGGGGTTGCTGATAATAGTGCCTGAGTATATGGATGTTTAGGGTTACGATAGATTTCATCTTTTCGTCCTTGTTCAACGCAACGACCCAAATACATTACCATTACGTCATCAGCAATGTGTTCAACGACGGAAAGGTCATGAGAAATAAAAATATAAGATAAACCTAGGTCTTGCTGTAGATCCATCATCAAATTTAGCACTTGTGCCCGTACAGAAACGTCTAATGCTGAAACAGGTTCATCAGCAACTACTATTTCGGGATCAAGCATTAAACCTCTTGCGATAGCAATGCGTTGACGTTGTCCTCCTGAAAACATATGGGGATAACGGTTATAAAACTCTTCTTTTAATCCAACTTTTTGCATCATTGATAGTACTTTTGCTTTACGATCATTTGCTGTTAGATCAGTATTAATAATTAGTGGTTCTTCTAATATGGCACCAATTTTTTTGCGTGGGTTTAATGATGAGTATGGATTTTGGAAAACAATTTGGATTTTTTGGCGTCGCAATTTTTGCGCTTGTTGATCATCATCCAATAGGTTCTGATTTTTGAAATAGAGTTCGCCTGATGTGGGTTTTTCAATCATTGTTAATAATCTTGCTAATGATGATTTTCCACAGCCTGATTCTCCAACAATTGCAAGTGTTTTGGCTTTTTCTAATGTGAAAGATACACCGTCAACAGCTTTAACTTGTTTAGCTTCAGAAAAAAAACCGCTTTTTACATGATAATATTTTGTCAGTTTTCGGGCATCAAGCAGTAATTCGTTATTTTCCATATTATTGTTCATATTGTGGTATCCCTTCGCTTGATAGTGGATAATGACATTTTACTTTTCTAGTTTCACCATAGCTAACTAGTGCTGGTTCTTGGGTATAACAATGTTCAGTAGCATAAGGACAACGAGGGTTGAGTAAACAGCCTGTTGGTCGATCATATTTTCCTGGTACAACGCCTGATAATGATGCTAATCGCTCTTTGTCTTGAGTGAACTCAGGCAGTGATCGTAATAGTGCCTGTGTGTAAGGGTGTAATGGTTTTTTAAAGATAATTTCAGCATCTCCTATTTCAACCACCTGTCCAGCATACATTACAATAATTTTTTGTGCAGCCTCAGAAACTAACGCTAAGTCATGAGTAATAAGAATTAATGCCATATTATTTTTGCGTTGCAACTCAAGTAATAACTCAATAATTTGCCCTTGAATTGTGACATCTAGTGCTGTTGTTGGTTCATCAGCAATTAAGAGTTTTGGATTGCATGCAATGGCTATTGCAATCATTACTCGTTGGCTCATTCCGCCAGATAACTGGTGCGGATAAACCTTTAATCGATTTTCAGCATCAGGAATTCCGACTAATTTAAGCAATTCAATCGCTCTTGCTTTGAGCTCTTTTTTACTGCCACCTTGGTGGATTTTTAATGTTTCAATGATTTGGTAACCTATGGTAAAACATGGGTTTAAGCTAGTCATCGGATCTTGAAAGATCATTGCCACATCTGCACCTACAATTTTACGGCGCATTTTAGTTGAGATTTGTTGAAGATCTTTGCCATCAAAGTGTAATGCATTTGCATTGACTTTACCGGGAAAATCAATTAATCCCATTATGGCGAGTGAACTAACTGATTTTCCTGAACCTGATTCACCAACAATACCAACAACTTGCCCTTGCTCAACGTCATAACTAATGTGATCTACTGCTTTAAATCCACCAAATTGAACAGATAATTCTTTTACTTCTAATAGTGCCATGACTGTATCTCCATTACTGTTTCAATTTAGGATCAAGTGCGTCTCGCAAACCATCTCCCATTAAGTTGAAAGCTAACACTGTCATTAAAATTACTAAACCAGGAAAGGTAACGACCCACCATGCTGATTGTGCAAATTGCAATACGTCAGCAAGCATTGTTCCCCATTCTGGTGTTGGTGGTTGTGCACCCATGCCTAAAAAACCTAATGCAGCCATGTCTAAAATTGCGTTCGAAAATCCTAATGAAGCTTGAACAATTAATGGTGCTAAACAGTTTGGCAGAATATTTATAAACATCTGCCGTAAGGCTCCCGCTCCAGCAACTCGTGAGGCGATCACATAATCTTTATTAATTTCAGCAATCGTTGCTCCGCGTGTTAAGCGGACATAATGTGGTAATGCAACAAAAGCTAATGCTATTGAAGCGTTAATAATTGATGGACCAAATATTGCAACTAATACAAGTGCAAGTAGTAAACTCGGTAATGCAAGCATGATATCCACTGCACGCATAATTACATTGTCTAAAAAACCGCCTGCATAACCAGCAATTAATCCTAATGTAATCCCTAAAATTAATGAGATAATAACTACTAAGCAACCGACTAATAAGGATAAACGGGCACCATAAATGAGTCTGGATAGGATATCTCGTCCTACATCGTCAGTCCCTAAAATAAATTGCCAGCTGCCATCTTTCATCCAAACGGGTGGTGCTAGTAATGCATCTCTAAATTGTTCAGAAGGGGAATGTGGTGCAACAAAATTAGCAAAGATAGCGAGTAATGTAACAATAATAATAAAGACCAGTCCAACGACTGCGCCTTTATTTTTTGAAAAATAGAACCAGAACTCACGCATAGGCGTTAATGGTTTAGGTACGACTAAACTGGTGTCTTGCGTATTGGTTGGTTCAGTAATAACCTGTTTATTCATCTGTAAAAACACTCTTATTTATGTCTAATACGTGGGTTAATAACCCCGTACAACATATCAACTAATAAATTCACTAAAATAATTATGACCGCAACAATTAAAACGCCACTTTGTACAACGGGGTAATCTCGACGCTGTAGCGCTTCAATTAACCAACGACCAATTCCTGGCCATGAAAAGACAGTTTCGGTCAATATGGCGCCGGCAAGCATTGTACCAACTTGTAAGCCGATAACGGTTACAACAGGGATCATTGCATTACGCAATGCATGAACAAGGACGATTCGCATTCTACTAACGCCTTTAGCTCGTGCTGTTCGAATATAATCTTCACTCAATACTTCTAACATAGAAGAACGAGTCATGCGGACAATTACTGCTAATGGAATGGTTCCTAACACAATTGCAGGTAAAATTAAGTGAGTAACTGCATCGATAAAATCTTCTGTTTCACCCCATAATAAAGTATCTATTAACATCAATCCGGTTAAAGGATTACTTTCATCTAAGAAAAGCATATCACTAACACGACCAGATACTGGGGTTAAATTTAAGTGTACTGAGACTAACATTATCAGCATCATCCCCCACCAAAAAATTGGCATGGAGTAACCTGTTAAAGATAGTCCTATTGCTGTGTGATCAAATATTGAACCACGTTTCACTGCGGCAAGAACACCGATTGGGATTCCAAAACTAACAGCAAACAACATTGCACAAAATCCAAGTTCAAACGTTGCTTTAAATCGGGGTACAAATTCATCCCATACTGGAATTTGGCTTTTAAAAGAGGTTCCTAAATCGCCATGAAGCATGTTTATAATATATTGAAAATATTGTTGATACAGTGGTTTATCTAAACCCAGTTGAGTCATTAATTCAGCATGGCGTTCAGGGGTTAAACCTCGCTCTCCTGCAAGCACCATAATGGGATCACCCGGAATAAGGTGAACAAAAATAAAAGTAAGCAGTGTGATACAAATAAACGTTGGAATAAGTACACCTAACCGCTTTAGAATAAATTGAAACATGTAGTAGCTCTTAAATATTGCTTTTAAACTATCGTTTATAAAATAGATAAAATTTTATTGTTATTAAAAAATAGACTTATAGCTCTAAATTTAGCAAAACCCAACGTAGCGATTAACCACACCTAGGTGGTTAATCGTTAGGAATACTATTTTTCAAGCGTAACTTGGTTAAAGTCATGTAATGACAGAGGCGCTATAATATAGCCTTTAACTTCTTTGCGTAATGGCATATAAACCATTGAATGCGCAATCATCAATGCAGGTGCTTGATTATGCATTTCAACTTGTGCTTGTTTATATAGCTCAACTCTTTTTTCGTGATTTGACTCAATACGCGCTTGTTGCAATAAATCATCAAATGGTTTGTAACACCAGCGTGAATAGTTTGAACCTGCTTTAACCGCATCACAGCTCATCAAGACAGAATAAAAGTTATCAGGGTCGCCATTATCTCCAGTCCAGCCCATTAATACAGCATCATGTTCACCATCACGAATACGAGATAGATATTCTCCCCATTCATAACTCACAATTTTAGCTGTTACGCCAATTTTAGCCCAATCCGCTTGAATCATTTCGGCCATACGGCGTGCATTTGGGTTATATGGGCGTTGTACTGGCATTGCCCATAAATTGATAGTAAACCCGTTCTCTAATCCCGCTGATTTTAATAACTCTTTTGCTTGCGCTGGATCATAAGGATAATCTTTCACTTCATCGTTATAACTCCACATTGATGGAGGAATAAAGTTTTTAGCTGGTTCAGCTGCACCTTGAAAAACAGCTTTTATAATCGCATCTTTGTTCACGGCCATATTTAATGCTTGACGAACTTGCAATTTATCAAGTGGCGGCTTATCCATATTGTAGGCTAAATAGCCAATGTTAACGCCAGCCATTTCTTTAACAACAATATTTTTGTCTGATTTCATTCGTTCAACATCGGCTACATTTGGGTATGGCATAGCATGACACTCGCCTTTTTGTAACTTAGCATAACGAATTGCGGCATCTGGTGTAATAGAAAACACTAAGCGATCAAGTTTGGCTTTTGGACCAAAATAATCGGGATTTGCTTTATAAAGAATTCTGGAGTCTTTTTGGTATTGTACAAAAGTAAATGGGCCCGTACCAACAGGAACTAAGTCTAATTTTTCTGGTGTGTTTTTCTTAAGCATAGCATCAGCATATTCAGCTGATAAAATTGATGCAAATGACATTGCTAAATCTGCTAAAAAAGGGGCTTCTGGATGGTTTAATTCAAATACAACAGTATGGTCATCAATCTTTTTAATTTCTTTGATTAAATCTGGGAATCCCATACTTTCAAAGTATTCATATTGTCCACCAGAAACTTTGTTATAAGGATGATTTTTATCTTTTTGTCGCATAAATGTAAAAATAACATCATCAGCATTTAGGTTTCGTGTTGGTTTGAATTCTTTATTGCTATGCCACTTAACATCATCGCGTAAATGAAAAGTATAGGTTAAACCATCTTGGCTGATATCCCAAGATTTGGCTAAAGAAGGTTCAATTTCGGTAGTACCTAATTTAAATTCTACCAAACGATTATAAACAGGAACTGCACTCGCATCCATTGAAATACCACTTGTTGCTAACTGTGGATTAAATATTTCAGGTGAAGCTTCTGCACAATAAACTAACGTTCCTGCAGCATGAAGTTGTGCACTCGCAAGCATTGTTATTAGTCCTGCACTCAATAAGAATTTACGTTTATATTTCCTTAGATTACTCATAAAACCACTCCAATTATTTAACTGTAAACCGATTTTGTAACATTTAAACACAGGTAAGAATGTCGTATTTTTAATATTTTTTAAATATAGATTTAGTAAAACGTTCTAATTTTTATATTAATTAACTTTTATTTGGTTTAAATTCATATTTTTTATTTTTTGCACATATACAGTGCAAAGCGTACTATAATTAAAATTGCGATATAGCATAAAAGTTACAATAAAATTCCATTTTAGATTAAAAATAACTTTTAACAACAATATAACGACAGTTAAGTACTATGTAACAGATAAAATAAGCAAAAATAGTGCCATTTTTAATTTACAAATTCATATTAAAAAAGAACAGGTATATTTTATTTTCGTAGTTCTTAATTTATATCTAGTTCTAGATTTATTATATAACTTATCACTTACTAATTGATTTTTATAGAATGTATTATAGTCAGTGTAAGTAAAATAATCATTAAATTAATGATGTAAAATTAACTTATTACTGGATTTAGCTTAATTTTAGTTGAACACTGTTGAGTAGTGAAACAAGGTGAAAGGCTTATTTGAAAAGGCTTTAGGCATAAAAAAACCTGCTAGAAGCAGGTCTTAGAATTTGGTGATTGGTGCCCGGACGCGGAATCGAACATACTGCTTAAAGCATTGGTATTATTGAGTTGGAGGAATTGAGGTTGAGGAATGTATCCGAAGTTGTATCCGTAGGAACTTAATCTCTTTATCTGTCATCATCTTTTTTTACTGATAGCTCACTGAGATAAACACAATTTATTTCAGGAAACTCTAAAAGCGATAATAAAGCTCATGTCAGGAATGGATGAATATGAGGATTCTGCTCAATAAATAGTGTCATCAAATTTGAAATAGAATTTTCATATAAACTATGAGAACCAATTGCAAAAAAATTAGGTTCAACCTTGGCTTACAGTATAAATTTTTATAATCGGTTAATGAGAAGGAAAAGGAGTTTATAATTTTTATTCATAAACATTCCTTATGTTATTTATATCCTGGGAAAGGTCATTTTTAAGTTTTGATAATATAAACATAAAATGTATATCTTTCTTTGTCAAAAGTTCGCTTGCTTTTAATGTTATATTCAATTATTTTGGAGGTTTGAGTGTAAAAATTAAATTATAGTTATATACCTGCTTTGCATTAATAACTTGATAATTATATATGAAAAAAATTAACAAATTAATAAATCAAGATCATTTATATATAGAAAGTGATAATTTGTTTGCATTAGAACATTTGATTGATAAGTATAAAAATAGAATCAATTTAATCTATATAGATCCTCCTTATAATACTGGCAATTCTTATGTATATAATGATTGTTTTTCTGATTATAAAGGATTCACATGGTCTGAGATGATGTCACCAAGATTAGAGTTAGCCAAAAGTTTATTAGCTGAAGATGGAGCAATATTTATTAGTATTGATGATAATGAATTAGTTAATTTACGTTTAATTTGCGATAACATTTTTGGCAAAGAAAATTTTATAGCTAACATTATTTGGCAAAAAAAATATTCTCAATCCAATGATTCTTATACGATGTCCACTGTTCATGAATATATTATTGTTTATCAAAAAACAAGTAATTTCAGAATCAACTTATTGCCTAGGAATGAAAATCTTAATAAACCTTATAAAAACGATGATGGCGATGGTAAAGGTGTTTGGCGACAAGATAATTTATTAGTAAAAAAATTTTCTCTTAGTAGGGTATATCCAATTGTTAATCCTAATACTGGTAAAGAGTATTATCCTCCAAATGGAAATAGTTGGAGAGCATCTAAAGAAACAATGAATAAATGGCTTCAAGAAAATCGAATTTATTTTGGTCAAAAAGGTACTGGTGCACCACAATTAAAAAGATATTTGAATGAGGTTAAACAAGGAGTACTACCCACAACGTTTTGGTCATACGATGAAGTCGGTCACACACAACAGGCTAATAAAGAAATAACATCTTTATTTAACAATGAACTAGTTTTTGATACACCAAAACCTGTTTCATTAATAAAAAAAATATTACAGATAGCATCAAAACATAATGATATTATTCTCGATTTTTTTGCTGGTTCAGCAACCACTGCACATGCTACATTGGAATTGAATTCGGAAGATGGTGGAAATAGAAAATTTATAATGATTCAATCACCAGAGCATTGCAATTTTAAGAACAAAAAATTTAAAAATAGATTTAAATATATCAGTGATATAGGTAAAGAAAGAATAAATAGAGCAGGGAAATTATTATTACAAAAAACATCATATCATCCCAACTGGGATAAAAATGTTTCTTTTAAATTTATAAAAATGCAAGGATGATATCTTATTTTAAATATTATTTATTGACAGTAGGACATCCCATTCATTTTTAAATAAACAGCAAGACAACAATTAATTTCAAAGCCTAGAAAAATCTAATGAAATTTACTATCTCTAGTTTTGATAAGTATTGTCTAGTTACGAATTGCCCATTGTTTAGGCCTAGTGGTTTCCAAAGTATTTACCTAGAATTGAACTATTTTCTTGTACAGTAATTTAACGTTGTCTTGTTCTAAACGCAATATTAGGCGTTTTCTATCATCATATGATATTTCAAAAAGCTCATCACTTGATGGGGAAAAACTAGTTCTTACTATGTTTACAGGTACAAGAATGTAAGCTTGGTTTGGTCCTCTATTTTTCTATGTCACCAATTTAAAACAAAACTTAAATGTGTTTTCCCGGTTTTTGAGCTCAATAGAGATAAATTTATGGTGCCTATAATTGACACAATTATTCCCTCTAAAAATACATGCTACCAATAATCATTTATTAAAAAAACTAAAAAAACAATGTTATAATAATTTATAAAATATTTATAAAAATAAAAGATAAAATAATAAACTAACTCATAAATCAGCTTGTAATACTCTTCTATTAAGACTAAATATATCTCTAATTCGTTGTTGTGTATAAGGATTACTTGTATGCTCATAAACTAGATTTATCATTGTAGATATATTAATAGCACTTCCATTAATACCGGTTTCGTTAACAACTCTATTTAGTTGTATATTTATATTGGAGCCAAATCCCCCGGCTATATAAGAAAAGAAGCTAAGTGGATAAGTACCATTATAATAATTGTTAAGCTGACCAATATAATTATAGACCATCCTGTTATGATGATCATTAGTTATACTATATTTACTATATGCTTTATTATCTAAAATAGCCGAATAACCTTCATCATCAGAAAGTAATAACACATCAGGTGTCAAACCTTTTGGTCCTACATGCCTAGCTGTAAAACCAAAAACATTTTGAAATAAATCTACCGTTGCTAATTCAAAATCAGTGGCTTGCTCTCTACCTTTGAAAGCCATTTCAAAATATTCTGACAAAAAAGCACCAATAGCTCCTTGTGGATATAATTCTTGTAGGCAATCTTCGACTAGATCAGGTAAAAATCCTGTTTTTTCACAAATTTTGTCTATGAGAGTACTAGTAATTTTACTTATTGGCATTTTTACTGATTCAGTAATAAATGCCTGTTTGATTTTATTAATTGCAATAACTCTCGTTGAAATTCCATGTATATTTAACAAATTACGTGTATCTTTTCGATGTTTTGGATCCACACCAAATTTTCTTTGAAAATATTCATGTTGTTCAGGACGGTCAATGAATGGAGAATCAGACAACAGTTGATTAATCTCATCTATTTTATCCTCAATAATTCTTACCCTATGGTCTTCAGTATCCCTTTTGACTAATTGAGTATATTCCAACCAGTTAATTATAGTGTTAGCAATGTCTAATAGGTGATCAAAACTATTTTTTGAGCCTCGGCTTGAAGAATATTTTTCAAAAAAATTTTTAGCTAAAATTGCATCACCATCATTTCTAAATTTAATTATTTGCTGAACAATATATTCAAAACATTTAGCACTTTCATTTTCTGCTTCAACAACGACAATTTTTGCAATTTCCTCTTCTGATAAACTTTCAATTCTAGAATCTGATAATAATTTTAACAAAAACTTGAAAGGTCTTATTTTAAAACGAACCGAAACATTTACTCCGCTACTTAATGAATAAGAAGAAGGGAACTGGTATTTGATAATTTGATTTTTTAATACTTCAACTGGAGAATCACCATTCATTATTGCTTCCCCAGCTAAGGTTAATTTTATTTTTTTAGTATTTTCTTGTACAAAAATTAAACCTAAACTTACTAACCAAGCTTTATAGGTTCTACCTCCACCACCTGTTTGATCTCGCCGATCTCCAGTACGTTTTAATCCAGCTTCTTCGAGGGCGTCTTCTAATGACATATGAATTTCTCGTTGTCCAATCCATTCTTGATTTAATGAAATATCAGAAAAAGTTGCCAATACTTCTGGAACTGAATTCAAACGTCTTTTAGGTCGTGTTACCCACCAATAATTTAGCACTTATATTTCTCCGTCAAATTTGATTATTAATGCGGTGAAAAATCCATATAAAATTGTTCTTCATCTAATTTATAAAAAGTTACATCCGTTCTTCCATAATCTTCTAAGTGTTGTCTGGTTACGAACTGTCCATTGTTAAGGCCTAGACGATTTCTAAAGTATTCTCCTATCAACGAATTGTTCATTGGTGTTGTTATCGCTTTATCACCTTGTTGCTGGACTCTTAAAACCAAATTTTTATGATCATCAGTTAAAACTGAAAAATGTCTTTTTTCTAGGGGAAAAAATCCAGATCTTGCTATTCTTGAAGGAACAGGAATGTAAGCTTGGTTTGGCTCTCTACCATTTCTTTGTCCCCAATTTAGGCCAGAATGCCTGTGTGTTTCACCAGTTTTTGAGTCCAAGAGAGAAAGGGTTACATTTTCAATGCTGTCATCAAAAATAATAGCTGAATTTTCGATTTCATTCTCTAAAACAGGATGAGATGCTCTTAACATAATATAATCTTCGATTTCATTATGATTACAAAACATCACATCACAAATCAAACCATTATAATATTGAAAAGCCAGATAAGGCTCACAAGGTGTCATATATTCTCTTCTCCCTAAACTGAAACCTGCTTGAGAATAATTAGCTGACCCTGTATATGCTTCTATTGGTAAATCATTATCTAGCCAAATATAAATTTTACTGTGAACGGGAGCGTGTTCAATTATGTACTGACATTGAAAATTAGAATAGATATCATCATTATTTTCATGAATATCTTTGAAACCTTGATGAATATCTTCTTTTAATCCATCATATAAGGCCATACCAACAATCAATTCTATATCAATTGTTGGTAAACCTAATTCTTTAATTCTTTTTAAATGCCAAGATGCCATCGTATGAGAAGCGTAGCCTGAAACTATTAATAACCTATTGGCTCCTTTACGAATTGGCTCTATCAATATCCTATTAATTAAATCCTGATTAAACATTTACCTATTCACTTATATTAGGTTCAACAGAATCATAATCAATTTTAGCAAAACTATTCAAAATAGCATCAAATATTATTTTTGCGCCTTGACAAGGAACAGCCATACCAATTTGTTTTCGCACACTTTCTTTGGAACCTAAAAATTCATAAGAATCAGGAAATGTTTGTAATCTTGCTCGTTCCCTATTTGTCAAAGCCCGTGGCTCTTCCCAATGATATATATGAGTACCTCCACCACCACTACCTGTAACAGTGTATGCAGGTTTGGAAGGATCAAGTCTTTTATAAATCTGGCTCATCCTAGCCCCTTTAACATTCAATTGCAATGCTTTCGGTAAATCTGCTGTAAAAGCATTTTGTCCAGGTAAAATATGTTTCAATCTTTCAACAACAACTTTAGACTGCTTTGTCATTTCATTGTTAAATGCATCAGTAGGAATTGGGGGGGTTTCTATAGCATTTTTACAAGTATTATCTACTTTTAAATAAGGACGAGGGGATGGTACTCTGAAAGATATGGTTTTACTTAAATCCAACCTAATTCCAACAATAATTATTCGATGTCTAGCTTGGGGAATGCCATATTCTTCAAATTTATATAAATGTGGAACAACTACATAACCAGCATCTTTTAATTCAGATAAAATCTGCGTAAAAGCTTTTCCATCATTTGCATTTCTTAGACCACCTACATTTTCAGCCAAAAACCAATCAGGTTGAAAATGTTTTAATGCTTTAACTCCATAGGAATACAAAGGTCCATAGACTCCATCAATCCCCTTTTGTTCTCCTACAATACTATAGTCATTACACGGAAAACCAAATGCTAATGCATCAATAGGTGTTAAATTTTCCATATTTAACTTTCTTATATCTTCATGAAATACCGACTTACTTTTACCATCACAAATATTGTGAGCATAGGTAGCACAAGTATCTCTGTCATAATCATTTGCCCATTCATGAACTATAGTAAGTTTTTCGTCTAAACTACTTGCATTTATTGCCCCATAAGCTAATCCACCTGGACCACAAAATAGCTCACCTAAT
Organism: Gilliamella bombi; assembly: GCF_900103255.1. GTDB lineage: Bacteria > Pseudomonadota > Gammaproteobacteria > Enterobacterales > Orbaceae > Gilliamella > Gilliamella bombi. The sequence goes on along the minus strand of NZ_FMWS01000055.1, from coordinate 17,775 downwards.
TTATACTGCATTTTAACTCCATTAGTTTCATGCCTATCTTTTTTAGCAAAAAGATTTATTATATTTTGAATCGAATTTATTTTTTCTCACCCAATAATTCACAATTATAAAAAGGATTCTGATTTTTAGATATACATAAGCTACTATCAATTTATTCTGAAAGTTCATATAATTCTAGTAAATTTATTTTATAACGAGCCTATAGCTTTTTTAATACCTCGGGCGATGGTTCTTTCACTTTATCTAATTCTATTCTATTTAACATAGTGGATTAATATCTGTTACATAAGAAACGTTATTTAAATCGAAGTTAAATTTATACCTTTGGTTTCTTAGGAAACGACCTAATACTCCGCCACTGTAAGTAAATACAGTATCATTTTTGCGGCGATTTCGCAATAAATATACAAATATTGTAATGATTTCACCACAATACTCTTCTGGTACACATTTTTCATCATAATCATTACAAAAACTTTTACCAGTGTAATAAATATAATTATCCGAATAAAATGTACTATTTTTTTAGCGTGTAATATCATGACTGTAACGTTCATAATCAAAGTAGTTACTTAAATTACCTAGTTCTTTTAAACTATACAGCCACTTTCTGCAATCTAAGTTATCAGATAAATTAATTAAGACAGTAATAGAATTAACATTGTCCCCAACATCAATAACTGTTTTATAAATTTCTAATTCAGCATAATTTAACTCTTCAAGTTTTTATGCCGAATGATTTTATTTATTAAGGTTAATAAATATGATGATAAATTATGGTTTACTTTATCATAGGATTAATATTACATGGAATTAGGTATTGATTTATCGTATTAGTTAAAAATATCGTCGAGAAGTTCATATGTTTAAAGCTATTGTTCACTTGATTTTGAGGTAATTAAGTTGAAATTGGTTGAATGGTTAAGGTGCAAGGTTTACTGGAAAAGGCTTTAGACATAAAAAAAACCTGCTAGAAGCAGGTCTTAAAATTTGGTGATTGGTGCCTCGGACGCGGAATCGAAGATACCGCTTAAAGTATTGGAAGAAGAGGATTGAGGGATTTTAGGTGAGGGAATGTACCCGGTGTTGTATCCGGCGCCAATTTGTAGTCAGAAAATTTCCATGTATACACCAAAGTTGTTGAATTCCCATAATATTGGTTATTGCCTCTCGATGTGTAAAACAGAAATTTCATTTTGATTAAAGGCAATACAGTTTTTATCGTCAATAAAAATAGGTTTATTGTCAGCAAAATCATACTTCAAAGAATCTAAAAATGTTTGTTTAAAATCTTTTTTACAAATTAAATAAATATCGCCTAAGTGAAATCCTATTGTCCCTTTTACTAAAAATAGATTATTTGCGTCATCTTCAAAATCCCATTTATTTTGTTGTAATTTCAATTTATTAACATTATTTTTAATAATTCCATATTCATAAACAGAAGATAAATCTGTTATTCCTAATAACTGTAACGTTAAGTAACTTGCAAAAATAAATGTTTTTTGAAAAATAATGAAGACAGTAAATAATGCAATAATACTTGTATAAAAACTACCTTTTATTGTGCGAACTAGAAGATCATTTTTATCTGAAAATTTTTTGTTATGGATATTATAAAAATAAAAAATTAAAGGTATAAGAGAAACAATCGCAAGAAAAAAAATGAGCCAACTAACTAGTCCAATGTTTTGCCAAGAAAGAGAGCCAGTAACAAATTTAAAAAATAACAATAAAACTGTCGTATAAAAGATTAAAAGAGGTAAAAAAGATAACCATATAGAGTATGAAAATATTTTCCAGTTATTGGTTTTATTCTCTAATTTAACCGTTCTTAAAATAACAAAACAACATAAAGTAGTGAAAATAGCTATTCCAAAACTAATTAAGAGCAAAAGTTCCCCATTTAACTTTTCTTGTTCAGGAAAAAAATAAGACCAACATAAAGCAAATGTTACAGGGAATGTCGATGCTAATGCTGAAATTATAATCAGTAAAACATAACGAAGAAATGAAATTTGATAATTATAAAATTCCAATTCATTTAAATATATCACGGTATTAAATCCTGAAGAACTCAGTAGAATTAGAGATAAAAAACAAACAAAAGTAAAAGGGAAAATAAAGATAATAAGATCTGTTTTACTTTCTCTTATAAGGTCAATAAAAAGATGTTGCCTATTTAGATGATTCAAATATGACCACAAAATTAACGCACAAATAACAACTAACATGATAAAAATCATCTGCCAGTTTTTTTTCAAAATTAATAAAATATCTATTTTCTTAGTTTTATTCTTCTGTAGATTTTTGGGTATACGTTTAAAATTGGACATATCAATTCATTCCTGAATAAAAAATTTTGCAAATATCCCATTGTTAGTACCAAAACCAAGTAGAAAATCACACTATTCGTTTCATGGTTCTATATTCAATTGGTGGCATATTATTTAATGCTTCATGTGGTCTTTCTGTGTTATACATTTCTAACCACTCTTCTGTTGTTTTTCTTAGTTGTTTCAGATTGTTAAATATATAAATTTTATACTTTCGTTCAATTTGTTTAATTAGATCATTCTATATAACCGTTTTGATAAGGACTACCTGATTTAATATAAGTAATATCGGTTAACCATGCCGTATTCAGCTTATCAGGGTTAAATTACCTAAAATATAGGAACAATAGATGGAACCCCAAAACATAGAATATTTAATAAAAATCAAACGTATATTATTTAATGTGTTGGCTATTATCTATTAGTTCCATTTTATTCTAGGTTGTTTATTAACATAAACTTTGTCATATTTCTATTTGTAAGCTGTTTTATATATTTACACATAAAATGTACTTTACAGAAAATGCAATAATATTTAAATTAACATACAAATTGAATAAGCTAATCATATTGCATGGCTAAATTATTTTCACCTCTAGCAACGAAATGTACTAAAAAAAAATGCCAAAAACCCATCTGTTATTCTGCGCTATTTAAATATAAAAAAGGGTTATGTAGTGAACATCTTGCTGAATTTGAACATCAATTATCGATAAAAAAACAGAAAAAACGATTAATACCTAAAAAATGCCCTGTATGTAAAAACATCATCAAAATAAGAAGAAATCAACGATATTGTAGTGCAAACTGTCGTCGGATCGCAATGCGTTTTGTTGAACATCCTATTGTGTGTGAAGTAACAAAAACAGCAATATGGCAACGTGTAGAGCGCTTATTGCGAAGCAGTCCATGGGGATTGGCATCTGTTAATAATTGGGGGGACATTTATCACCTATACGCCTTGCTTTCTATGAAAAAATATTATGAAGTGCTTTTAAAAAAAGATGCTCCTTTGCTTAAATTAAAGTTGGTCCATCTGCATCATCTTGATATTGGTGGAACCAATACGATGCAAAATATTTTATTAGTACCTAAAATGAACACCAATTATAAAAAAGATATGAATAAAAAATGCACTGAGTTAATCTATAATGGTGAGCAAATATATAATGATAAAGCATTACCGATCACTACTTCATTATATAAAAGTCTAATTTTTCTTGATGGAAACTCCAAAAAGTGCAAACAAAAAAATAAAAACGATTTAATTGAATTATGTTTGAAAATAAAACAAGAAATTATCCAGCCTATAATAAAAATTAATGATTATACTCTTTCTTACCTACCAGCAGATATGCTCTATGCCAACCATTTTATGGTGTTCAATTCTTTATCACAGAGAAAAGAGATTAAAAGCGTTATTTATTTTCATTTGATGAACCAATTTGCTCGTATATCATTATCTAATGAGTTTATTTCTCCTTTAAAAACTACAGACAATCACTTTGATAAGTTTTTAAGAGATTCATTAAAACATCTTGAGTTTTCTGATGAAAAGCTAACCTTTCAATTTTTTGAGTTACTGGCTTTAGCCATTTACCACAATTTAGTCAATGGCGATCAATCATTTACTAAAGATATCATTAAAATAACGTATGATGTATTAAGCATGATAGAAAAAAATCCAAATGATGTAAGCTCAAAGAAAGAATATTTATTTCAAAAAATCGTCGACTATATTAATCATTATTTTGAGTTATCTCTTTCAACAAAAATTGAGGGGCATGAGAAATTTATAACATTTTATAATCGATTTTTTCAACGGGTAGGCGAATAGAAACTGGAAATCATAATGAACAAATCACTAAAATCTAAATGTAAAAGACTAAAATGTGATGAACTCATTGCAAAAACACCACTTGCAAGACAATATCGTTTATGTAAAATGCATTTTAATGAAAAAGTCAACAAAATACAAAAGCACAAAAATTCTGTTAGAAAACAGTGTAAATTTTGTGGTAAAACAATAGCAAATAAAAGGAATAACGCATTCTGTAATTATAATTGTTGGCAACTAAGTTTTTGGTGTACGGAAAAAATCACTAAAGAAATCGTGGATAATTTCTTTGCGAAAATTAATCATCTTTTTTCAGAAAAAAAACAATTTAATTATGAAAAAGCCGAACTATTATTAAATCTTGAAAGAATATTATTAAATAAAGAATTAATTAATGTTATGCCCATATTCGAATCACGTTATTCTATCAAAATTGAGAAATTTTTAAGACAACCTTATCTGTATATAAGGGTAGAATCATACTTTCTTAGTAATGGTTTATTAAAATATTATAAAATACTATTTTCATTTAGAGATACTTATCCTTATGATTGTGTTGAGACCATGAACCCTCAAAATCCAGATAAAGAAAATACAGATAATAATGGTATATACTTGATAAAAATGTTTTGTACTTTCGAAGTTATAGCAATATCAATGTGTTATTCATTACTATTCAAACATATTAAAGTTTTTAAAAAAATTTTTGCATTAATCTCCAAACATCGAAAGCGTATTAATAAAGAAAATTTAACATATTTAGATAAGGTTGAGGAATATCTTGAATTACTAAAATATTGCATCAATTATTTAAATGATAATTTCAACACACAGCTACCAAATTACTTTAACTCTAAAGAAAATATACTAATATTTCTTAATTTTTACAAAAAAATAAATAATATTAACTCATGTGTAATGTAAAGTAACTCTGTAAGTTTCATGGAAATTTATAGAGTTACTAAGTGCTCATTCTAAAGATCTTGTATAGTTCAAAACGTTGTACTCTTCAGGAACGCTTTTACCATCGTAATCGGAACTAAAAATTTCACCTGTATAATAGATATAATTACCAGAATAAAATGTGCCACTTTGTTCAAGTGCAATATCATGGCCATATCGTTCGTAATCAAAGTAATTAGTTAAGTTACCGAGTTCTTTTAAACTATAACAACCACTTTCGGCAATCCAGTAGAAACCTAAATCATATTCATTGCTGATGTTATATAGACATTGAAAACAATCTAAGTTATCCGTTAGATTAATTAAGTCTGTAATTGAATTAATATTTACGCCAATGTCAATTGCTGCTTCATAGATTTCCATTTCATCGTGATTCAATTCATCAAGTTTACAGGCTAAATAATTTAGTTCATTAAGATTGCTATTTTCAGAGATATAATTTGTTATGCCATATATAGACGATTTGTAACCACTTAAAAAGAACTCTTTGTAATTAACACTATCAATGCCAATTTGTTTAAAGCATTGTATTACTTTTTCTGGTGTTGTTGGTAGCTCTAGCCATTCACCAATCAATTGTCCTTCGTTATATTTTCCTAAATGGGTGATAAATACTGAGATCATACCAGAACCCACCGCAGTGGATTTTAGGCATGATGATACACTAGGTAATGTTTGCATAAACAATTCCTTAATTTTTTGATATTAATTGATATTGAGAAATGAATTAAATAGTAAGGTATTTTTTAATTTGTTTTGAACTCATAAGGCATAATAAACTTAGTGCGGATTGAATCTAAGTAATCAGCCCACCATTGAACCATTTTAGTTCGTTCGATAATGTGTTGTGCTTTATGGATATAAGCGGCTCTAACGCCATTACGTTCTTGATGACTCATCTGGCGTTCAACTGCATCTCGTGACCAGAGATTCGATTCAACTAATGCACTACAAGCCATAGTTCTAAAACCATGACCGCAAAGTTCTGTCTTGGTGTCATAACCCATTGTTCGAAGTGCTTTATTAACCGTATTTTCGCTCATTGGTTTGCTAGCTGAATGATCACCAATAAATACCAGCTCATACATTCCACTAATTTCATATATTTGTTTTAAAATCTCAATTGCTTGATCGCTTAGCGGAACTAAATGAGGCGTTTTCATTTTTGAACCTCGGTGAGAATGAGGTACACCATCAATTTCCTCCCTTTCAGCTGGAATAGTCCAAATCTTTTTATCGAAATCAATTTCTGACCAACGAGCAAATCGTAGTTCACTAGAACGAATAAATATAAGTAGAGAAAGTTTAATTGCTAATTTGGTTAACTCTCGTCCTTTAAAATTATCAATGCGTTCTAAAAGTTCAGGTATTTGTTCGAGTTCAAGTGCAGGGCGATGATTCACTTTTACTTTACTCACTACCCCTTTTAAATCTTGAGCAGGGTTATAAGAAATATAACCATTTTGTACTGCATAGCGCATTATTGCTGAAGTACGTTGTTGTAATCGGCTAGCGACTTCAAAACGCCCCTGCTCTTCAACAGCTTTAATTGGAACAATTAACTGACGAGTAGTTAATGCTGAAATAGAATAAGCGCCAATTTTTGGGAATAAATACAATTCTAATGTTCGTAGTACTTTTGCTCTATGTGGCTCAGACCAAGTTTTATTATTGGTACACCATTTACGAGCAACTTGTTCAAAAGTAACTTGTATTTCATCTTCAAATTGTTTTGCTTTCTTTTCTACCTGTGGGTCAATATTTCTAGCTAGTAATGATTTGGCTTCGTCTCGTAGCCTTCTAGCTTCGCTTAATAAGACATTAGGATATTGGCCTATCGACATTAATTTTTCTTTAGCATTAAAATAATAGCGAAAGCGCCAATATTTAGAACCGTTGGAGTGAACAAGCAAAAATAAACCATCACCATCAGAAAGTTTATATTGTTTATCGTGTGGTTTGGCTGATTTTATTTTTAAATCAGTTAAGGACATAACGAAATTCCTCAATTATAGAAATTTAGACATAAAAAAAGCCACATATTTGACTATGTGGCTATTGGTTAATAGAAATTTAACTGTTAATTAGTTTTGGTATTTATCCATGCTTCAACCTCTTTTAGACGCCAACGCGAGGATCTTCCTAGTTTAATAGGAGGTGGAAATTTATTTTGTTTTATCAAGGCATAAAACCATTTATCTGTCATGCCTGTGAGTGTGGTGATATATTTCATATCAATTAGGTAATCTGGATGTGTTTGTGCATCCAAAGGGGATAAGAATGTTGACATTGTTGTACCTCTATTGAGTGATGTGGGTTAATTACATTCAATAGATAGGTAACAACAATATTTTTTTACTATTTAACAATAAGAATATCTATTAATGGTTTTAATTGATCTCCAAAATAGGAACACATTATCTATCAATAAATAGTAGAATTGTAGTTATAATAAGTTTTTTCATGGTCACTTAGTCCTTATTTAAAAATTAGTTAAGATTATTGATTAATAGTCACTTATGAGTTTTTCATCTGGATATAAGTTAGGATCGGTAATAGTGAATTTTTCGTAAGATACTAAAATAGGTTGAAAACTAATTACATAGGCGGGTATGTTATTACTATTAAAGTATTTTTTAGCGTCTTTAGTATAGTTGTAAACCATTTCACGTGTTTTGCTGTAGTCAACTGATATATCAGTATCGCCTTCCACGTCAAATCTTCCTGTAATATTATTTGTTAAACCATCGATGACTTCAGACTCCCAAGCTTTAAGTGAGCCATCTTTTGATTTTTCTTCCCAAAACTTATCTTTTTGTTCTTTATTTAAAAAGCCATAACGTAATTCAAATATAACTGTAACAATATCAGCATTATTATAATAGTCACGTATCCCATTAAACTTAACAGGAACAAGTATAGTATCAACTCCATTTTTGATAACCGCTAAATGTCGATTTAATCTTTCTTGTTTAATATCATCGTTGTTTTGTGCATTTGCTATACTAATTGAAAATACAATAGATAAAAATAATACAATTAAATGCTTCATAGTTTTGTTTCCTACTGCTTTTTATTAAATTAATAGATATACTTTATTTAAAGTATTAAGGTTAAAAAGGACTTTTATTGTATTGGTTTGCATCATCTACTCTAGATAACCCTGGTTCAGTATATTTATAAGTGATATATTCAACTTTTGTTGGTTGTAGACCAACAACGTAAAATGGAGCATCTTTAAACCATTTCCTAGCTTCTAAAGTTAAGGCAAATACATGATCACGACTTGAACGAATTGGAAGCCCATGAGTGTTTAACCAGCTATCAAGATCGTCTTCAATAATATCAATAAATGCATCTCGTCTATCAGTATTATCCATATCCCATAGTCGAACATCTTTTTCAGTTTTACCATCAATAAGAACATAGCTAAGATCGAACTCCAATCTAACAACTACTTTTTGAGGTTCACATAATCCTCCTTCCTTAACATCAATACATTGAACTTGGTCTAAAGTAATTTTTTTATGTTGTATTTCCTTTTTAAGTAATTCATTAAAAGTTTTTAAACGTTCAGGATAGACTGGAACATAATTATATTGTGGTATTGGTTCCATTTGACTTAATTGAGATTCATTTGTATGTATTTGGCTATCTTGGTAAGGATTGTTATTTGCAAATGAGCCTCCCGCAAATAATAGAGATATAGCTATGAGTAAATTAGAGGTTATTTTAAACATTTTGTTATTCCTTTCATCTTATGTAGATTTTAATCAGCTAAGTAATACTTTTGAAAATTAGTATTGGCATTTTGATTCTAAATTTTTTTCTGTTATTTTTGAAAAAATTTCTTGAACGTGTATAAGATCTTGTTGTGTAAATTTATTTGTTGCTTTATTAAATATTTCAATTTCTTTTTCGTTTAATTGAGAAACTGAATGCTCAGCAATACATTCACAATATTTAATTGAACGATTTGAATAATCGGTTGCAAGAATACAACCATCTTTCATATTTTTGATAGCATCTGATTTTGGATCAGAGCATCCTTGCAATAGCAAACAGGATAAAATGATTATTAGAATTATTTTTTTCATGTTATACCTTTAGAACAATCTGAATAACCACGAAATTCCTTTTGCTGATGCAACTCCAAGCATATAAGGAGTATTACCATTTGAAGGAAGGGTAAAGTAGTTATAAGTGGCAACTAAGAAAGCAATAACAAGATAAGCGAAAATAATTTTTTTAAACATTTTTCATTCCTTATTTTAAAAATTAATGATAATTAAAAGTGTTAAATATTTGACTAACAAAATTTGAAATTTGATTAGTCAATTGATTAAATAGACTGCTAAATTCTGGATCAAGATTTGAAGACAAAGTAATAATGCTCTTTTCGATTTCAGTATCTGTATAATGTTCTCTAATGCTTGATAAATCAGAAAGTGATTTTTCTAGCAAATTAGTAAGAGTTAAACGGATAATAAATTTTAAAATAATTTCTTCTTCTCCATTGATATCGTCATATGTTTGGATAATAGATAAAAGGTGTTGTGAGTATCGATTATTATTTATACTTGGCAATGATCTTATGCTTTCATTGGCTATTTGTTGACATAGCCTTTCATCAACGCCTCGATATCGAATATTAAATATAATTAAAAAACAAGCAAAAGCTTGCATTTCAACGGTAGCAATATCATTTTTTAATTCTCTAACTTGTTTTTTTTCTATAATTTTATTTCTGAATTGTTTTACAAATGAAACAACAATATTTATAAATTCATTACAAATGTAAGTATGAGGGCTTTCTCTTTTGTCTAAAAAAAAGATTGTAGAAATTGAGCTGACTAATTTTATCTTACATAATAAATTATAAATTTCATCGGATGGAATATACTTGAATGCTACACCTTTATCTATTTGATTTAATGAATCGTTAGTGGCTTGCTCAATCTCATTAGATTCAACGGTAGAGTTTGTATGGCTTTTGTTATTTATAAATTGGCAGTTTTTATCGGAAAAAATTGTTGTTTGTGAGGTGTCTAGTGATTCTTCTTGTTTTTCATTTTGTTGTTCAATAAATAATTGTAATAGTAAACATAAACGGTAAATATCGGGTGCATTAGGCATTGATAAAGCGATTAATTTAGAACCATTAATAAATATATTAGATTTTTCTGAGTGAATTTTTTTTATATCAGAAAAATTTATTCTAATAGGAGATTCAAAAGGTTCTTTAAAAATCATTTCATTATTTGTAATTAATACACCATCTTTAGCCCCACCAAATACAGTATTATCAATTAATATATAAATTTCTTCAGGCCTTAATCCTTGACCATAACAAGATAGTGCATTTGATAACTTTGTATTCGGTATTGTTGGTGCTAAATAAATTTTTTCACTACCATAAAAATTATTTTTAGTTAAAAACTCCAGCAAGGTATTTTTCATAATAAAAATACTCTCCATTATTAATTTTTATTCAAGGATATTTCAATTTTGTTTTTTAATTCTCACTGATCGTTACAGTAAAGTCATATCGTTTAAACAGATCAATAAGATCTTATTGATCGTTAAAAACGATCAATATATTTACTTTTAATACATTTGAAAATTAGAGCCAACTTCGCTCTGCAAAAGAAAAATACGATTGTTGACCAATCACAATATGATCTAATACGCGGATATTAACGATATCTAGTATTTCTGTTAATTTTTGATTGATATTGCGATCTGCACTACTAGGTTGTGCCTCACCTGATGGATGATTATGGGCAAAAATAATGGCTGCTGCGTTATGTTTAAGCGCTTGCTTAATTATTTCTCTGGGATGGATTTCCACAGAGTTAATTGTACCCATAAAAAGTGTTTCTACTTTAATTAACTGATGTTGATTATTTAGGTACATAGCAACAAAATGCTCTCTTTCTTTTTGTTCTAATTTTAGTCTAAGGTAGTCAATGACTTGATTAGGTTTTGTGAATTGGTTATTTTCTATTTTCATCTGCTTTTCGAGCAATTTTAACGCTATTGTCACAATGCGCTTTGTTGAATAGGAATTTTTCATTTTTTCTCCTGTTAAGACTGAGCAAAGCATAATGTCTTTCATGTAAAAACTGAAATTAATGAGATAAATTTATAAATAGGTGAATTTTTAGATAATTGAATTATTAGTATTATTCAGCTAATAGATTTGATTAAATTGTTTTTTAGCAAATTGGCCAATGCGATAAGTAATAATGCGATCAACAACAGCTCCCATCACACCTCCAAAAATCGGGATCACTTTAATTAACTTTAAGCTATGCTTTGCACTTATAATACTAATAAGCTGTTTAATGACCGATAGACTTATTTTACGAATTACTTCATTTGGCTGTTTCACCAATGTAGCTAAACAAAACTGCTGTAATCTTAACTTGCTTGTCATCACACATAATGATAAGAAAATTAAGATTTTAATTCTTTCATCATACACATCATGACCTTGCAAGATAGCAATGGTTGTAACGAGCCTCAATTGAATAAACAAGACACTTAAGGCGTTTGTTGGCAAAGTTATAGGTAAACTTGCAATCCCGCCTAACCCTGTGATAAAACCTGTAGCTGTTGCTTTGTCTGTTTCATGTTTGATTAGTTTATCAAGATTATCTGAATGTAAAGGGAAATTGGCTTTATGTTGCTCGGCTAATGTATAAGCAGAGGAAAAACCATAACCACCAGTCAAACAAAGCTGATAGAGTTTATCAAGTAGTAAAGGTAATTTATCTGACATATCATGCTTCCTTATTTGTCGACTTAAATAAAGAATGAAAATGATTGTAAGAAGGCTCTAATAAATAAAATAAGGTGTTTCGTAATATTTGATGATTTAACATGGCACACTCCTTATAAAAATGTTAATTGAACGGACATATTGGTATGTTCAACTAATGATATCTATTTAAAATTATTTATAATAAGAGTGTAGTTAATATATTGGAGAAATATGAAGCAAACAGGATAAATGAGTTTGCTTCACGAATAAACTTAATGATTATTGCTAATACTATTTAGTTCTACTGAAAATCGTTTTTTTACTGGATCATTCCAATAAATAGTGTAAGTTATGACATGATTTTTAGAGTCCCCTACCATCGTGTACAAAAAACGAGTACGGCATTGGTATTCTTCTGCTTCTTTGTTTGCGCTAAGTGTTTGAGTGCCTGTAAATCGGCGATTCTTTCCTATCCAAAATGGATCAATATATTTACGTGCCAACGACAGTAAGACTTTTTCCGTTTCTTTACTATCACAGGCTGGAGGCATACTTGCTTCACAAATACCACTAAATGCGCTCGATATACTAATTAATATAAATAATATATATTTAATAAAAATCTTATTACATTCGCCACAATCAGATTTAACCATTTTATCTCCTTAAATTATTATTGAATTAAAATACATTATTATTATTAGAAATATATTGTGCACTGTCATATCGTTTATAACGATCAGTTAAGATCTAATTGATCGTTATAAACGATCAATTAATTTGGTTGAGAGTATGCATGCTGTTAATATACAAAGCATGAAGAGGATCATGTTTCTTCCACGAAAGTTGTGCTAACTCAGATAAAGCATTCTTAGTTAGTTTTTTTTCAACATTAATACCATATCCATCAGTTTCATTCTTCCAAAGATTGGTAACGGAATTCATAATAACGTTATAATTTGCATATTGTTCTGAGCTAAAGTACAACATGGTTGGAAAATAAAAGCCGTATTGTTTATTAAAAGCCATTACCCAAACAATGCTAAGAATATGATTAGAAAGTAATGTTAAATCAGACAAGTTCAACATATCCATATACGCATCTATTCCATATTGCCTTTGATAGGCATCGTCATGATAGGCAAAATCCATTCTGACTGGATATAACTTTCCATAACTTGTAAGTAACGATCTATGATGAACTTTTAGCTTATTTAGTATTAGGTCATAATGGTTGTCCATTTTTTATTCCTTTATATGAATTGTATCTATAGCAATTAGTCTGTTTTGTTGACTTATTTGTATAAACATACTTTTAAAGATTTATAGTGATTTTCCAAAATGAAGGAAATGTTTTTTTTGAGGTTATTAAATACGGGAAGAAATTAAAAATTTATTCAAACCAAGTGTTCTAGGTTTTCCTCGATGACTTGGAGGCGGGACTTTACTTAAAAATAGACAATCACTATGACACTCTTTAAAAAATGATTTCTGTTCTGTTTTAGCTAAATAACTAAGCATATAACAAACAGAACGAAATGCTTCATCATCGTGATGATTTATTATCCTTAGCCCATTAATATGATAATTATTCCGCTGACAATCATACAAATAACCTTTAGTCAGTTCATACCATGCACGTTCCAGTGCAACGTAAATAGGATAGTATTTTTGTCTTTTTTGACCATTTACATAAAAAACAGAATGAAAATGGATATGTTCATTCTGATTAAATTCCATAACAACAGCATACCCTACAATATCAAGTTCAAGTTGCATAGCTTGATAGAGGAAGTACATTATTTCTTTTTTGGTTGTTTCAATATCAGTATTGAACTCATCATCCTTAGCATAATGAATGTCGATTCGGATTGGTAAAATTTTTGAGTATCTATCTTGTAGCTTATTTAGGTGTGTAATTAGTTTCTGATTGAGCTGTTTATTAATAGTAAAGTTTTTATTTTGCATGTAGTTGCCCTTATCAAATTAGAGTTATTTGATAAGGAGCAAGATTATTTTTTTACTGTTTTAGTAACTGATGGTTTACTCAGATAGTCTGTTATTGGTGTTATTTATCTAATAATTTTCTTTTATATAATAATATTAATTAACCTTTAATGATTATTTTTTTATCTTGTCTTTAGTCTCAATAAAACATCGAAAACATTCGATAAAAATTAATATTTGACTTTGTAAAATAGTGAAATGCTAACGTAAGAATCTTATTCTCATAAAACGATCAATTCATCAGAATATGAATGGTTAGAGATGAATACTACATAATTATCTTATGATCAAATAACCAGCGTTGTGTAAATAAATGTTTACAAAAAATAAAATAATAACGGTATTAATTGAAAGCAACAGTACAAATAAGGAACATATAATTACTTGGCAAGCAATTCTCTATAACCCTTGCAAACAAAGGCTTTAAAGCCATTTTATGGATACACGCCATTATCGAACCAAATGTATCCGGGTTTGTATCCGATTTTCCGCTTGATTTGGGGTAATTCCAGTTGAATTCGGTTGAGTAGTGAAACAAGCTGAAAGGCTTATTTGAAAAGGCTTTAGGCATAAAAAAACCTGCTAGAAGCAGGTCTTAGAATTTGGTGATTGGTGCCCGGACGCGGAATCGAACCACGGACACGGGGATTTTCAATCCCCTGCTCTACCGACTGAGCTATCCGGGCAACAATGGATGCACATTAAACACGATTCGTGATTATCAGTCAATCCCTTTTGTAATATTTTTTTTAAAATATATATTGTTTGGTTGAAAAATAGCTAATCATCTTCATATTAAAAGATAATTTTTAATAATATGTTTTTATCCTTATAGGAATTATATATGCGATTTGTTGGCTTTATTATCTTTTTTATTTATGTTTATTTTGAACTCACCTTTTTCATAGCTGTTGCCAATTCAATTGGTATTTTTCTTGCTTTAATTTGTATTATTGCAACATCTATTCTTGGTTTCTCGTTAGTTAAAACTCAGGGTTTGAAAAACCTTAGTATTATGCAACAAAAAATAGCTAACAATCAAAGCTATAAAAATGAAGTAATTAGAAGTGTAGCTTTGCTTTTTGCCGGTTTTTTCTTGCTTATTCCAGGTTTTTTAACTGATATTTTAGGTGCAATCTTATTAATACCCCATGTACAAGATCATATCGTGGAATTTATTGTTCGAAAAATGCCAATAAGATCAAAATTTTCTTCATCACAAATGCATTATCAAGAGGGTGATATTATTGAGGGTGAATTCAAACAGAAAGATGATGAATAAATAATCAGTTGGATTTTTTTTAAATTTGTTCTCTTGAAGAATTTAAAATAATCCCCATATATTATGCACTACATTAAAAAATCATAATTCTATGATTTCTATTAATAATTATCTTAATTAAAAATTAGTGCTAGGAGATAACTAATGAAAATTCGTCCATTGCATGATCGTGTGATCATTAAACGTAAAGAAGTAGAATCAAAATCAGCTGGTGGTATTGTTTTAACTGGTTCGGCAGCAGGTAAATCAACTCGCGGAGAAGTTTTAGCTGTTGGTAATGGTCGCATTTTAGAAAATGGTCAAGTACAGCCGCTAGATGTTAAAGTGGGAGATATCGTAATTTTTAATGAAGGATACGGCGTTAAAACAGAGAAAATCGATAATGAAGAAGTGCTTATCTTATCTGAAAGCGATATTTTAGCGATTGTACAAGCATAACTGACAACTAATTTAATTTATATACAGAATTTAGGAGAAATACGAAGATGGCAGCTAAAGATGTGAAATTTGGTAATGACGCTCGCGCCAAAATGCTTAAAGGCGTTAATGTATTAGCCGATGCAGTTAAAGTAACATTAGGTCCAAAAGGACGTAATGTAGTATTAGATAAATCTTTTGGCGCACCAACCATTACTAAAGATGGTGTTTCTGTTGCTCGTGAAATCGAATTAGAAGATAAATTCGAAAATATGGGTGCGCAAATGGTTAAAGAGGTCGCATCTAAAGCAAATGATGCAGCAGGTGATGGTACAACTACTGCAACTGTTCTTGCTCAAGCGATTGTTAATGAAGGTTTAAAAGCTGTTGCTGCTGGTATGAATCCAATGGATTTAAAACGTGGTATTGATAAAGCAGTTGTTGCAGCTGTTGAAGAGCTTAAAAAATTATCTGCACCATGCGCTGATTCTAAAGCCATTGCTCAAGTAGGTACAATTTCAGCTAATTCTGATGAAACTGTTGGTACTTTAATTGCTCAGGCAATGGAAAAAGTAGGTAAAGAAGGTGTTATTACAGTTGAAGATGGCACTGGTTTACAAGATGAGCTTGATGTTGTTGAGGGTATGCAGTTTGATCGTGGTTACCTATCACCATACTTTATCAATAAACCTGAAACTGCAACTGTTGAATTAGATAGCCCATATATTTTATTAGCCGATAAAAAAATCTCTAACATCCGCGAATTATTACCAGTGCTTGAAGCTGTAGCTAAAGCAGGTAAATCTTTATTGATTATCGCAGAAGATGTTGAAGGCGAAGCACTTGCAACATTAGTTGTGAATACTATGCGTGGCATTGTTAAAGTTGCAGCTGTTAAAGCTCCTGGCTTTGGTGATCGTCGTAAAGCAATGTTACAAGATATTGCAATCTTAACTGCGGGTACTGTAATTTCAGAAGAAATTGGTTTAGAACTTGAAAAAACAACTCTTGAAGATTTAGGTCAAGCAAAACGTGTTGTAATCAATAAAGACAACACAACTATCATTGATGGTGTTGGTGAGGAGTCATTAATTAATGCTCGCGTTGAACAAATTCGTAAACAAATCGAAGAATCAACTTCTGACTATGATAAAGAGAAACTTCAAGAACGCGTTGCGAAACTTGCTGGCGGTGTTGCTGTAATTAAAGTTGGTGCGGCAACTGAAGTTGAAATGAAAGAGAAAAAAGCTCGTGTTGAAGACGCATTACATGCAACTCGTGCAGCTGTTGAAGAAGGTGTTGTAGCTGGTGGTGGTGTTGCTCTTGTCCGTGCCGCAACTACTATTTCAGAACTTAAGGGTGCAAACGAAGATCAAAACGTTGGTATCAAAGTTGCACTTCGTGCGATGGAAGCTCCATTACGTCAAATCGTTACTAACTGTGGTGAAGAAGCATCTGTTGTTGTTAATGCCGTTAAAGGTGGTAAAGGTAACTATGGTTACAATGCCGCAACTGAAGAATATGGTGATATGATTGCAATGGGTATTTTAGATCCAACTAAAGTAACACGTAGTGCATTACAATATGCCGCTTCAGTTGCCGGCCTTATGATTACAACTGAATGTATGGTAACTGATTTACCTAAAGATGATAAGACTGACTTAAGTGCTGCTGGTGGTATGGGTGGCATGGGTGGTATGGGCGGAATGATGTAATTCTTTTCGTCAGTACGAAATAAGCTTATCAATACAAACCACTCGTTTATGCGAGTGGTTTTTTTATGAATTTTTTCTTTAGTTATATCTTCTCTTTATAAAATAACTGCAAAATAATAATATACAATTAATTAAAAATACCAATAATAATTTAAAGTTTTAATCGATTAAACAAAGTATAGATAATAATCTGTTATACTAGCAAAAAGCTTGCTCTATACTTGATGATTATCATTTATTCTTTAATTTTTTGATTTTGGATGACTGTTTTACTTGTCAAAATCAGATGTTAAATAGATAATAACATGATGAAAAGATGAAATTTATCTGTAACTATCCCCTAAAATAGTACAGCAAAAAAGTAGAAAATTCTCTATGATAAAAAAAAGGGGGATTTAATTATGAAAAAAATGACTGAACATCAAATCGTGGCTATTTTAAAAGAAGCTGAA
>NZ_FMWS01000033.1 GCF_900103255.1 Gilliamella bombi | reverse complement strand
CGGAAGCGACATTTAAAACAATTAAAACGGAATTTGTAAAAGGCCAACGTTTCAACTCAACGGCTGAGTTACAACGCGCTTTTTCGGCTTATGCCTATTGGTATAATCATAAACGATTACATTCTTCGTTAGGCTACTTGCCTCCCGTTGAATTTAAAAAACACTTACCCCTTAATTTTTTTGTTTGAAAATGTGTTGCCATTCCACTTTATATGATTGCTAACACAGCGACAATCGGTATTTTGGCTCTTTATTTTAACTTTGTTGTTGGTTATGAACTAACTAAAATCGAAGCAGAAGAAACAGGCCTTAAAGTTAATGCTCTTAATGGTGCGATGTTATCTGTTTTTGCCTTTTTCATGACTTTGCCTGAACTGATCATGCAAAATGGGGTTATTACCTTACTTAATGATCAAAATAATTTAGTCTTTAATGGACTACGCTTACAACCCTTTATCTTTCGCTTGGGTACATCAGGTATATTTATTGCAATAGTTATGGCCATTGTGGCAACTAACCTCTATTTTTTATGTGTTAGACGAAATTGGGTTGTAAAAATGCCTGAAACAGTGCCATTAGGTGTTTCGCGATCTTTTACCGCACTGATCCCAACTTTTGTAATTGCCTTTTTTGTGATCATTGTTAATGGTATTTTCATCTATTTTGGTACTGATATTTTCAATATTATAGCTGTACCGTTTGCTTTTGTAACCAATCTTACCAAAAGCTGGTTGGGTATTATGGTTATCCTATTTTTAATCCATGCGCTATGGGTGGTTGGGATCCATGGTGCCAGTATTATTGGAGCATTTATTACCCCTATTATGTTAACTAATATGACTGAAAATACAGCGGGAGCACATATTCCTTTTGCTGGTGAATTTAATAATTCACTCGTGATTTTAGGGGGATCAGGTTCTACTTTATTAATGACATTTTTTATTGCGTTTTTTGCTAAGTCTAGCCAACTAAAAATCTTAGGGCGAGCATCTGCAGTACCTGCAATATTCAATATCAACGAACCAGTTATTTTTGGTATGCCGATTGTATACAATCCTTATTTAGCTCTCCCTTTTTTCTTAGCACCTATGGCTTGCGGAACATTAGGTTATTTGGCTATTAATACTGGTTTTATTCATCCAATCATCGCATTAATTCCATGGCCATCCCCAATGGGATTAGGGGCATTTATTAGTACTGGCGGTGATTATAAAGCGGCTATTGTTGCCATATTCTCGGCTATTTTAGCTTTGCTAATCTATATTCCTTTTGTCAAATTATATGACAATAAATTGTATAAAGATGAGCAAGGTAAGTCAGAAAACCAAATTCAAACAGCTTAATTTTTTATATAAGGGCGTATACATTTCATTAAAGATTACGCTCTTTTTTAGCTAAAATCATAAATATCAATTATGCTTATTTTCTCTGAGATTTAAGAAATCATCCCTACTAAATTCACTACTGTTTTATACTCAAATTTATACTCAAACGTAGTGTTTCCTGAAAGTTTTTAACAAAAATCAGTTTTATTTAGACGGAGAATATTTTATTCGCTAACTGTGTTAAGAAAATACATCATTGTTGATATTTTCAGTTAATTTTGTAAAAAATTTTTTACACCAAACGAAAGTATTTTTTAAAACTTCTAGATGAAATTTTATAACAAATTTTAATTATCATCGATTGCATTTCACATTTAATCATCAGTCTCTATTGAGTAAATTATAATTGCGTTAATTATTTTTTAGTTCTAGTAATCTTTGCTACTCCATTAAAATGGTAAATTAGAGTAAATATGTACTATATAACTGATCAATATTCGATCAGTATTTTTGTTTTCTATGCTATATTGATGGTTACCCTTAACTTATTGTTGCATGATCTATTAATGCGCTTTATGTATTTGGGGATTATGTGGGTACGATAAATGATACTTTAATTTGGAGGTACAAAATGTTTTCTCTTAAACGTAAATTGATAAAGTATTGCTACTTTATGGTATTTTTACTGATAAGCCAACAAGTACTAGCTGTCGAAAACGTAACACAAAAATTAACAGCTGCCGCAGTTGCTTCGCCCGATTATTATGGTGCAAAGGCAGCCGAAGAAGTGCTCGAAAAAGGTGGAAATGCAGCCGATGCTGCGGTGGCCACCGCATTTGCTCTTGCTGTTACTTATCCTGAAGCGGGTAATATTGGTGGGGGTGGTTTTATGACTCTTTGGATGGACGGTAAGCCTTATTTTATTGATTATCGTGAAGTTGCACCAAGTAAAGCTGATAAAGATATGTATCTTGATGATCATAAAAATGTGATTCCTAATTTGAGTTTATATTCTTACAAAGCATCGGGAGTGCCTGGAACTGTTGCTGGTATGTGGGCGGTTCATCAGCGTTTTGGTAAATTACCTTGGAAAGAGGTTATAGCACCAGCTATTCGATTTGCCAATGAAGGATTTGTTGTAGACAAACAACTAGTTAAACGTTATCAAGAGGCACAAGAACTTGCGCCTGCTAATGGTCACTTTAAGCAATACTTTGGTTCAATGCAAGAAGGGAAAATATTTAAACAACCTGAGCTTGGTAAAGTTTTAGATCGTATTGCCCAGCAAGGTAGCGATGGATTTTATAAAGGTGAAACGGCTAAATTAATTGCACAACAGATGAAGAAAAATGAAGGTTTAATTACTGAAAATGATTTAGCAAATTATAAGGTTAAATGGCGAGATCCTTTAATTGCTAACTGGCATGATATGCAGATTGTTACTGCTCCACCGCCAAGCTCAGGAGGTGTTGGTTTAATTCAATTATTATTAATGAAACAATATTTAGCGAATGATTTCAAAGAGGTAAAAGTAAATTCAGCGCAATATATTCACTTGTTAGCAGAAATAGAAAAACGTGTTTTTGCCGATCGAGCCGAATATATGGGAGATCCTGATTTTATCTCTGTACCTGTCACTGAATTGATTGATACTAATTATTTAGCGCAGAGAGCGAAACAAGTTAATCCAAAAGCGATTTCGATTACTGAAAAAGTTAAACCAGGTTTAGATAATAATCGTGAAAAGTTACAAACTACACATTTTTCGATTGTGGATAAATGGGGCAATGCCGCATCGAATACTTATACACTTAATGGTTGGTTTGGATCTGCTGTTGTAATAGAAGGCACTGGTATCATTCTAAATAATGAAATGGATGATTTTAGTAGTAAACCAGGTGTTGCTAATCAATTTGGTGTCGTGAGCAAAGATGCTAATGCAATAGAACCAAATAAACGTCCTTTATCTTCTATGACACCAAGTATTTTTATTAAAGATAACAAAGTTGCAATGGTCATTGGTACACCAGGTGGTTCAAGGATTTTTACTTCAATCTTTCAAGTTGTGACAAATGTTTTTGATAATCATATGTCATTAAAAGCGGCAATGGATGCTCCGCGTTATCATCATCAACTATTACCAGCGAATCTTATCTTTATTGAGCGTTTTCAAAATAAAGTGCCAGAAAAGTTAAAAGATAAACTTAAACAGATGGGTTATCATTTTAAACAGCAAGATTTTAGCGGTGATATTCAAGCCATAAAAATTACCGACAATAAACCCGAAGCCGTATCAGATATTCGAGGTCGAGGTAAATCAATTATTGTGAAATAGATAATAAAAGACCCGCCATAATGACGGGTCTTTTTGTATTTATTGTTGGATAATTATTCAGGAATAATATCAATAATAAGTTTAGCAAATGCTTCGCTGTGTACTTGGAAGAACACTTCATGTTCACCAGTAGTACGCAGTACACCATTTGGTAAGCGAACTTCGCTTTTTGATACTTGAATACCACGAGCTTTAACAGCATCAGCGATATCACGAGTACCGATTGAACCAAATAATTTGCCTTCATCACCGGCTTTAGAAGTAATAGTTACTTTACCAAGTGCATTGATTTGAGCAACACGCTCTTCAGCTGCTTTCAATGTTTCTGCAAGCTTAGCTTCTAATTCAGCACGACGAGCTTCAAAGAATTCGATATTCTTTTTAGTTGCTGATACAGCTTTACCTTGTGGAATTAAAAAGTTACGTGCGTAACCTGCTTTAACATTAACTTGATCACCTAAGCTGCCTAAATTAGCAACTTTATCGAGTAGAATAATTTGCATTATATGTTCCCTCTGTTGCTAATTACTGATGATTATCAGTATATGGTAATAATGCCAAGTAACGAGCGCGTTTGATTGCGCGAGCTAATTGACGTTGATATTTTGCGCTAGTACCAGTGATACGGCTTGGTACGATTTTACCACTTTCTGTGATATAGCTTTTTAATAAAGAAACATCTTTATAATCAATTTCTTTAACGCCTTCTGCAGTAAAACGGCAGAATTTGCGACGACGGAAATAACGTGCCATTTGGCTATTCTCCTAATAGTTTAACTTGGTCAGCATGTAAAACAAGTTGGCTTGTTTGGTTGCGTTTAGTATGTGTGCTTATAAAGCCACTAACTAAAACTTTGCTGCCTTTTTTTATGTAACTTAGCTCTTGTTGTCCACTAACAATCACAGGCATTATGCACCATGCTTGTCTTGTAAGTTCTGCTTCGATTTGTTTAGAAACATGTTCTAAATAAAATTGACAATGCGAGATCCCACTTGGACTGATTTTTCGTATCGGAGTTTTTTTTACAATACCCGATAACATTAAACGATTATTCGTCGGAATCATCGTCCATGGTTACTTCGTTAAAATCTTCTTCAGAACTACGACGTTCATCTTTGGCTTTTAACATAGGTGAAGCTTCAGTTACAGCGTGTTTTGTGCGCATAATTAAACTGCGAATTACTGCATCATTGAAACGGAAGCTATCTTCAAGCTCGTTAACAGCTTCTTGAGTTGCTTCAACATTCATTAACACGTAATGTGCTTTGTGCAGTTTTTCGATAGGATAGGCTAATTGACGACGACCCCAATCTTCTAAACGATGGATTTTGCCACCATCAGTGGTTAACGTACCAGTATAACGTTCAATCATACTAGGTACTTGTTCACTCTGATCTGGGTGAACCATAAATACTATTTCGTAATGACGCATTATCGCTCCCTACGGATTAATCAGCTTTCTGTCGGGGCAACCGCAACCCATTGAAAGCAAGGAACATGAAAAATAGGCGGTTAAAATCGACGAGGCATTATATATCAAGTTATTGGGTTTGACAAATGAATATGCCAAGATTCTTTGTAAGACAGTGTCACTTTTAGTTGATAGGAAGTATCTGTTTTTATGACTGTTTTTTATGAAATTCTTTTGAAAAACGTCAAAAAAAAGCAGGAAAAACTTCAATGAAATCAATACCTTTCCTGACCGATTTTTGTGGTTGTAAAAATGCATTTTAAAATGTAACGATTTCTATACATTTTTGTTATCAAAATATGCTATGCTTATGAGTACCTATCATTTTTACTTATAGACGTATGTATAAAAGGAGTGTTTGATGGTTCAGGAAACTATTTTTAGCAAAATCATTCGAAAAGAAATCCCAGCTGATATTGTTTTTCAGGACGATAAGGTGACAGCATTTCGTGATATTTCTCCTCAAGCGCCGACTCATGTGTTGATTATCCCAAATAAACTAATTCCAACCGTTAATGATATTAAGGAAGAAGATGAAACCATTATTGGGCATATGATGGTTGTTGCTGCCAAAATTGCAAAACAAGAAGGTATTGATGAAAGTGGATATCGTTTAATCATGAATTGTAATAAAGATGCAGGGCAAGAAGTTTTTCATCTTCATATGCATTTATTAGGCGGTAAAAATTTAGGTAGATTAATAGGTTAATCATGATATGAAACAGATCAAGCGCATATTTGTTACAAGTTCACTGGTTTTTGCTTTAACGGGGTGTCACCTTATTAGTAATACCCAAAAAGTTGAGGTGAAACCACCTGTAGATGTTACTCAGCCTGATGATACTGGTATGATTGAAATGCCTCCTGAAATTGCTAAACAGACTGATTGGAATTCGGTATTATCACCATTTATCAGTAAATTAGTGAGTTCGTCATCTTTAGACTCAGATAATAAGTTGATTTTAATTAGCGATATCCAAAACCGTAGTGGTGATTATTTTGCCAATAATAAAATTGCTGATGCATTGCATCAATTAATGCACAAACAAAATACATTCACTGTAGTTGATCAACAAGCGATAATCCAAGCTAAACAATCACTGGGTATTTCGGCTGATGATAAGCTTGTGTCACGAGGTAAGATGATTGGTTTAGCTAAGTCGATGAATGCAAATTATGTCCTTTTTACAACAATTTATAAAGTGCCAAGCGAAAGTACTGATGCCGATTTAGCTATGGAATTACTTTCAACGAAAAGTGGCGAAATATTAATTAGAGTTGCGTCGAAAGATTTTCCAAAACCGTCTGATAGCAATAGTAATGCACAATCAAAACAAATTGGAGATAATCAATAATGGGGCCGTTGTTGATTGATGTTGATGGTTTAGCATTAACTGAAGAAGATAAAAAACTGTTGCAAAATCCGTTGATTGCAGGGGTGATTTTATTTAGTCGTAATTATCAAGATCAAGCTCAATTGATGGCATTGATAAAACAGATTCGAGCTGCCTCTTCACAGCGTTTATTAATTTCGGTCGATCATGAAGGTGGGCGAGTTCAGCGATTTAGAGAGGGGTTTACGGCAATTCCTCCTGCGCAATCGTTTGCGGCACTTAATAACCTTGAGCAAGCAAAGTCTTTGGCTTTTGATGCCGGTTGGGTTCTTGCTATGGAACTTATTGCTTTTGATATCGATCTTAGCTATGCGCCCGTTTTAGATTTAGGTCACGATTGTCTTGCTATCGGTACACGTTCTTTTCATCAAGATGTCGATATTGCTTATCAAGTTGCTTCCGCTATGATTGATGGTATGCATGCTGCAGGTATGAAAACTACAGGCAAGCATTTTCCTGGGCATGGTCATGTGATTGCTGATTCACATAAAGAAACGCCTGTAGATCATCGCGAAAAGTCGCTTATTGAACTTGATATGCAAATTTTTGCCAAATTGATTGCGGATAAAAAACTTGATGCAATCATGCCTGCTCATGTTATCTATCCTGCTTTTAATAATAAACCTGCTAGCGGTTCGCCATATTGGCTTAAAACAGTGCTTCGTGAGCAATTACATTTTGATGGTGTAATCTTTT
This sequence comes from Gilliamella bombi, assembly GCF_900103255.1. GTDB lineage: Bacteria > Pseudomonadota > Gammaproteobacteria > Enterobacterales > Orbaceae > Gilliamella > Gilliamella bombi. Next base: position 22,177 of record NZ_FMWS01000033.1, on the reverse strand, counting down.
CTGATGATTTATCAATGGAAGGTGCTTCAGTAATGGGGAATCATGCTGAGCGAGCCCAAGCTGCGTTAGCTGCTGGTTGTGATCTGCTTTTGGCTTGTAATAATAGACAAGGGACATTAGCTATTTTAGACCAATTAGCAGCATTAGATAAGATTCATTCCTTAACATCAGATAAAGCAAAATGTTTATTAACCAATACAAAAATCACCTATGTAGAATTAACAAAAAGTTCTGAGTGGCAACATCGTCGTGATAATTTATTAAAACTTAATGAAAAGTGGACAGAGTATGCAAGCAGCAATCATTGAAATGGATAATGACCAACTTCTGGTTGCCTATAATCATGTAGCTAGAGCACTATTTGCTCAAAACGATTTAGTATTAAATCAACCCTTTAATTATAAAAAGGTCTTCAATCTTGATAATACAATAAATATAGATGGACAAGATGATACGATTATTGTGTTAAATTCTCAGCACGTTTTATTGCAAAAAGTGATGGAATCATCTAAAACAATATTTATTTTACAACCAATTGAGTATTTAAAAAAAAGGTTATCAAAAATAAAGGTTGTTGGTTCTCAAGCTTTTGATATTTTTGCCAGCCAAAGTTTAGTCATGCAAAAACTTATCGCTCAAGCTAAAGCATTCTCAATGCAAAGAGAACCATTGCTTATCTCTGGCGAAACTGGTACAGGTAAAGATTTACTTGCTAATGCTTGCCATCAATACAGTTCTCGTGGCGATCAGGCTTTTCTAGCTTTAAATTGTGCAGCTATGCCTGATGAGGTTGTTGAAAGTGAATTATACGGGCATGCAGCTGGCGCTTATCCTGGCGCTATTGAGGGTAAAAAAGGCTTTTTTGAACAAGCCAACGGTGGCTCAGTATTGCTTGATGGCATTGATGAGATGTCTTTTCAAATGCAAACTAAATTATTACGTTTTATCAATGATGGCTATTTCCGCCGTGTGGGTGATGATAATGAAGTTTATGTCGATGTTAGAATTATTTGTGCAACAAAAGTCGATTTAGCTGATTTGGTTGAACAAGGTAAATTTAGAAAAGATCTTTATTATAGGCTGAATGTATTATCGCTTAATCTACCTTCTTTACAAGAACGCAAAGATGATATAACTCAACTTACGCATATTTTTGTAAATGAATATGCCAATAAACAAGGCATCATACCACCAACAATTGACGATAATGTTATTGATAATTTGACCCGTTACTCATGGCCAGGTAATGTAAGGCAACTTAAAAACATACTTTATTCGGCATTAGCGCAATTGACCTCGCCTAGGTTAACGGTCAAAGACATTGTGTTACCGACTCCAATCACATCGCAATTATCGTGGGTCAACAATATTGAAAATAAAACTCTTGATGAAATAACTAAACAGTTTGAAAAAGAGATCTTATTAAAATTATATGATCAATACCCAAGCTCAAGAAAGCTGGCCAAAAGATTAGGTGTGTCGCATACAGCGATTGCAAATAAGTTGCGGGATTATGGGATAGGGCGGTAAATTTGTTTAATAGCACTAAAAGAGTTTTAGTAACAGGAGGAGCTGGATTTATTGGTTCTGCTGTCATTCGATATATTATCGAACATACTCAAGATCATGTCATTAATATTGATAAATTAACCTATGCGGCAAATTTGAACTCGCTAGCAATGGCTTCTAGCAGTGAAAGATATATTTTTGAACAAGTTGATATTTGTAATCGACAAGCATTGGATCGTGTATTTCAACAATATCACCCCGATGCTGTGATTCATTTAGCGGCTGAAAGCCATGTAGATAATTCAATAACCAGTCCTATTGTTTTTATTGAAAGTAATATTATAGGAACTTTTACACTTTTAGAAGCTTCTCGAAATTATTGGAATAATTTGTCTGATGAGAATAAAGAGAAATTTCGTTTTATCCATGTATCAACTGATGAAGTTTATGGTGATCTAGGTAGTACGAAATCATTTTTTACAGAGGTAACACCCTACTCACCAAGTAGTCCTTATTCCGCTTCTAAAGCATCAAGTGATCATTTAGTTAAAGCATGGTATCGCACATATGAGTTACCAACCATTATAACACATAGTACCAATAATTATGGACCTTACCAGCATACTGAAAAACTGATTCCATCTGTAATTTTTAAGGCACTGGCAGGCAAGCCCATATCCATTTATGGAGATGGTTTACAAATACGTGATTGGATATATGTAGAAGATAATGTCAAAGCTATATATTCTGTCTTAAATAAAGGTAAAATTGGCGAGACTTATAATATTGGTGCAAATAGCGAATATACGAACTTAGATACAGTACAAATTATTTGCTCAATGATGGATGAACTTATTCCAAAACGCCCAAATGGAATCAAACGATATCAAGATTTAATTCAATTTATATCTGATAGACCTGGCCATGATTATCGATATGCCATCGATTCATCGAAAATTCAAAAACAGTTAAACTGGAAGCCACAAGAAAAGTTTGAAAGTGGATTGCGAAAAACTATTGAATGGTATTTAAATAATATAGAAACTCAAGGATAACTTATGCTACCTAATGTACCGATTGTCATGCCAGCCTATAATGTGGAAAAATGTTTACAAAAGGGTTTTGAATGGTGTTTTTATATTAGCAATATAAGAATTAATTTTTATTGTATGAATCGCTCGTGCTGTTTACAGTAATTTGAGAAACTACTGTAATAAATATACATAAAAAACAAAACTAACGCCTTATCACAGACAAGATATATGGTGCTTATATCACAAAGAAAAATAACGGTCACTGATTTGGCAAAACGCTTTATGGTTACTCGGCCTACCATTTACAATGTACTAAAGAAAGCCTGATTGATGCTTTTTGTGCCTTTAACTGGTAAGAATGAACGTTATAAAACCATTCGTTATGGAATTAAACGTTTGGTTAAAGTCGAAAAATTGATTGAAGATAAATTAAGACGGCAAGCTAAACCCTATAACAAAACCTATCCAGGTTTACCTTTACTTAAAAATGAAATGAAACAGCAAACTAGAGAATATTTATTTGTTGGTATTAATGATTTTTCACGTGAGCTTTATGTGGGTATTTACCACGATAAATCCCAATTTAGCTCAGCACAGTTTTTACAAAATGATATATTAGTCCAATGTCCTTATACTATTGAATGTATTTATTCTGATAATGGACGAGAATATCAATGCACCAGCGAACACCTATTTGTTAAAACGTGTAATAACCACTGTATCAATCAAAAATTCACCAAACTAGCCTGCCCGCAAATGAATGGGAAAGCCGAAATAGTGATACGAACTTTAATGGAGATATGGCATAATCAACAAATATTTAGCGATTCAAAAGAGAGGAAACAAAAGCTTAAACGATTTATTAATTATTATAATACAGTTAACACTCAGCGATTTTGGGAAAAAGGTCTTATGAGTTTTTATAGGATTATTTTAATGATAAAGTGTAAATATCTCGGTGTTTTCCAACACTCACGAAAAAAGTAATAGCGATATTGATTGGGTTTATATAAATATTGTTATTTGGTTGAAAATGTATTTGCTAGGTTGAAACATTACCTAGGTATAGCAATACGTTACGATAAGTTGGTAATAGATTATATTTGTATGACGTATTAGTATGTTGCATGATGTGGCTAAAAATGTAAAGAAGGCTTATGATTAATACAAAAGATTAATAGCCCTTAATATTACTAAAATGAAATAAAAGTATAGGAATTGTGGGTATGTTTGAAAGCTTAAAACTACTTAATAGATATAGAAATAATAAAGTTAAAAAGATTAAAATGATGTTTAAAACAGCTAAATTAAATAGACAAAAAAAAGTAAAAAATCTTTTTAATATTGATGAATGCAATTCTATTTTAATCGTAATGTGCGATTATGGTATTGGCGATGCAATTGTAGCATCTTTTCTCATTTATGAACTAAGAAAGAATAATTATAATGTTAGTGTGGTAGTTGATGAGAGGCTAAATTTTTTATTCGATTATTTTATACAAGTTGACAATGCTTTTTTCTTTAACAAAAAGAATATTAAAAAATTTATTAGAGGTGAAGAAAAAATAAAAATAGATCTTGCAATTGATTTATATGATGAGGGAAATAATAGTCTAAGAAGAGTTGAGATAATATCTTCTTTTAAACCAACACATACTTTGGGATTCAACCAGTCAATGTATAGACAATATGATACATCGATTTGTTATTCCGATTATGATGCTCATATAACGGAAAGAAGTTGTATTGCTTTAGATTTCTTAAACATTGATTATGATATGGTTAAATATCATTTAAATATTCAATATGATGAATTACAACTGGCAAAGAAATTTTTAGATAAAATTTGTGATGGATTAGATAAATTTATTATTGTTTTTAATCCGTTTGGGTCTTCCAAAACAAAAAGTTTATCGCTTGAGCAAATAGAGAAAATCACTGAGTTTTTAACACTCCAAAAAGATTGTATTACTATCGTTGTAGGCGAACAGAAAGAAATTGTTTTTATACATGAATTACCTAATGTTTATATCAATAAAAATCCTTCTTTTATTTTTACATCTGCATTAGTTTCATTATGTAATTTGGTTATTACTGTTGATACATCTATTGTTCATGTTGCATCTGCATATAATATTCCTATGATAGCGGTATATAATAATCGTTATAATTTATGCTTTGACTTAAATAAAGTTTGGGCACCGATAAGTAATAATTTTGAATTAGTTTTTACAAAAGAAAATAAAGGAACCGAATTTGGTGATCCTGTTTCTAATTTAGATATTCAATTTATCATTGAAAAAATAAAGAAAATGTTGAGTGTTAATTTTAAGTATTGATTAAAAGCAGTTTAGGTTAAGTTCCAAAATTGTACTTTAGGCTATAAGTAAACTACAGTACAAAAATAGTTGATTAGTTATATGGTTTTTAATTAAATAAATTTAATAGATAACATTAATTATTTTTCTTTTCAAGTTAGTTATTTATAGTATAAACTTCCTATATTACCTTAAGAAGGTATCGCTTCCTAATAAACAGGGAGAATATTGGTCAATGGATTTTACGAATGACAGCAGTCAAAATCAATGCTGTTTTAGAAAATTCAACCTTATTGATGGATTTAGCCGAGCAGCATTAGGTATTGATATTATGCTCAGTTTACTTACCGGTAGAATAACGCGTTATCTGGACAAGCTAGCACAATATCATTGTTATTAGTTAAAAATATGGAACTATAGTGGTTCATTTTTGCCAACTGAGCAAAATTACACGGTATTACCATTGATTATCTTGAGCCAAGTAGTCTATATCAAAACGGTTATATTGAACGATTTAACTGAACTTATCGAATCGAATTGTTAGATTTATATTTTTTTAATAATCTAGAGTAAGTTAAGTAAGGAGGGTAACTGAAGAATAGCTCATCACTTGTTGGTGAAAGACTGCATGAGTATTAAATAATATGACACCAATTGAATACGAATCCTTAAAATAGGAAGCGTAATTTTCTACTTGAATCTTGTACTAAGTTTGGGGTATTGGCAAACATGCTATTTCCTTGTTCAGCCTAAAATTTAGCTAAGGTACATTTGTAATGTTAAGTTTAAATTAATACAAGAGGTTAATATCTAGTATGAATTATCTTGATGAGCTACAGCGAAAAGTTAATAAATATAAAAATAAATATTTTTTTAACAGTAAAAAAATAGCCATTAAATTAATTTGGTGGAACTTAGTTCAACTATTTAGTTTTAGAAATAAACAAGAAAAGATACCTAAGGAAAAATACAATAAAATAGCTTTATACTTCTCTGGCGGTATTGGCGATATTTTAATAGGCTTTAACTATGCTTGTTATTTGCTTGAATATTTAAAAAACTGCAATATTAGTATTGATATTTACGTTAATAATGCAGGAATGGTAAAAGCACTAGATGGAGGATCTGATTTTAATATTTATTCAAATACTAGCGAGGAACCTCATAAATATTTATTAAAGATTGGATTGGTTCGATATCCTCAGATATTAGAAGACAACATTGTTTATTCAAAGTATCGTAAGAATGATAGATTGTTGAAATTAGTTCAAGTTTATAGCGAATTTTATGCAAATAATCCTCGTTTTTTTGAATATCTTCCTTTTATGGATGGTATGACAAATCAGTATTCCCTCATTAATGGACAAAGAAGAATACAACAGCCTGATATAGGAAATATTTTAAATATTAGTTGTGATTTTAAATATTCACCTAAAGTTTCTCATGAAAAAAGAATTTTAAATAACTTAGGTTTAGAACCAGGAAGCTATATTACTATTAACAGAGGAGTAGATAGTCAAGGCAGTGTAATTGAATCGACAAAATTATGGAATATAGTTTGTTACAATAAGTTGATTGAATTGATTAAAAATAAGTTTAAAAATTTTAAAATTATTCAATTAGGAGCTTCTACTGATCGTTGTGAACTAATAAAAAATGTCGATATAAATTTAGTGGGAGAAACCTCACTGGAAGGACTGAAAGTATTACTGAAAAACTCGATATTACATATTGATAGTGAAGGTGGAATGGTTCATTTGCGAAAAGCACTTAATGGTGGTGTTTCAATTGTTATTTTTGGGCCTACATTATCAGATTTTTATGGATATTTAACTAATATAAATATTTCCTCAAAAGCTTGTCCTTTTAGTTGTGAATGGTTAAATGAAACTTGGAGCAAAACCTGTATTAATCGTGTTAATAAACATATTTGTATGGAAAGTATAAGTCCTTATGAAGTTTTCGAAGAGGTGAAAAAAGTTTTAAATCATGATGAAAATTCGTGCTAACAAATAGATTAATATAACTTATTAAAGTGTAGTTTTTTGTTAACTAATGTGTTAATAATTTTGCTGAATTTTTATGTAGATTTAATTTAAAAAATTAATTTGAATTCTAAATAGTTTTTCTAATTATTTTCTGCATGTTGAGTTATAATGGCTCGCTCTAAGACCGAACCATTTTGTTATATTATTAAATATGATTTTAGTACAGAACTAAAAGGGTCATGGTATCAAAATTGACTTGAACACGATGAGTATTAATAACTATTATTAATAGTAGCTTAAAACATTGACACGTTATGAGTAAATTAAAAACTAATTATGAACTACTTTGATAAATTACAAAAAAAGATTAATAAATATAAATTGCTTTATTCTAATAAATATAAAAAAGCCGCAATAAAATTACTATGGTGGAATTTCTGCAAGCTTTTCGAATTTAAATTAGGTTCGCTGTTCAATAAGTCACGCGAAATTCAATATAGATTGGATAGAATTTCGATTTTTATCACTGGAGGTATTGGAGATATATTGATTAGCTTTAATTATTGCTCTTATTTATTAGAATTTTTGAAAGATGAAATTAAATGCATTGATATTTTTGTAAAAAATCAATTTTTGGTTCAAGAGTTAATGGGAGACTCCTGTTTTAATATTTATCCTGTAACAGAATGGAACAAATCTGAAATTATTTATTTATTAGATTTCAAAATTGATCGTTTTCCCTTTATTGTTAATAACCATTTATCATTACTTGATACTAATTCAAATCCTAAAATAAAAGAATTAGTTAAATTGTATGAGGAATTCTATCAATTAAATAAAAAAATTGTTTATTATCCACCAAAAATTGATGCCTTAAGTATTCAATACTCTATTATAAATAGACAAAATAGAATACAACAGCCAGATATTTATGGTTATTTAAATATTTCTGGTGATAGTTATAAATTTATACCTCCTATTTTTAATGATCAAGAAGTTTTAGAAGCATTTGGTTTACACGATCAAAAATTTATTACTCTTAATCGAGGTGTTGACGGAACAAATCTTCATAGTGAGTCAACAAAGCTTTATCCACTTGATTATTATAATTCACTTGTTAAGTTAATAAAAAGTGAATTTCAAGAGTATAAAATTGTGCAATTAGGTGTCTCAGCAGAAAGATGTGAATTTATTGATGATGTTGATCTAAATTTAGTAGGAAAAACTTCATTAAATCAATTAAAATCGATTCTGAAAAATTCAAGTTTACATATTGATGGAGAAGGTGGAATGGTTCATTTACGAAAATCTTTGAATGGTGGTGTTTCTGTCGTTATTTTTGGACCTACATCACCAAATTTTTATGGTTATTCAAATAATATAAATATTTTTTCAAATGCATGTCCTGTTAATTGTGAGTGGATAAACGATAATTGGGCATCGTATTGTATTAATAAAAAAAATGATCGTATTTGTATTAAAAGTATTAAACCAACTATTCCTTTTGAAGAAATTAAAAAAGTATTGAAACAATAATACTAGGGATATTGTAATGAATGAATTTTATTCTTATCTAGATAAATTTAAAAGTACTAAAGTAACGGTTATTGGCGATATTATGTTAGATCGCTTTTTATATGGAACTGTTGATCGTATTTCGCCTGAAGCTCCTGTTCCAATCTTTAAATTGGAACGTGAGGAAGTAATGTTAGGTGGGGCAGGTAATGTGGCTGCTAATTTAGCAAATCTAGGCTGTAAACCTACATTTTTAGGATTTGTTGGTTGTGACATAAATGGCAAACTTGTCGCAACACTATTAAAAAATGCAGGGAGTCATAGCCATCTTTATAGCCTAAAGGCACATCCTACCATTATTAAAACAAGGTTTATTGCGAATCACAATCATTTACTTCGTGCTGATGAGGAGAAATTGTTCCCTTTTATGCCTGAGCTATTGCCAAAGTTCTATAAATTAGTTATGCAGGCTATTAAGATGACCGATATCGTTTTGTTGTCTGATTATAATAAAGGTGTTTTGAATCAAGAAACAACACAAATGATCATTACTCTTTGTAATAAATTTGATATTCCAGTTATTGTAGATCCAAAAGGTAATGATTATTCTAAGTATCGTGGCGCTACATTAATTAAACCTAATATCAAAGAGTTTTTTGATGCAACAGGTATTAAGCTTTGCCCCGAGAATGCTAGTTTTGATGAAGATCTGAAGCGAGGAGCGGATATTATCTTTCAACGATATGGTATAAAAAATATTATAGTTACGTTGAGTGAATATGGAATGGCTTATATACCATATGAAAATAAAAACTGTATTGTTAAAATACCAACTGAAGCTAAAGAAGTTTTTGATGTTTCTGGGGCAGGAGATACATCTTTAGCTACTTTAGGTATTGCGTTAGGGGCCAAAATACCTTTACCTAAAGCAATGCAATTAGCAAATATTGCATCAGGAATAGTTGTTGGAAAATTGGGAACAGCTACAGTATCTTTCGATGAATTAAAAAATAAATTATTAGCTAAACAATATCAAAATCATTGTAATGATATAGATAAATGCATTAGCATTAAAGAAACCAAATCAATAATTAATAATTTAAAAAAACAAGGTAAAAAAATTGGGTTTACGAATGGGTGTTTTGACTTATTACATTTAGGGCATTTAAGTTCTCTTAAGCAAGCGAAAAAGGTATGTGATATTTTAGTCGTTGGTGTTAACTCCGATGAATCAATAAAAAAATACAAGGGTAATGATAGACCTATCCAAGATCAGAATACAAGAGCTACTTTACTTGCATCCCTTGAGTTTGTTGATTATGTCATTATTTTTAATGAAGATAATGCTAATTATTTAGTTGATGAACTTCGTCCAGATATCATTGCTAAAGAAGGATATTCTATAGATAATTGGCCAGAAGCTCAGAAAGTGATAGGCTATGGAGGTAAAGTAGTAATACTTGATCGAGTTGACGGCTATTCAACATCTCAGCTTGTTGCTAAATGTAAAAAGGATATTTAGGTTAATAAAAAGAAATTATGTATATTAAACATATGTAATTTTGTGTAAATGGTTTATATGAATAAGCAAAAAACTTATTCATATGCCATAAAGTAGTATAAAACTGACAAGATATGCTAAATTATAGTATAATATATCTTATTTTAGAAATTATTAGTTAACTTTATGTCGGATAAATACACTACTTGGAAAACACTAGGATTGCTGTGGCCTTTTGTTGCACCATATAAAAAAGCATTAATTGTTGCAATATTTGGTTTATTATTAAATGCGGCTACGGATGCTACTCTCATTTCCCTTACTAAACCACTATTAGATCATGGATTAATGGATAAAAATTATTCTCTTTTAATGATAATAGCTTTATCTATTATAGGTCTAATTGGGTTGAGAGGGCTTTCTAATTATGCTTCAACATATTGTCTTTCTTGGTTATCTGGTAAAGTAGTGACTAAGTTTAGGCAGTTGATTTTCAACCATCTAGTTAGAAGTCCGGTCAGTTTTCATGATAAAAGTTCTGTCGGCGATCTTGTTTCTATTATTACATTTAATACACAGCTATTATCTAAAGCCTCTTCTGATGCTTTAATAATATTAGTCCGTGAAATTACATATGCTGTTGGTTTATGTTGTGTTATGTTTTATGGTAGTTGGAAATTAGCATTAGTATTATTCATCATAGTTCCCCTAATCATTTTTATTGCACAATTTATTGCTAAAAAATTTAGAGAAACAATAAAATCTATGCAAAAAGGTATGGGAGAGATAACTACTGCAGCTGATGAAATGTTAAATGGTCATAAAGAAGTTTTAATTTTTAATGCAAAAGATTATGAAAAAATCAATTTTGGATATATAACAGACACTGTTCGAAAAGGAGTTTTAAAAATAGAATTAGTATCAAGATTATCGACGCCTATCATTCAGTTAATTGCAACTCTTGGATTGGGATTCATATTATATCTTGTTGCGAGTGAAAGCTTAGATATTACACCAGGATCATTTACTGTTGTGTTTTCGGCAATGGTAGCTGTTATGCGTCCACTTCGGGAACTAACTAGCCTACATGTTGAATTACAAAAAGGTGCAATTGCTTGTGAGTCCTTATTTGGCATTTTAAATGCTCCGTTGGAAGAAGATAATGGTACTATAGTAAAAGAAAAAGTAAAAGGAAGTATTGAATTTAAAAATGTTACTTATACTTATCCTACACGAAACACACCTTCGCTTAATGATATTAGTTTTAGAATCAAAGAAGGAGAAACAGTGGCATTGGTTGGTCGATCAGGAGCAGGGAAATCAACAATTGCAAGTTTAATTCCTAGGTTTTATGATGTTTCACAAGGAGAAATTCTTTTGGATTCTATTAATATTAAGAATTATAAGTTAAAATCGTTACGAGAGCAGATCGGTTATGTATCTCAGCGCGTACATTTATTTAATGGTAGTATTGCTGATAATATTGTTTATGGTGAAAAAGGTTTACATTCTCGAGAAGCTATAATAAAAGCAGCTAAATTAGCTAATGCACTAGAATTTATTGATAAATTACAGGATGGTATAGATACTGAAATTGGCGATAATGGTGTTTTATTATCTGGTGGGCAAAGGCAAAGAATTGCGATAGCTAGAGTTCTCCTACGTAATAATCCAATATTAATTTTAGATGAAGCTACTTCTGCTTTAGATAATGAATCTGAAAGATTGGTTCAAGATGCTATTGAAATATTACAAAAAAATCGTACTTCTATTATAATCGCCCATCGTTTATCGACAATAAAAAAAGTTGATCGAATTATTGTTATTAATGATGGAAAAATTGTTGAAGATGGTAATCATGAATCGCTTATAGCCCAAAAAGGACTTTATTCGCAAATGTATAAAATGCAATTTAATTCTTAACATTATTAATTTATTTATAAAAATATGACTAAAAATAATTTAAAAATTCACAACGATATAGATAAAGATTCATCTACGTGGAATACTTTTTTGAAGTTGTGGCCATATGTTGTTGAACATAAACTAATTTTATTTCTATCTGTTATATTACTTTTTTTAAGTGCATTTGCTGATACTTCTTTAATTGCAATTTTAAAGCCTTTACTGGATAGAGGCTTTAGTGATGGTGATAAGAATTTCTTATTAATAGCACCAGTATATATTTTTGGTTTAGTGTTGTTACGTGGTCTTGCTAATTATGGCTATTCTGTTTTTCTTTCATTGATCTCAGGTAAAGTCGTGATGAGAATTAGACAAAGACTTTTTAATCATTTTGTTGATTCGCCTGTAAGTTATTATGATCAAAATTCCAATGGGCGATTATTATCGCGCATAACTTATGATACAGATCAAGTCGCATCATCGTCATCTGATGCATTAATAGTTATTATTCGGGAATCAGCATTTATTTGTGGTCTATTTTATACCATGTTTTACAATAGTTGGCAGTTATCTTTATCTCTTATTATTATTACTCCTATTGTAATAGCTTTAATTACTTTTATTTCAATAAAGTTTCGTCAATTAGCTAAAAATATGCAAAACTCTATGGGTGATGTTACTATGTCAGTGGAACAAATGTTGAAAGGTCATAGAGAAATAATTGTATTTGGTGCTCAAAATGAAGAATCAAAAAATTTCGAAAAAATAAGCAATAAATTTCGTCGAGATAGTATGCGGTTAGTTTCTATTTCTGCCTTATCAACACCTATTGTTCAATTAGTGATTTCTTTTGCTATAGCTTTTGTTTTGCTAACTGCAAGCAATCCTGATTTAAATATTACGCCTGGAGAGTTTACTGTTGTTTTTTCATCATTAGTAGCACTTATGCAACCTATCAAAAGCTTAACAAGTGTCAATGCAAGCTTTCAAAAAGGTATGGCTGCTTGTCAAACATTATTTGCTATATTGGATCAACCTATAGAAAAAGATAATGGAAAAATAAATATTGAACGCGTAAAAGGAAATATTGAGTTCAAGCATGTGAATTTTTCTTATGAAACTAGGCAGCAACTAGCGATACAAGATATTAATTTTTCAGTAGCAGCGGGAAGAACTATTGCTTTTGTTGGTCGTTCAGGTTCTGGAAAAACAACCATCACGAGTTTACTCACACGTTTTTATGATATTACGGAAGGTGAAATATTGATAGATGGATGTAATATTAAAGATCTAACTTTGTTTTGCTTGAGAAATCAGATTGGTTTAGTATCTCAAAATGTTTATCTTTTCAATGATACTATTGCTAATAATATAGCATATGGTCGCGTTGGTTACTATTCGCGATCTCAGATAGAAGAGGCATCAAAGAAAGCTTTTGCTTATGATTTTATTATGAAATTTGAAAATGGATTTGACACAAAAATCGGAGAAAGTGGTGTACTATTATCGGGAGGACAACGGCAACGTATTGCAATTGCAAGGGCATTATTACGTGATAGTCCAATTTTAATATTAGATGAAGCAACATCAGCACTAGATACCGAATCAGAACGAGCTATTCAGACAGCACTAGATGAATTAAAAAAAGGTAGAACTTCTTTAGTCATTGCTCATCGGTTATCGACTATTGAAAATGCTGATGAAATTTTAGTGCTTGATAATGGACATATTGTTGAACAAGGTAATCATAAGACATTGTTAAATAAAAAAGGGATATATTATAATTTATACACTGGAAAGCAATTTAAATAGTCTAATTATAGTGGTTTCCTATCATATAAAATTAACATTTTATTAACTTTCTTAATCTAGAAAAGGGTATGGTATTTATATTGTTAGGTGGAAAATAATAATTTTAGTATGCCCAAATAAAGATATTATCGGTAGCAAATGAATGATGGTGGAAATAAACTTAAATGAATGATAAAAAAGATAGCATTAATATTGCTTTTTGCTCTGATAGAAACTATTTGAAGTACGTAGCTATAGCTATTCAATCAATTTATTTTAATAATTTGAATAACTCTTTAAAATTCCATGTTTTTCTTTATGATGTTTCACAAGAAGATATAGATAAATTGAATAGAATGTATTTAAATATTAGCGTTTATTCTATACCTGAGGGTTTTTTAGATAAGTATGATAATGAGTATGCTATAAAGCATTTAAACCGTTCAATGTATATTCGACTTTTGGTTCCTAGATTACTAAAAGAAAAGGTTGATAAGTTAATTTATTTAGATGCTGATATACTCTGTTTTAAAGATATTTCAGCTATTAATAATATTAATATAGATAATGTTGTTTGCGCTGCTAGTGTTGACTCCTTAAATAAAGAAAATATAAAAAACAATGTTCAACGTTTAAATTTATCTACGAGCAATTATTTTAATTCGGGATTTTTATATATAAATGTAAAAAAATGGAATGATTTTCATACTGAAGAAAAAATTAATAACATTCTATTAGAGCATAGGAAACAGTTACTTTATCCCGATCAAGATGCTCTTAACATAGTATTGCAGAACAATGTATTAATCATTGATCATGATTGGAATTATTTATTTACTTGGATTTCAGAGAAAGACCAAAATAAATTTTTGAAAACCGAAAAAAAAATACCTTATTTTATTCATTTTACAGGAGCAAGAAAACCTTGGTACCTAGAACATTTAGGTATGGCTCAAGATTGGTATGTTTTTTATAAACATTTTACTTCATGGAGATCTTGCCCGCTTGAAAGTTATAAAGATAAAATGAGAATTTCTGATTATAGAATATATGCCAAAAGATTTTTAAAACAAGGTCGTGTATTTGAGGCTATAAAATATGCATTTTTATATTTAAAGTTAAAATTAAAAAATAATATTAATGATAATGAAATTAAAAGATGAATTTTTCAAATTAATATATAGGCTAGCTCATTCAAAACGTTATAAACATAATCGAAAGCGTTGGCCATATATAAAAATTTCTCGTGGAGAGTGTGGGCAGATTGTGGATTTTTCCTACAAAGGAAGGAAAGTACCCATAGTTGATCTTAAATCGTTAGAAAATTCTTATAGAGGTAAACTGATTATTATAGCCTCTGGTCCCTCGATTAATCAAATAACATTTAAGCACTCTCAATTGATTTCTACTCTTGGTGTTAATGGTTCATACTGTCTAAAAGACAAAGTTAACTTTAATTTGTATGTTATAACGGATATTCATTTTTTTTCTCAGCGTTCAGATATAGTTAAAAAAATTATATCTAATAAAAAACTTTTATTATTTTTACAAGTTGATGGATTAGTAAAAATAATAAATTTATTTGGATACAAATCTATTCTTTGTAAAATAGCATTGATAGAAGATGCATTTAAACTTACTTATGAACCTTTGAGAACATTATCTGAAATAGAAAATGATCCTCAAAGAAATAAAAGCATTTATTTTTATAACAATAAAAATAAAGAGCATGAACCATTGGCTTTTGAAACCAATATAGCTCATGGTGTATTTCCTGCCAAAACTGTGGTTTATTGGACCCTTCAAATTGCTATATACTTAGGCTTTAAACAACTATATTTGGCTGGAGTTGATTTAAATAATTTTCATTTACCAAGATTTTACGAAACACCAGATAATATTACTTACTCACAGTTAGCATTGGATTTTGAAAAAAACATACTTCCAGCTTTTGAACATGCTAGTGAGGTTATGAAAAAATTAAATGTAGAAGTTAAAAATATGTCTTTAGATAGTGCACTTGATTCTCATATATTTGAGAAAAAATCTTATGATGAAATTTTTAATTTCTAAATTATTTTTATATCCTAAAGTTTGTTTAATTATTTAATAAGTTGTTATTATTATCGATTTCATTTTTAGGTAGTGAGATATTTATTAATATATTGTTGTAAAATATTTATGTCTAAATTTTTAGCCGTATCTCCAGGAGCAATGATCTGTATAGCTTTATCATAATTTGGTTTATATACATTGTTATTTTCATATCTAGGATCAAAAATATCAACTTCAGAGCTATAAATACTAATTAGAGGCTTATTGAATGCATTTGAAAGATGAACAATTGATGTATCAACTGAAATGACAAAATTACAATGTTTTACAAGCGAAACAGTATAAAAGAAATGATCTAATGAATTTATTAAAACATTGGGAGATTGGCATAATTTATTTATTTTATCAGGTAAACCTACAACTATAGTTATTAAATTTGGATAATTTGATAATAAATTGAGTATATTTTGAACTTGCTTTTCAGAAAAACTTCTACGTTCAGAGGAAGCATAAGGAGTAAAGATACAGATTTTTTTATTTTGATAGTTAGATAAGATTCTTTCTACTTGCAAATCATATTTGTTAGGATAATAAAGGTCATATTTATATTCCTTTTCTTTAACTTCAATATTTATATGTCTAAGAATGTAGATAAATCTTTTGCTAAAATGAGAGCTATAGTCAGAATAATTTATAATTGAATCATATATCCGGTACGTTTTAGGGTAGTTAAAACCTATAGTGTGTTTTGGTTTTATTTTTTTTATTACTTTAAATACCCAATTTGAGTAACTTGTTTTATTATTTGGGTCAATAAAAAGATCGCATTCTAAATATTTCAATATCTGTGTTTGTCTCTTCGTTAAAGGTTTATCAAGACAAATAACCTTATCTATATTAGGATTATTTTCAAATAGAAAAGCATTTTTTGTTATTGTCAAAATCGTAACTTGGTAGCCTTGAGATTTTAAAATCTTTGGTAAACCAGATATAATAATTGCATCACCTAGTCCATTTTTACAGGCTTGAATAGTAATCTTATTTATTTTTGATAGATCTAATTTAGTTTTTTTTATCTTAAAAGACAAGATTAAAAGTTTTACTTCTTTAGTGAAGTAATTTCTTTTTCTATTAAGTTTACGGATAATATTAATAAAATTTTCTAGCATTTCTCTATACAAATAAGTTATTTTAATATTATTTATTGTACCAAACTTTATTTCTATAAAAAATTATATAAGTAAATTTGTTTTTGAATAATTATAACAATTACTCATAATATTTTAATTAGTTTTAATTTAAGAATTCGAATATAATTATTTGGTTATTAATTGAGAAGGATAATTACTATGATTGTTGTAACTGGCGGAGCAGGATTTATAGGAAGTAATATTGTAAAAGGTTTGAATACTAAAGGGTATAAAGATATTCTTGTTGTTGATGATTTAACTGATGGGACAAAATTCTCTAACCTAGTTGGTTTAGATATTGCTGATTATATGGATAAAGATGAATTTCTTTCGGTAATTTTATCAAATCAAGATTTGGGTATTGACGTTATTTTTCATCAAGGGGCATGTTCCTCAACTACTGAATGGAATGGTAAATTTATGATGGAAAATAACTATCAGTATTCTAAAGATCTATTGCATTATTGCTTAGATTTTGAGATTCCATTTTTATATGCTTCATCTGCAGCAACATATGGAGGACGTAGCGATAATTTTATCGAAGATAAAGCTTATGAAAAACCACTAAATATTTATGGATATTCTAAATTCTTATTTGATCAATATGTGAGAGAAATCTTGCCAAAAACTAACTTACAAGTATGTGGCTTTCGTTATTTTAATGTTTATGGTCCTCATGAAACACATAAAGGTAGTATGGCTAGTGTAGCATTTCATTTAAATGAACAATTTCATAAGGGAGAAAAACTCAAATTATTTGCTGGTAGCGATGTATTTAAACGTGACTTTATTTATGTTGAAGATGTGGTTGATGTTAATTTATGGTTTTGGGAAAATAAAATCTCAGGAATTTATAATTGTGGAACAGGTAAAGCAGAATCATTTCAAAGTGTTGCTGATTCTGTTCTTAGTTATTATCAAAACGGTGAAATTGAATATATTCCATTTCCAGAACATTTAGAAGGTCGTTATCAGCGTTTTACACAAGCAGATATGACTAAATTCCGAGAATCTGGTTGTCCAATTAAATTTAAAACTGTTACCGAAGGAACAATAGAATATATGAAATGGTTAAATAATAAATAGAGATTTAGCTATTTCTATATTTATTTTATAATTATTTTTGGTTAGTTATTTAACATCCCTTATGATTTTTATTAACATTTAATTCAAAGAGTTGGGGATGTATTGTATAATTCAATTTTTAAAACTTGTTTACTATATATTAGGGTTGTCGATCTTTTGTAAGCATATATTAATTAATAATACATTTCTAGCCGGATAACTATAAATGCTAGCGATAATGTGCAGGCATAATTCCTTTTGCTCTCATGAAATAATTTGATACTTTTGCAAAATTCCTATATGTCTTTTTTCAACAATTATTGATATAGTATGCATATTATTTAAATTTTAAGTTGCTAAATTTTGTTATATAGAGTTCTTTTCAATGTAGAATAAACAGTTATACGTTCATAACGTTGTACTCATCCTTAAATATCTTTTCTAATTTTTGTCGATATTTTAAACTTATTTCTTATTAGGTATATTTTAAGTGATTGATGATTTTTCTGAAAATGGTTTATTGGCTAAAGCTATTGATGGATTTGTGGCAAGAGAGCCACAACGAAACATGGCAAGTAAAGTCTCAGAGTCAATAAATAAGCAACAGCCTCTTGTTGTTGAGGCTGGAACTGGAACAGGTAAAACGTTCGCTTATTTAGTACCCGCTTTACGTAGTGAAAAGAAAGTAATACTTTCCACGGGGTCCAAGAATCTACAAGATCAACTTTTTAGTAAAGATCTGCCTATTATCAAAAAAGCATTAAATTACACTGGCAAAATATCTCTTCTTAAAGGTAGGTCGAATTATCTTTGTTTAGAACGATTGTATAATCAATATGCAGCTGCAGGAGATCTTGATAAAGATTTACGTGTTGATTTAGTTCGTGTCAAAAATTGGTCAATTAAAACCAAAGATGGAGATATTAGCAAATGTATAACTGTCACGGAAGAAAACCCAATTTGGCCAGTATTGACCAGTACAAACGAAAGCTGTCTAGGAAGTGACTGCGAACATTATAATGATTGTTATGTTGTTAAGGCTCGTAAGCGTGCTTTAAATGCGGATATTGTGGTTGTTAATCACCATCTATTTTTAGCCGATGTTGTGGTAAAAGATACAGGTTTTGGTGAGCTTATTCCTAAGGCTGATGTAATGATTTTTGACGAAGCCCATCAGTTACCAGATCTGGCTTGTCACTATTTTGGACAACAGTTGACTAGTCGTCAGCTACTAGAACTTGCAAAAGAGATAACACTTAGCTATCGTACTGAAGTAAAAGATATGTCTCAGCTACAGCAGTGTGCAGATAAATTGCAAAAAAGTGTTCAAGATTTGCGTATTGCAATTAATCAGCAACCACTTAAAGGTAATTTGCGAGTGTTATTCAAACAGCAAGCAATAAAAAAAGAGTTATCTTATCTTTTTGATGCATTAGATTTTTGTCGTGAGGTTTTAATGTTGGCAATAGGGCGATCTACAGCATTAGATAATTGCTTTGAACGAGTAAATCAATACATCAGCTTATTAAAAAAATTAAGTGAAACATATGTAACTGGATTTAGTTATTGGTATGAATGTACTTATAATTATTTTGTTTTTGCGATAACGCCATTATCAGTGGCCGATAAATTTTCTGAACTATTAGCAGAACGTAAAGGTAGTTGGATTTTTACCTCGGCAACCTTGTCTGTTGATAATAAATTAGATTATTTTACTAAGCGCCTTGGTCTTACAAATGCCGAGTCCCTTATTTTAGAAAGCCCATTTGATTATTTACATCAAACTGTCATGTGTGTTCCGCGTTATATTCCTTCTCCTAATGAACAAGGTAATGCTGAAAAATTGGTCGATATATTATTGCCAGTTATTGAAGCAAACAATGGACGTTGTTTCTTCCTATGTACTTCTTATGCCATGATGAATGCTTTAGCAAAACAGTTTAAAGAACTCACCAAATTACCAGTATTAGTACAAGGTGAAACAAGCAAAGTAAAATTACTTGAGCAATTTATACATAGCGGAAACGCCTTATTAATTGCTACCAGTAGTTTTTGGGAAGGTATTGATGTTCGAGGCGATACCTTATCTTGTGTTATTATAGATAAATTACCATTTACATCTCCAGACGATCCTTTAATAAAAGCTCGTATGGAAGATTGCCAAATGCAAGGTGGAGATGCATTTAATGATGTGCAATTACCTGAAGCTGTTATTACCTTAAAACAAGGTGTAGGTCGATTAATTCGCCATCATAATGACCGTGGAGCAATTATTATTTGTGACAATCGCTTGGTTATGAGACCTTACGGTGCAACCTTTATTAATAGTTTACCTCCATCGCCAAGAACACGAGATGTAAATAAAGTTATTAATTTTTTATTATCTAAAACTAACTTATAAAATTAAATATTTTGGAAAAGAAATGAGTACTATCTTAGCTATTGATACCTCAACAGAAGCATGTTCGGTAGCTTTACTTTACCGTAATGAAATCACTCATGATTTCATCATATCAGCACGCGATCATACTAAGCAAATATTACCAATGGTGGATAAACTTCTTGTACTATCAGATTGTTCACTTGCTCAAGTTGATGCCATAGCCTTTGGGCAAGGGCCTGGTAGTTTTACTGGCGTTAGAATTGGCATTGGTGTTGCACAAGGTTTAGCATTAGGCATTGACAAACCAATGATAGGAGTTTCAACGTTGATGACCTTGGCTCAAGGTGTATATCGAACACAAAAAGCCACAAAAGTCATTGCTACAATTGATGCCAGAATGGGTGAAGTCTATTTAGGACAATACTCTTACAGCAATAATCAATGGCAAACAGTTATTTCAGAATGTGTTATTGCACCTGAAAAAGTAATAGAAAAAGTGGAAAATATAGGTAATGATAGTTATTGTGCTGGCACTGGTTGGCAAACTTATCCAGATATGATTAAAGGAATAAGACAGAGTGATATCTTATTACCTCACGCACAGGATCTAGTCGTTCTTGCTAAGAATAAATGGTTAAAGAATGAAGTAGTTAATGTTGAGCAAGTAGAACCAACTTATTTACGTAACGAGGTAACTTGGAAAAAACTACCAGGTCGTTAATAACAAGTAAATATTAAAAAGCCACCAAATGGTGGCTTGAATTTAATACACTCGTTTACATTATTCTTTAAATAAACCTAAATGCTCTTTTGCATAAGCTTCAAAATCAGTACAACCACCGATTGGTTTTTCATCAATAAAGATTTGAGGTACTGTTTCAACAGGTTTACCAACACTTTTAGATAGATCCTCTTTAGTAATGCCTTCTGCGTTAATATCAACATAACGATAAGAAAAATCATCACGCTCTTGAGAAAGTTTTTCAGCTAGTTCTTTAGCTCGAACACAATAAGGGCAACCTTGACGCCCAAAAATTACAGTATACATTTTCACCTCGAATAAATTTTTTACATATAAATACTATACGTTACTTTAAATTAAAGAAAAGTTGTTAAATATAGTTGATTAAATAGATTATATCTATTAATGATGAAATTGAAAAGCTAACGTGGCTACAAGACTTTACAAAAAGTTGGGGAAAGAAGTTTATTGTAAAATAGTCTAGCATCAAAACCAGCTTAATCTTACTATCACAATTGGCTATAGTTAGTTCAGCTAATGCAATACTAAAAGCGACTTCAAGTCTGGTCATTGCTAGGAATGCCAGCAAGTGGTGGCGTTATCGAGTGCAGATAAACATGGTTTTACTGTCAACGGTGTTTTTTACAGTGAGGCGAGTGGCACTATAAAATCTAGTGAAGTGAAAGAATTTGATGGTAATTTAACGCTTAACGATTTTAAAGTGGCGATTTATACTTCAACAAACTTAGATAAAGTTGAAAATTATAATAATATAGATAATGCCGATCCACAGGAGCCGTTTAAAGTTGAATCGACTAATTATTGGTGGTATGACAATAATGGTGTAAGAATAATAGGTAATGATAAGAAAAAAATGATAGGTTGTGGCAGTGGCTTTTCAATGCCATTAAAACTTACCATAAAAACCAATGTATGTAGCATCAATACCTTACCAATTCTATAAACAGAGGAAAAGTTAACCACACATACAGTGGTTCGATTGGTTAAGGATTTTTATATGCTTAACAAAACTTTACAAAAAAGTAGGTGAAAAATGAAATTTTTATTCTAAAATAAAGTTGAATTATTATACATTATAGTTCCATTTTGGAATTACCAAAAATGATGTTAATTGTTTATTTTATAATAATAAATCAATAAAAATAAGTATGAGGAATAAT
>NZ_FMWS01000095.1 GCF_900103255.1 Gilliamella bombi | reverse complement strand
AAAGCACTTATTGAAGCGGGATTAGATGAGCTTGGCATCACCGAGCCTTACCTCCGTGATTTTGCCTTAGACGTGGTGGACGAAGCGCATAAACATGTCAAAACAAACTGGCAACTAGAAAAAGCGCAACGCATTAAACCATCACTGTGGTGGAAACAAGTGGCACAGGCTCAAGTGCAAAACCCAACAGCAAACACAGAAGCAAATACCCCTAAACTGACCAATCTATCCGCAGACGGCAAAGCATGGTTTATTCATCCTGTAGCGATGATGGATTATTTTTCAGGCGCAGGCATAGCTACTTATCATATTTATCATGATGGAAAAATTGAAAAACATATACCACAAGAAATATTGAAAGGTTATGAACAAAAATATAAATACGTTTATCATGATAAAGATAATAATGAGCATGAAATATGTATAGCAGATTGGCATACGATTAATAAGAAAGGATTTAATAGACACCCTAGAAAAACATTTAAATATCCCGATCATGGAAGGGTTTCGGAAACTAAAACTAATGTTAGTGATGGTTATATAGTAGCTAAAGCTAAATATGAAAATGGTGATATTCATGAATGGATAAAAAAAGAAAATGGTGTAAGTATTTATGAAAGGCTAACTATGGCTAATGGAGATATAGCTGAATACGGAATACATGACCAAGATGGAATTGTATGGCGACTTTATACAAAACAGCAAGAAGAAGCGCAATTGGTTAGAATGCCAGATAGTATTAACTATGAAAGCAATGATGTAGTTATTAAATATGAACTTAAAGAAACTTATCGAAAATATACTAACTCAGATATTCTAGCCGGTTTTATAGGTGCATTAGCTGAAATAAAGGAAAATATCATTGTGACAGGTAGCGCTTATGAACAAGGTTCATGTTTTCCTAGCGCTTTACACATAAATGGTCAAAGTATTGACACAAAATACATTAAAAAAGATAGAAATTTATCGGATTGGGAAAAAGATAAAGAATTTGTTAATGCTTTAGCTAAATTTCATTTTGGAACGTTTCGGATAGGAGCAACAATTTATAAATTATTTGAAGGTATATCAGGAATAATAAATGGTGGAAAGTTACATGATAGCCATTTACATACAGAAAATTTTGATTTTAATGCTATTAAAGTAATAGGACAATTCGAAAATTTAAATTAGCAGGATAATATGAAATGAAAAAAATTTTTTTAACTTTGATTTCATTTTTTATTTTTTTTGTAGGAAATGTACATTCAAATGAATCTCCAGATATTTGGGATTTTTATAAAGTTTCAAAGAATTCTATTTTTGGAAGAGAATCAGATTCTAAAAGGCAAAGTTTAATAGAAAGATATTCGAAAATTAAACTGATATTAATCGATGGAGAAGTTATAGTTGATACAATTTGTTTTATTTCGTATGAGACAACAACAGATATTACTTCTCTTTTATCTCATTGGAAAATCCCAGAAGTAGAGGAGTATAAAAAAATTTTTTCAGAAGAAAAAATCCCTTTAGGAAATCAATTTGAGGTAATAAAATTTCCTAATAATGATAAAAATGATTTATGTCTGAAAGAAGATTTGACTGATTTAATAAAGGTAGATAATTATTTTGTTTTTTTGACTAGGTCAGGTTACTTGATAACATTTTCGAAGCATATAGAAAAAAATAACGGATCACCTGTAACCTATAGAGGATTTAATTATAAGATACCAAATCGTGAATTTAATTGGTTTGGTCATCCAATGTTGGCTAATAAAAAAATTATAGATGATATGAATAAGAAGTGTGATTTCCCAGCTGATGGATCTTATTATAATTCATATTTTTATAGTGAGTGTGATTTGAACGAATTAGATTCTTATTTTGGTGAAGTTAGTGAAACTTTATTTGACAAAAAGAAAGTAATATATCAAAAAGGAGAATATCAATATAATTTAACTAAAAAACAGCACAAAGAGTTTGATTTCGAAATATATTTAAATATTGAAAAAGATAATAAATTAATTGATAGATTATCTATTTATAAAGAAAAAATTTTAGAATCGGCTGCTTTTTCACAGTATTACTATATTGATAAAAATATTGATAATATTTGGTTGTTAAATGATGTTGGTAGTGACGAAACTCAAAGTATTGAAAAATGGAGACATTATAAAATAGATAATAGTGGGCACTTCAAGCTATTGGAATCGATTTCGTGTAAAAATCGAGATAGACAAGGCGTCGTAAAATGTCACAATAATTAAGAATAAAATGATCAAATTGGATTTAGAAGATGATAGCCAGCGATGCGGGCATTACACCAAATTTTAACAGGCACACTGATATATTCAACACAACGGAAAAAAGACCTACCGCCGCCGACTTTTACGGATAGGGATTTAAAGGAAGGATTACGCAGAAGCTGGACAGCGGAGCTGATAGGGCATTTACTGGTGAAATATGAAAGCGAATGGTATGCCGATGAAGCGTTAAGCAAATGGAATGAAATTGATGACTTATTTGAAGAAGAAAAACAACAACAAAAAGCACTTATTGAAGCGGGATTAGATGAGCTTGGTATCACCGAGCCTTACCTCCGTGATTTTGCTTTAAAAATGGTGGATGAAGCATTTAAATACATCCAAACAAACTGGAAAATAGAAAAAGCACAACGCATTAAACCATCACTTTGGTGGAAACAAGTGGCACAGGCGCAAGCTCAAAATCAAACAACTAGCACAGAACAAAGCGATGCCAATACCCCTAAACTATCCAATCTATCCGCAGACGGCAAGGCTTGGTTTATTCATCCGGTGGCGATGATAGATTACTTCCCTAAAAGCGAGATTCTTTTTCAGAAAGGGGATAAGCATGAGATTATTCGGGAAATTAATATCCGCATTGCAGGTTTTGGTGGCAATGTACCAACCGATGAATTTACTGAAAGAACGGAAAATATGATAAAACAGTTTCAACGTGATTATATGCAAGTTGAGGAAACGGGCGTTGTTGATATACAAGTTATACAAGCGATTGATAGATTCCAAGATGAGTATTCAATAGATTCATTTTTTACACAGGCTCGATGCCAATGTTCAACTTTTAAAAATCTGACTGAGCCAACTTGTAATGGTTTTGGGCTTAATAAAACTAATAATGGAAAAACAGATACTGATTATGCCTATGGGATTGAATATCCAGGCTTACATCGGACCTTGTTTTGGGTATTAAGAAGTATTATGTTTTATATTGATTCAGATGAACGATGTCAACACTTGACTGTGGAAATCGTATCTTCTGGTTACCGATGTTGGGCTGATAATATTTATAATAATAGAAAAAGTACTAACCATATGGGTAAAGCGCTCGATATCCATGTCATTAAAAAAGAAAAATCAAAATCTGAACACAGTAGAGATGAAAGGATCAATTGTTGTGATTTAGTTCGCGACATTTTAACTGAAAAAACAAATGCGGAATACAGATGGTTTCATTCTAATGGTATTGCTTTAGAGAATAGCTATACAAGATATCATCCAACAAGAGGACGTGACAATCAAAGTATAGCGAGCGTTTGGGTTCATTATGATGTTCGGGTTTTTGAGAGTAAGTTTTTGAAAAATCAGTTTTTTGTCAAAACAGCAAAAGATGTCAATGGTAAATATTTAAAAGAGTTAGTTAAAAATTTAGGAAGTTAATAACATGTTTGGATTTTATTTTTATATAATGAAAAAAAATATATCATTAGCAAAACTTGTTTGTTTATTATATGTTTTTTTTCATTTTTCATATGTCTATGCAAAAGATATTAATCAAGCTTATTGGGTTTTAGATAAATATATTGAAAATAATTATCTAATGAAAAAAGATAGTTATAATCCTAACTATTTGAATAATTTACGAGTTAAGTTGGTTAATAATATCATTTATATTAATAATAGCCAGTATAATGTTAGCGTACATCGAACATCTGATTTATCCCAATTACTCACAAAAAATCTAATTGAAAATCCAATTATCAACGAATTTATTTTACCGAATGGGGATATAAATTATTTACAATTCGATGATGTTTTAGATATTGATTTAGCTAAACTATTATTGCCAAAGCATAGATTGATTTTTGGAAATGAACAGTTATTATTTATAAATGAATATTTAGTTGCATCTTTTTTAAAACCCCAAAACAAGTATTCATTTAAAAAATTAAGTAATAAATTTCCCTCATTAAATTTACCAATTAATTCTAAAAGATCGGAGAAATTCATTAAGGATGAGAATTATTATAATTATCCTCAAAATATATCAAGAAGTTTTGCATACTATTTAAACTTATTTGATAACGATAGTTTATATGAACAGTTAAATAATTATTTAATTGATTTAAATGGAATAAAGCTACCTCAAATTAATAATGTGATAAATCCAATTTTAATAACTGGCACACAAGAAAATGAAGAGCAAATAATTTACCTTCACCTTTTATCAGAAAATTTTGATTTTTTAGATAAAATTATATTGTCATCTCAATCTGGTATGACAAGAGAGAACCCGGCTACAGGGGGAGGGGCAATTGGATTTTTTGGTTACGATATAAGCAAAAACTATTTAATTGAACGCCAACAACGCTTTGAAGATGAAACAATAGAAATACAACATTTTCAAATTACAAAAGGAGGAAAGTTTCAAGAAATACCGGTTACGTCTAATTGCTATAGCAAATGGGGTACTAAAAATCCAAATAAGCATTCGGCTAGAAGCCTTTTGTTAACAAGTAAACAAGCAAATAACTATTTACGTTTTGATGGTGGTCAATTAGAAGGGCTTGATAGTGCGACATTAACTTTAAATGCTAATGAAAAAAAACTTTGTGTTAATTATCAACAAGCTTATCCGGTAAACTTTGGTAAGACTAATTCAAAACAATTTTTTTGTAATGAGGCATTATATCAACAGCAAGTAGAAAATTTTAAAAAATATCACATTGATATCAGTAACGAATTGGAATATGTCACATTTGAAAATATTGATGAACAACCTATAGCTAAATTTTTATTAAATGGCAATCAAGCCATTTATATGAACAATACATTATTTATTGTAGGTAAAGATTATTTTGTGGCTTACAGACAACCAACAAAAGAGGAGTTAGTTTATACGCAATAACACAAAGATATTAATGATTTTCCATGAAACGAGCATTAGCAGATAGATTACTGGAAAGAGAAAAGACAATCATTTTAGTTGAAAACAAAACAAACTGGCAACTAGAAAAAGAAGAGCGCATTAAACCGTCACTGTGGTGGAAACAAGTGGCACAAGCGCAAGCGCAAGCTCAAAATCAAACAACTAGCACAGAACAAAGCGATGCCAATACCCCTAAACTGACCAATCTATCTTATATGCAAATCGATGAAACAGGTGTTGTAGATATGAATGTAATAAAAGCGATTGATGAATTTCAGGAGGAATATGCAATCAATAATACAATTTGGCTACAACTTAAATGTAAATGTTCCCCTAAAAAATGTAGTGGATTTGGTAATGGTTTAGGAACAAATACTTCACCAGAACGATATAATACTTATGAATTTCCTGGTATACACAGATCATTATTATTTGGTCTTTGTGCATTAAACTTTTATTTAGCTAGACAAGATGTTTATAAATTTAGATTAATTTCATCTGGTTATCGCTGTCATTCCCACACAGATGGAAAAACAGCTAATCACAGAGGAAAAGCATTAGATATTCAATTTTATAAAGGTACATGGGCTATCGGAGGACTAAATAAAAATAATATTGCACCTTTACTATATATTCGTGATAACTTTTTTAAGACTTATCTTAATACTCAAAATGATTGGGATAATATAAATTTATTTACTACAGAGCCAATAGGATTAACTCCAACAGGAGAAAAAATAAGTGGGCATACTTATAGTTGGATTCATATGGATGTTAGATCATTTGAAAAACAATATTTATTAGATGAATATTTTTGTACTGATGCCACTACTTTAAATAAAGAAAAATTAATCACACTTATTAATAAATAGTTTAAAGAATCTATTATAGAGGTTAATAATGTTAAAAATAATAAATAGATTTGCCATTGTATGTTTATGTTGTTTTGTTACATCGATAGTAAATGCTAGATTAGAAAATAACGTAAATGAATTGATAAAAGAAGACATGATAGAATGGCAGTTAGTCAATATTAATTATTTCCCTAATTCTCTGTCTAATTCTGAAAGTGTTTATCAATTATCCAAATTATTTAATGGGTTTTTGATTAGAAGCAACCAGTATCAATTAATATTTAATGAAAAATATTCTATTCATATAAAACCAACAAATGATAATTTAATACCTGACTTTAAGCGTTTGTTGCAAAAAGAATTAAAACGTTTAAATTTAGTTGACCACCAGCAAGAAAATCAATATTTCATTTTTGAAACATTACCCGAGCAATATAATTTAAATCAATCATTAGTGTTTAATTCTGATTATCTTTTCTTATTTATTAATAATGAACTTATTTTAACATTTAAAAATAAACAAAAAATGCGTCAAGAACTGGCTAGTATTTATAATAATTTAAATACTGCAATTCTTCCATTGACTGATCGTTATTGGCCTCTTGAAGAAAATGATGGTTTTTCTCCAATACCTGATGAGTTTAATTTTTTTTTAAAAGGTATAGCAAAGGATGATTATCTTCACGCAATAAAATTGAAAAAATATAAAAAAATAAATTTAATACTATTATTTTCATATTCCATTTCTGGCGCACCTCAATTATCGCTAATTAGCCTTTCTGAGGATTTTGATTTCATTGATCGTATGGAACTAGGTGAAAATATTGAATTAGAGGATGGTGGTATTTGGAATAGGTATCTCATTGATGAAAATTACCGTATAACTATTAAAAAAATTCAATCCCCTTATGATGGATATAAAAAAGCAACGATTTTCTTAAATCAAACAAGCTATATTATTAATGAAAATGGAATTTTTGTTAAATTAAAAAGATGAGGTATTTAGGTTTGTCTATCTAATAAACTATAAAAGCTTGGTGAGTATAATTTAATCACTAACTAGTTAGTGATAATAAAGAAAGTATATGATTAATAACCACAAAAAAAATTTCCTAAAGGAAATAAAAAATGGGGATATCAAAATGGCAAGATTAAAAAAATATGACTGGTTAAAGAAATTTATTTTCTTTATTTTTATTTTTTTAAATTATTCTTATTGTTATGCCAAAGAAAAAAATAGCGAGCAAACATACTGGATTTTGGATAAATATTTTGACAATAATCAGATGATAAACAAAAAAAATGATGATTATCTTAATAATCTAAGTATCAAGTTCAAAGATAATATTTTCTATATAAATGAAAATAGGTATCCTGTAAAAATAGGAAAGGTCGCAAATATATCTCAATTAATACCTGATAATTTATTACATTCTGATTTACTTAAAAATTTTCCTTTACAAAAAGACGAAGTGCATTATTTACAGTTTGATTTTTCAATAGATAGTAACTTTGCTAAACTATTATTGCCTGAACAAAAAGTGATTTATCTTAATGACCAGTTAGTTTTTATTAATCAAGAGATGGCATTATCCTTTTTAAAGCCAGCTGGCAAAAATG
This sequence comes from Gilliamella bombi, assembly GCF_900103255.1. GTDB lineage: Bacteria > Pseudomonadota > Gammaproteobacteria > Enterobacterales > Orbaceae > Gilliamella > Gilliamella bombi. The sequence continues at coordinate 1,121 of NZ_FMWS01000095.1, read as the reverse complement.
CTTTTAAACAAATAAGTAAACATTTTCCATCCCTTAAACTGCCGCACAATTCTCGGATTACAGGAGACTTCATTAAAGATAATAATTATAAACATTTTTATTATAATTTTTTTAATGAAAATGAATATTATCCCCATAATATTTCTCGAAGTTTTGTTAATTATTTACAGTTATCTAATAATGATTTATATGCTCAACGCCACGATTATATAACTCATCTTTCTGGTATAAAACTTCCTGTCCTTCATAACAGAATTAGACCAATTTTAATTGAAGGACTACAAAGAAATGGAGAAATGATAACTTATCTTTATTTATTTTCTGATAATTTTGATGTGATTGATAAGATTATTTTGAAAAATCCCAATGGATTAACAAGAAAAAATTCTGGAATAGACGATCTTGCTCAAGGATTTATTTATTATAATATTGATAAAAATTACCAAATTGAACGTCAACAACGTTTTACTGATGAAACAATTGAAATACAACATTATAAAATAGCCAAAGATGGTAAGTTTAGAGAAATACCTGTCATATCTAATTGCTATAAAGAATTTGCTACTAAAAATAATAATATACATTCTAAAAAAAGTCTTTTACTAACCAATAAACAAGGAAATAATTATTTACGTTTTGCTCATGGGTTAGATTACGACCAGTTTGAAAGTACAATATTAACTTTAAATCCAAATGAGGAAAAGCTATGTGTTAATTATCAACAAGCTTATTCAATAAGCTTTGGTAAAGTGAATTCAAAACGTTTTTTTGATAATGATGAATTATATCAACAACATGTGGAAAACTTTAAAAGTTATGACATTGATATTAGTAATGAATTAGAATACATCTCCATCCATGGTTTTGAAAAAACACCTTTTTCTAAGTTTTTATTAAATGGTAATCAGGCAATTTATATGAAAAATACATTATTTTTTGTTAGCGACAATCATTTTACTGCTTACAGACAACCAACAGATGAGGAATTAACTTATCAGCAATGACAAAAAAGCATTAGTCAGTCACCATGAAACACGCCTGAACAGACAAGCTCTCTGAAAGCGGAAATTCAACAACGCAGCCGTTATTCGACACTGAGATTGGCAAGGTGATTAATGGCA
>NZ_FMWS01000078.1:275-528 GCF_900103255.1 Gilliamella bombi | reverse complement strand
TCCCTTGCATCATGAAGCAGGCTTGGCGCACCCAAACGGGCTTTATGTTGCCAATACTGTTTTTGGATATACTCGCTGAGTTTAGCTGATTTGTTTGCTCTTTTTAACCAAGCATAATAACCCGATGAACTGACACCAAGTAATGAGCATATCCTAGTAACGGGATAGCAGGTTAAATGATTTTTCATATAAGCGTACTTCATCGACTTGGATTGTTGATGAAGTACACATGCGCCTTTTTTAGTATATCATT
>NZ_FMWS01000078.1:0-189 GCF_900103255.1 Gilliamella bombi | reverse complement strand
CGATACTAAATTTTTTGACCACCATGATATTTGTCTCCTATGATTTTTGTTTATATCATAGAGGCGACTTTTGTCCACTTTTTTGTCGAGGATCAACCGACAATTTGCCTATCGGATAAGTTCACTAAAACACATAAATAGTTCCAACGTTGCTTAACTTGAATATAGGTTAAATCCGCAACAACAATT
>NZ_FMWS01000071.1 GCF_900103255.1 Gilliamella bombi | reverse complement strand
GAGAAAGGCTGTTATCTAATGATAACGGAAAATCACGCCAATAACTTACGCTTGAATTGAGTTGCCCATCTTCGCCATTAAGGTGTAAGACTTTACTGGCGGCTATCCAGTATGGCTTGTTTTCAATCATAAAGCGAATAGTGAAAAAATCATCATTATTTGCAGGCTCAGAATAGACACTCGGTAATGTCGTATTTTGTCCCTTTCCGCCAAGAATGAGTTCAGCTACATAATTAGCTCCGTGCCATTAATAATCATCATAATCATTAGTATCAATATAATTTCGACAATCTTTTATTTCTTTGGGTTTGCACGCCCTTTGTTTTTTATATTCAAATTGGTTACTTTTTTTGTTTAGATAGTGTCCCGATTTATACAGGCATTCAGTTTTGACACGTTTATAGCGATTATTGCCTATGTATTTAAAATCATCGATTAGCGATATTTCGTCATTGTCTTTTTTACCTGGGCAGGTTTTGTAGCTAGTGGCCTCTTTTTCTTCATCATCAAAACGAAAACCATTACCATCGAGATTTAATTTAACAAATTGTTGTTGGGTTTTGTCATAAACGTAGTATTCTGTTATTTGATTAGGACCATAATTTCTACTTTTACTCAGATAAAAATCATTATTATCACCATCAAAATTAAAATCAGTTCCAGTAGCCATAATACTAACATAAGAATTAAACTTGCATCCTTGTATACCAGTAATAGTTTGAATAAGGCGACCATCAAGTTTGCTATAAATTTTAATCCCCACAATCTCTACTTCTTCCTTTTTTTTCTTAGATATTATCACCTTAAAATAAAAGTCTTTAGTGCTACTTTGTTGTAAAAATTCAATATTATTAAACTCTGCTTCACTCAATGGATGTTGCTCATTATATTTTTCATATTCAAATGTTTTATGTAAATTTACCTTATCACCATTAAGGGTATAGCCTGTTAATTGTTGATCATTTTCTGATGCAGAATAAAAAGTATGACTGTCAACATTTTCAATCACTATTTTATCTGATGAATTTACATTATTAGATTTAAATTTAGTTGGATAACTACTTTTTCTTATATAATCAAAATTCTTAACCTGATAATCTTTACTATCAATATAAACAGCAAAATCATCATCAAAATAAAATTCAGCTTTATTTTGACCAATGGTGCCTGTGTAAATACGATATAATGCTGCTTGGCTAATTGTCGGTATTAAGAATATTATAAGTAAAATAGACTTGATATAATTCATCTTGTTATTCCTTAATTTATTTTTGTTTTGTGCGTTGCTGTTTTGCTTTCGCTTCTTTCTCTTTTCTAGCCTGCTCTTCTTTCTCTCTTCTCTCTTTTACTTTTGTCTGTTCATCTTCAACTATTGGCTGTAAGTTAACGAAGAAGGCTGGATTAATTTTGTAGGCTAATCTATCCTTTTGTAGACTGCCTGTATTAGTTCGATTACCATTTTGATTCATAGCGATTTCAAAATGTAAATGAGGGTTACAAAGTCCTTTAGCGTTACCTGTATCACCTGTATAGCCTATCAAATCGCCCGATTTAACCTTGTCCCTAACTTTTAAGTCAGCACGTTTATTACTTAAATGACAATAACGTAAGTAAAAATAGTCAGCATTAATATTAAAATTATCGGCTTGGACTATCTCTTTCACTTTTTTGGTGCTGTCAGTAAATTCAAGCGTATAGTCATTTCTTGATGCGCGTAAATCATCACCTTTCACTTCGATAACCAACACATTGCCATATCCACTTTCTACGTCATATTGGACTATTTCACCATCTAAACAGGCATAGCAAGGGGTATTTATATCCGCAAATAGATCTAACCCAGTATGAGCTTTAGCTCCTTCATCTCTCATATAACCAAAAGCACCATTCCAATTATTAGGATTGTGGTTTGAACTATAACACGTTCGTTGTGGGTATTCTAAAGGCTCATGCCAAAGTTTTGTTGTTTCAACTTTAAAATAATCCATCATCGCCACCGGATGAATAAACCAAGCCTTGCCGTCTGCGGATAGATTGGATAGTTTTGGTGTATTAGTATTCGCATTGCTTTGTTCTGTGCTGGTTGTTTGATTTTGATTTTGAGCTTGCGCCTGTGCCACTTGTTTCCACCACAGTGATGGTTTAATGCGCTGCGCTTTTTCAAGTTGCCAGTTTGATTTGACATGTTTATGCGCTTCGTCCACCACGTCTAAGGCAAAATCACGGAGGTAAGGCTCGGTGATGCCAAGCTCATCTAATCCCGCTTCAATAAGCTCTTTTTGTTGTTGCTTTTCTTCTTCAAATAAGTCATCAATTTCGTTCCATTTGCTTAACGCTTCATCGGCATACCATTCGCTTTCATATTTCACCAGTAAATGCCCTATCAGCTCCGCTGTCCAGCTTCGGCGTAATCCTTCCTTAATTAATATAATTGCATATTACAAACTGTTTATTTGCTTTTTTAAATCAATATTATTTTGCTAACTCTATCTCAACGCGTTTTATTTCTTGCTTTAATTGTTTTATTTCACATAAAACTATGTCATCAAAATAGGGAAATAATTCATTGTTAATTAAAAATTCATTTTGGCTTAAACACAATTTATCCCGATTCTTTTTGAGTGGGAAAAATAAATTTTTCGTTGAATTGGTTTTTCGGGCAAGTTGTACCGTTTTGTGTTTTATTTGATCGAGATAATAAAAATAAACATCTTCTATATCGCAAAAATCTTCAGATTCGTCTTTTAAGCACTTTTCAAATTGTCCCTTTTCATAATATTTGTCTTGTTCTGGATCTGGTAAGATAGTGAAATTATCAGGAAAAGTAACTTGATGACGAAAATCGTATATCTGAGCTAAATGAAATTTTAGATTTTTCACATCAATTTTATAATGTCTCCATCTTTGAGGACCGATTCCATCATCCATTTCTATTAAGGATAAAGTATAAATATCGCCACTTGGTGAGATATAAAAATATTGGTAACCAACTGAAAGTAAGGTTGTTTCATTTGTAAAATAATTAGCAAGAGTTATTTTATCTTTAATTTCATTATTTTTTATTAAAAATAAAATCAATTTAACACCAGAATAATAATCATCTTCTTGCTTGAAACTAAAATTTTCTTTACTTAATCGTAACGTTAAATCGTTTTTCTGATATATTACTGTTCTTTTATCAATCAAGTCATACACATTATCAAAATAAGAACTAAAATTATACAACTGACAACGGTTTCTTATTTCGGTTTGCTTTGAAACATCAAGTTCCTCAAAGTCTAAAGGTAGTGTACAATCTTTCCATAGTTTTTGCATGTTTACTCTACTAAAAAATGAATTACCTCGGTATTTTTCTTCTATATCAAATGGTTGACTATAGCAGTATGCACTAACCAAAGAAAAAACAATACCGATATAAAAGGAATGCTTCATAATTTACTCCTTAATTTCTTCAATTTTAGTTAGTGAAAAGTCAGCATGAAAGTGAGAGTTATGTAAAGAACCACCGTCTACAACACCGGATAATTGTCTAAATTCTTTAAAATGAGAATGCTCTCCAACACGGATCTTATCAAAAAATAGTCGCATCGCATTTAAAAATGCTAAATCGTTTTGATATTGTTGAGACGAATGAGGATAATAACCACCTTGGTTATTTTTTGATTTATACTCAAAGTCAATAGCCATACCATTAATATGTAATGCACTTGGAAAACAAGAACCCCATTGAAATGCACTACCTGTAGTAGTAACAGTTTTATTATAAACAGCTATACTCCCCAACATGGCTGCAAACAAACCAGGATTGGCATAACGGCGCTTTGAATTATGGAAATTATATTCAATATTTAAATTACCATAGTGTTTATTTAATGAATCAGGCATTCTTAGCAATTCCACTTCATTATTATTTACACCGAAAACGCGCCATGAGTTTGGATTTTTCGATTTCACGTTGTAATATCTGTCATGTTTACCCCATTCAGCAATTTCACCATTGGCATAAATAATTCGATATTTAGTATCTCCATCATTTACATCTGAAGCAATATCACTAGGACCCTTAGTCTTATAAAAAGTTTTGGGTTGATTAGGATTAAATGCTTTTCTAACTTTCTCTTTAATTCTGATATATTCCAAATCACAAACCTTATGCTTGTTATCTTGTCCATCGACAATGACATAGCGATACTTATTTTGATTCTCATCTTCAATAAATGATGGTATGTACTTTTGTATTCGACCATCTAAATAAATATAAAAAACAATAATATCTATTTTTTCTTCTTGAAAATAATCCACCATCGCCACTGGATGAATAAACCATGCCTTGCCGTCAGTTGATAGATTGGATAGTTTCGGTGTATCAGTATTAACATTCGCATCGCTTTGTTCAGTGCTGGTTGTTTGAGTTTGAGTTTGAGTTTGAGCTTGCGCTTGTGCCACTTGTTGCCAC
>NZ_FMWS01000086.1 GCF_900103255.1 Gilliamella bombi | reverse complement strand
GAGTTGTGTACTAAGTTTGGGATATTTACAAAATTGATCTTCTACCCCATTTTGTTCTTGAGTATAAATAGCTGCTTTATTGCCTTTTAATTCCTTAGTTTTTAATATCTTTTCATCTGGCGAATATTCAGGCGGATTTCCACACCCTAATGAAATTTGCCTACCATATTTTCGTTCTTTTTTTGTACAAAATTTAAATTATTAATCATTTTTAAACGAACATCATTCGATAAATCATTTTTTACTAATGGATAATAATGGACTTCCCAGTGATTCATCGCCATAATAAATTCTTTTAATGTATTTTTTGCATTTTCTAAATTCATTTAGTTCTCCTATTTGTTAAATATTTTACTCAACACAATCTTTCCATTTTTCACCTCTAACATAAGCTATTAGTTCATCTGGATTTTGTGGTTCATCAGGAATTTTCAAAATTGAACCATAGCTACAATAACCAATAATTGATGTTTCTATATCACTTAAATAATCAAAAGCAACCGCGGGTATATCATTGTAATCCAAATCAGATAAGTTATCTTTTATATACACAAATGTAAAATTATATATCTTTTTTCTATTCCATTTAAATTGGATTAGTTTTTCGAAAAATTCATCCATTAATTTCTCTGAGTTATCATTCAGATTCCATGATCGCATTATTCTTTTTAAATCTGTAAATGCTTCTTTTTCATCAATAATAAGTTTCGCCATTTATAAGTTAATTCCATTCAATTCGATTAAGTAGCTTTTGATATTCACCAAATTTCATATCATTGGCGGGATAAGTAGCGATGTGCCCTGTGGGTTATAATAATAGTGTAACAGTATGCTCTAGGTATCGTTTTTTTTAATTAGCCGCTAATCTTTGTTATTATTAAATAATTAGTGAATTAATTAATGGATGAGCAAAAGAATTAGAGTAATTTTGCCAAATTTATATTTATGTTCTAAATGTATCATTATTTCGATAATAATTTATTTCATCAATTAGCCATTTATTATCATGCTCAAAGTCTGATTTATTTTGGGTTACATAGTCTAAAGAACCAACCAGCATCCATCCTCTTAAATTTAATCCTTTAACAGCAAGAGGCATTTCCATATCTTCTTCATCAAGATATATCTCATCATCATCTAAATTTTGAATGTAATCCCATGGAATATAATAAAACTCTGTATATTCTGGATTACTATTCCACGAATTTAAATTTGCATAAATCCATTCCCCTTGGTCTAGAAGATTAAGGTTCTTTATTAATTCATATATAGATTTAAAGCTATTCATTGGTATCCTCAAATTTCACTACAATACGAACCACCGCCCCATGAGTTCTTTCCTTCATAAGCCTTTAAGGTGATAATCAAGATATCTAGAGTTATGATCTTTCTTGCCAACTAACTGCAATAAACCACCGACTCTTTCATGATGGTACCATGTAGTTGACCAATCAATCCCAGTCAGTGCTTTTCCTAGGAAAACACCATTTTACCGGATAAAACTATCTCCAAAATTCCTGGATATTTACTTTCAATAGAAGCCTTAAGTTGAAAATCGTTTTATACATATCTTCTGGTAAACTCCCCCACCACAGATCAATTCAAACCACCCCATTAAACGCATACTGATACAGATTAACCCCCTTACAGCAACCCAATCGGATCTAGCTGGGTAAATCAGCCTATATCCGGAGCATAATACTTGAAAGTATTGTAATGTAAACTGGTTTTCCTGTCTAAATATTGTCCCTGATATCTGAGGTTTTGCTCTACTGATTCGTGTTCGATTTCATGAATCAGTTTTTCCCCATAGCTGAAAGCTGCATTCCCACAGTATTTCGCCGTTTGCATCGGTTAGTTCTTCCGGTACTTTCTAGTATTAATGAATAGCCTTTTATTTTGTTAAATATTTATTGACTAAACATTTTTCTTAATAAATTATGATAATAACACCCCTGAATACCAATTCAAGACGTATAAAGATTTAGATCTAATATTGTTTAGAGCTTACTTATTTGTATTTTCATCTTTTCTAAGATTTTTTCTAAATTCATCTAGTCCTTCCGAACTCAAATCTTTAATATAGATTAATGTCGCTATGCCAGTTTTATTATTTACTTCTTTTAGCCATTCACAAAAATTATCAAATATAATATCGTCACATTCCTCTTGATATAAAAATCCAGTTTCTGTATGTGAGATCTCTAATTCCTCTAAAGCATCAATAAATTCCTTTTTATTTTTAATGAGCCAACTCATAGGTAGTTTAGTCATAATATCCATTAGCTTTAGTTCATCGTCATAATCTAAATAGGTTGGTTTATTTTTCAAAAAATTGTATAGTATATTCTCGTTCATAAATTAATATCCTGATCCATCTAATAAAATCTGAGCCCCATTATTGTCACTACGAAAAGGTTCCCATATTACATCAGTTCTATGATTCTGCTTATTTAAGGTTTGGTAATACAAGCCATTAGACCATTTGCTAAGTTAGATGTTAGCCATTTGGCTTCCGCGGAAAAATCCGTGCCATGTCCATATATTTGATATCCATCACCCTTATACTTAAATCTAGCTCTTGAAAAAAGATTAGGCTCAGTGTAACTATTCCCTAAAATAGTACAGCAAAAAAGTAGAAAATTCTCTATGATAAAAGAAAAGGGGATTTAATTATGAAAAAAATGACTGAACATCAAATCGTCGCTATTTTAAAAGAAGCTGAAGCAGGTATTCCGGTTAAAGAACTGTGCCGTAAATATGGCATGGGTAATTCAACTTTCTATAAATGGCGAGAAAAATACGGCGGAATGGAAACTTCGGATATCAAACGCTTAAAGGAGCTGGAGGCTGAAAACCGCAAG
>NZ_FMWS01000070.1 GCF_900103255.1 Gilliamella bombi | reverse complement strand
ACTTTTGTCCACTTTTTTGGCGAGGATCATCTTTTAAAATAGCCACGATTTGATGTTCAGCCATTTTTTTCATAATTAAATTCCCTTTTACTTTTATCATAGAGAATTTTCTACTTTTTTGCTGTAATATTTTAGGGATAGTTACATATTAACGTTATTCATATTGAAAATAATTATGATAAAAAAATTAATAACTATTGTTATTAATTTTTCCCCGCTTTTGATTAACTTCAAAAAACACGGGAAAACACCCCGTGTTTGTCATCATTTATTTCTATAAAGGTATACAATTTTCGATAATTTTTTGCTTATCATTGTATTCATCATAATAATCGTTTTTAATTACTGGGTTACCTTCATATTTAATGGATAAAATGCATGTAAATTTTATCTTTTTATTGTTATTGTAGTAATATTTTTGGTCTATATTATATATTTTTATCGTCTTTTGCTTGGTGGGGGAAGAAAATTGAATAGAAAAATAATTTTCTTTCCATAAATAATATATACTACTCAGTGCTATTACCACTAAAATTATATTTAATATCCAAAATTTTGAGCGGAAATTTGTTGTTTTATTTGATGTAATAATTGAATCATTCATATTTAATACCCTGTATTAACGAGCTAATTTTAAACAGACCTATTCTAGGTTTAACTCCATATGGGTTAATGGAAGAAAACGATATAAATTACGGTATTGATTAAGTTTATTATTAGCTTTAGTTAATTGTTCTGCTGTTAATTGCGATTTTAATGGTTGAACTTTATTAAATGCTTGAGCTTGATTATGTTCTGCCAATAAACTGTACCAAACAAAGGCAAAGATATTATTCTTTGGAATATCAACACCTTGTTCATGCATATCAGCAAGTTCAAACCATATTTTATAAATATCAGAAGGTGCCAAGATTTCGTTAGCATAAATATATTTTGGATCTGTAAATCTTTGATCATAGTAATCTGAAATGTAATTAGCTAAGTCATTTCTTAATAAAATTGCTTTGGTATATTGGTAAATGCTATGGGAAAACCTTTTATCATTATGATCAAACGAGAAATAATAATACTGACTAAGTAATTCGGCAGCATTGACATTACCAGATTTAAGTAGCATTTTGATATCTGAAAGATACTTATTATCTCTTGAATCGTAATATAGCCGAGTATGTTTTAATAATTCAATGATTGCGTATTGATTTTTATTTTTAGCTAAATCGTTAAGTTCCTTCTGATATTTTTTATCTTGCTTTGTAAATTTGTAGTATTTTGCTTTTAAAAATTGTTTTTTCAGATCATCATTAAGGTTGTTATCAATCCAAGAAAACAATAATTCTTGTTTTGCTGTACAAATAGGTGAATTATTGTTTAATGTTTTAATTAATTCTTTTTGCACTAAAAAATCGCCTTGTGTTGCCAGCTCTATTGCTGCTTTGCAACCAGCATAAGTTTCTATCCCGTTACCGTTAAAATTATGCTTCGTAAAATGATAAACCACTTTGGGTGATGGGTTATTTTCATTTTGCACCTTTAACCAATCTTGTCCAGCAACCACAACTGTTGGCGAAAGGTAATTTTGTTCATGGTTAATGTATTGTGTGGTTAACCATTCAAATTCAGGATGCGATTTGTCGATGGTTATCAAAAACTTTTGTGCTATTACATAATTTTGTTGTGCTGCCAAATTAAGATATCGCCAAGCTTTATGATAATTTTGTTCCACTCCTTTCCCTAAATAATAAATTACTCCTAACCGATAATTTGCCGTTGCATATCCTAAATCGGCAGCTTGTTTGTAATATGATATTGCTGTATCAGTATCTTGGATAATAAAGTCATATAACGTACCAAATCGGTATAAAATTATTGGATTATTAGGCTCAAGTTCCAATGCAGATTCGTAAAGCTGTATTAATTCATTGCTGGATTTAGCTATAAGGTTTTCGGCTTCACGATAAAAACCATAAGCAATTCCACGTTGTTGAGATAATGCCAGTAGTAAGGGTAAAGTGTAGTTATACTCTGAGAAATGATACTCGGCTAGTATTTCTTTTTCGAGTTGAAGATAAAAGTCTTTTTCATCTTCTAAATTATCGGAAAATACCTCTTCTACGGTTTTAATAGCGTTTTCGATATAAAGTTTATTGGTATAATCGATTCGTTTTTGTCTATCTTTTAATTCTTCGGGATAGTATTTATCAACAATTTCATCATATTGGAATTTTTCGAAGATTCCGTTATTTTCATAAACGGGTTTAATTACATTAAGTAAAAACTGCTCTTGTAGATTAACTTCATTAGATGATTGAATGCTAGGGTTAATCGTATAGTTAACCGAGGTATCGATTTGCATCCCTAGATGATAATATTTTGCAGCTTGCTTTGAATCTTTTTCTACCCCTAAACCATTTAAATAAAACCAAGCGAGCTGAAAGGCCATTTTTTGCTTAGCCTCATTTTCAATTGAATCAGATTGGGTAAAATTAATTAACCATTTAGCCGCCCATGGGTAATTAGGTTGTTCTGATTTTGAACCATCTATCTGACCGCCATTTAAAAAATATTCAACCAGCTCCATTGGTGCATCCGATGCTTCATTGTGATTTATATGCTTCACAGTTTTTTCAAGCCAATATAAAGCTTTTTTCTGATCATTAATTTTATTTTTATAGAGTTGATAAAGCCGATATTGCGCTTGTCCGTAAAATCCCCAATCATAGCTTTTGCTCGCCATTTCATAATATTTTATTGCTTTAGCATAATCGGTTTTAACATCTATTCCCTTATCATAGAGAGTAGCTAATACATATTGAGCCTGACCCACACCATATTTTCTTCCTTGTTCATTTAACCACAGCGTTCCTTCACCTATGCTAAATTTTGCTTTATCTGGAATTGGTGAAGCGGCCTTTTCTAACCAAAAAAGACCCTTTTTAATATCTTTATTTACCAATTCCCCGTTAATATAGGCTATTCCTAGAGCTGTTTGGGCAAGAGGGTATAGGTTTTCGGCAGATTTAGTTAAAAATTCGATATATTTATTGGAGGATTTGTCCTTGCACCCAGCGAATTTTTTATCATTTGACTCAAGATAAAATTGATGAGGGAGGCAATACCAATCATCATTTTCATTCAAAGGGTTATAAGCCATGGCAACTTGATACTGTGCAACAGTATCTTTATTATTCGTAGCCAAAAACCAAACATTTTGAGAAATTGTTTCGGCAAAAACATAATTTGAAAAAGTACAACATATTAAAAATAAAGATAATAATTTTATATTTTTCATTGTGTGATCCATCTATATTAATCATGTTCAAATTCAAAATAGACATCGAACTTTCTATAAAGTTAGCGGCGTTGAATAAATTTATTTGAACTCATTTCCTATAAAAATTAGGCAAATAGCCTCAATAAGTTTCATCGTATGGCAGAAACTTTCACTTTTTGACGATAATATTTATAGTTTTAGCTTAATATATTACCTAATGCTGGAAAATGGAATACTTTTAATCTTGAAGACAAGATTTAAACAAAAAGACAATAAAATCAATTGAATAAAAAGGTTTTTTTATTAAGGAATAGAACAACATATAACCTTTTCTGATTAATATTAATTATTTTTACCCCACCAAAAGGTTTGAATATCGCTTTTTTTCCCAACGTCGGTATTTATCCAACAACTGAGTAAGACTAAAATTTATTTTGCACCCATATAATTTAACTGACGCCATGATTCATAAACCACAACGGCAACAGAATTAGATAAATTCATACTACGGCTAGTGGCGAGCATGGGAATGCGGATCTTTTTCTCTTGTGGTAGTGCATCAAGTATGTTTTTTGGTAAGCCTCGGGTTTCTGGTCCAAACATTAAGAAGTCATTTTGCTGGTAATCGACTTCACTGTGTGGCTTTTGTCCTTTTGTGGTTAAAGCATAAACTTGTGTTGATAGGTCTATTTGATTGGCATCTAAAAAATGGTTGAGATTTTTATAGCGTTTTACATCAACAAATTCTTGATAATCAAGCCCGGCTCGCCTTAACTTTTTGTCATCCCAGAAAAAGCCCATAGGCTCAATAATATGTAAATTGAAACCAGTGTTAGCACAAAGACGGATAATATTTCCAGTATTAGCAGGAATTTCGGGTTCAAATAAAACGATGTTTAAGGCTGAATTTGACACAACTTTTCTCATTTATTATTTATTGATGTTTATGAATTGGCAATATTATCACAATTCTAAGTCCACCAAGATGACTTTTTTCTGCTTTTACAGTACCGTGATCGCGTATGATGGCATTAGCTACAATAGCGAGCCCTAATCCAGTTCCGCCAGATTCACGATCTCGAGCTTCACTTGTACGATAAAAAGGTCTAAAAATTTGTTCTAGTTCGCTTTCAGCAACTCCTGGACCATCATCATCAATTGTAATTGTTAGCTTTTGTTGTTGTGCTACAAAATTAATATCGATCTGTTTATTTGAATAGCGAAATGCGTTGCGTATAACGTTTTCAAGTGCGCTACACAAAGCAATTGGATAGCATAATATAGTATGGTTAGTTGGAAAATTTGTAACGACCAACGTTTTACCTATTTGTTCTGCTTCAAAAGTGGCATTATCAAGCACCTGTTTAAATAGAATATTAATTTTATTAACCTCACGAATTTCATTATTGTCATATTGTTGCCTTGCCAATGACAATAAGTCACCAATCATAGAATCTAATTTCATCGCTTCATTATTAATACGTATAACTTCACTGCTTTCACCTTGTTTGCGTCGCAATAGCGATGTGGCAAGTTGCAAACGAGTCAAGGGAGTGCGTAATTCATGAGAAATATCTGAAAACAAACGTTGCTGTACTTCTTGCATTCGTTTAAGCTCTCTTAGCATATGGTTAAAACTAGCCCCAGTAGCTTTATATTCAGAAGATCCTATTTGTTCTAGCTCAGGCCACTCTTGTAAATTTCCTTTCGCAACCTGATCAGCTGCTTTTTTTAGCCCTCGAGCAGGTTTTGCAATACTCCAAGATAGCCATAGTAAAAAAGGAGAACTTGCCAGCATGGTTAAAGTTAATAGTAAAAAAGGATGATCAAATATAAAGTTGACTAATTGAGATTGAATATCTGTAGTTTGTTGTAGGATATATAATTGATATTCAGCATTAGCATAATGAATGAGAAAAGGTCCTATAATTTCTTGAGAATCATAAATTTTTTTTGCAGGATCTTTGACATCATGGGATTTTTCACTAAAGTTTTTGATTAAATCAATATTTTTTGTTTCAGCTGTAATGATTTGCCCATTAGGAGTAACAATAAATAAAAATTGCCCCGGTTTTTGATAACTATCCATAACAACAATAAAACGCATCCACCACCGAAAACTATCTTTTGGTACATTAATAAGATCATTTTCAATTTGATGCGCAAGCATATTACCAGCTTGTTTATCTTTGTTTGCTAAGTAGGTTAGGTTTCGAGCATCAAGACTCGGCAAAACCATTATTAACATTAGAAAAAAAGCTATGGTTAATAAAAATATTGTGAAAATTCTTATTGTTAGTTTATCAAAAAGCCACATATCATATTATCTGATCTTCATTATAAAGTTATTCATATAACAAATCGTCATTTCGATCAATTACAAATAAGTAACCTTTTGAACGTAATGTTTTAATCCATGGTAAACCATCACTTCTAGGCGGTAGTTTTTTCCGTAATCTAGATACATGTACATCAATCGAGCGAGCAAGTGGAGCTAAATTTTTACCCAAAACAAATTCGCTTAGTTTTTCGCGTGTAATTATCTTTCCCGAATTTTCTAGAAAGGTAAGCAACACTTGAAACTCAGTACCCGTTAAATCTATATACTTGTTATCAAAAAAAGCAGATCCCTGTTTTCGATTTACATTAAGTTTATCAATTGTATATTTAATTGGTTGTTCAGTTTCATCGTTTGCTACATTATCCCAATGCGCTCTACGCAAAAGTGCATTGATTCGGGCAATAAGCTCTCTATCATTAAATGGTTTTAGAATGTAGTCATCAGCACCAAGCTCAAGCCCAATAACTTTATCATATTCATTATCTTTAGCCGTTAAAAAAATAACAGGTACCGTAAATTTACCTCTAAGTTGAGATAAGAATTTAAGTCCATTCATTTCAGGCATCATAATATCAAGTAAAATAAGATCTATCGTACTATCAAACTTTTCTAAAGCCTGAATACCATTATTCGCTATTTCAACAAGAAATCCTTCTAACTCAAGAAGTTCTCGTAATAATAAAGTAATTTCTGGATCATCATCAACTACAAGTAATTTACTGCTCATTACAATCCTCTTTATTTCATTCATTCTTGATATTAATTTTTATACCAAATATAGTTTTATCCAAAAATTTACTATATATGTAAAAATCACGAACAATATAGTAAATTATTGTTAATTTTTATATAGAAAATATTTTTACATTATTATAGCCTTGGTCAATTAAATAAAGCGCTTGTAATTTACTCATGACTCCACGATCGCAATATAGTAAATATTGCTTCGATTGATCCAAATTCCCAAATTGCGTTGCTAACTTATAAAATGGAATATGCTTAACTTCAATATCGCTTAATATAAGTGGATTATCTTCCTGATCTTCTGAAGATCGAATATCAATAACCACGTGATCGGTACTCAAAGTTGTGACAGTTTCAACATGAGCAATTTTTGTATCAGTTTGTTTTGCTATCTCACGAATATCAATATTTTCAGCCTCGGCAACTGCTTTATCCAAAATCGTGAAATTAAAATTCATTTCCTCTGCTTCAATTTTTTCTTTCACGGCTTTAACTGTTGGGTTTTTAGATATTACGCCACAAAATTCTGGCATTGTTTTTGCTATATCTTCAGTACCAATTTGACGCGCAATATTGATAATGGTTTCTTTATCGTGTGTGATTAAAGGACGTAAAATTAATGTATCACTAGCATTATCAATTAAACGTAAATTGGTAAGTGTTTGGCTTGATACTTGCCCCAATGCTTCTCCAGTAACGAGAGCTTCCACTTTATAACGTTGCGCAATTTTTGATGCCGCACGAATCATCATCCGTTTTAGAATAACTCCCATTTGCCCATCATCAATTTTTTCAAGAATCTCACCAACAACATCCGAAAAATCAATAGCAATAAAACGCACTTTATGTGAGCTACCAAAACGCTCCCATAGGTAATGCGCCATTTGTTTAACTCCAATTTCGTGAGTTTTTCCACCAAGATTAAAGAAACAATAATGCACTCGGCTTCCGCGTCGCATTAGCATATAACTTGATACACCAGAATCAAAACCACCGGATATAAGCGAAAGAACATCTTCTTGTGTACCAGTTGGAAAACCGCCAATGCCAGCATGTCGACCTTTTACCAGCAGTAACTTTTCTTTGTCGATTTCAAGATGAACGGTGATTTCTGGATGAGTTAATTTAACCTTAGCCGAAGACACATGTTGATTAAGCCCACCACCAACATAACGTTCAACATCAATTGAAGTAAATTCATGTTTACCTCGACGCTTAACGCGTACACAAAACGTTTTGTTTTCAATTAATGGAGCATAATAATCTAATGCTTTTTCAAAAATATCATGCATATCAACAAAAGTGATTTCATCAACGGCTAAAATATGATGTATACCAGGGATTCGCATTAATAATTCAAGTATCTTAGCTTCACTATTTTCAACTTTTGGACGAACTTCAATAAAATCCCAATGACGAATAACCGCAACATCTTCAATATGATGCTTTAAAATATTACGAATGTTACTTGTTAGTATTTTAATAAATCGTAAACGAACAGAATCACTTTTGATGGTAATTTCGGGAAAGAGCTTAACAATAAATTTCATAAAATCAATGCGAACTATTATAAAAATGCATCATTATACTTGTTTTACTCAAAAACTCACAATTGATTATAATAAATATATCTAATGACTGTTTTAATTTATTGCTTGAAATAAAATTAGTGAATACACAATAATACATCATCTACAGATAAAATAAGTATTTTTACTACCTGAAAAGTATAAATGCTTAAAATATATCAATCATATCTTAAATTTTACTTGCTTGTTGGACTGTCTTTCGCTAATATCTCGCATCAATAAATTCTGTTGTATAACATATAAATTGACAGGTTGAAATGTACGAATTTTTAATTATAAGCTATTTAATTATCGCGGTTATAATAGTTGCGTTAGTTTTAATACAACGAGGTAAAGGGGCTGACATGGGTTCATCATTTGGCGCTGGTGCATCCGCAACTTTATTTGGCTCTTCAGGTAGTGGGAATTTTTTAACTCGCGCTACCACTTTATTAGGTATTTTGTTTTTTGTAATAAGCATTTTACTTTCAAATTTAGGTAGCAAACCACGAATAGCTTCATCTAGCGAATTTGAGAATATTGAAGATACTGTACCAGTAACAACACAGCTGAATGAAGGTAATACCGCACCTGCAACAGCTCCAATTACTCAACCTGTACAGCAAAATTCAACTTCAGATATACCTGAATAACAACGGCGCCGTGGTGGTGAAATTGGTAGACACGCTATCTTGAGGGGGTAGTGCTCTAAGAGCATGCGGGTTCAAGTCCCGCCCACGGCACCAAATCAATAAACAGTAACATTCTTTTAAACCCAACAAAGCACACCAAACCCAGTAATAACAAGCCTTAAAGTCTATTTTATTGCCCATTAAGTATCATTAAGGTACATTTACAACCAAAGTTTTTAGGACTATATTAAGGACTATGCAAACATATTAAAATAATTTCATAGTCCCATAAGAGAAAAGTATGCCTAAAAAAGTAACCCCAATGACGGATACACAAATAAAGAATGCCAAGCCACAAAGTAAGGATTATCCTATTTATGATGGAAATGGTTTGCTTTTACTTATTAAGTCAACAGGGGCAAAAATATGGCAATTCAGATATTACCGCCCTATAACTAATAATAGGACTACTGTAAGCTTCGGAAGTTATCCAGAAGTTTCGCTACAGCAGGCACGAAAACAACGAGATGAAGCACGCGAATTAATTAAACAAGGGATAGATCCACAGCATCACAAAGCGGAACAAGAACAACGTAAGCAAGAAGCTTGTAATAATACCTTTTACGCTATGGCTGAGAAATGGTTCAAATTCAAAACAGAACAAGGTTTAGAAGAACAAACGCTCAAAAAGGCTTGGCGTTCATTAGAAAATCATGTTTTCCCTTATATAAAAGATATTCCAATAAACCAAGTAACAGCTATCAAAGCGATTAACGCATTACAGCCATTAAATAACAATAATAAATACGAAACAGTAAAAAGAGTTTGCCGGCGAATTAATGAAATAATGTATTATGCTGTCAATATGGGAATTATCGATAATAACCCTCTAGCCAAAATCACCGACGTATTTAATAGCCCGAAAGTAAAAAATCAGCCAACTATTCCCCCTACTGAGTTACCGCAGTTCATGCAAGCTTTAGCTATGGCAAAGATTGAATTGCAAACTAGATGCGTGATTGAATGGCAGTTATTAACATTAACGCGACCAAGTGAAGCCGTAGGGGCTAAGTGGGAAGAAATTAATCTAGATAAAAAATTATGGAGTATTCCTGCCGAACGCATGAAAATGGATAGACCTCACAATATACCCTTATCACCGCAAGCAATAAAAATACTTGAGATAATGAAATCTATTAATCATAAAAGTGAGTTTGTTTTCCCAACAGCAAGACCGCCTTATAACAAGCCAATGAGTAGCCAAACCGCTAACATGGCAATAAAGCGCATGGGATACAAAGATAAGTTAGTTGCGCATGGATTAAGAGCTTTAGCTAGTACCGCATTAAACGAACAAGGCTTTAATTATGATGTCATTGAAAGCGCGTTATCGCATGTAGATAAAAACGCAGTAAGGCGAGCCTACAACAAAGCAGAATATGAACATCAAAAGCGTATTATGCTTGACTGGTGGGGTGACTTTGTCGAGCAAGCAAGCCAAGGAAATGTCTCACTATCAGGTAACCGCAATTTAAAGCTAGTTAATCATTAACCATATCGCGCTATTCATACCGTGCCCCATATTTGGGTTACAAACTTCAATTATCCATAATAACCACTCCTCATATCTGAGGGGTGTTTTTTCAAATGTCACCCTTTACTTACCCAGTCATTAGGCTGTTTTTATGCTTACCCCCCATATTCTTAAACTTTTAATATAAAGTGTTCACTACTATTCACCAACCTAATATTAATTTATATATATCAATATATTATATACTTATTATATATATTTTTTGGTGTTCACTAGTATTCACTACTGTTCACTACTATACACATTTAAAAATAATCTTGATCCTGTAATTAACCAATTGAAATATAAATATATTTATATAGCGCTATTTTTTTATTAAAATAAAATAATTATTAATCATAATGTTAAGTTATGATGATTTTAAGGTTGATCCAGGGCTATTATTAGAGGAAAAGAATAAATGCTCTATGGTGATTTCCACCATACAGGGAGATTACGGAAAAGGTAACATTAAAAAAACTAAAAAAATCGGGTTAGCGTTAAAATGAATGAGAGTGGGCGGTTTAGAACGTATAGGGTCGTAGGAATTTACACCCCCCTCCTATTGGTTGGCTTAGTGAATTTTTGGACACGTTAGAAAGCAATCTAATAATTCGCCTTATTAGATTATAATAGCCTTATTATTAGTAAGTTAGGTGGCAATATGGCAGGGCGAAAATCAAAGATAAAGGACATGTTAAAACTAGGGCAAGAGTATTTGCATAAGCAGGGCTATATCAAAAATGGGGAAGTTATTCCCTCTATGGCTGGACTGGCTTTATATGCTAACTGTTCAAGGTCAAGTTTATACAATTATGCGAGTTCAAGCGAAGAATTTAAGGACATGTTAGAACTTATCAAAGCGCGCCAAGAAGTCGAGTTAATTAATAAAGGCTTAAAAGGCGAGTTTAACGCAAGTATTGCTAAATTGATGCTTGCTAATCATGGTTATTCTGAAAAACAGATATTAGATCATCAATCTATGGGCAGTAGCATTACAGCCAAATCCAAACCAATGCGCATAGAACTAGTATCGCTACAACCAAAGGATTTAACCGCCTGACAAGCAAAGAGCATAAAAATGTTTTACGAGTAATTAGAGACTTGTTACCTGCTCAAGTTTTAGACGCTCAAATTGAGCTACTTCATATGGAATTTAAATACCCAAAAATCCATTTAATATATAATCACTAGTACTTATATAGGTATCCATTCAGGTATCCAGTGAAAAGCATTTAATAAATGGATACCAATTTAATCATAAAAGCCAGTTATCTTCATAATGAAGACTGCTTATAAAATTCTTTCATAAAGTTTAATTTAAAGAAAATTAAATATTTATTATTGTTTTTCTCATATTTATTTATATTCTGTTTTAAACAGTTAAATACATATTGATATAACAAAATAGAGCTATATAATATTACACAACTTGTGTAATTGTACTTTTTAGGAGGCGTAATATGGCTACATCATCATTTAGCAAAACGTTTGTTTTGGCTGATTCTAGTGGCATTGACACTCTTATTGAGCTAGATAAAGCACCAAATAAAATTAAAACTCGCGATAGAGACGATAAAGCAGAATCCCAAAAAGCAGTAAAATTATTTTCTACAGTTTTAACCCGAAAAAATGCTCACGGTTAATCTAGATGAGCTTTTAAATAAATATGATGAGGAGGAAATAAAAAGCCTCCTTTGTTGTTTTTCTTGCCCTAGAAATAAGGATTTACAAGATTTTTTATGCAATTCATCGATAGAATTTAGCAAAAGGAACGTATCAAAAACCTATCTTATTATCAACGAAGATAATCTTGATATTCTCGCCTATTTTTCTTTAGCATTTACATCAATACAATCAAGTGATTTTGAAATATCTAAAACATTAGTATCTAGTATGGATGGCTTTAATAAGCACGCTACAGAAATAAAAGTTCACTTGATTGGTCAAATTGGTAAAAATTTCGCAATTGAAAATAATCCTATAAATCTTGGGTTAATATTACAAGAAACTTTCACAATAATTAAACAAATCCGCGCTATGGCTGGCGGTAGATTTGCTATATTAGAATGTAATAATAATCCCTCATTGATAGCACTATATAAAAAATACGGATTTAAAATATTGCCTACCAAAGAAGATGGTGATCATCTTATCACTATGTGTATAAAAATTCCTGATTAGTAGCCTCAATAATTTCATATCTAAAATAATTTTATGTGTAAAAATTTACAATATATAGTAATACATTATCAAAATTTACTACTATATATAGTAAATCTGAATATTAATTGATTAAAAAACAAGCAAACGAATCAATGGGTGAAAAATATTTTTTAAGAGCATTTTTTCACTGGCTAATTCATTACAAAATTAAGGCGATTATACAAATCCGATCATAAACTGAATTACTTGAAATTTAATTTATTTAAAAATCATAAAGTTAAAAATAATGTTTATTAAAATCAGATCGTAAATCAAATGACAGCATTTTTACGGCGTTACTAAAGTTAAGTAATACATAGCAACCAAAATTGTATTTAAAGGGCTTAGAGCGCTCATTTTGCGCCTTATTTTTGATATTTATTATTTACTGTGCTTTATTTTTCAGAATACTTTGATAAAATACTAGTTAAATTGATTACCTAGTTATTTATACAGGTAGTTAATTGAAAAGCTATTAATGAGGAGTATCTCAGTTGATAGTTTTAAGGGGAGTTGGTTCACGGTCGCCAAACTTAGAAGCCAGATCCCCTAGTACGAAGAAATTAAACATGATACAGATAGAAATGTAACAAATTGCTTAACAACTTCAGTTATATATTGTCTTATCTACTAAAAGTAGTCAATGCCAATATTAACTAACTGTTGATTTATCAACCAATCTCTGTTAGCTCCTTTCATCCCCTATCATTGTTTAATTCTTTTTAATTAGTAATTTAAAAAGAGATTTTTACATGGAAAAAATTTTAAATAACAAAGATAGTCTTATCCCGTTAAAAGATTTTATTGCCTTAATTGGTTATAAAAGCACATCCTCATATTATCAAATGCTCAAAAATGACAAAACCGCACCTAAACCAATAAAATTATTGGGTCGAAAAGTTTTTTTATCTAGTCAAGAAGTTAATAGCTGGATTGAATCAAAAAAAGCGGCAAGGGGGTAATTTATGCAAATTGGAAACCCTCTATATCGCGAAATAATAAAGGGCTTGCATTGGAATCTTGACGCTTCCAATAATAGCCAATCTGATTATAAAAAGCTACCCAAAAAGCCGAGAGCTTACCTATTAATTGCGTGTACTGGTGACAATGGTATTACAGAAAATGAGATATTGCGCACCTGTAGGCTTTCTAGCGGTAGAAATTACTGTTCAGAACTAGAAAGAAAGTTAGGCATCACATTAAAGCGCATGGATGAACCCAATACCGACGGAATAGGCTCACACTATCGCTATTACCTAGCCAATAAGGAAGATGCTCAAAAGGTGGTTAATCTGATTCTTAGTTATGAAAATAGCTTATTAACTGAATCAGATATCAGCCAAATTTTAGCACTTTATCCAAGCAAAGCAGCTTAATTAATTGATTTTATAGCAAAGCTCATTTTTGAGCCGACGGTATCCCTTTGCCTAAATTTAGCTAAACGGGGAATTTTCGGACACGTTAGGAGATAAAAAATGACAGATTTTAATAATTTAGTACCAGTAACCGAAACACAATTAAACGGTAAATTACAGCAAACAGTTAGCGCAAAGGCTTTACATAATTACTTAAAAGTAGGAAATGATTTTTCAACATGGATAAAGGGAAGAATAAAAGAATATGGGCTTATTAAAAATGATGATTTTTTAATCTTTGATTCATCAGAATTCAGGAATCAAAGTACAAATAATGAACAACAAATAAAATGGACAACTAAGCGAGGTGGAGATCGTAAAAGTACAGATTACATCCTTACAATCGGAACCGCTAAAGAATTAGCAATGATTGAAAATAACGAGAAAGGACGAGCAATAAGAAAGTACTTTATACGTTGTGAAGAACATCTTAAAGAAATCGCGCCAACAATCCAAAAGAAAGCACTTAATCGATTAAAAGCACGTTTAAAAGTCGCAGATTATAGCCGTCCTATGTGTGACGCTTTAACAGAGCAACGTAAAGCACTGGGGAAAAGCGCAAATAACACCGTATTTACTAATGAATTCGATATGATTAACCGCATCGTATTAGGTACTACATCAAGCAAATACAAGAAAGCCAATAATCTTACTGGTAATATTCGTGACCACCTAAACGAATTTGAATTAAACCATATCGCATACCTTGAGAACGCAAATATAACATTAATCCATATTGGTTACGACTATCATCAGAGAAAAGCCGAGCTAATAAAGTTATCTCATGCTTATTTAATCCGTCATATGGCACAGGTGGCTTAATTATGATGACTACACACCCATTTAACGCCCTAGCAATAGGGCAATATACTCAAGCCCTAAATAATCGCTTAAATTGCTATTTTAACGGAATTAACGCGAAATCATTCTTCTTGGTTGGCAATAATTCTAGTTTTCAGTCAAAAAAGCCTATTTCAGTGGAAACCAGTGTAAAAGTACGCGCTAAGTACGCAGTGAAAACCGTTTTTTTAATGCGTACTAATCATTGCATGGGGTTGAATTTCAAAAGTATGTTTCTTGAGTCCATAAAAAGGAGAATGGGAAAACAAATACCACCAATCAGTGGCATTAAGTTAAAAGATTATTTCTTATCTAGTTTAGCTAGTTTTTCGCGACAAGCATCCTTAACCCATGCGCTAAAGTTACTACTTTCTTGTAGTATTTGCTTTTCCATTAGTTCAAGTAAATCATCTTCAAAGCGGATTATTTTAGATGTGCTCTTAGAACGGTCAAAACTTCTTTTTTTATTTTCTTCTTGCATTGGTTTATACCACTATGTTAGATTATCAGTTAATGGTTTATACCATATTAAGGATAATACCACTAAAAAGCAATGCCACGAAGTGCGACCAACACTATCGAGGCATCTAACCACAAACATTAAACGGAGTAATGCTATGGCTAATAGTAATGATACCCTACGCCCTAAAAATGGGCAACCTGACCTATCTAATTTAATTTCTGTTTTAAATCTCTATCAAGCAGATATTCCAACACACCATTTATTACAAGCTGAGAATCATTTTGAAGAACTACAGCAATCTATTCTATATGGAATAGGTGCGATTGGTAACCTGATGTTTTGGGCTAGTGAAAATGAGAGTTATTCCGAGCAGAACCTTAAAAGTGATATGCGCGATATTGGCTATTTACTAGCACAATTAAGAGATGTTGCCTGTTTCGCTTCAAATCAAATTAACCTACTTGATGCTACACAAAACCGTAAGGGAGGTAAATAGTATGTTGAAAACGAATTATAAAGAAAAAAGTAATCGTGAAACCAAACTATTTAAATTCTATGACCTTACTACTGCCAAAGTATTTGAGGCATTAGCTCCTACAGAACAACAAGCTAGAAAAAGCCTAGGCAAATCATCCCTTATCTTTATTGCCAGAATTCGCTTATATCCAGTCATTGAAGACACTAGAAGCTTTGGAGGTTACAGCCATGAATAACGATCAGTTAATTTGTAATGTTGAATCTAAACTTATTCAAGTTCGGAGCATGGCTAAAATCGCTTTGGATAACACTAATTATAAGTGCGCAGGATATGACGAGCCTTTTATCGAACAAACCGATATGAGTAATTTACTGTGGGTTATTGTTGATTTAGTAGAGCAAGCTTTTGATGAGCTACAAGGGTACGGGTTAACGGAGGATAAGAATAATGGCTAATATCTCATTGGACGCAATTAATACTATCAATACAAAACTAGGACAAGCCAACGCTATCACCACGCTTTTAATGGTGGATTGTGATCCGGATACGCCAATTAATGATGAGTTACGCGCCTATGCCCTTGATGCTGTATCAGACTTGATTAACGATTCTAAAAAGCTATTTAGAAGCGAAACCGAGCGCAAGGAGGCAAAGAATGAAAGAGTTTGATTTTGTCCATAACGATGACGGCACTATTACCGCATTAAGGCTTAAAAATGGCAAATATGTAGCACTATTTTCTTTTGGCAAGGATGAAATCCCTAACTTACTCGCCGATGTCACCAAGCGACTACCGCCCGAGGTTAGGCGATACATGACACAAATTAAGGGGGTAAATCATGGATAACCAGCAAGAAGTAACAGCAATTCATCATAGTATCGTTGATTCTACCATGGCGATTATAGCAGGCTTATTTTTAATTGAGCAGATTAATAAAAACGGTGCCAAGGTGTTTATTCATGAGGGTATCAAGATTGATATTGACAAAGATTTAATTGTTTTAGGGTTAAAAGTTAGTCTTGAAGAATGCTTGATTGAAGACTTTGGCGAAAGTGAGGGATTAAACCGCACCTATGGGCTATTAAAAAAGATGTACGCCGAAAGTGACGATAAACCTATGGCACTAACGCAATTCGGGCAAGAAATGCTTGCAACGTTATTTATTGATTTAGCCGAAGATATCAAAGCTGAATCTAGCGCGATAATTCATTAAGGGGGATGTAATGAAAATCAATGAAATTACAGCCCAAGCCGTAGATAAATGGGATTATATCTTTCAATCATTAGGTATTGAAGTGGGTAATGGCAAACATTGCCCCTGCCCTGTCTGTGGGGGTAAGGATAGATTTAGATTTGATAACCAAAATGGTAGAGGTACGTACATCTGTAACCAGTGCGGTAGTGGTGATGGCTTAGAGCTTATCAAAAACTATTGTCAATGCGACGCTAAAGAAGCATCGAGTAAAGTAGTGGAGTGTTTAAATCTATCCAATCAGAATAACCAAATACGGGAAAATCTCGCATTTAGAAAAATAGATTCCGAACAATTACATAACGATAACATACCAGATAATCCCGTATGTAAAAAGGTCGAGTATTTGCTATCTAAAGTAACATTAGGGCAATCAGATTACCTGACCAAGAAAGGGTTAACCTTTGATTTACCCTTGTTAGATAACGGGCGCATTTTTGTGCCCATGCTGAATCTTCATAATGAATACGCAGGCGGTCAATTTATTGAGCTAGACGGCAGCAAGCACTTAATGAAAAGCTCGAGCAAAAAAGGGGCTTTTATTTTAGCCACCTCAATTTTGAGTAGACCTGCCGAGGTGTGCGCAAATTTGCTCGCACATAATGAAATTATTATCTGTGAGGGTTTGGCTACAGGGATATCGATAGCGGAATTCCGTCATCAGTCTATTGTTATATCCGCTATTGACGCAGGCAATCTTATTCATGTGGCTAAAGACATTCGTGAGTTAAACCCTACCGCTAAAATCATTATTGCAGGTGATAACGATATTGGTCAAAGCCCTAATACGGGCTTAGCTAAAGCAATAGAGGCAGCTCAAGCGGTAAATGGTTATTACTCCGTTCCTGATACAGATTATAAATGTGATTGGGATGATTATAGGCAACAATTTGGAAGCGATAACGCTTTGGCTCATTTTAATAAAAACCTCATAAAACCAGAGTTATCCACCATGACAAAACATAACATGCAAAACGAGTTATCAAGCATGAACCTATCGCAAATGGCATCAAGTCAACGCGCCGAACTGCTTAATCAATATTATGATAATAACCTTGCGATTAATCTTACTACCGATGAAATCTATCACTATCAAGATAACGCATGGCAACCTATAAGCGATAAACTGCTAATGCGAACACTAGCCGATTTATTCACTCAATCAGGCGAACCATTTAACCCTATGCGAATTAGCTCAGCGGTTGAATCGCTCAGGTTATCACTGCCGATAATGGGAACACCTCAGAAAGATTTAATCTGCTTTAAAAATGGCGTATATGAGCTAAAAAGCCAAACCTTTAGACCTCACAATAAGCAAGATTGGTTATTAGTCAGTAATGATATTGATTACTACCCTGCCAAAGAAAATGAATCTTTTGATACTCACGCGCCCAACTTCGCTAAATGGCTAAAAAGAGCATCAGGCAATCAAGATAAGGCTAAAAATATCTTAGCTGCGCTATATATGATATTGGCTAATCGCCATGACTGGCAATTATTCTTAGAGGTTACAGGCGCAGGCGGTAGCGGTAAAAGTGTTTTTGCTGAAATTGCGACGATGTTATCAGGTAAAAACAATACTGTAATAGGCACTATGGACGCCTTAGAAAAGGCAAGGGATAGAGCTTTAATCGTGGGTTACTCATTAGTCATACTACCCGACCAACCGCGTTATATGGGCAGTGGTGCAGGATTAAAAGCAATTACTGGCGGTGATGAAGTCGCAATAGACCCAAAACACAAGCAACCCTATTCTTGTAAAATCCCTGCGGTAGTTTTGGTTATCAATAACGAGGCAATGAGATTTAACGAACGAAATGGCGGTATATCACGGCGTAGGGTTATCTTTCACTTTGGCGAGGTCATCCCTGAAAAAGAGCGAGATTTAAACTTGGTCAGCAAAATAGAGCAAGAACTCCCCTCAATTGTGAGGTTGCTATTAAATGAGTTTACCAGTCCAGCAGAAGCTAAAGAAAGACTACACCAGCAACAACAATCAGACGAAGCGACGGCGATTAAACGCAAATCCGACCACTTGGTAGATTTTTGTAGTTATCTTGATGTACTGGATCATCCCAATGGTATGCTTATGGGTAATTTAGGCATAATACCGTTTAACCCTAAAAAATATTTATATCATGCTTATATTGAGTATGTGCGCAATACAGGGCTTAATAATCCATTGTCCTTGAGTGGGTTCGGTTTATCATTAAATTACGCCATAAAAGAAAATAGAAAGGCGTACATTAAAAAACGAACTAATATAGGGGTAAAAACTAATTTAGAAATAAACCCAGATATGTGTAAAGATTGGCTACCTCAAGCCGAAGATCCTAACTAGTAGCTCAAATTGAACCACTAAAATAAGACCGCCCTAATTGGCGGTTTTTTATTGAGTGAATACATAAAGTGTATACTTGTGAATAGTAAACATTCAAGTATACATCACTCAAACCCTTTTATAATAAGGCTTCAAGCAAGTAGTGAACACCGTGAACACTTTTTTATAAAATTTTATTTTTATGGGGGGAGGTATAAAAATCTAAAACATAATTAACGGATACCGCTCACCTAGATAAATTTTTACACCGTCAAAATTCTAAAACCAATTTTT
>NZ_FMWS01000090.1 GCF_900103255.1 Gilliamella bombi | reverse complement strand
GTGGAAACAAGTGGCACAGGCTCAAGCTCAAACTCAAACTACCAGCACTGAACAAAGCGATGCGAATGTTAATACTGATACACCGAAACTATCCAATCTATCAACTGACGGCAAGGCATGGTTTATTCATCCAGTGGCGATGGTGGATTATTTTAATATTAGAAGTACTGAAATTATTTTCCCATTAAAAGTAAAACCAATAAACAATTTTGATATGCAATTTGGTAAAAGATTTAATTGGACTAAAAATGATAATCAAACAATGTTTGGATCGAATCGTAGTGGTGGTAAAAGGAAACATGCGGGACGAGATCTATATACTGAACCTAACACAGAAATTGTTGCAATATGTGATGGTGTTGTACTACAAATTAGTGGATTTTATTCAGAAACCGATCAAATAACAATAAAACATAAAACGAGTAATGGACGTCAATTTATTATTCGTTATGGCGAGGTAGATCATAAAAGTATTAATGTTAAAGTTGGCGATGTTGTTAAGCAAGGTACTGTACTTGCAAAAACAGGATTATTATTAAAAGAACTCAAAGTTGGTGAAAAAAGTGGCCATACCATTGAAATTAAAATTAATTCTAAACAAACGAAAAAATATAGACCATTATTAACTATTGATGGTCACGTTATTTATATGTTGCATTTAGAATATTATTCAGGTGAAAACGGTTTAGATTTAAAAAATCCATTAACTAATAGAGCAAACTTGCCATACCAGAGGCGTGCAGATTTATTAGACCCTCTAGAATTATTAAAAGAAGGATACCGTAATTCATTTTCATCTGAACCTCAATAATTTGGAGGAGTAAAATGTTAAAATTTTTGTATATAAATTTATTTATAATTTTATTGCCTTATGTCGCTTATGCATCAGATATTAATTTGGCTAAAAATAATTATTATATGTTGATGAAGGATAATTTAAGTGAGCAACTTCTACAAACAAAAGAAGGCAAGTTATTAGTTACAAAATTAGATAATCTGATTTTTTTGAATCAAGATAAAATAGTTCTTTGGGGATGCGATTTTAAACAAATGAAAGAAAGTTGGGAAGATATCAATAAGCAATTAAATCAAAGTGATTTTTTTAAAGATTATGATAATGAGTTAAGAAAACATCATTTAACCTTCAGAAATTTTATCAAAGTTTATACTAATGATAGAAATAGTTCATCAAATATTTGTAATAGCAGTGATCATATGAATATTATTTTACTTGATAATAATAATCTAATGATACCTTACGAAAATGAATTGATTTTTTTTAAGCGTTTATCAGAAGAACAAGAAAATAATATCAATAATTATCATAATAATGTTAAATGCCTTGAAACTAAACGAGTTGACATGGATATTACTGATATTTGTTATTATCAAAACATGACAATATTGGATGTATATGAAGCAATGAGTTTTGATCCTTCAAATTTATTTAGAAAAAAAATCAAACAGGGGGAAGATTTTTCGGATATTTACGAAGATGATTATATGAGAGTTGAAGTTGAATATAAATGGAAAGGGAAAAATAAGCTAGAGATTGCCCAATATTTTGATGGTGGAGAGGCTTATTACACATTTGTTAATCAAGAAAATAGAACAAAATTAATAACTAAACTTTCGCCAGATTAAAAAATGATACAAAATGGTAGTTTTTAGTGGATTAAGGTTACTCGGAGATAATAAGTAAAGTCTGATCCTCGCCAAAAAAGTGGACAAAAGTTGCCTCTATGATATAAACAAAAATCATAGGAGACAAATATCATGGTCAAAAAATTTAGTATCGAATTCAAACAACAATCAGTGGATTATGCGTTATCTAATGC
>NZ_FMWS01000017.1 GCF_900103255.1 Gilliamella bombi | reverse complement strand
GCTGATGGTGTCAAATCATATTCGGCAACGATTTCACTACGTGATTTACCATGTTGATAAAGACTGACCATTTGGTGTTTAAAATCATCTGTGAATGTTCGTCTTTTGCGTTTAATCTTATTCATATTTGTTCCTTTTTTAGTTGTGATAAGTTTACCTTACCCCTTAAAAAAGTTGTATGAATTAGTGTAGCCGATCCATTTTACCGCTGATGGCTGTTTAAATAGTGATTGTAAATATTTTCGGGATAAGGATAGAAAAGGCGAAGGCGAAGGAGAAGGAGAGCCTAATGAAGCAGGCAGAGCAATCATTAAAGAAGAAGATAAAATTTATTCTTTATATCCTTTTGATCCCCATCATAATGGAAGATATACCCTCCCTAATAGTGATAAAGGTGAAGTTAATCATCCTTATCTTTTTGCCAATGATCCTCGAACCGAAGAAGACGTCATTGAAGAGATAAGAAACTTTGCAATAAGTCATATTTCTGAAGAAGAAAATAAAGCAGTAAAAAAATGGTCTTATGCATTTGAGCGTTACACAGAATATAACTGTCATACTTTTCTATTTAATTTATTATATGAGGCAAATTTGGCAGATAGATATATTTTAAAAGATGTACATTTTATGAGGTTTTTAGCCTCAGCTAGTGATTACAAAGATGAATATCGATATACTACTGATTATCATGGACATGTAATTAAATTAAAAAACCCAGAAAGTATCAGAAAACAAGCTAATGAAATTTATAAAAAAATGAAACAAGTTAATGATAATGCAAAAAAATTAGCTGATATACTGAAAGCGTAATATATAAAAAATAATATCTATGAAAAAAAAATTAACATTAACCTTAATAATGATGCCATTATTAATCTATGTATTAGGAGCAATTATGACTGGCTTAATCAATCCATTAGATGTTGCTAAATGCATTAAAGTTCGCACAATGGGGATTAAACCTCACGTGCCTTATTATGGCTCGACCAGAATAATACTTAATCATTACCGAATACCTACCAATTATCCTGATTTTGCCCCAATTTCCCTTGAAGAAGCCGAAAATGCGCCCTATCGCGTTCAATCTCCGTTTAGTACTGAACTTAAAATTAATGAAGTTGGTGATAATTATCAATTTAAAGAGCGTTGGAGTTATGAACGTAAACCACAATATATTTTGCTTAATGAGCGGCAATTAAACAGTTTAAAAGATCTTGAAAATGGCTCTCACTTTTTTATTTTAGATACGCATTTACAACTGCAACCGATCACCATTGAACAAGCAATTACATTACCCAATTATATTAAAGTAACAAGAGAAATGGGCAAAATCATTGCTATTGAAAAAAAACCTTTGCTTTCGATTTGTAAATGGGAATATGGTTACTGGCCCCATAGCGCTAATATGCGTTATTTAAGATTTTTTATCTATGCAATGGATAAAAAAACACTATTACAATCTCGTTATGTGGAATATGATGAAGAAGGTAATAATGTAATGACTATAAGAAAAGACCAAAATAATAAACTGATCAGCATAAGAAAAACCTATCCCAAAGGAAGTCAATATTATTCTGAAACTACGTTATTTAATGAACAAGGTGATAAAACAGCTATCTTTTATACCCCTAGTTCTGGGAACAGCAAAATTGTTCATCTTGATAAACAAGGAAATATAACTGACGTAACATATGGCAGTGTTCCATATCATAGAATTCCAGACTTTCCTGAGGAAGAACGCTATAAAAATCTTACAATTGATACTAGTAAAGAGTACAAAGCCGTTGATAGATTAGAATCTGAAAAATAGATTTTTGACTAAATTTTAGAAATTATATGTGCTATTTTTTAATAAATTATCAAAGTCAAAGGAAATAAAATCATGAAAGGGATAATTAGATTAGGCGATTTAACTAACCACGGAGGTAAAGTTATTTCTGCTTCATCAAAACTTGTCGTATTTAATAAAGGTGTTGCGCGTGTTGGTGATATGGTCAGTTGCCCAATCAAAAATCATGGTTTTAATCCTATAATTGAAGGAGATCCTCAATTTATAGAAGACGGTAAACAAGTTGCTTTTCATGGACATAGATCAGCATGTGGCTGTACACTAATTTCATCACTAACTAATTTTGGTAAAAATAATTAATGGCTATCGATTTAACTTCGCTTCCACAACCAATAATTCTAAAAAAAGGGCTATCTCGCCTATTTTGGTTTATTGCATTAATTGTACTTATTGCTATTGGCTTATTTTTTACCTGCATGAAGCAACTCAATAGTAATTTAACACTGGAACATCTAATGATTGGTATTAGTTTTTCAGTTTTAAGTTGGTTGATATTATTATCCATATGGTTTTTTGTTCAAGGGTGTAAAAAAGACTATGCTGAAACTTGGAATCAATTAAGAGAAGAACGGAAACAACAGCTCATTGAGTATGGTCAAAGACCGTTGTATGTTATTTTTCACCACTTGATATCTGAATTTGGTGATGATAATCATGCGCAGGCGCTTGTAGGCGGTCTAATGTCACTTGAAACAAGAACGACTAACTTGTCAAATTATTATGAAAATCCAATTTTTTATTCAAAATTTCTATTTAATGATTTAAAACCTGACGATTTTAATCAAAAACTAGATAAGTTATTTGATAAGTTACATAAGACTTTATCAATTTTAAACGATAACGCTTTTAATGGCGTTCAAAAACATATTCACTTATTTATTGATGTCCCCATATTAACCGAAGATATTAAAAAAATTTGGGAGCATAAGCTAGGGAATACAAACTTATTTGATTCTTGGCAGGTTATTGATGCAAAACAGAGTACTATTTTTTTAGATGACTGGTTAGATGATTTTGCAAATGATGATTATTTATTATGTTGTATTAGTTTGTATTTATTTGAAAAACCTGCAGCGTATAGTGCTGAGGCTATGACAAGTATGATTTTTTTAGGTAAAAATCTTATTAATAAACAAAATACTATTCAATATATACAAAAAAACAAATCGGTGGTAGTTGCCTTGCATCGAACAGAAGAAGGTGAAAAACTTGAGCATGTTCTTGAGCATGCTGAATTATGGGGAAAATTAGACAATGATGAAAAGAATAAAACTCAGTTAGGCGCTATTTGGCTATCGCAATTATCACCAGAAACTAACGTCAATGTTTTATCACGATATATTGATAAGCGGTGTTCAATTAAAAATATTTATAATGTTGATTTGGCATTCGGTAAATCCGGTGAGTGTGATTATTGGGTTGCATTAGCTTTAGCTATCGAATATGCCTCTCAGATTGACAATAAACAAATGGTTATTGGTGAAAAAAATGCATGTTTTAATGCCACCATTTTAGATAAAATAAAATTTGAGATAGAAAAGGACATATAATGGGAAGGCTGATGCTTGGTTGGACATTTATTTGTTATATTGTAGCAATTTGTTGTGTAGCATTTGTTTGGCTTTCAGATAATACACAGCTAATGACTGCACGCATAAAAGTGGAGTATTCTTTCAAAATATTATTTGTAAGTATGTTATTTACCTTATTTGCCATCGTAATAAAATTGATTATTAATTTTATCGTTAAAGATATATTTAAAGACGAAGAAGGAAACTATTTTGTGAAAAAACTAAAATAAAAATTTTTTATGTCAACAAAAAACCATATAAACGCCTAAGTGCTATCCCTATTAAAATAAGTTTAATTACAAAACGTAATTATTTGCATTCAGTAAAGTATATAAAGAATTCTGCTTATTGAGAATTTTTATAACAGGAATTCGTTAACTTTTTTAGTTAAAAAGCAACAATTCCAAATACAACTTTTTTGTATTGGCTGGGGTACCAGGATTCGNNTTACCGCTTGGCTATACCCCACTATAGAAAGTGAAAATCACTTTTGATACGAGCAGTGAGATTTGAACTCGCACATATTTCCGAGCTAGACCTTGAATCTAGCACATCTACCAATTCCATTATGCTCACACGAAAATAGTGAATAATTAACACATCAAACATTGATATAAATCAAGAATGAAATACCAAAATTATGCATATTGGAATGGCTGGGGTACCAGGATTCGNNTTACCGCTTGGCTATACCCCAATAAAGGATAGATATTAAGATTAAATGGTGCGGGTGGAGAGACTTGAACTCACACGCCTTGCGGCGCCAGAACCTAAATCTGGTGCGTCTACCAATTTCGCCACACCCGCACTGAACACTTTCGGTAAAAGTACTACCTAATCCTAATGGTGGCTACGACGGGATTCGAACCTGTGACCCCATCATTATGAGTGATGTGCTCTAACCAGCTGAGCTACGTAGCCATTCATTCGCAACGTCGTAACCAACACTGCGAGGCGCATTATGCTAGGGTTACGCCAAATCGTCAACTATTTTTTTAAGATATTTTGAAAAAAAGTGACGATTGATTAAGATGCAATCAAATCCAGTTTAATAACGCTTCGATTCGCCTTTTTTGTAACTCATAATGGATTTGTTTTCCTGTATAACCATCAGAAATAATTTGCTGCACATTGACGCCATTGGCGATTTTATAAGCTTCTTTTATATAATTTGCTTGTGCAAACGATGTTGTTTTAGTAAAAGCTTGGCTTGCAATAATTAATTGTTCAAGGTGCGAAGGGTTGCGCCATACATCAATGCTATTTAGCAAAGAAATAATTTGTTCAGCTGTCAGGGTTTGCACTTGTTCAAGATTATTTCGATTCTGCTGAACCATGACGGCAACTTTAATATAGTTGTTAGGTACTTTAATTTTTGCACATAATGCTTCGACCGCTAATTTATTAGATAACTGTGCACACAGTACAGCAAAACGGATTGTTAAATCATCAGTTAATATAGCAGATTTTTTTAGTGCATCACTAATATTGTCTGTTAAGTCTAATGATGAAAATAATAATGGAAGCGCCCCACATTGTTCTAGTACTTGAAAATAGATCTGTGGATTTGATGTCAACAATGCTTTTTCAGTTTCTTTCCACACACGTTCTGGTGTTAAGTAACTAACCTCACCGGCTAATACCATTTGTTTCATTAGATCTAGAGTTTGAGGAGCTACAGTAAAACCGAATTGATGAAAACGAGCTGCAAAACGAGCTACGCGCAAAATACGTAGAGGATCTTCTCGGAAGGCTGGCGATACATGGCGTAAGATTTTATGTTTGATGTCATCAACGCCATGATATGGATCAATTATATTGCCATCTTCGTCCATTGCAATGGCGTTAATGGTTAAATCACGGCGAATCAGATCTTGTTCTAATGTAATCTCTTTACCAAAATCACAGATAAATCCAGTATAACCTCTACCGGATTTACGCTCAGTGCGAGCCAACGCATATTCTTCTTTCGTATGAGGGTGTAAAAAAACTGGAAAGTCTTTACCGACTTGTTGATAACCTAATGCTAAAAGCTCGTCTGGCGTAGCGCCAACAACAACCCAGTCATAATCAGCAACAGGTTGGTGCAACAATTTATCGCGCACACTCCCTCCTACAAGATAGATTTTACTCATCTATCTCATCCAACGATCTTTTTTGCGTCGGCTTGGTATAATTCTTGGTAATATAAGCCCTAAAATAAGACCGCCTCCAGCAACAAGACCACCATAGGTAAACCAAGTTACAATAAGGTCACGGCGTTTATCATCAACTTGATTTAGCATTGATTCAATTCGTGAATTTTGCTCCTTAACTTGTTGTTCTAGTGCTTCATTTTTATTTTGAAGTGTTTCTATAGATTTTTCAGCCGTCCGCAACTTTTGGATATAGTCACTTAACAATTTTTGTTGATTTGCCTCAGCATTATCAACTTTATCTTGATATTCTGCTAGTTTTGCTTCTAGCGCTGGAAAGCGTTCTTTATAACTAGGTTGTTCATTTAGTTTGCTTGTTTCAATCCAAGCGGTGCTACCATTATTAAGTTGAATGCGAGTAAATTTGCCATCTGCACTTTTTTCAAGCTCAACAACTTTTGCTCCAGCTTTAACTGCATTAGAAAACGCATATTGCGAACCAGGACCTCTACGCAAATAAATATCGACATTATCAGTCACATATTTGTCTATAGCGTAACCATTAAAAGAAATCGCAAAAAACGAAAGTAGTGCAATAATATTCTGTTTTTTCATATATTTCCAATAAGCATCTATAAATAGTTTCATGATAACATAAAATAATAGCAAGTCGCATATTCATTTTATAATAAATAGTTTTAAAAACTAAAATAAATATGCTCTTCAATAATGAAATCGTTTACATTTTTAATGAGATCTTAATCACAAAATATGAAATTAAAAATATTATTTTATATAAATAGCTATTATTTTATATAAGTGAAATATTACAAATTTGGAGCCATTATGAATTATCGTCTTAGCAACAACAATATAGATATCCTTTTTCGCACTGAACCGTATGCCGAATTGTGTTATTTTGGTAAACGATTACAAAACTTTCAACCTGAAATGATTGACATGCTTTACCCTGCTGTACCAAATTCCCGTATAGATGTCAACGTTCCATTTACTCTATGTCCAGAGGAAGGTTTAGGTAATTTTAGTACACCAGGACTTGAAGGACACCGAAATAGTAAAGATTGGTCTCCCGTTTTTACAACTAAAGAAGTTAATAAAACTGACAATAGCATTACCATTATTAGTGAAGATAACATTGCTAAACTTCGTTTAACCAGTCTTTTTATTTTAGATAAAAGTGGCGTATTGCAGTGTCAAAATACGTTAACTAATTTAGGTGATGAACCATATCAAGTTAATCGTTTTTCTATTACGTTACCTATTCCTGAACGGGCACAAGAATTAATGGCTTTTAGTGGTCGTTGGATTAAAGAATTTTTCCCTCATCGAACTAAAATATCACATTGTGGTTATTTACAAGAAAATCGACGAGGACGAACATCACACGAATATTTCCCTGGGATGATGGTTGGTACCGAAGGTTTTAAAGAACAAACTGGCGAAGTTTGGGGGATCCACTTGGGATGGAGTGGTAATCATCGCATTCAAGTTGCAGTTAAAAGTAACGGTAAACGTTTTATTCAAGCTGAAGCTCTGTATTATGCAGGAGAAATATCACTAGCTAAAGGTGAATCTTTAAGTACGCCTTGGTTATATGCTACCTATAGCGATGAAGGCTTAAATAAAATGAGTCAACATTTCCACCAGTTTCTACGCAGTAATATTATTAAATTCGCCAAAAATAAAGCTCGTCCTGTTCATCTTAATACATGGGAAGGTATCTTTTTTGACCATAACCCTGATTACATTATGAAAATGGCGACTAAGGCAGCTCAAATTGGTGTTGAACGCTTTATCATTGATGACGGTTGGTTTGGTAAACGTGATGATGATTACCAAGGATTAGGTGATTGGTATTTAGATGAGCGAAAATATCCCAATGGTTTAGAACCAGTTATTAAACATGTTAAAGATCTTGGTATGGAGTTTGGTATTTGGGTTGAACCAGAAATGATTAATAAAAACTCAGATCTTTATCGTGCCCATCCAGATTGGTTACTTGAACTACCAGGTTATCAACAACCAGAAGGTCGCCATCAGTATTTACTTGATTTACAAAATCCAGCTGTTTTTGAATATCTACTTGAAAGACTAACTTGGTTACTCAGTAGTTATGACGTTGATTATATAAAATGGGATATGAATCGTGAAATTGTTCAACCTGGTCATGAAGGTAATCCTGCTATTGTTGGTCAAACTAAAGCGCTTTACCGATTACTTGATATTTTGCAAGAAAAATTCCCTACCGTTGAAATAGAATCTTGTTCATCAGGTGGAGGTCGAATTGATTATGAGATTTTAAAGCGTACACAACGTTTTTGGACTTCAGATTCTAACGATGCATTAGATAGACAAATAATTCAACGCGGAATGAGTTATTTCTTCCCTCCTGAAGTGATGGGTGCTCATATTGGCGGTGAATTATGTCATACTACATTCCGTGAGCTACATATGAATTTACGCGGTCTAACTGCTTTATTTGGTCATATGGGAGTTGAACTCGATCCAGTAAAAGTATCTGAGCAAGAACAGAACGGTTTTGCATATTATATTAATTTACATAAACAATTGCGTCCTTTATTACATAGCGGTAACTTTGTAAGATTGGATGTTGATGATAACCCTGCTATGCAAAGTTATGGTGTTGTTAGCCAAGACCAAAAAGAAGCTGTGTTTATTATTGCTCAACTAACATTACCAACCTACGCGTTAAGCGGTAATTTGCGATTAACAGGCTTGTTGGCCGATAAACAATACCAAATTGAAGTGCTAGATATGCCTGATAACATTGATCCTAAAATAAATGGTCATGTTATGAAAGAATTACCTCAATGGATGAAGGACAAAACAACGTTATCTGGTGATTGGTTAATGGATGTCGGATTACCTTTACCAGTACTTGACCCAGCAACGGCTATGTTAATAAAAGTAACCGCTAAATAATATTATTGATACTTTTAAATTAATTATTTAGCGACTATCAGGGGATTTGCTAATTGCTGTCCCCTTAATATTTAGTCTTTAATGAAACAATTCTAGTTTTTAATTCGCCAATAATATCATTGGCAAAGTTTTTATTTTACCTTATTATGATCAATTAATTCAGTCATATATCAAGAGTATTGCAAATAAATTAACTTCAAGACAGTAAAAAAGATAACCCTTTCACTTTCAGTACTTTTTGTCTTATATTATTGTTAATCTACAGAACTCTATATTGATAAGCATTAAATATTATAATTATCGATATTTTATGGATAGTAATTAATTAAAAGGTTTTTTATGGCGACAATAAAAGATGTTGCGCGTTTAGCTAAAGTTTCAGTTGCAACTGTATCTCGCGTAATTAATAACGCAAATAACGTTCGAGATAATACAAGAGATACCGTAAAAGAAGCTATGCAAAAATTAAACTACTATCCTGATGCTAATGCACGCGCTTTGTCACAACAAAATTCGAATACTATTGGTATTGTTGTAGCTGATGTATCGGATCCATTTTTTGGTGCCATGGTTAGTACCGTTGAAAAAGTTGCCTCACGAACAGGTCATTTTTTGTTGATCGGTAATGGCTATCATAATGAGCAACAAGAATATAATGCAATTACTCAATTAATTGAACATCGCTGTTCGTCGTTAGTTGTACATGCCAAAATGCTCTCTGATAGCGATCTAGAAAAATTGATGCAACAAGTACCCGGTATGGTTCTAATTAATCGTATCGTAAAAGGATTTGAAAAACGCTGTATTGCTCTTGATGACCGTTACGGCTCTTATCTTGCAGTCAAACATTTAATTCAACATGGGCATACTAGAATTGGTTATTTATGTTCAAATCATAATATCTCTGACTCATCTGATCGTTTACAAGGATATAAAGACGCATTGTTAGAACATGGTATTGATGTTAATGAGAATCTGATTGCAATTGGTTTACCAAATGAAATAGGTGGCGAACAAGCAATGATGTCATTACTTGAACGTAACTGTCATATCTCTGCAATTGCTTGTTATAACGATTCAATGGCCGCCGGTGCAATGTCTGTGCTTTACGATAATGATATTAAAATTCCAAACGATATTTCGATCATTGGTTTTGATGATCTTATTTTATCACGTTATTTACATCCAAAATTAACTACCATTCGTTATCCTTTACAAACAATGGCTGAACAAGCTGCTGAATTAGCACTAAAGCTTGCGAAAGGCGAAAGTATTCCAACAAATTTGATTAACATCTATATACCAACCTTAACTAAGCGTTATTCAGTAGCTTTTATTAATAGTTAAAAATAAAGTAGCTATACATCAACAAAGTTTACATTTTTCATCTGAACCATATATTTTACATCTATAATATAGTTCAGATGATAAGTCTTATTTTATATCACTTAGAACCAAACTTCTGTTTGTACACCAAAACTAATTTGATGATCTTTACCATTAAAATCAAATTTACTAATATCATTTTGTAGTGCTTCTATATAAGAAACATAAAAACGAATATCAGGTCGTGAAGATAAAATACTTTTTCCGACTTTAAATGAATGGTAAAGTGTTGTTTTATATCCTTCTTCGACATAAGTTTTACTTTTAACTTTGTCTTTCTGACGAAAGTAACCTAGTTCAACACCGCTTTGATTATAAGTATCCCAGATATAAGCTGGTCTTATTGCTGATTTAAAACTTGTAAAATCGGTATGTGGAAGATTAAGATCATAAGAATAAACATCATTTCCTGAAGTTAAAGCCAAAGCATGAGCAACAATGATATTATCGCTTAAATAAGCTTCACCTTCCGATACAAAACGATAAGCTTTACCACCAGTATGTGTACCTATATAGTCATTATCCGAATTACTGGCAAACTCTGGGTTATTAGTATTAATGTTAGCCAGCTGTGATGCAACAGAATTGGTTGCTGTCTGTAATGTAAACTGATTAAATCCGCCAAAAAATTCATTTTGACGCAAAACAAAGCTACCAAGCCAAGCATTTTTAACAGATATACTATTTTGAATTTTAGATTTATTTGGTGCTGAATAACGAACATTCAAACCAAGCGTTGCATTTTGCCATAATGGGATATCACGATAGCGAATTTCTAGTTCGTTTAAATCAACTTCTTCCTTTTTATATTGTTCAATTTTATTTACTTTACTATCATCAGTACTAATTATTTCTTTTTTATTTTTCACATTTACATCTGCTCTAACTAATGATAAATCAAGAGCACCAACACCGACTTTAAGATTTTCAATACCAATACCTCCACCTGCTGGCGTTTTTTGTGTTTTCCAATCAAGCATTTGTATTTCATTATAAGGCAAAGAATGTTTACCCACCCATAATTTCGCATTAGGAAAACGTGGCACAAATCCTTTTGTTTCTAAATATATATCTGAAAATTGCATAATATTGTCATCTTGCGTATTAAATAAACCCGCAGCTTTATTTGTTGCCACGTTTCCATCAATCATAACAATTGCATCAACTCGCCTTCCATCTTGATCATAGACTTTTTGCTTAAAGATAAGATCATACCAACCACCATATTCATTACCAAATCGACCTAATGCACCTTCAGCATAATTTTTAGGTTTACCATTGCTTGAAGTTGACCAACCACCACGGAAGTAACCATTATAAGAAAATCCTATTTCTTCTTTAATATAATCTTTAAATTCAGCTAAAGTAAATGAAGTCTTTTCTGGATGATTGCTGTCTTGCATAGTATCGGTTTTTGGTGTACTAACTAGTAAAATTTGATTATTATTTGCTTGTACAGGATTAACTGGAGGCTGTTGCTTTGTAATTGCTACATTTTGACTATTTTTAAGCGCTTTTTTCTGATTATTTATAATAATTTGTTGTTTTTGAAGATTATTATTTAATTTAGCAAGTTGCTTATTAGAATCAATCACTTGCTTTTTCAAATCATTAGACTCTTGACTAAGAACTAATAACTTTTGCTCTAATAACGCAATTCTTGCTTCTAGCTCATCTTGAGTTGCTGCCATCGCATTGGGTAAATAACACAAACCTAGCATAGTCATTAAAACAACTCGTTTTGGTTTGATTTTATATACTATTTTTTTTGAAAATTTCATTTCTTTTCCCCCCCTTAAACTTATTATTAAAAAATAATTAAAAATCTTTTAAATTTCAGACAAAAAAAAACCTAAAAAATAGTCATAACTATTTTTTAGGTTTTGCCCGCTATAAATCGGTAACAATCCAATACCTTTTACTAGGTAGTTTAAATATAACCAATAAGAGCGACTATTCAAAAACTAAACACTAATATTGTGATAGATATCACATTAAAAATTATCATTTTATATACAGTATTAATCGGTTTATGTTATCAAATGAAACAGATTCCTAAAAAAGTAAAATGGCTTGGCTTAGGACCTCATGAAAATTATCCTGATCGAAAAACATCAGCTATTTTTGGTGATTGGTCGTTACCTTTTGCAGAACTTTATACACCTTATATTTATCCATGTGAAAATGGATTGCGTTGCGAGGTTAAAAGATTGCAACTTAATGAGATGATCATAACTGGACATCAGTTTAAATTTAACGTTAATCAATATGGGACAGAGCAATTAATAGAAAAAACTCATCGTCATTTATTAGAACCTAGGTCATGCGCCTATATAAGTATTGATGCTTATCATATGGGAATTGGTGGAGATGATTCTTGGACACCAAATGTACATCATGAATTCTTACTGACAGATAAACACTATAGCTATCAGCTTATGTTTAAATGTTAAATAAGCTATCTAAAAATATGGCACCGTTTTAGGTGCCTTATTTTTATTCAATTGTATTTTTCGATATGGTTATTTCTTAATAATTGTTATATTCCATTTAACATTTCACCATCAAACAGCTTATCAAGTTCTTCGATAAATTCTTGCTGAGGTAGGTGATAAAAAATGCCTTGCTCGGGCATTCCTCGTAAAAAGAGATAGTATACCCCTCCAAAATGCGTTTGGTATTGGTAATTAGACAAACGTCCTTTTAAAAAACGATGCAATGCTAAACAGTAAAGTTGATATTGTAGGTCATAGCGATGATCGCACATCACTTTTTCAAGTGCTTCTTGGCTATAAGCATCAACACATTCACCTAACCAGTTAGATTTATAATCAACCACATAATATTTCCCTTCAAATTTGAAGACTAAATCGATAAAGCCTCTTAGCATACCTTGTACCGACTCAAAATCTAATTCGGAACATAATCTTGATAAATGATCATATTGTTTACACAAACTATCTAATTGCTGACTAGTGACTGTTTTGCGTATAGGGAGATAGAATTGCAATTCGTTAATATGTTGCCCCATTAACACTTGCGATAATATTAAATTTGGATCATGCAGTTTTGTAGTCAATATCTGTTGCATCCAATTTGTTACTACGCTATTCCACTCTGTTTCTAAATTGAGCTTTTTTACCATCTGATTACATAATTCAACAAGATTATCTGATGTGATATCTTCCATAATGCTGTGCATTAATGTACCGACATATGCTCCTTTAGGAAAATGGTGGATATCATATAGTGTGTCGTTTGATTGTACTCTATCGGATTCGTATGGGGATTCGTCCCAGTCATTAATAAGATCAGGCTTATAAGCCAATACATTATGATTATGCCTTTGTAATTCAGTATAACTTGTAACCCGCCAACTGTTTGAAATATTACGCGAAAATACGTTAGCCGATAATGATTGGTCTGGCAAAATTGCCGGAATATACTGTTCGCTCTCTATTGGTAATTGGACATCAATTAAATTAGCTATATTGGCAATTGATCTTAATTCACTTTTTAATAAATGATTAATAGCCGATTGGCTTTTTTTCAATGAAGCAAGTCCAATACTACAATGATAAACCGAGCGAGTCATTGCAACATATAATAGCCGCAAATCTTCAGCAAGTCGTTCTTTTTCTATCTGCTCTTTAATCTCATCAGACAGTAACCATGCATAAGTTGGCTGATAATCATTATCTTTATCATGATAAAATTGGCTATCGGATGCACGATATATTGAAATAAATGGTAACCAAACAATTGGAAACTCTAATCCCTTTGATTTATGAATAGTAATAATCTTGACAAGGTTTTCATCACTTTCAAGGCGTTGTTGATGATTTTCTAAATTTGGATCTGGGTTAACAATTTGTTTTGTCAACCACCGAATTAAGGCGTGTGGACCATCTAACTCATTTGATGTTTCTTGAAGTAA
Organism: Gilliamella bombi; assembly: GCF_900103255.1. Taxonomy (GTDB): domain Bacteria; phylum Pseudomonadota; class Gammaproteobacteria; order Enterobacterales; family Orbaceae; genus Gilliamella; species Gilliamella bombi. Next base: position 73,623 of record NZ_FMWS01000017.1, on the reverse strand, counting down.
TTCACCTAAATGCATTAAGTTAGTTAATGTTCGTTCACCACCTTGGCGAGCTAAGATGTTTTCAGCTAGATGCCGTTTTTTCATCATTCGGCGTAACATAACCAATACACCATAATATTGCCAAATTGCTTGATATTGTTTGAATTCTTCGACCAAACTTTCCCATTTATCTTGATCGTCAGTGATTTGTTCAAGGTCTGTCATGGTTTGACCTAATAGCGATGTCATTAATGCTAGCTTGAGCATTGTTTCGTTTTCTGGCATTAAAACAGCTTGCAATAGGCTCAATACATTTTTTGCTTCATTTGAAGAAAACACACTACTATTGTTTGACAAGTAGACACTCTTAACACCGCAATGAGTCAATTTTTGTTGAATAACTTCGGCTTCACGTCCATTACGCACTAAGATCGCAATATCTGCTGTAGTCACAGGACGTTGTTCGTTTTCGCTATCAATTAACATTGATGAATTAGACAGTAAAGTCACTATTTGGGTAGCACAACAACTAGCCATGTGTTCTTGATAATCTGAATTGGTTGCAATATCATCAGGTAGTAAGTAAGCAGCTAATGCCGATACTTCTTGGTTGTTAATTTGTAAAGACTTTTGCTGATTCCGTTTTGCCGCTTCCATGGGTAAAAAAGGAATATCATTAAATATAAATGGATTATCGCAATTAGAAAATAATTGGTTAACAGCTTTGACCATCGAAGCAGATGAACGATGGTTTACATCCATGGTAAAAGAATTTTCCCCTGTCGATTGTTTAGCTTTTAAGTAAGTGAATATATCTGCACCTCGAAAGCTGTAAATTGCTTGTTTTGGATCACCAATAAATAATAGACCTCGATCTAACTTGTTCCTGTCATAAATACGATCAAAAATTTGATACTGAGCAGGATCGGTATCCTGGAACTCATCAATTAAAGCAACACAATATTTTGAGGCTATACTTTGCGCCAATCGATCACCTGCTTTTGCTTTTAATGCACGATTTAGTTGCCAAATAAGATCGTCAAAGCTCATCTCGCCATTTTTGAGTTTTTCGTTATAGATCCCTTTCTGAATTACACTGACAATATCCATTAAGATTTGGTTTCGTAGATCAAAAGGTTGTTTATATAGATCGTCAATTTGTTCAAAAAACGAATGACATGGAACACTTTTTCCTTCTTTCGTCTTTTCGATTAAAACTGATTGCTTAAATTTTTCAAGTTCGTTGGGTAATTCAAATGTTCGAGTTTTGCTGTTAGCCCATGCCGATACTTTAATTACCCAATTGGGTAGATTTCGACTACTATATGATTGTTTGCTGACACCTGATTGTATAATGATTTCAACTAATTTTTCAGACAAAGCTAACCAAGATTTTTTAATATTTTCAATTTTTTCATAACTTTGTTGGTGAAACAACTTTATTGTTGTACTTATATCTAGGTTTACCTTGCCAGCATTGTTGAAATCTAACCCTAAATAAGGGGTGATGTCTTTTAGCAATGCCGTTGGATCTTGCCATGTAGCAAGCACTAAATAAGCAAGTGGTTTATCAAGCGGTGTAAAATAGTGACGCCAAAAATCTTGAGTTACTCTTAATTTTAACTCATATTCATCAGAGATTAGCTTTTGCTCAAATAAAACACCCGATTCAAATGCATGGCTAGTTAGTATTCGTTGGCAAAAACTATGTATAGTATAAATAGCCGCATCATCCATTGACTGTTGAGCAATAGTAAGTTGCTGTACTGCAAATTTTCTATCATCAATTAATTCAATTAGTTGTTGATAAATAGGATCTTTATGATGTCCTTGTAATAGCCCTATTCGCAGTTCTTGAATATTTTGCCTTATCCTCGATCGAAGTTCTTGAGTTGCCGCTTTGGTAAAAGTCACAACCAGAATTTCGTTAACATTTAAAGGCCTTGGGTAACTATTTTGACCAATGCCCAATAATAATCTTAAGTAAATAAAGGCAAGAGAATAAGTTTTACCAGTTCCAGCCGATGCTTCAATTAAAGTTCGACCAGTTAGAGGTAAATCAAAAAGATTAAGTTTTTTTACTCCGCTTGATGAAACCATTCAAGATTTCCTGCAGAGTTTGGTAATAAACTAATACAAGCAATTGCGGCAGTAGAAAACATAGGAGGAGCAACTTGCGGACATAGTTCATTAACTAAATATCCCACCAATGGCAAATGAGATACAATAATCACACTTTCAACCCCATCATTTAACAATATTGCTAATATGTCAGCAATATGAGATGGGCTACCACCAGGCACTAAAAATTGATTAGTTTCAACTTTTGCAACACTAACGTGTGATGATAATTCTGTTAGTGTTTGTTGAGCTCGCAAATAAGGGCTAACCAAACCAATTTCAAATTGAAAATTTTGCTGTTTAAGCCATTTACCAGCTTGATTTGACTGATTAATGCCATAATTTGTTAATGTTCTACTGGAATCCGATGAAGCAGAAAAACCTGCTTCACCATGTCTCATAATACAAACTTTCATCAATATTCAATTAACGTAATTTTAATTGGAAAATCATGCATTCTGCACCACAACAAAAGGTAAATTTTGCTGATAATTTAAAGCCATCGCTTATTTTATCAATATTGCTATTAATTTCACACGGATCTGTTGCGACATCATTTGCTGCTTGGGTTAAAGATGCTAACTTAGCTTGAGCTTCTGATTCTGTCGCAAAGATGTGTTCATACTCAGCGCTACAGTCTTCGTTATCAATTATTGTACCAACATCCACACAACAACATGCTGGAGTTTCGTTTGCTTTGCATTTGTTTAAAGAATCTGCCATGCTTACCTCTAATTAACTGTTAATATTTTTAATAGTATACTCTCAATCATAACTTAGGGCAAAGCGCTAACTCTGTTTTGTTTTTTATCTGAATATAATGCAGTATTATGTGGCTACTAAACTATGTTGTTAGTTGAGATAAAAAGAATTAAAGATACCTCTGCCAAATGACAGAGGTCAATACATTAGAATTTAGGTGCTGTTGGGCGACCACGCTTTTTTGCAAACGGTTTATCAGATGTATCTGATTTACTGTTTTTACGAGCTCGTTTAGTATCAGACGCTGCTCCACTGATTAAGCTCATTTTCATTGGTTGATTAAGTACTCTTACTTTTTCAAAATGTTTTAATATGTCTTTTGGCATACCTTTTGGTAATTCAACTGTCGAATAAGTATCATAAAGCTTGATATTACCAATGTAACGACTGCTAATATCAGCTTCATTAGCAATTGCCCCCACAATATGACGAACTTCAATACCGTTCTCTTTACCAACTTCAATACGATACATATCCATATCACCAACATCGCGTCGTTCTCGACGTTTTGGGGATTCACGATTATCACCTCGTAAACGGCGTTCACCGCCACGATTATCCCGATCTCGCATTTCACGCGATGGTTTAAACACTGGGTCTGGTGGTAAAATTAAAGGGCGTTCCCCTTGTGCTAATTTTAATAAAGCGGTTGCAATCGTTTCAAGATCGGCTCCACTATCCGCTTGTATTTTTGCTAATAACTTTTGGTACTCATCTAAATCACTACTCTCAAGTTGTTTCTGGACTTGCGCAGTAAATTTAGCTAAACGACGCTGTTCAAGTAGCTCTTTTGATGGCAACCCAACTTCTGGAATTGGTTTTTTGATAGTTTGCTCGATATTCTTAAGTAAACGACGTTCACGGCTATCAACAAATAAAATAGCACGTCCAGCACGTCCAGCACGACCAGTTCGTCCAATACGGTGAACATAAGATTCAGAATCTAACGTGATATCATAATTTATAACTAAGCTAATACGCTCAACATCTAAACCACGAGCAGCAACATCAGTTGCAATTAATATATCTAAACGACCATTACGTAAACGATCTAATGTTTGTTCACGCAATTGTTGTGTCATATCACCATTTAATGCAGCACAACTATAACCGTGCTTTTCAAGTACTTCCGCCACATCTAAAGTAGCTGATTTTGTTCGAACAAAAATAATAGCCGCATCAAAATCTTCTGCTTCTAGAAAGCGAACGATAGCTTCGTTTTTACGCATACCTCTAACAAGCCAATAACTTTGGTCAATATCAGGGGCAGTTTGATTGGTGCCTTTGATCTGAACTTCTTTAGGATTTTGCATAAATCGTTTAGTAATACGACGAATTGGTGCTGGCATTGTTGCCGAAAATAAAGCTGTTTGATGATCATCTGGAATCGTTGTCATAATGCTTTCAACATCATCAATAAAGCCCATTCTTAACATTTCATCTGCTTCATCAAGTACTAATCCCTTAAGATTAGAGAGATCTAAGGTTTTACGATTTAAGTGATCAAGCAAACGTCCTGGTGTACCAACTACAATTTGAGGACCTTGTTTTAAGGCTCGTAATTGAACGTCATAACGCTGTCCACCATATAAAGCGAGTACTTTTACCCCTTTCATATATTTTGAATATTCAGAGCAAGCATCAGCAACTTGTATAGCCAATTCCCGTGTAGGAGCTAATACTAAAAGTTGTGGTGCTTTTAAGTTTGCGTCAATATTCATTAAGAAAGGAATTGAAAATGCAGCGGTTTTGCCACTACCTGTCTGTGCCATACCCAATACATCATTACCCTCTAATAATAGAGGAATACATTCAGATTGGATTGGTGATGGTTTGCTAAAACCAAGATCATTTAATGCGTTAAGAATATCCTCGGATAAACCAAGATCAATAAAAGAAACTTCTTTTGTCATGTAAACTCGCTTATAAATTTTGAATATATAAACTTACTTATTTAGTAAAATCCTGATAATTATTAACTAATATCATATAAGTTTTATCTTATTTTTTTAAACCAAATAAAGAAAGCAGATATAAATTTATGCCAGCTCACTAAATTGAAAATTTACAACTCACCCCAATAACTAACTGCCTATGTTAACTCAACAAATCGAATCTAAAAAATAAACTAAGGTTGATTGATATTGATATATCTAAGATAAAGCTAACCGCATTATCTAATGTTAAGAACATATTATTTGGCAAATCAGAACTACGCTATAACAATATTTTCACTTTTAAAACTGGCATGACCCTTGTTACTCTTCTTTTTCTTCAAGTAACTTCATTTCATAAAGTGCCTGTTGATGTTCAACATAGTTATAAATATTATTGGCTAAAGCATATTTAAATAACATTTTGGCACGTTCGTTGTCACCTTTACTTTGATAATATTTACCTAAGTAAAAGTAGGCTTCACAAAGGCGTTCGGCTAATTGTCGATTATTCTCTACACCTTGTTGAAGGTTCTGCATTAATTTAGTTTCGCTAATTTTACCTAAATAAAATGCAATAATATTGCCACTATAACTCGTTTTATCATTAATCAGATCATAACGTTTTTGTAGCTCAATTTTGGCGGCTTTATTATCATTTTCCTTTTCAATCAAATAAAGCCATAGAATCCTAATAGGTTCATTCATATCATATTGATAAAACCTTAATGCATCACGCTCTGCGGCTTGATAATGGCCTGTACGATACAACGTAATAGCACGATTTAAATACGCATAAGTATAAGCGGGATCAAGCTCTAATGTAGTATTAAACGACATTAAAGCTGTATCAAAATCGCCATCTCTTAATGCATAGGTTCCTAGAAAGTTGTAAATGTCAGGAACTTCAGGATTTAAGCTCAACAAATAGGAAAAATCGCTTTGAGCAAAGGCTTTAAAACCCAATGAATCATAGGCAATACCTCGCTCAAATATGAGTTGCATTCGCGTTCCAGTATCAAGGCCTTTTTGAGACAGCTGTTGGCTGAGCTGAGCAATTTTTAACTCATCATCATATGAAACTTGCTCAGGAACAGCTAACAAAGGTTGAGAATTAGAACAACCTGACAAAAGAATAACAGCTAGCAAAATGCAGCATACAGTTCTCAGGTTGAATAATCCCATTTTTATCCCCTAATGAATAATAATTTTATTCTGCTGTTGAAACAACGTCTGCTGTCGGTTCGACAGCATCTTTCATACTCAAACGGATTCTGCCTTGGCGGTCAATTTCTAGCACTTTAACATTCACTTCTTGACCAACTTTTAGATAATCAGCCACTTTTTCTACTCGATGATCGGCAATTTGAGATACATGAACAAGTCCCTCTTTACCACCAATAACCGATACAAAAGCACCAAAATCAACGATTCTTGTTACTTTACCTGTATAAATTTTACCAATTTCGACATCAGCAACTAAGTTAGTAATACGTGCCATAGCATCTTTGGCTTTATTACCATCTGAAGCGGCAATCTTAACGGTACCATCATCAGTGATTTCAATAGTTGTTCCTGTTTCTTCAGTTAAAGCCCGAATTGTTGCGCCACCTTTACCGATAATATCGCGAATTTTGTCAGGATTTACATTCATTGTATAAATACGTGGTGCAAACTCTGAAATTTCTTGGCGAGGCTTATTAATTGCTTGTTCCATTACACTTAAAATGTGTAAACGAGCACCTTTAGCTTGATTAAGTGCTACTTGCATAATTTCTTTGGTTATACCTTCAATTTTGATATCCATTTGCAATGCACTTACACCTTCGCGTGTACCTGCTACTTTAAAGTCCATATCACCAAGGTGGTCTTCGTCACCAAGAATATCTGATAATACGACAAACTGATCACCTTCTTTTACTAATCCCATTGCAATACCAGCAACAGATGATTTGATTGGTACCCCTGCATCCATAAGAGCAAGTGAAGCACCACAAACAGAAGCCATTGAAGATGAACCATTTGACTCAGTAATTTCAGACACTACTCGAACAGTATATGGAAATTCTTCACGGCTTGGCATTACAGCCGCAACACCTCGTTTAGCTAGGCGACCATGACCAATTTCTCGGCGTTTTGGTGAGCCAACCATACCTGTTTCGCCAACAGAGTATGGAGGAAAATTGTAATGAAGTAAGAACCGTTCAGTATATTCACCAGTTAACTCATCAATGATTTGTGCGTCACGCTCTGTACCTAATGTTGCAGTAACTAGTGCCTGAGTTTCACCACGTGTAAACAGTGCACTACCATGAGTTCTTGGTAAGACATTAGTACGGATATCAAGTGCACGAATCATATCTTTTTCACGACCATCAATACGCGGTTCACCAGCAATAACACGCTTACGAACAATTTGACTTTCCAACTCAACAATAATATTAATCACTTCGTTTTCATCGAGTTCGTCATTTTGTTCTTTTAGTACAGCTAAAACTTCTTCTTTAATTGAATCAATTTGAGCATAACGTGCTTGTTTTTCAGTAATACGATAAGCTTCGCCCAAACGATCTTTAGCTAGTTCAACAATGGCGTTATATAGCACTTCATTTTTAGCTGGTGCTACCCAATCCCATTTTTCATAATTGGCTTTTTCTACAAATTCGTTAATATTATCAATAACAACTTGTTGTTGTTCATGACCAAATACTACCGCTGCTAACATTTGATCTTCAGTGAGTAAATCAGCTTCAGATTCAACCATTAATACTGCACTTTTTGTACCCGCAACAACTAAATCTAGACGACTAGCTGCAAGCTCTTTTACTGATGGATTTAATACAAATTCATCATTAATAAAGCCAACACGTGCAGCACCAATAGGGCCGTGGAATGGAACACCAGATAAGCAAAGTGCAGCAGAAGCACCAATCATTGCAACTAGGTCAGGGCTAACCTCGGGATTAACAGAAACAACGGTTGCAATAATTTGGATTTCATTAACAAATCCTTCAGGAAACAATGGACGAAGCGGGCGGTCGATTAAACGTGCAATTAGAGTTTCACCTTCACTTGGACGACCTTCACGTTTAAAAAATCCACCAGGAATACGCCCTGCAGCATAGGTGCGTTCTTGGTAATTAACTGTTAATGGGAAGAAGTCTTGACCTTCTTTTACTTTTTTATTTGCAACAACCGTGACAAATACAGCAGTATCATCCATATTAACCATAACAGCTGCGGTTGCTTGACGAGCCATAATACCAGTTTCTAAAGTCACGGTATGACGACCATATTGAAATTTTTGACATGTCGGATTAAACAAAATAGTGTCCTCTTGTTATTTGTTATGTTGAAGTTTGATATTTCGACAGGACGCAACATTACGCTACGCTTATTGATACTCTCTTCAACAATGTGGGGATATATACAACAAAAAGATTATTTCACTGTCACGACTAATGACAAATCTATAAATTATAGAGCTCTCATTAGTCGCGCGAAACATGAGATATAACCTTTACTTTGTTGGCTTACATAAAATAATAATTTTTAACGCTCAATATTATATCAGAGCACCGATTTTTCACAACGAAAAAGAGGCCTAAGCCTCTTTTCAAGTAGATTGTCAATTAGCGACGTAAACCTAATTTTTTAATCAATTGGTTATAACGTTCAATATCTTTACGACGTAAATAATCTAATAATTTACGACGGCTAGACACCATACGTAATAGACCACGACGGCTATGGTGATCTTTTTTATGCTCAGAAAAATGACCTTGTAAATCATTAATACGTGCAGTTAAAAGAGCAACTTGAACCTCTGTTGAACCAGTGTCGTTAGTGCCACGACCATATTCGGCAACGATTTTCGCTTTAGTTTCTACAGTTAGAGACATAATAAACCTCTTAAAATAAACATAAAAAATGGAATGACCGATCTCTAATTCAGACATTCCTCGGTATCCATATAGTGAATATATGAGTTACGTAATTATACTGAAATTTATAAAAATAGCAATTTGATTTATTTAGTTAGCAGCAGTATTTACTTAAGCTCGAAACCATACTCTTCTTGAATTAGTTTTTTTAGCGCCTCAATATAATTTTGAGCTGATAAGCTTAGTTGAGCCTTTTGTGATGTGATCCAGCCAATTAGGATTTTTTCTTCTACATCTAACGGTATTGATAAAATATCAGATCCGTTTAAGTCAGCACTTAAAACCCCTGTGCTAATGGTATAACCATTGAGTCCATGCAATAAGTTAAATAAGGTTGCTCTATCACTGACGTGTATACTCTTTTTATGATAAACCGTACTTAAAATTTCTTCGGAAAAATAAAATGAGTTATATTCGCCCTGCTCAAAAGAAAGATAAGGGTAATCCTCTAAATCATCTAAAGTTAATAACTTCATGGATGATAATGGATGATGAGTACTAATAAATACATGAGGATTAGCTTCAAAAAGTGGATTAAAGGTTAATCTATGTTCTTTCAGTAACCGTAAAATCACTTTTTGATTAAAATCATTCAAATACAAAATACCAACTTCACTACGTAAATTAGCTACATCGGTGATAATATCATATGTTTTTGTTTCCCTAAGCGTAAACTCATACTCATCTGTTTGATTTTTTTTAATTAAGTTAACAAAGGCATTAACCGCAAAAGCATAATGCTGAGTAGATATGCTGCATAACTGCTTAGAGGGTTCTTTTTTGGAGTAGTGCTGTTCCAATAGTTCAGCTTGATCTAAAACTTGTTTGGCATAACCTAAAAACTCAACACCATCAGGTGAAAGTGAAACTCCTTTAGAACTGCGAACAAAAATCTCAATACCAAATTCAGCTTCTAGATCTTTCACCGCTGTTGATAAGCTTGGCTGAGTAATATATAAATTCTTAGCGGCTTCATTTATTGAGCCAGAACGTGCTATTTCTATAATATAGCGTAATTGTTGAAGTTTCATAATATTGGGACGTGTTAACACAAACTATCTTATATAACACAAATATATACTAAATAATATTTAAGTGAAATAAATACTTGTTGCTATTTTATACTCAAACATATAGTTACCTGAAAGTTTTTGACAAAAATTTTAATATAAATGAATTATGAAAGGTAAAAATGAGAAGCAGTAAAATTGATAATAAAATTACTTTAGATATTTTAGGTAGAGAAAATGTAAATTACTTAACTTATAAGTAATTAAAAAAAGTTTTCGTAAATTAATTTTATACTCATAAGGGTCGAAACTGTAATTAACATTGGTCGAATTAATTTACGACCTTTGGCGATGACCATTTTAGCACCAAGCCTCGCTCCTATAAATTGACCAACTAACATAACCAATCCAATTGACCAGATTACTTCTCCCCCTATAATAAAAAACAGCAAGCCGGCCAAATTTGAGGTGAAGTTTAGTACTTTGGTATGTGCAGTCGCTTTGGTTAAATTAAAACCAGCTAACGTGATATAAGCTAACGCATAAAATGAACCAGCACCAGGGCCAAAAAATCCATCATAAAAACCTATACCAAAGGCAGGAATTAATGCGAATTGAATAAGTGAAAGGCGACTGTTACGGTCGTTTTCTCCAATAGTTGGAGAAAGTAGAAAATAGAGCCCAACGCTAATAGTTAAAATTGGTAATAATAATTTTAAAAAATCAGCTTGGATACGCATCACAGATAATGTTCCAATTGCTGAACCAACAAAAGCAAAAACGATTGCCCATTTTTGTTGTTTCAAATCCACCATATGCTGCCGGATAAAATATAGGCTAGCAGAAAACGAACCACCGCAACTTTGCAATTTATTGGTTGCCAATGCACTAGCTGGTGGCAGTCCAACAGCAAGTAATGCAGGGACAGTTAATAAACCACCTCCGCCAGCAATAGAATCAATAAAACCGGCCAAAGCAGCAATCAGAAAAAGTAAAATAAGCAGATCATAACTCATAATTTATTTACATCACCACATTGAGCCCGATAACGAAGGTAGTGATCCATCAGCACAATAGCAACCATTGCTTCAGCAATTGGTACAGCTCGAATGCCAACACATGGATCATGTCGACCATGAGTAGATACTTCAACGCTTTCACCCAAAATATTAACTGATTTACCTGGAATTTCTATACTAGGCGTGGGTTTAAGTGCTATGCTGGCTGATATGGTTTGTCCTGAACTAATACCACCTAAAATCCCACCGGCATGATTAGATAAAAAGCCTTTAGGTGTTATTTCATCACGATTTTCGCTACCACGTTTATTCACAACAGCAAAACCATCGCCAATTTCTACACCTTTCACGGCATTAATACTCATTAGTGCATGCGCAAGATCAGCATCTAGTTTATCAAATACAGGTTCGCCAAGTCCTACTGGAATATTTTCAGCAACAATGCAAACTTTCGCACCTATTGAGTCACCCTCTTTTTTTAATGACCGAAGCAGCTGTTCAAGTGCATCTAATTTACTCTCATCTGCGCAAAAAAATGGATTGTGTTCAACTTGTTGCCAGTCTTTCAATTCACATTTTACATCACCCATCTGAGCCAAATAACCACGAATAGTAATGCCAAGCTTTTCTTGTAGATATTTTTTTGCAATAGCGCCGGCAGCAACTCTCATAGCCGTTTCACGAGCAGAGGAGCGACCGCCACCGCGATAATCTCGTATGCCATATTTATTTTGATAAGTGTAATCTGCATGGCTTGGTCTGAAGATATCTTTAATTTTACTATAATCTTGAGAACGTTGATCGGTATTTTCAATAAGTAAACCAATACTCGTTCCAGTTGTAACACCTTCAAATACGCCTGACAAAATTTTGACTTGATCTGCTTCTCGGCGTTGAGTTGTATAACGAGATGAGCCAGGTCTACGACGATCAAGATCATTTTGCATGTCTGATTCTGTTAACGCAAGTCCAGGAGGAACACCATCGACAACACACCCTAATGCTACACCGTGCGATTCACCAAATGTGGTTACTTTGAATAATTTTCCGATTGAGTTTCCAGCCATAATAAATTTATTCCGATGATTAAAAACAGCTTATTTAAAACAGTAATGATATTGAATCAATTCTTCACGTGTGATAGAAAATACACCCAACCCACCACGTTCAAATTCTATCCAATTAAAAGGGACATCGGGATATTGTTGTTGTAAGCTAACCCAACTATTGCCGACTTCACAAACTAATACACCTGCTGGTGTTAAATAATTTATCGCATCTCGTAAAATTTTTTTTACCAGATCTAAACCATCAAAGCCCGCTTCTAATGCTAATTTAGGTTCATATAAAAACTCATCTGGCAAATCACTCATATCTTCACTATCAACATAAGGCGGATTAGTGACAATCAGATCGTATTGTTTTTCAGGCACATCATCAAATAGATCTGACAAAATAGGAGTAACTTGAAAATCCATTTCGTGCATCTCAATATTTGTTTGGGCGATATCTAATGCTTCTAATGAAATATCAGTTATATCAACTTGAGCATCAGCAAACTCATAAGCGCAAGCAATCCCTATACAGCCACTACCAGTACATAGATCTAAAATATTTTTAGGTTCAGTTAATATTATTTGCTCAAAATGGTTATCAATTAGTTCACCAATAGGAGAACGAGGAATTAATACACGCTCATCCACATAAAAAGCATGTCCACAAAACCAAGCTTGGTTAGTTAAATAAGGGGTTGGTACACGATCTTTTATTCGCTTTTGAATAATATCAATAATTTGATTTTTTTCATCATTAGTTAGATTAGCGGAATAAAATTCTTCAGGAATAAACAACGATAATCCTAACGTTGCTAAAATTAATTGTTTAGACTCATCAATAGGATTATCTGTACCATGACCTAAAAAGACATCTGATAGACTAAGTTGTGATGCTGTCCAACGTATAAAGTCTTGAACTGTGCGTAAGTTTTCCATAATGGCTCCAAATGATTAAGGAGAGGAAGGTATTGTTTGTCATTTTAAATAACAACTATAAACTACGAACTATTAAAATAATCTAGCTAGCTAGTTTTATAGCGTTATGAACTAATGATTCCATCTTTTAATGACTCAATATGGCGGTGAGGAAGGGATTCGAACCCTTGATACGTTGCCGTATACACACTTTCCAGGCGTGCTCCTTCAACCACTCGGACACCTCACCTCATTAGAACCCGCTTTTCAAAAGCAGGTTGCATACTATAATGATCACCAACTAATTAATCAAGCTTTTTAATTCATACAAACAATAAAACCAAATGTTGCCAAAACAGCTAACACAGCAATAGTTGTGATTAAAGCATATTTTAAATTTGAATCCATTATGTTATCTCCAATTATTTATTAGCTTTCTCGATTGGTAAATCAAACGTAATAACCTCTTTAATAGGGTTATTGCCTTTGATTTTGGGATACTTAGGTGCAAAATCAAGAAGTATCTCGATAGATTCATCTAAGTAAGGATCAGGTTTTTTATAATTTTTTGGTAAATCATCTAATTTAGTAATTGATGGTAAACCTACCTTATTTAAACGTGCATTAGTTCTTTTTAAATCACGTTCCTCATTATTTTTTTGTTCTACTTCTCGTTTTTTCTTATTAAGTGAAACAATATATTGACGATCTTTTTTATCATTAAATCGTTTGATATCTTCATCAATATACATAAATTCAGGATTATGTGAAATTCTGGCTAAATGTTGTGATTCTAAATCAGGCAACAATGGCTTAATATTGGCAAGAGTCAAATAATCAGCTGATGGTATTTTATCCCACGGTAGTGCGTTATCTAAAAAACGTTCTCCCGTTTCATCAACATACTTAACTTTATTCATTTCAATATCTGGCTCAACGCCTTTTAATTGTGTGCTACCACCATTGATACGATAAAACTTCTGAATAGTATATTGAGCCCCTCCAAGTTCAGGCCAACTTGGATGTAGTCTTGCATCAACTGGATAAGAGATGTTACGAGAAGTTTGGACGGTTCCCTTACCATAAGTGGTTTCACCAACTATTAATGCTCGCCCATAATCTTGCATAGCCGCAGAAAATATTTCTGATGCTGATGCACTATAACGATTAATCATAACAACAAGTGGCCCGGTGTATTCGATACCTTTATTCTTATCATTGTAAGTGATGACTTTTTGTAAATTATCACGTACTTGAACAACTGGTCCAGTATCAATGAATAAGCCAGTTAAATTGATAACTTCGGTTAACGAACCACCGCCATTATCACGTAAATCAATAACTAAACCTTGCAAATTTTCTTTATTTGCTTTTGATAAGAGTCCTTCAACTTTTTCCGTTAATCCCATATAGAAACTTGGTATTTCAATAACGCCAACTTTACCACGTGGATTATCGATAATATTTAATTTCGCTTCTCTATCTTCAAAATGAATCTTATCACGAGTGAGCTCAATTACTTTTGCCTTACTATTATTACCAGCAGGTAAAATTTCCAATCTTACAACAGTACCTTTAGGTCCACGAATTTTATCGACAATATCATCCAAGCGCCACCCAATAACATCTTCAATCGCTGAATTACTTTGACCTACTCCAATAATCCTATCCCCGATGGTAAGTAACTTACTCTTTTCAGCAGGTCCGCCTGTTACAAAAGACATAATCACCGTATAGTCATCTTGCTGGCTTAATGTTGCACCGATACCTTCAAATGATAAACTCATTTCGGAATCAAAATCTCGTTTTTTACGTGGTGCCAAATAACTAGTGTGAGGATCAATTTCTCTGGCAAATGCATTCATAAATACTTGAAAGGCATCTTCATTATTTGATTGCATTATCGTTTTTAAAACGCGATTGTAACGTTTACTTAAAACTTTACGGATCTCTTTTTCATTTTTTCCCGATAAGGATAAACTCAATTCATCATATTTAACACGCTTATCCCAATAAACATTAAGTTCGTTTTCTGATGTCGGCCAAGCAATTTCTTCACGATTAAAATCAATTTCATCATTGGCAGAAAAATCCATAGGCCGTTGTAAAACTTCAAGAGCATATTGATAACGGTCATAACGTTTTTTCAAAAAAAGATTGTAAATATCATAAGCCGTCTTTAAATTACCATCGATTAATTCTTGACCTAAAGACTCTTGTCTATTTCGAAAACCATCAACATCACTTTGAATAAAAATGGATTTACTACCATCCAATAATTTGAAATAGCGATCAAAAATCTGAGCTGAAAAAGCACCATCCAAGGAAAAATTACGATAATGTGATTGAGTAAAAAAATTCGTTACACGCTTAGCAACAACTTGGTGGATATCATCTTGCTTTAGAACTGGTATTTGTTCATTAGCTTGCGGTTTTGCCTGAACATTTTGGCTAAAAATACCCAAAATAAGGCTAAGTGTAATAATACCATTGAGTAATTTATTCATTCAAACTCTCTACTTATTGATAATATGTTCAGGTTTGACCGTTAACTCCATACCTGCACCAACCTTTACCTTAATATGCTCTTTTTCAATATTAATGACTTGTACTTTTATAGGTTTATTACCTACTATAACTTTAACAAAATCACCAATTTTTAAAGCTTTAGCTTTTTTAGGAAGCATCCGAGTAGCTTTACGTTTTTCTTTTTCACGTTCTTTAAAACGCTCTTTAGCTTTTTCTTTGCTCTCTTTCAACTGTTGTAGCGCATGATCTATCTGTTCTTGGCTAATAACCTCAGTAGGATTACCATCTAAATCAACACGATTGGCTCCTTCTTTTATACTATATAAGTAACGCCAACTCATTGTGTATGAGCGCAGTGCGGCACGGAGTTTAGTTTTACTAAGTTCGTCATTACCATCTAAACGAGAAATAATATCTTGAAAAATTCCAATCTTTAATGGCTTTGCCTCACCTTCAAGGGTAAAACAATTTGGGAATTGTTGAGCTAAATAAGCAATAATCTCTTTACTATTTGTTAATTGAAACTGTTTTTCCATTGGTTATTCCATAGCAACTAAATTTTACTAGCGTTAAAGTATATCGCAGCTTATATAATAACACTAACTATCTTTTTCGGTTTATTAATAAATTGTTATAAAATCTTTAATATCTGTATGTATTTGGCATAAAAGCCAAACAGCTTATTCATGAGTTGATAGCTAATTAAATGCTACCACTCAAAATCGATTAAAATAAATACTAAAACAAATTAAACTATCAAATTTTCTCTTGTATTGGGTAGAAAAGAATAACATAGATACTTATGGTTATAAACTAAGATAAATTAAAAAATGGAAATAAAATTTAGTGAATGATATAGAGAAGAAAATCTAATTACATTAAAAAAGTGCAGCACTAAAGAATTAAATTTTTTAATTATACCTTCAGTTGCTCTATCTTGAACGTTATAAAACATATGCTATTATCAATTCAAATTTCATATCAACTACAAATTAACACAATAGGCAACTATATCATGAAAAATATTAAAAAATTTCTGCTCATCCTTTGTTCTATACTTGCTTTATCAGCATGTTCACAAAAAAATTTTGTTGAGCAAGGCACACCGCTTAATAACGCAAAAGTAAGCAAAATTGTTGAAGGGTCATCAACTGAAGCTCAGATTCTGTCCCTATTTGGTGAGCCAACAACAAAAACCGCTATCAATAGCAACGAAACACAGTGGACATATCAATACACTAAAAAGAGCTCAACAAGTCATATGTTAATTGGCGAAACGCAATACAATATTATTGAAGGAAAGCTTGATATTATTATGTCTAAAGGGGTAGTAACATGGTTCAATTATGATGAAAACCAACGACAGAAAAAATGGTAATAAATTATCTTGTTTTATAGCACATCAACAAGATGTGCTAAGAATTTGTTATTTCAATCCTATGGAATTACATTACTTTACTCATGTTTAAATTTCAGTCATCTATTTCCTAAAGAAAAGACATCTCTGGACAATATTGCGCTTTAGGTTATACTCATTAACGAAATTAACCAGACAATCGCTGCTTTGTTGTTTTTATAAAGAAATAAACAAAGGGGAGGAAAGTCCGGGCTCCATAGGGCAGAGTGCCAGGTAACGCCTGGGGGATTTTTGCGAGAGTGAAAATTCACGACAAGTGCAACAGAGAGAAAACCGCCGATGGCTTATTTTATAAGATCAGGTAAGGGTGAAAGGGTGTGGTAAGAGCACACCGCGCAACTGGTAACAGTTGTGGCACGGTAAACTCCACTCGGAGCAAGGTCAAATAGGGATTCATTGGCGTGGCCCGCGTTGAATCCGGGTAGACTGCTTGAGCTAATGCGTGAGTATTAGCCTAGAGGAATGATTGTCCACGACAGAACCCGGCTTATCGGTTAATTTCACTTTCTACTTCTTGTTATCGTTTAATCCAATTTTAGATTGCTTTTTATTGCTTAAAGAGCGCTTAACAGCGAGAAAAATTGAAAAAATTAACCCTAACACCAACAACAAAACAGGTATTAGCATTAATAAAGACATGATCTGCTTTTCATACTCTTTGAAAACTGGTGATAATCCAAATAGGTAACCTAATGTCACAATCAAGAAAATCCATAATGTAGCACTGATTATATTATAAATATGGAATTTTCGACTGTGTAGTCCTGATAATCCAGCCATCATCGGTAATAATGTACGTACAAAAGCAATAAATCTCCCAATAAATAGCGCTTGTAATCCGTACTTATGGAATAATACTTCAGATTTATGATGATATTTTTCAGGTATATGTGCCATCCAACCTTGGACAAGCTTAGTATTACCAAGCCAAAGTCCTTGAGCATAACCTAACCAAGTACCTAAAGCAGCGCCAGCAATTAAAATAAAATTAATTAAACCAAAATGAAATACATTTTGGCTAATTAACACACCAGTTAAGAATAATAGACTGTCTCCAGGTAAAAAAGCCGCTGGTAAAACGCCATTTTCTAAAAGAATAATGACAAACAACATCCCATATAGTGTCCATAGCACATTAGGGTTTGAAAGCGTTGCAATGTCCAAATTAACAAACGCATGATAAAGTGTAATTATTGTTTCCATCTATTTTTAAATCCCATTGATGTATTATTATTAGTGGTTAATGGTACCACCAACGGTTAAATTATCCACTTTTAAAGTGGGTTGCCCAACCCCAACAGGTACGCTCTGCCCTGCTTTACCACAAACACCTACACCAGAATCTAATGCTAAATCATTACCTACCATAGATATTTGCTGCATAGTTTCTATACCTGAACCGATTAATGTGGCACCTTTAACTGGAGTTGTTATTTTTCCCTTTTCAATTAAGTAAGCTTCTGAAGTTGAAAACACAAACTTACCAGAGGTGATATCTACTTGTCCACCAGCAAAATTAGGGGCATAAAGACCATAATCGACGCTACTAATGATATCGTCAAAAGAAGAATTTCCTGCCAACATATAGGTATTGGTCATTCTTGGCATAGGTAAGTATGCATATCCTTCACGACGACCATTACCAGTTGAACATGTATTCATCAATTTTGCGTTAATCTTATCAAACATATAGCCTTTTAAAATACCATTTTCAATAAGCACTGTTTTTTGACTTGGAGTACCTTCGTCATCAATAGATAGTGAGCCACGGCGATTTTCAATCGTGCCATCATCAACAATAGTACAAACTTCTGAAGTAACTTGTTCACCAATTTTTCCAGAAAAAACTGAACTGTTTTTACGATTAAAATCGCCTTCTAAGCCATGACCTACAGCCTCATGTAACAAAACGCCAGGCCAACCAGCACCTAAAACAACAGGCATTGTTCCTGCTGGTGCGGCTTTAGCAGAAAGAGAAACAAGTGCTTGACGCACGGCTTCTCGGGCATAGCTGTCAGCATAACTTTCTGATGTTTTTGGGTTGATTGTTAAAAAATATTCATACCCAAATCGACCACCGCCACCACTACTTCCTCGCTCACGTCTACCCTCTTTTTCAACCAAAACTGAAACGGATAAACGCACCAAAGGACGAATGTCAGCTTTTAATGTACCATCAGTTGCTGCTATTAAAATATCTTCATAACTTCCAGTCAAACTGGCTGAAACTTCAATAACTCTAGGATCGATTGAGCGTGCTAAGTGGTCAATTTGTTGCAACAATTCAATTTTCTGTTCTTTAGAAAAAGAATTGATCGGGTTGATTGACGAGTATATAGATACTGTTTGAGCAGATTTAAATGGCGTCACTTTGATAGGTGTTTGTATTTTAGTGATTGAATTTGCTGCGAATATACTTTGTTCTAACCGCGCTAATGAAAGCTGATCAGTATAAGCAAACCCTGTTTTTTCGCCAACAACGGCTCTAACACCAACTCCTTGGTCACGATGAAATGAGGCATTTTTTATAATACCATCTTCAAGTAACCAGTTTTCATAATAACCAGATAGAAAATACAAATCACCAAAATCAATTTTCCTTGAGCTCAACATATCAAGCAAATGCGAAAGATCTTGTTGGTTTAGATTATTTGGGTTGAGCAGTCGTTCACTCACTTGAGTTACTATCATAAATTCCTTAAATTCTAATTGTTAACAGAAGTTTTTTGATAATCGATTATAACTAGTTGATCATAATAATTATTTAACTTTCATCATTTTTATACTGAAACGTATAGTTACCTGAAACTTTTTTACAAGATATTGCTTCTACATTAATACAACATCATATTGTTCTTGAATATAAAGTGGTTCAACTTTTACTTCAACACGTTTACCCACAAACACCTCAACTTCAGCTAAAGCATGGGACTCATCATTAGTTAAAGCATTAGCCACAGCAGCCGAGGCATAAACCAAAAAGTATTCTGAATGATGCGCTTTATAAACACGAACTATATCACGTAATATTTCGTTGCAAACTGTTTCTACCGATTTGACCATACCACGACCTTTACATGCTGGACATTCTTCACACAGAATATGCCCTATACTTTCACGTGTTCGCTTGCGAGTCATTTCGACTAATCCTAAACTCGAAAATAAATTAACAGTTGTTCTAGCTCTATCTTTAGATAAAGAATCATGCAGCGATTGTAACACCCGTTCACGATGCAAATCTTCTTGCATATCAATAAAATCAATAATAATAATGCCCCCCAAATTACGCAAACGTAATTGACGGGCAATTGCTATTGTTGCCTCAATATTAGTATTAAAAATCGTTTCTTCTAAATTTCGATGACCTACAAATGCACCAGTATTGATATCAATAGTAGTCATGGCTTCGGTTTGATCAATAATTAAATACCCACCAGACTTTAATTTCACTTTACGATCTAATGCTCTTTGAATCTCATTTTCGGTATCATAAAGATCGAAAATAGGAATATTACCACGATAAAGAGATAGTTTATTGGTTACTTCAGGCATAAATTCTTTTGTAAATTCAACCAATAAATCATAAGTTAATTTTGAATCTACTAAAATTCGTTCAATTGGATCACCAACAAAATCGCGCAATACTCGTTGGGATAATGCCAATTCCCCATAAACTAGATTCTTACTTACTGGGCGAGCCATGCGTTCTTGAATTTTAGTCCAAAGTCGTTTTAAAAAATTGGCATCTTGTTCTAACTCATGCGCACTTGCCCCTTCTGCGGCTGTTCTAACAATAAAGCCAGCTTCTGTTGTCACATATTGCTCAACAATATTTTTTAACCTTTCACGTTCTTGTTCACTTTCTATGCGTTGTGATGTGGCTACATGCGCAGAATTTGATCCAGGCATTAATACCAAATAACGTGATGGCAAAGTAATATCGGTTGTAAGCCTAGCTCCTTTAGTTCCCAATGGATCTTTAACCACTTGTACCATTAAGTCCTGTCCTTGGCGAACAAGTTCAGAGATATCTTTTACTTGAAATTGTTCTTGCTCTGTATCTGATACGCACTCAGTATGAGGCATAATATCTGATGCATGCAAAAAGGCAGCTTTATCAAGACCAATATCTACAAAAGCGGCTTGCATACCAGGCAAAATACGAATTATCTTACCTTTATAAATATTTCCAACAATACCGCGTCTAGACTCACGATCAACATGGATTTCTTGCAATACACCATCTTCGATATAAGCAACTCGAGTTTCAGATGGCGTTACATTCATTAATAATTCAACAGACATAGATTTCCTTTTAATTGATAGCAAAGCTTCGTCTTATTAGCCGCAAAAATAGATAAATGACAACCCATAATAGACCATCAACACAGCTTGATATAAAAATCAATGGCGATATTGTTATAGTATGATAAATACAGACTTGAAATAAAAATACCAGTAAATTATAACATATCGATATCCCAAAGATGATAAACGACTGTTGCCATAACGCTAAATTACGTATCAATTGGAATTTAAAAACAAATAAATAAGCAATAAATGAATAAATAAAAGCATGGATTCCTAAAATAGAACCAGTACATAGATCCATTATAGTTCCAAAAACAAATGCAGTACCAATCCCAACTCGATGAGGAAGCGCTATCAACCAATAAGCAAAAATTAAGATCAGTATATGTGGTTTAAATATACTATATGATGGAGACCACGGAATGATTTGTAAACATAAGCCTATTAATAGCGTTATCCAAATAATTATTATTCGATTACGACCCCTCATGTTTTACTCCTTGATTTCCCCACAATAACAATAAATAACGTAAACGCTTCAAATCCGCTGTTGGTGTTGCTGAAATAATTGGGGTTGAATCTGTAATATCAAGTTTTACTGAACTAACTACGGCTACCGGATATCCTTCAGGAAAACGGCCATCAAGCCCTGAAGTAACTAAAACATCGCCGACTTTTACATCAACGTTATTAGGCATAAATTCTAATGTTAAGTCATTACTACACCCGTTTCCCACAGCAACCATACCAATGTCGTTTCTTAATACTTGTACGGGTATCGCATGTTGATAATCGCACAATAAAATTGCACGACTAGTAGATTGGGCTGTTTCATAAATTTGCCCTACAATCCCTTTTTCATCAACAACAGGTTGCCCAACATAAACACCATCTTGTTTACCTTTATTTACAACAAATTGATAAACATAAGGATCAGTGTCTATAAGCAATACTTGTGCAGCCATCTTTTGTTCATCATGCCTTAAAGGTGAACCTAACAATTCGCGAAGTCTATCATTTTCATGTTTTAAATGCTCAAGTAACAATAGATCGTTTTTTTGTTGTAATAAAGCTGCATGCAAATTTGCATTTTCATTTATTAATGTTTCTCGTGTTTTGGACATCTCGTAGAGAGAATCAAACGACGACTTTGGTGCATTTGAAACATAATATAGAGGAGAAATAAGGGTATCTAAATAATAACGAATTTCTTTAAATGGACGATAATTGATATCTAATACAATTAGAACCAAGGCTAACGCCAGAGAAGTAAATAATTGTACACTAAGAGGGGAGCGTTTAGAAAAAAGTAATTTCATTGCCGGCACTTACCTGTTTAAAGCTCAAGATCTAATTATTTCAAAATATGACTCCGCCGACACGATTGTCGGCGGGGAAAATGTGAGATTCATGCTTAGTTATTGTTTTATCAACATAAAAATAATTAACAATAACTTATTAATTACTCTTCACTAAATAGATCACCACCATGCATATCAACCATATCTAGCGCCTTGCCGCCACCTCTGGCAACGCACGTTAATGGATCTTCAGCCACTACTACATGAATACCTGTTTCAGCCGATAATAACTTATCAATATTACGTAATAGAGCACCACCACCGGTTAAAACCATACCATGTTCTGAAATATCAGAAGCAAGCTCAGGAGGGCACTGCTCTAATGCAACTTTTACCGCACTAACAATACCGCTTAATGGCTCT
This sequence comes from Gilliamella bombi, assembly GCF_900103255.1. Lineage (GTDB taxonomy): Bacteria > Pseudomonadota > Gammaproteobacteria > Enterobacterales > Orbaceae > Gilliamella > Gilliamella bombi. Next base: position 50,903 of record NZ_FMWS01000017.1, on the reverse strand, counting down.
TGTAATGCTTCTAAAATTTCATTAGAGTTTAAGGTAAAGCTACGCGGCACACCTTCAGCAAGATTGCGCCCACGCACTTCAATTTCAAGAACTTCATCACCAGGATAAGCACTACCAATAAAATGTTTGATTTTTTCGGCTGTTGCCTCGCCAATTAAAGCGCCATAATTGCGACGAACGTAGTTAATAATCGCTTCATCAAATCGGTCACCACCAATACGAGCAGATGCAGAATAAACAACACCATTTAGCGAAATGACAGCTACTTCGGTAGTTCCACCACCAATATCAACAACCATTGAACCAGTAGGCGCAGATACAGGTAAATCAGCACCAATAGCTGCTGCCATTGGTTCTTCAATTAAATACACTTCACGAGCACCTGCGCCTAAGGCTGACTCTCGGATAGCTCGACGTTCAACTTGTGTAGCACCTACAGGAACACAAACAAGTACGCGAGGACTTGGTCTTAAAAAACTATGGCTATGAACTTGACGGATAAAGTGCTGCAACATTTCTTCAGTAACAGAAAAATCAGCAATAACGCCATCTTTCATCGGTCTAATGGCTGCTATATTACCTGGTGTTCGCCCTAACATTAGTTTCGCAGCATGCCCAACAGCAGCAACACTTTTTCGAGTACCTGTGCGATGATCTTGGCGAATCGCTACAACAGAAGGTTCGTTTAATACTATACCTTGCCCTTTTACATAAATAAGTGTATTCGCTGTACCTAAATCGATTGATAAATCATTTGAAAACAAGCCACGAACTTTTTTGAACATAATAAAAACTCTTCCTAGAATTAATCTTGTTTAAGTATATTTCAGTATTAAAAACCACCATGGAATCAAAAAATAAATATTTCAAATTTATCAAGGCTAAATGGAGTATTATTTAATCCTTTCAAACCATAGCAAATCTCAATAGTAATTAACGGTCGATATTGTATCGCAATTATAAAATAATACCTAGAAAATAGTATAACAAGTGATTGTAAAGGAGATATATAATGACAAAATCTGTTTTACAGTGTATTCTTCCGCGTTAATGTTGAGTTACAACTTTATTACCGACTAAAAAACAGCTTTAGTCGATAATAAGGATGCATTTAAATAATTGTTACTTATATCAAATAAACACGGTGTAATTCATGGATATACGCAAAATTAAAAAGTTAATTGAATTAGTTGAAGAGTCAGGTATTTCAGAGCTTGAAATTTCTGAAGGTGAGGAATCAGTTCGAATTAGTCGAGCAGCTCCTACTACAAACTATTCGGCGCCAGTACAAAATATTCAAATTCCTCAACCAGCTCCTGTTGTAGTTGCTCCAACCGTTCAAACAGAAGTTGTAACTGATAATGTGGTAACTGATGGTACAACAATTAAATCCCCAATGGTTGGAACTTTTTATCGTACACCGAGCCCAGAATCAAAAGCTTTTGTTGAAATTGGCCAAACAGTAAATGTTGGCGATGTGCTTTGCATCGTTGAAGCGATGAAAATGATGAACCAAATTGAGTCAGAAAAAGCTGGTACAATAAAAGCCATATTGGTTGAAAATGGTCAACCAGTTGAATTTGATCAGCCACTATTCATTATTGAATAATCTGAATTTATTATTGACAATACGATTAAGAGATTGAATATGCTTGATAAAATTCTTATTGCGAATCGTGGAGAAATAGCTCTACGTATCTTACGAGCATGTAAAGAACTTGGAATAAAAACTGTCGCCGTTCATTCTACGGCAGATAAAGATTTAAAACATGTATTACTTGCAGACGAAACCGTCTGTATTGGCTCAGCAGCTTCGGTAAAAAGTTACCTTAACGTTCCTGCATTAATTTCAGCTGCGGAAGTAACTGGAGCAGCTGCTATTCATCCAGGTTATGGTTTCTTATCTGAAAATGCAGATTTTGCTGAACAAGTTGAGCGATCTGGATTTATTTTTGTTGGTCCTAAACCGGATACTATTCGCCTTATGGGTGATAAAGTATCAGCAATTCACGCCATGAAAAAAGCAGGTGTTCCTTGTGTACCTGGTTCAGATGGCCCTCTAAGTAGTGATATTGAAATTAATAAACAAATTGCCAAGCAAATTGGCTATCCTGTTATTATTAAAGCTTCTGGTGGCGGTGGCGGACGAGGCATGCGTATTGTTCGAGAAGAAAATGATCTTGAACAATCTATCAAAATGACCAAGTTAGAGGCCAAAACTGCTTTCGATAATGATATGGTTTACATGGAAAAATTCCTTGAAAATCCACGTCATATTGAAATTCAGGTACTTTCTGATGGTCAAGGAAATGCTGTGTATTTGGGTGAACGAGACTGCTCAATGCAAAGACGACATCAGAAAGTTGTTGAAGAGGCACCAGCTATTGGTATTACGCCAAAAATGCGCAAATTCATCGGTGAACGTTGCGTTAATGCATGTATCGAGATTGGCTACCGAGGAGCTGGCACATTCGAATTTTTATTTGAAAATGGCGAGTTTTATTTCATTGAAATGAATACCCGTATTCAAGTAGAACATCCTGTTACTGAAATGATAACCGGTGTTGATCTAATTAGGGAACAAATTTTAATTGCAGCCGGCAAACCACTTTCAATTAAACAAAGTGATATTGAAATTAAAGGTCATGCGATTGAATGTAGAATTAATGCTGAAGATCCCAAATCGTTTATGCCATCACCAGGGAAAATCACTCGCTTCCATGCACCAGGTGGCTTTGGCATTCGTTGGGAATCACATATTTATGCTGGTTATAGTGTCCCACCTTACTATGACTCAATGATTGGTAAATTAATTGCTTATGGTGAAACACGTGAGGTTGCTATAGCACGTATGAAAAATGCGTTAGCCGAACTGGTTATTGATGGGATCAAAACCAATATTGATCTTCATATTGATATTATGAACGATAAGGGCTTCCAAAAAGGTGGCACAAATATCCATTATTTAGAAAAGAAATTAGGTATTTATGAATAACAAAATAATCCCTATTTATTAGGGATTATTGCTTTATAGTATCAATAAGGTATGGGTAGAAACAAATGAAAAAATGGAAACGAAGTGCTGAAGAAATTTTAACTATGGGACCAGTGGTTCCGGTTATCGTTATTGAACGAATTGAGGATGCTGTACCACTAGCTAAAGCTCTTATTGCTGGTGGAGTGAAGGTACTAGAAGTAACGTTAAGAACAGCTTGTGCGATTGAAGCAATTAAGAAAATCAGCAAAGAAGTTCCTGAAGCAATTGTAGGAGCAGGAACAGTAACTAGTGTTGAACAACTAAAACAAGTTACTGAAGCTGGTGTAGAGTTTGTTATTACACCAGGAATTACCGATGCTATTTTAGAAGCTGCAGTTGCAGGCCCTATTCCTGTTATTCCTGGTATTGCAACTATTTCTGAATTATTAAAAGCCCAAGAATATGGTTTAACGGCATTAAAATTCTTCCCAGCTGAAATCAATGGCGGAGTTGCTGCATTAAAGGCATTTTCTGGTCCTTGCGGATACATGAAGTTTTGCCCTACAGGCGGTGTGAATCCTAAAAACTACCGTGATTATTTGGCACTTAATAATGTACTATGTGTTGGTGGAACTTGGTTTATTCCAACGGATGCCATAGCAAAAGGTGATTTTACTAAAATCACTGAGATGGCTAAGGAAGCTGTTGCTGGTGCACAGTAGCTAATTATTATTCCGCCGATACAATACGGCGGAATAATAATTACTATTTCCTAGCTTTAATTAACTTCTCAATCCTAGTCCACTATCAATCAGTCGCCATGCAATTACATAAAGTACAGTTACAAATAAAATAAGCATTGAAAATGTGATCCATAATGGCACATCTGACACTCCCAAAAATCCATAACGAAAACCATTAATCATATAAACAATGGGATTAATTTTCGATACCCATTGCCAAAATGTTGGTAGCATTGTAATTGAATAAAAAACACCGCCTAGATAAGTTAATGGTGTTAACACAAATGTTGGAATAATGCTTATATCATCAAACGTCTTGGCAAATACTGCATTGAGTAGACCAGCTAATGAAAATAAAATTGAGGTCAATAGCAATGTAAAAATAACAAACAACCAAGAATGTACATCGAAGCGAACAAAGAATAGCGATACAACAGTAACCAAAATACCCGTTAAAATACCGCGCATCACACCACCACCGACATATCCTAGAATAAGAATATTTGTTGGTACTGGTGCCACCAATATTTCTTCAATGTTACGTTGAAATTTAGCACTAAAAAAGGATGAACAAACATTGGTATAGGAATTAGTAATTACTGACATCATTATTAAGCCTGGAACAATAAATTCCATATAGCTAAAACCGCCCATGTCGCCAACACGAGAGCCAATTAAATTACCAAAGATAATAAAATAAAGAGACATGGTAATAACAGGTGGAATTAAGGTTTGAATCCAAATTCTTAAAAATCGGGTCACTTCTTTACGCCAAATACTTTTTAAGGCAATCCAATATAAATTATTCATTAATGCCACCTTTTTGTTTAGTATCACTATGCAACAGCTCAACAAATAACTCTTCTAATCGATTCGCTTTATTTCGTACGCTGATAACTTTAATATTTTGTTTATTTAATTGTTCAAATAATTGATTTAATCCATTTTGTTTATCTACTTTCACTTCCAACATCCCAGGCTCAACATCGAAATAATTATAGCCATTTAACTCAATCGGCTTAGGCGTTGCCACATAATCAATAACAATTGTTTCAGATTGGCTTTCCGCCAATAGCTCACGCATTGATGAGTTTGCTATCAATTTGCCGCTCTGAATAATACCAATATTTCTACAGAGCATTTCTGCCTCTTCTAAATAATGTGTAGTTAAAATAATTGTGATACCTTGACGATTGATTTCACGTAAAAAATCCCACATAGAACGGCGTAATTCAATATCAACGCCTGCAGTCGGCTCATCAAGAATTAATAATTTAGGTTCATGCACGAGAGCTCTGGCTATCATTAATCGCCTTTTCATTCCACCTGATAGCATGTTAGCTCGACTATGACGTTTATCCCACAAATCTAAAACTCGCAAATATTTTTCGGCTCGCTCTAATGCGATTTTTCGGGGCAATCCATAATAACCACCTTGATTAGTGACTATTTGTAACACTTCTTCAAATTGGTTAAAATTGAATTCTTGCGGTACAATCCCTAATTGTCTTTTAGCATTTACAATATCGGTATCTAAGTCGTAACCAAAGATTTTTACTTGCCCGCAAGTTTTAGTCACTAATGAACTAATAATACCTATTGTTGTTGATTTACCAGCGCCATTTGGTCCCAGCAAAGCATAAAAATCGCCTGCTTGTACAGTTAAATCGATACCTTTTAATGCTTCTACACCGTTTTTATAGATTTTCTTGAGTGAGATTAACTCAAGTGCAGGAATTGATAGCATGAATATATCCTAAGTGAATCAATTATTATTTTAATAATATGATATCATGTTTAATGAATCGACAATATAATCAATCATTGTAAAGAGCTTTTTAGTTTTATTTATATCAATATAAATAAATTATAATTTCTAAAATAAAACACATATTATTAATTAAATACTAATAACGTATCTTTAATTATCATTCTGCGTCTAAGTTATTGCTTAAGGAATAAGTATCATGTTTAAGATTGGATTAGTTTCAGTGTCAGATAGAGCATCAAGTGGCATTTATCAAGATGAAGGCATACCATCATTAATATCATGGTTGCAAACAGCACTGAAAACACCATTTACAACCGAAAACCATATTATTCCAGATGAACAAGTTGTTATTGAACAAACATTATGTGAACTTGTTGATAGTCAACATTGCCATTTAATTTTAACTACTGGTGGCACAGGCCCTGCGACTAGAGACGTAACGCCTGATGCAACATTAGCAATCGCTGATCGTGTAATGCCAGGTTATGGCGAACAGATGCGTCAGATCAGTTTACATTTTGTACCAACTGCTATTTTATCTAGGCAAGTTGGTGTTATTCGCAAAAAATGTCTAATCATCAACCTACCTGGTAGGCCAAAATCAATTAAAGAAACACTTGAGGGTGTTAAAGATGATCAAGGTAATGTTATTGTGAGTGGCATATTTGCTAGTATCCCTTATTGTATACAACTACTAGAAGGACCTTATATTGAAACCTATGACCAAATAGTGAAATCTTATAGACCGAAGGATGCTATTAAATCAACACTTTAATTTTATGCATATTTAACGCATAATTATGTATATAATAATTGCTACTGATACATTAAAATTGGTCGTAGTTATTTTGATTTAATTATCAATTAGACTTTATTATCAGTCTTATAACGACATTTATTAGTAGTAAAGAGTAACAAATTAGAAGCCAAGGAACATTATGAAACAAGCTAATCTCACAAAAACATTTAAAGAGATGCTTCGTCAAGAGAAGTTTAGTTCACAAGTAGAAATCGTACAAGCGTTACAAGAACAAGGATTTGATAACATTAATCAATCAAAAGTTTCACGTATGCTAACCAAATTTGGTGCGGTAAGAACCAGAAATGCAAAATCCGAAATGGTCTATTGTTTACCTGCAGAAATAAGCGTACCAACAACTAGTAGCCCATTAAAAAACTTAGTGATTGATATTGATTTCAATAGCTCAATGGTGGTGATACGTACTAGCCCAGGCGCAGCTCAACTCATTGCTCGATTACTAGACTCAATTGGTAAATCGGAAGGTATTTTAGGTTCAATTGCTGGTGATGATACAATCTTTAGTACACCAACTAAAGAATGTACTGTAAAAAAATTATATCAAACTATTATTGAATTGTTTGAACGAGAGCTATAGATCTTTCCATTTTGCCATATTACAACTAAATAATTTTTAACTTTTAACCTATTGACACAATTAATAAAATCGTTAATCCTATATAGTGCTGATTTCGTAACAGAAGTTGCAAAACGAAGAGGCGCATTACTCAGGTAAGTCATTTTAGGGACTGGAACCACTAATAAATGATCGAGGGGACGTAATGCCGAGGTTTGATTACTCATCCAGAAGTAATTAAATCGACTGCAAGGGCTGAATCCCTTGGGTTGTCACCTTAACAGGTGGAGCGCTTCATGGTTTGTACTTTTTAATTGTAAATAGAACATGCCCGCTCTAACTCTGTTAAAAATAAAAATTTTTAATATGAGGAATCCATGGAAACATCATTTATAATAGCTAAATTTGGTGGTACTAGTGTTGCCGATTATCCAGCAATGGTTAATAGTGCCAATATTGTAATAGCTAACCCTAACGTAAAGGTTGTTGTATTATCAGCCTCCGCTGGCGTAACAAATTTGTTAGTTGCATTAGCAGAAGGACGTGACGCTGAAGTAAGATCTCAACATATTGCGAAAATTCAATCTATCCAATACAACATTCTAGAACAATTACCTGAAAATCCAAAACTACGTGCTGAAATTGACCAAATCATTGCCAATATAGCCTCATTGTCAGAAGCGGCAAGCTTAGCAACATCACCTGCGTTAACCGATGAGCTTGTTAGCCACGGTGAAATTATGTCTTCAAAACTGTTTGTCGAAATATTAAAAGAAAAACAGAAAAAAGCCATGTGGTTTGACGTACGAAAAGTTATGCGCACCAATAATAACTTTGGTAAAGCAACACCTAAAATTGAAGATATTAAACAGCTTTGTTGTGCCCATTTAAAGTCACTAGACAATAGTTGTGTCATTGTAACACAAGGGTTTATTGGCAGTGAAAGTTCTGGAAAAACCACTACTTTAGGACGAGGTGGAAGTGACTATACAGCAGCTTTACTAGGTGAAGCATTGGGTGCAACTCAAATTGATATTTGGACTGATGTTGCTGGAATTTATACTAACGACCCTCGCATTACTCCAGCAGCTAAACGCATTGATGAAATATCTTTTGCGGAGGCGACCGAAATGGCAACGTTTGGAGCAAAAGTACTACACCCAGCAACGCTAGTCCCAGCTGTACGTAGCAATATACCAGTCTTTGTTGGTTCAAGTAAAGCGCCACAAGATGGAGGAACTATTGTTTATAGCACTAATAGCATCACATCTAAATTACCTGTTTTCAGAGCATTGGCGTTACGTCGTAAACAAACCTTACTAACACTAACCAGTTTAAATATGCTACATGCACAAGGCTTTCTTGCAAATGTGTTTACGATATTAGCTAAGCATAACATTTCGGTTGATTTAGTAACTACATCAGAAGTAAGTATTGCACTAACAATCGACACTACAGGTACCAATACCAACGGAAACAGTTTATTAACAAAAGAATTATTTGATGAATTATCAACCGTTTGTCATGTCGATATTGAGGAAGATTTAGCTCTCATTGCTATTATTGGTAATAACCTAACCTCAACCAGAGGCATTGCAAAAGAAGTGTTTGGTGTATTAGATGAATTTATTATTAGGCTTTGCTGTTATGGGGCAAGTACTCACAATCTTTGTTTATTAGCAAAAAGCAATGATGCCGAGTCAATTATTAAAATTCTACATAAAACAATTTTCGAACAATAATATATAAAGGGAGATTAAACCTCCCTTTTAATTACGTTTAGTTATCTTCCTATATTCATCAAGTATATGTCCAGAGTTGGAAACATGGTCAAATACTTTAATTTTAATTAAAAAAATCATAAGATAACAAATTACCAACAGCATTTACCTACCAAATCCTTATTCATTGATTATTAAAAAATTTACCGTCATTTATTATTTTTAATCAATTGATTAAAACTATTACATTGAGCATCAACATCTGTTAGATTTTTTTATTTATTTGAGTAAACTAAAATTAATTTCAATAAAAGAAGGAAATTATCATGGGTATTATAAGTTGGGTTATTCTAGGATTAATTGCCGGCTGGATTGCAAAGTTTTTTATGCCACTAGGACGTGTAGGGGTTTTTAAAACTATTTTATTAGGCATAGCAGGAGCCTTAGTGGGTGGGTATATTAGCACCTTCTTTGGTTGGGGTAGTGTAACTGGATTTAATTTCCCTAGTTTGTTAATTTCAGTACTTGGGTCGATTATACTCATTTATATCTATCGCCATTTAAAACAATAAGTTATTTTAATTTAAATTGGCGGGTAAACCGCCAATTTAAATAAGATTAAGGTTTGTATTTATAGTACATCATATTTCTTATCATCAACCTTAAAAACATCTATACAAACTCAACAAATTTAATTCAGTTATATTGTTATACGCATTTTCTCAATTTTGCTTACAAAGTTCTTAATAAGTAATTTCGTCATATCCAGAATTTTGTTATATTATCTAACAAAATCCATCAATTTTACCCTGTAGATTATAATGTTAAAAATATTCAATACATTAACACGAGAAAAAGAAATATTTCAACCAATTACCCCTAATAAAGTTGGACTCTATGTTTGTGGAGTGACAATTTACGATCTTTGTCATATTGGTCACGGACGTACTTTCGTTGCTTTCGATGTTGTCGCACGTTATTTACGTTTTTTAGGTTACGATTTAACTTATGTTCGTAATATTACTGATGTTGATGACAAAATAATTAGACGTGCGTTCGAAAATGGTGAAACCTGTGATCAACTTACAGATAGAATGCTACAAGAAATGTATACCGATTTTGATGCACTAAATATTCGTCGGCCTGATATAGAGCCTCGTGCAACTCATCATATGTCACAAATCATCAAATTAGTTGAAGAGCTTCTCGAAAAAAAACATGCATATATTGCCAATAATGGTGATGTCATGTTTTCGGTAGACAGCGATCCGAATTACGGTATTTTATCTCGCCAAAATTTAGAACAATTACAAGCTGGTGCTCGAGTTGAAGTTGTTGATGTTAAACAAAATCCAATGGATTTTGTATTATGGAAAATGTCAAAACCTAACGAACCAAGTTGGGATTCACCATGGGGTAAAGGTCGCCCTGGTTGGCACATTGAATGTTCAGCAATGAACAGCTATCAATTAGGCAATCACTTTGATATTCACGGTGGTGGTTCAGATTTAATGTTTCCGCATCATGAAAACGAAATTGCCCAATCAACCTGTGCGCATAACGGTCAATATGTAAATTACTGGATGCACTCTGGTATGGTAATGATCGACCAAGAAAAAATGTCAAAATCACTCAATAATTTTTTCACTATTCGCGATGTATTAAAGCATTATGATGCTGAAACAGTACGTTATTTCTTACTATCTGGTCATTATCGTAGTCAGTTAAATTATAGTGAAGATAATTTAAAACAAGCAAGAATGGCACTTGAGCGACTATATACAGCCTTGCGTGATACTGATGCGAATCATCCATATACGACACCTGACAGTAATTATTATCGCCAGTTTTGTAACGCCATGGATGATGACTTTAATACACCAGAAGCTTATTCAACGCTTTTTGACTTGGCTCGTGAAATAAACAAAGCCAAAGCCGATAATAATATGCAACTTGCTAATGAATTAGCAGCTGAGTTACGTTATTTATCAGCAGTACTTGGATTATTAGAGCAAGATCCTGTTAAATTTTTACAAGGTGATAAGCAAGATGATGTTGATGTAGCATTAGTAGAAGCATTAATAAAACAACGTAACGAAGCAAGAGCAAGCAAAAATTGGTCTCAGGCCGATGAAGCTCGTGACAAACTAAATGCAATGAATATTGTTCTTGAAGATAGTGCAAACGGCACAACATGGCGCAAAAAAGCTAAAAGCTAACATACTTAGAATTGATATTTTGATTAATAGATAAGATACTACATTAAACAGTATCAACCTTAAAATAGCACCCACAAATCTGTGGGTGTTTCTATTTGACATCAATGTAAAATTTTATTAATCGAAGTTAAAATGCCACGCAAAATATTTAGTTCCTGTTGTTCAATACGTGCACGTGTAAATAATCGACGCAAACGCCCCATAATTTGTCCTGGATGATTGGCATTAATAAAGCCTGTCTGTAACAAAGTTTGTTCTAAATGCTGGTAAAATCGCTCTATATCAGCATCTATAGGAAACTCAGTTTCAGCCATATTCTCATTTTCCTTTTCAGATTGCTGATCTTCAAGATTGAGCATTGACATGCGAATTTCATAACACAAAACCTGTACCGACATGGCAAGATTTAAAGAACTATAACTAGGGTTAGCTGGAATTCCAACATGATAATGGCACTTTTGCAATTCTTCATTAGTTAAACCAACACGCTCACGCCCAAATACCAAAGCGACTTGAGTATGGAGATTTGAGGCTTCTTGAATAATCTTATCACCACACTTTTTGGGAGTTAAATATGGCCACTGTAAACTACGAGAACGCGCACTAGTACCAATCACTAAAGTACAATCAGCAATGGCTTGTTCAAGTGAAGAAAAGATTTGTGCATTTTTTATAATATCACTGGCACCTGCAGCTAACGAAATCGATTGAGAATCAGGCTTGATGATCGGATTAACTAAACAAAGGTTAGTTAATCCCATGGTTTTCATTGCTCTCGCAGCAGAGCCCATATTGCCTGTATGAGATGTTTCAACCAAAACAATCTTCACATTATCTAAATAACTCACATTGTCCCCATTATTAAATAATTACTATAACACAGGATAAACTAAATAATTATTAATACAGTATATATTAAAACCATGGTAAAATCAGTTTCATCCCGTCCACATGTTATGCAATATTTAGTCAATGAAATCTATTTTAAAATTAAACTAATAAAAATCAGGCAAAAACAAAAATCTTATTAACGAGACTAAAATAATTTGCCAATGTAATAACAACATTAAAATTAACTTTGTTGATAAAAAATGAGGAGGTCAATTATGACTTTAAGTATTACCAGTAAACAAATGGAAGTTACCCCTGCTATTCGTAGCTATCTAGAAGATAAATTTTCGAAGTTAGATAAATGGAGAGCACTGTTAATCAACCCTCATTTTATTTTATCGAAAGAACCAGATGGATTTATTGTTGATGCAACAATTGCCACCAAAGGAACTTCATTAGTTGCCTCTGCCAAACATATTGATATGTATGCTGCAATAAATGACCTTATTGATAAGCTTGAAAAACAACTTAATAAACTACAACACAAAAATGAATCTCGGTGTGCGGTTAACAGCATAAAAGACGCAGTATTAGAAGAAGAAATTTAATTTGTTAATTTTCTTGATTGAATAAAAAGGCACTTTGATGGTGCCTTTATTTTTTTGCTTGTTATAATACAAACTATCTTTTTTAAATAACTAATAAAAAATGGCTACAAATCCTTTATTATCTTTGCGAGATAAAATTAATAAATTAGATAAAACATTGTTAGAGCTTATTGCCCAGAGGCGCCAACTTTCAACGCAAGTAATTCATACGAAAATTGAAGCAAACATTCCTGTGCGCGACATTGATCGTGAGCGTTCACTTATCAGAGCCTTAATCAATGAAGGCAAAGACTATCATCTTGATGATATTTTCATTAAACGCTTATATCAATTAATTATTGAAGATTCTGTACTATTACAACAAAAAATCTTGCAAGAAAAGCTTAATCTCAGCACAATCACCACAGCCAAAGTTGCCTTTTTAGGCCCCAAAGGATCTTATTCGCATTCTGCTGCTCGCCGCTATGCTAGCACTCACTTAGATGAAATGATTGAATTAAGCTGTTCAACCTTTAAAGAGATTTTTGAACAAGTCGAAAATAATGCCGTAGATTATGGAATTTTACCAATAGAAAATTCAAGTTCTGGCTCAATTAATGAAGTTTATGATTTATTGCAAAAAACTAATCTACATATTATTGGTGAGCTCTCTTTACCTATTGATCATTGTGTTCTTGCTATACAAAATTCACAGCTAGAGCAAATCGATACTATTTATAGCCATCCACAACCATTCCAGCAATGTAGTAACTTCTTAGAGAACTATCCTCATTGGAAAATCATATACTGCGATAGTACTTCATCAGCAATGGAAACTGTAGCTAAATTGAATCAACCTAATGTTGCAGCTATGGGTAATAAAGATGGTGGTGAATTATATGGGCTACAAGTCCTTGAACATAATTTTGCTAATCAAAAAGAAAACATTACTCGTTTTATTGTGTTAGCTCGTCAGCCAATAGAAGTATCTGATCAAATCCCTGCTAAAACCACAATTCTCATGAAAACAGGTCAGCAAGCAGGTGCTTTAGTTGATGCGCTATCGGTATTACGTAACCATAACATTGTTATGACTAAACTTGAATCACGCCCAATTCATGGTACGCCTTGGGAAGAGATGTTTTATATCGATTTGCAAGGTAACATTCATTCTTATGAAATGCAAACAGCTCTCAAAGAATTGGCATCAATGACTTTATATACTAAGGTACTAGGGTGCTATCCTAGTGATTCTATTGTTGCTGCAATGTAATGGCTATGACAATACAATACTTTTCGCAAGCTGTCCTGACGTGGTATGAACAATATGGCAGAAAATCGCTACCATGGCAGGTCGAAAAAAGCTCTTATCATGTTTGGTTGTCTGAAGTGATGCTACAGCAAACCCAAGTTGCAACGGTTATTCCTTACTTTAATCGTTTTATTGAGCACTTCCCACAAATAACAGATTTAGCAAAAGCGCCAATTGATGATGTATTGCATCTTTGGACAGGACTTGGTTATTATGCAAGAGCACGTAATTTACATAAAGCAGCACAATTAATTGTGGATAAATTTAATGGCATGTTCCCTACAAAGTTCGATGATGTCGTCGCACTTCCAGGCATAGGACGCTCAACAGCTGGTGCAATTTTATCTCTTGCACAAAATCAACATTATCCAATTTTAGATGGCAACGTAAAACGTGTTTTAACCCGATATTTTGCTGTTGAAGGTTGGCCTGGTATTAAAACTGTCGAAAATAAACTTTGGCAATTAAGTGAACAAGTCACACCAAAACATAAGGTAGCAAAATTTAATCAAGCTATGATGGATATTGGGGCTATGGTTTGCACACGCACTAAACCTAAATGCTCCTTATGCCCATTGCAAACCCATTGTCTAGCATATAAAACCGAAAGCTGGCAACTCTATCCTACAAAAAAAACTAAAAATGCCATTCCCCAAAAGACAGCCTATTTTTTAATGCTAGAATACGATCATACAATTTGGCTTGAAAAAAGGCCTCCGTCTGGTATTTGGGGAGGATTGTATTGTTTTCCTCAATTTTCAAGTAAACAAGCAATAACTGACTGGTTAAAAAAACAAGGTATCGAAACAACAGCACCAAAGCAACTTGTTGCATTTCGCCACACATTTAGTCATTTTCACTTAGATATCTTTCCTATTTATTGTGTCATTACCAAGTATACAAAATGTTTTAATGAACATAGTGGCTATTGGTATAAACTAAAATCTAACAACGCAAAAATAGGTCTTGCTACCCCTGTTTATAACTTATTAAAACAAACAATTTAATCACGATTTATTATCAATATTGGTGCACTTTTTAGTGCATCATTATTATTCTTGTTTAACTATAATTTGCTAAGCACATTAGATCATGCGGCTTTAGTTCAGTTTACTTATTTTATGGTTGGATTGTTATTTCTGGAATAGATTCTTAATCTATTAAGTATCATAATTGATTTTTATACTGAAACACATACTTACCTGAAAGTTTTTGACAGACACAATAATAACTAGATATAAGTTTAAATTAAATATGCATAGCATATTTAATCAGTTGCTTTTTTAATAGCTGACTATTATCAATAACATTCATACCAATTGTTCTTAACGTCTTTTTCAACAAATTATCTCCATTAAACATATCTTGAATAGTTTGCATGGCCGTGAGCATAACTAACGCATCTTTGCGACGATTAAACTCAAATGATTTTAAATTTTTTACAAGCCCAATATCTTTATTAGTTTCGATTAATTGTTTAATGGTTGAAACTAATAAAGCAGAATCTTGAAAACCTAAATTTACCCCTTGTCCTGCTAAAGGGTGAATAGTATGAGCAGCATCGCCAATAAGTACTAACCGATGCTTAATAAATTGTTTAGCAAATCGCGCTTTTAATGGGAATACCATTCTAGGGTTAATTAACTGGCATTTACCAACTTTATCACCAGTAAACCGAAATAATTCGTTCGAAAATTCTGATTCAGAAAGTGAAGTTAAAGTAGACGCATTATCTGGTTTTGTCGACCAAACTAAACAACTTTTATTTACATTCCAAAGAGGAAGAAAAGCAATAATTCCATTGGGATAAAACACTTGCCTAGCACAGGATTGATGAGGATATTCAGTTTGAACAGTTGTAATCACAGCATGATGAAGATAATCACGCTCAAGAACAGAAATATTTTCACTCCTACGCACCCAAGAATGAGCACCATCAGCCCCTATCATTAATTTAGCTTGTAAAACAGTTTTATTTGCAAGTGTTAAAAAGGCAAAATCATCATTAAATGTGCAATCAACTGCTTCATGCCTATAAATCTTAATATTCGAACAGTTTAAGGCAAACTGGTAAAGGTAATGAGAAATGACATTATTTTCAATTATGTATCCAAGATTAGAATAACCGTAATCTTTGGCTTGGGCAGACAAATGGGCTTGACCATTTTTTTCCCATACACCTATCTCAGTAAATTCCTGTACACGGTTGCTATTGCATAAATCATCCCATATACCAATTTTTGAAAAGTAGCGCTGGCTAGCACCATTAATAGCAGAAGCTCTAATACTTATTTCAGCATGAGGCAAGAATTCATGCTGACAAAGTTTAGTATCTATAATCGCAATGTTTAAATCACATTGGCTAAGTGCACAAGCAGTGGCTAAACCAACTAATCCACCACCAACAATTACTACGTCAAATTGTAAATTCATACTAAATAAATGCAACTATTTATTATCATCTAACTTATTATCACTTTTTGATTCAACTTCGTCATCATTCATCGCTTTTTTAAAGCCCTTCAACGCTAAACCAAGATCCGAACCTAAATTACGTAACTTCTTAGTGCCAAATAATAAAATCACTACGGCAAGAAACACTAAAAGATGTGGAATGCTAAAAGACATAATCAAATCCTCTCAATAAATACAACGCTCTGTTAGGATAAGCTTTAAAACAGATTCTATAGGAAACTGATTATACTCTTTTTGTGAAGGGATTTCATGAATAGTTCAAAAATAAAAAAAGACCTGTATAAAACTATACAGGCCAACATGAAATATAAGGAATATAAGGAAAGAAAACAATGAAAAATCCTTACCCTGCTTATTATCCATTTTTTTTCGCTTTCGTCAACGTTTTTATTTATTTTTTCAATTTAAATTATTTCCACATAAAAATATAAATCAAATAAAATCATAATGATATAAAAAACCACCATTAAGATACCTTTGATAAATATCAAATAAACAATAAAAAACTTTTAATTAACACAGTAATAAATTTTTTAGCACAAAAATACGCATTCTCAAGCAGAAAAAAATAATGAATAGTTTTTTTCCAAAAAAAAATCAACAACTATAAAAAAATGAAAAAACAAGATAAAAAAACAAGATATAAAATAAAAAAACAAATTAGCATAGGAATAAAACCAAACTAATAGATTTTCAATGTTATTAACGTATACAAAAACAAAAAAAATACATTATAATTAATAAACTTATGCAAGAAATAATGGTTCAAAGATGAATACAATTAAAAATAATAATATTAAAACTTTTAAAGATAGACTATATAGCTCAATGCAAGGTTTATCTGTATCGGCCTTCGCTAAAAAATGTGATATGTCAGAAACAGTAATCCGAGATTATTTATCTGGTAAAACATATCCATCACTTACACGTTTAGAAGTTATTGCTGAAAAATGTAATGTTTCCTTTAATTGGCTTGCTACTGGACATAAATTAGAAGTATTAGATCCTAAAGACAGTGAAGAAGTCTATAACGAAAATATTTATCGTATCCCTGTATATAAAAAACAGTTACCAACAAAAGAAGAAGCACAAAAAGAGCGTTTTGTTAGAGAAACGCCTCCAGTAATGAATTATCCTATTGTTGAAGGTTGGGTTAAGCATCGAGGTTTGGATGCTAAAAAATTAATTATATACTGGGCTAAAGGCGATTTAATGTCGCCAGAAATCAAAAATAATAACGGATTAATTCTTAATACAGAAATAAATGAGATTATTGATGGTGCAATCTATTTAATTGAATATGAAGATATTACCTTTTTGAGAAAGATTCGTTTAACTCTCAATGGATGGTTGTTAATCTGCAATAATAGCCAATATCCGACTATTGAAGTACCTAAAGTAGACTTTCATAAATATCATATTGTTGGACGCGTTGTACTTATTATAAAAGATATATTTTAAGACCATTAGTGGCTATATATTGACGTTCAAGATATAATCATAATATGAGGAAATATAAAACATCATATTTCCTCATCAGCTTTTTAATATTTATAATATTATAAATCGCAGATATATCTAAAATTTCATGTAACAATTTAATGCATAGATAATTTACATATATTTGCGCTATCCTCGTTTTTTATATCATTGATTGTATTATCAATGAAAAACTCTATTATTTGTCAGGCCGAATATGTATCGATTTTTTGAAAAATTAGTATCACCTTATCCAAAAGTTGAATATCAATGTATGCCTAAAAATTTTTTTAATTTCATATGGCAATCAACTAAAGGAACTCGCTTATTTCTACTATTATTAATTATTCTTAGTGCATTCGCTGGCGCTTTTGAAGCCTTTTTATATGCAGCTCTTGGTAGGGTTATTGATTGGCTTGCAGCTGTTGAACCTAGCAAATTTTGGCAACAAGAAAAAACAACATTAGTAATATTAGCCTTAATCATCATAGCAAGTACAATTATTATTGGATTACAAACTATTATAAAACATCAATGCCTGGCTGGTAATTTTCCAATGAGAATGCGTTGGAACCTTCATCGGTTGGTACTCAATCAAAGTATGCGTTTTTTCCAAGATGAATTTGCCGGTAGAATATCAGCCAAAGTCATGCAAACAGCGCTTGCAGTTCGTGATACTTGCTTTTTAGTGACGGAGATTTTTATCTATGTCTTTATTTCGTTTATTACTATGGCAACAATCATCGGGCAATTAGATCTTTGGCTATTAATTCCATTTATAGGCTGGTGTCTAATTTATGGTATTGCTATGTATTATTTTATTCCTCGTTTAAGTAAAATTGCTAGTTTGCAGGCTGATGCTCGTTCTACGATGACAGGACGAGTAACCGATGCCTATACCAACATCATGACAGTAAAACTTTTTTCTCATGCTGGCAATGAGGCAAAATACGCTAAAGAATCAATGGATGATTTTTTAGTCACTGTCAATAAACAAATGCGCTTAGTCAGTAGCTTTGAAATTGTTAATCATTTAATGTCTATTTTGTTGATACTAAGCACTACAGGTATTGCCTTATGGCTATGGAGTAATCAATTAATTGGTGTTGGTGCAATTGCAACAACAACCGCTGTAGCGCTTCGATTAAACGGTTTTTCACATTGGATTATGTGGGAATTGGCAGCTTTATTTGAGAATATTGGCATAGTTAAAGATGGGATTAATACTTTTTCAGCCACTAAAACAGTTATTGATCAACCTAATGCAACATCACTTCATGTTACCCAAGGGAAAATCGAATTTAAGCACATCCATTTTGCTTATGATAAAAAACAACACAATTCAATTATTGAAGATTTAAATTTAACAATCAAACCTGGTGAAAAGATTGGTTTGGTCGGTCGTTCTGGAGCTGGAAAATCAACGCTTATTAATTTATTACTTCGTTTTTACGATTTACAAAGTGGTAATATTTTTATTGATGGTCAAGATATTACTGCCGTTAGTCAAGAAAGCTTACGTTCTAAAATCGGTATGGTGACACAAGATACTTCGTTATTGCATCGCTCAGTACGAGAAAACTTACTTTACGGTAACAAAAATGCTTCTGAAAAGGAGATGAGAGAAGCAGCCAAAAAGGCTCATGCAGATAAATTTATTCAAACACTCGTTGATACAAGAGGTAAAACAGGATACGACGCTTTTGTTGGTGAACGAGGTATAAAATTATCCGGAGGGCAAAGGCAACGTATTGCCATTGCTCGCGTCATTTTAAAAAATGCCCCTATTTTATTATTAGATGAAGCAACAAGTGCATTAGACTCTGAAATTGAGCAAGCAATTCAAGAAAGTCTATATACTTTAATGGAAGGAAAAACCGTTATTGCTATTGCCCATCGATTATCTACAATTGCGGCAATGGATAGACTAATCGTACTTGATCAAGGTAAAATAATCGAACAAGGAACCCATCAAGAATTATTAAACAAGAATGGTTTATACGCACAGCTTTGGAAACATCAGAGCTGTGGTTTTTTAGCCGATAACTTTTAATTTACAAAGAAGGTCAGGACTTATACTAAATATAAAATATATATATCCTGACCACACTTTATTAATTAATAAAATTTTTATAGAATTCCGATTCAAATCGCATAACTGCACTATTTTTGGGCTCTCCTTTATTATCAGCTTGGTATCCTGATAATAGCTGCACAAATGCAACATATTCCCCTTCAGACTTTTGGATAAATCCAGCTAAGTTATAGCAACCTTGAATATAACCTGTTTTGGCTCGTATTGTTTCTTTAAAAGGTGCTTGATTAAGACTTTTTCGATTCTGCAAAGTACCATCAACTCCAGCAATTGGTAACATTTCAATAATTCTTAATTTTGTATTATTAGCTGCAATATATTGTAGAATTTCCATTAACTTATCGGCGCTAACCAAGTTTAATCTAGATAATCCAGAACCATCAGCAATAACTAAATTTTCTAAATTTATACCCGCTTTTTTACGTAAAATTTGCTTAACAGCATCACCGCCATTACGCCATGTACCTTGAACATTATAATAATGGGCCCCTAAAGTCCTAAATATAGCATCTGCATACAAATTATTTGATTTTTTAAGCATAACTGTCAACAGTTCAGAAAGTTGAGCTGATTGGCTAGAGGCTAATAATGACAACTGAGCATTAGTCCTTTGATTACGTTCAATAATAGTTCCTGTATACGTTATTTTTTTTTGTTTAAGCTCATTTTTTAAAATTTTCGAAAAATATTCAATACTATCAATTACTGCAAATTTTAACGGTATTTTATCTGAACTTACAGCAATGCATCCTGATAAATAGTAATGGTTTTTATCTGAGTAGTTTACATCTAATTCACAATATTTATCATTTAAATCCTTACTATTAGCAGCAATAGTTCTGACATCACCAGTAAGAATAATAGGAGTATTGGAAGATACCGTAACAGAGGCTTTGGAACCGACCTTACCCGGAATAATGGTTGCATTAAAACAGTTATTATCAATAATAGCTGCAGATGGCGGAGCACTATAACATGCAGTTAAGTTATTCCAGGACCAGCCCGATGCTTTATCATGACTTGTAAAAATTGAAGTATCCAAAATCACATTTCCTGAAATTTTCTCAATACCTTTTTGGCTCAGTGTTGCAATCATGCTTTTTAATCGATCACGAGTAAAAGTTGGATCTCCACTTAATTGAATAATAAGATCACCATTTAACTGTTTATTACTTATTGAGCCATTGGTTTGTATACGAGTTATAAAACGGAAATCATTACCCAGTTCAAGCTGAGCAGCTAACGCAGTTATCACTTTTTGAGTGCTTGCTGGTTGTTTGAATTGATTACTTTTATATTTTGCTAATGTTTTAGGATTACGCCCAACAGATTGAACCAAAATGGATAAATCACTTCCTTTAGGTAAAGAAGATATATAAGGCTCTACTGGTTGTGCATATAATAATCCCGAAATAAAAGGAAGAAGAGTAAGAATAATTATCCTAAATTTTGTCATAAATACTGGCTCAAAATATTATTAAATTAAAACAGTTAAATAAGACTTGCAAATATAACTTTTTTTGATTTAGCTAGCAATATATACTCTATCACTTTTATAATTATATATTACGGTTAAATTAGATAAACCAACTATTCAAATTATCTAAAATCAATTAAAACTAGGTAATATAAATATGATGCAAAGTTCATTAGGATTTCCAATAGAGACCATGTTGGTATTTGTTGTGCTAGCCTTGGCTGCAATTATTGTTGATTTATATGCTCACCATAACGATAAACCTATCAGTTTAAAAAATGCCATTATATGGTCACTTTTTTGGATAATTGTTGCACTGGGGTTTGCACTATTTTTATACATTCATCATGGGAGTACTACTGCTAGCTTATTTGTTGCTGGTTACGTCCTTGAAAAAGCACTATCTGTCGATAATTTGTTTGTCATTATGGCTATTTTTTCTTGGTTTTCAGTACCTAATAATTATCGACATCGCTTACTTTATTGGGGAGTTATTGGCGCTATTATATTCCGCGCCATATTTGTTGTAATTGGAACAGGTTTGTTATATTTAGGTCCTTGGATGGAATTAGCTTTTTCAATATTAGTAGCTTGCACTGGAATAATAATGCTAAAAAATCAAGATAATGATCAAGACATAAAGGATTATTCAAATCACTTAACTTTTCGCATCGCCAAACGTATTTTTCCATCTTACCCCAAAATTGTCGGCCATCACATTTTATTAACCAAAAAACAACTTGATAGAGAACTTGCAAAACCTGAGAATAGCAATTTAGTTGGTAAAATACCTAAAAGTATTTTTTATGCTACACCGCTGTTTTCATGTATTGTTGTAATTGAGTTAAGTGACGTTATCTTTGCGTTTGATTCTGTTCCTGCCGTGATTGCTGTAAGCCAAGAACCGTTAATTGTCTATAGCTCGATGATTTTTGCTATTTTGGGTCTTAGAACTATGTATTTTATTTTACAAGCCATGAAACAGTATTTAGCTCATCTTGATAAGGCAATTATCTGTTTACTCTTTTTTATTGCCGGAAAATTGGCTTTAAATGCAAGTAACCATCTATTTGGATACGGTATTGATATAGATCCAATTACCAGTCTTTATATCGTTTTAGGCACACTAGCTTTAGGAATTATTGCTAGCATCATCTGTCCGAAAAAATAAAGTGCGATAATTAGAGTAAAAATATTGGCAGGTTTTCCTGCCATTTTTAGTATAAATTTATTGACGTTTTAAAGATCGAATAAAATAACTTACACCTAAAATAACAAACCAAATAGGTGTTGCCACTAATGCCTGGCGAGTATCGATCTCAAAAGTAAGTAATACAATCACGAAGGCAAAAAAAGCCAAACAGACGCAGCACATAAAAATACCACCTGGCATTTTAAATTGAGATTGTTCATGTAAGTTTATTTTTTTGCGACGATAAGCAATATAAGAAATAAGAATCATCGACCAAATAAACATAAATAAAATAGCCGAAATTGTAGTTACTATAGTAAAAGCTTCCATGACATTAGGCACTAAATAAATCAAAACAACTCCACCAAACAAACATGTGCACGAGAATAATAGCCCATTAGCCGGTACAGAGCGACTTGATAATTTACCAAACGGTTCTGGAGCATCTTGTTTTTTAGCAAGCCCAAACAGCATTCTGCTTGTTGAGTAAATACCACTATTAGCAGATGATGCTGCTGAAGTTAATACTACAAAATTAATAATACTTGCAGCAGCGGGCAAGCCAATTAGAGTGAATAATTCTACAAAAGGACTTTTGTTTGGAGAAATAAACATCCATGGCGTTACACTCATAATAATGATTAAAGCAAAAACATAGAAAAAGATGATACGCGCAGGCACTGAATTAATTGCACGAGGCAAATTTTTGCACGGATCAACGGTTTCTGCTGCAGTTGTGCCAACTAACTCAATCCCAACAAAAGCAAAAATAGCAATTTGAAATCCAGCAAAAAAACCCATACTACCATGAGGGAAAAAGCCCCCGTATTCCCACAAATTCGAAAATGCAGCTGTGGTACCCGTTTGTTCGGAATGAAAAGCAGTCAAAATGAGTACGAGTCCAATTCCTATCAATGCTAAAATTGCAATAATCTTAATCATTGAAAACCAAAATTCTGTTTCACCAAACATTTTTACCGTTAATAAGTTTAGTGTTAAAAGTAAGGCAACTGTTAATAACATTGGTATCCATGACTGCAGTTCAGGAAACCAATGTTGCGCATATCCAGCAATTGCAATAACGTCGGCAATCCCTGTAATTACCCAACAAAACCAATATGTCCAACCAGTAAAAAATCCAGCCCAAGGCCCCAAAAGGTCATTGGCAAAATCACTAAAAGATTTGTACTTTAAATTAGAAAGAAGGATTTCCCCCATCGCACGCATAACAAAAAAAAGGATAAAACCAATAATCATATAAACAAAAATAATAGAAGGCCCTGCAAGACTAATTGTCTTACCCGAGCCCATAAATAAACCTGTTCCGATTGCACCACTAATTGCAATTAATTGAATATGACGGTTAGAAAGATTTCGCTTCAGATCATTTTTTGAGGATGTAATGCTCATCGCTATTATTTCCTTTTATTTTCTATATTTCTCGACTTACTAAGAGTCTAGGACTATAAAGTCTATAGAATAAAATCGCAAGTTGAATTGTTATGAAAACTTTTTATGGATTCATAATAATTATCTGTAGTTTCTTATAATAGAATTGTGTAGCATAACTAGCCATATTGCTTAACTTATTATAATTATTTTTCAAGATGAAAGAAAAAGATCGTTATTATTATTTTTATTTTTTAAGTATTTTACTTGTTTTATCTATTTTTATTGGTAGCCAATACTATTCAAATAAACCAACTAATCAAGGCCAACAATATAAAGATGGGAAATTATCTTTACCACTTAACATTAATCAGCCTCAATTAAATATTCCTGTCAACATATCAGACTACATTATTCAAATAGCTAAAATTAAATCGTCATCGCCTTCTTTATATAAAAAAAATGAACATATTTATAAAGCAATAAATGAGTGGATTAGCCGTTCTTTAATGGTTGATGAATTTTACAAGGTGGGACTTAACAGTTACGAAATGGTTGGACAAGATGGGTATGGCAATGTACATTTAACAGGCTACTACACTCCGATAATCAAAGCAAGGCATCAACCAACAGCAGAATTTAAATACCCTATTTATAAGATGCCGGTTGTTAGTGATGAAGAACAACTACCAAATCGTGAACAAATTTATAATGGAGCTCTTTCTGATAGAGATCTTGAAATTGCATACAGTAATTCCTTAATGGATAACTTTATTATGGAAGTACAAGGTAGTGCCTATATTGATTTTGAAGATGGTTCACCTTTAGTCTTCTTCAGCTATGGAGGTAAAAATAATTATGGCTATTCTAGTATAGGAAGATTATTAGTAGAACAAGGCGAAATAGAAAAAGAAAAAATTTCTATACAATCAATTAAAGATTGGGCAAAAAACAAACCAGAAAATAAAATTAAAGCTTTACTAATTCAAAACCGTTCATTTGTTTTTTTTAATCCACAATATAATGCTGAAGTTACGGGTGCTGCTGAAATACCTTTGGTTGCAAATGCATCAGTCGCATCGGATAAATCAGTCATTCCTTTAGGATCTGTAGTATTAGTTGATGTGCCGCTTCTTGAAGACGATGGGCAATATCGAGGCAGACGAGAAACTCGACTTATGGTTGCACTTGATGTTGGTGGTGCTATAAAAGGTCAACATTTTGACCTTTATCTAGGAATAGGAGATAAAGCAGGAAAATTAGCCGGATACTATAACCATTATGGACGCGCATGGGTACTACAGCCTTAAACTACTAACGTCGACGCCATCAAAAGAACCTGTTAGAATAAAGTAATACAAGCTGAATTAAGGATAACTCATGAGATTATGTGACAGAGATATCGAAGCATATTTAAAAAATGGTAAATTAAAAATAACACCGCAGCCTGCAGCAAGCTGTATTAATGGTGCGACTGTTGATGTTAGATTAGGTAATCAATTTCGTACTTTTCGAGAACATACTACACCTTATATAGATTTAAGTGGTCCAAAAGAAGAAGTATCTGCAGTCTTGGAACGAGTGATGAGTGAAGAAATAGTATTACCTGAAGGTGACGCCTTTTACTTACATCCTGGTGAGCTAGCATTAGCTGTAACTTTAGAATCAGTCACTATTCCTGACGATTTAGTTGGCTGGTTAGATGGCCGTTC
Source organism: Gilliamella bombi (assembly GCF_900103255.1). GTDB lineage: Bacteria > Pseudomonadota > Gammaproteobacteria > Enterobacterales > Orbaceae > Gilliamella > Gilliamella bombi. Next base: position 25,547 of record NZ_FMWS01000017.1, on the reverse strand, counting down.
ATCACTTGCTAGATTAGGTCTAATGGTTCACGTTACAGCTCATCGTATCGACCCTGGCTGGCAAGGACAAATTGTATTAGAATTTTATAATTCAGGAAAAATTCCATTAGCACTTAGGCCTGGAATGACAATTGGTGCGCTCAGTTTTGAAACGCTAAGTGGTCCTGCGGCAAGACCATACAATCGGAGGTTAGATGCAAAATATAAAGACCAGTATGGTGCTGTTGCCAGTCGTATTGATAAAGACTGAATAATTGATAACCATAACGAAGGAACATTAATATGATCAAAAAAATATTGGTTATTCTATTTGCCTTAATTCTAGTCATAACAATTAGTATTGTTTCATTGATTGTTTTTGTTGATCCCAACAACTTTCGTGGGTTTATTTCTGATACAGTTAAAGATAAAACAGGATATGAATTATCCATCGATGGAAATTTACGTTGGCATATATGGCCGCAAGTGAGTATTTTAACTGATTCAATTAAGCTAACTGATGCAGGAGCTTCAAAACCCCTTTTAGCTGCAGATAATATGAGATTAGACGTTGAGTTACTACCTCTATTCTCCAAAAAATTATCAGTCAAAAATGTTTTTATAAAATCAGCAGTTATCAGTATCACCAATGAAAGTAAAGGCAATATTGCAAAAAATGGTACAAAAACATCATCTAATACGACTACGAATAAACCAACTGATTCTAAAGATCAAGAAATTTCATCTAATTGGAAATTTAGCTTAAATAAATTTGAAGTTAGTGATAGTACTGTGACATTACAACATAATAATGATTTAATTAACTTTAGAAATATTAATCTAGTGTTAGAACAAAATAGTGAAAAAAATATTTCTATCGATTTAAAAGGTAATATAGATAAAAATCAACAAGATTTATCTTATTTGATACATGCATATGTCGATTTAAATCAATTTCCAGAACAAGCGTTAATCGATTTAAAGAAATTAGATTTCATTTATAAAGGTGTAGACAATTCAACAAAAGAGCTAAAAGGTAACATTAGCGGTGTATTTAACTACCAACATCCACAAATGTTACTTAAAAGCCAAAATTTAACTTTTTCAATTAATGAAAATCATTTTACTGCCACAATAAATGCTGATTTAGCAAATAAACCATATATAAATTTGCAGTTAAATTCAGATAAAATCGATCTCACTTCGTTCTTGAAAACAAGTCAAAATTCAAATAAAGAAGCAAATCCTCAACAAACTTCACCAGTGGTGTCGAATGTCACAAAAATCAATAATGAATTAAACTTTCTGAATAATTTTAATGCTAAAGCTAAATTAAATATTAAACAGATTAATGCTAACAAAGTAACATTAAATAATATTGACATTGATATGACCAATGAGGAAGGTATTGCAATATTTAAAAAGATTAACTTTGATATTGCTAATGGCCATATAGCTGCAACTGGTTTAGCAAATGGTAAACAAAAAAGTACACTAATGAAGCTTAATACCAAAATATCCAATGTTGATTTAAATACATTTTTTAATCAATTAAATATAGCACATGAGCTAGAGGGTTTATTTAACGCTACTGGAGATTTAGAAAGCAACAGCTTATCTGGTTCAAAAATCTTAGCCAACTTGCAAGGAAATTTGAATATAGTAGTAACTAATGCAAGGCTAAATAATTTAAATATTCAAAGAATCATCCAAAATACGGCAACTCAATATTCAAAGGACATCATGACTCCTGAAAATCAAAAAAAATATACTGAATTCCATAAAATTTCAGCTATTGGTAATTTGAGGCAAGGTAATTTGCAATTGTCGACATTAAATGCCAATTCTGAAACTCTTGATGTCATTGATGGATCAGGGCGAGTTGGTTTTTTAAAACAAGATTTGGATGTTAATTTGAATTTAAAAATATTAGGTGGCTGGAACGGTAAAAGTGAAACAATTAGTAAACTGCAAAAGTTAACAATACCACTACGTATTTATGGGCAATTTGCTAATCTTCATTATCAAATAGATATGAGTAAATTAATTACCGATGCACTAAGCGATAAATTACAAGACCGTTTAGACAAACTCCGCGAAAAATTAAAAACTCATGACTCTAAAGATAATTCAAAATCTAAATCAAAAGCTGCAGATATCTTAGGCGAGCTAATAAGAAAGTAACAAGAAAAAAGGTGAAGTTGAGCAAATTCATCTTCACCTTTTTATGTTTAGAAGTTAAACTTTTTATAAAATAAACTTACTTAGATCTTCATCTGCAACAAGCTTATCTAAATGATCGCTTACATATTTAGCATCAATAGTTACAGTTTCTCCACCGAGTTCACTAGCTTCGAATGAAACATCTTCCATCAAGCGTTCCAAAACAGTATGCAACCTGCGGGCACCAATATTTTCATTTTGCTCATTTACTTGCCATGCTGATTCCGCAATTTTACGAATACCATCCGAGGTAAAATCGATGTTAACTCCTTCAGTTGCCATTAGAGCTTTATACTGAACAGTAAGTGAAGCATTTGGTTCGGTTAAAATACGTTCAAAATCTTCACTTGTTAGAGCTTGTAATTCAACCCTAATTGGTAATCTGCCTTGTAATTCAGGAATTAAATCAGATGGATTTGCTGTTTGGAAAGCACCTGATGCAATGAACAAAATATGATCCGTTTTAACAGATCCATGTTTAGTCGACACTGTACAACCTTCAACCAATGGTAAAAGATCTCGTTGTACTCCCTCACGTGAAACATCTGGGCCTGAAGAATTACCACGTTTACAAACTTTATCTATTTCATCAATAAAAACAATTCCATTTTGTTCTACTGCTTCAATCGCCTCATGTTTAAGATCATCAGGATTAACCAATTTAGCAGCTTCTTCTTCAATTATTTGTTTGAGCGCATCTTTAATCTTCATTTTACGTGGTTTTGTTTTTTGTCCACCTAAATTTTGAAACATTGACTGTAATTGATTGGTCATCTCTTCCATACCTGGAGGAGCCATAATTTCAACACCAATATTAACACCAGCTAATTCGATTTCTATCTCTTTGTCATCAAGTGAACCTTCACGTAATTTTTTGCGGAAAGCTTGTCTTGCTGTTGTATTATTATCTTCAACTTGTCCCCACCCATCTTTAGCTGGTGGTACAAGTACATCCAAAATGCGCTCTTCAGCTAATTCTTCCGCTCGATTACGATTGCGTTCAATCGCCTCTTGACGGATCATTTTTACTGCAGAATCAGTTAAATCCCGAATAATTGAATCAACTTCTTTCCCCACATAACCAACTTCGGTAAACTTAGTTGCTTCTACTTTAATAAACGGTGCATGTGCTAATTTGGCTAGACGTCTTGCAATTTCAGTTTTACCAACACCTGTTGGCCCAATCATAAGTATATTTTTTGGTGTAACTTCATGACGTAATGTTTCATCTAGTTGCATACGGCGCCAACGATTACGTAACGCAATTGCAACAGAACGTTTTGCTTTTTCTTGCCCAATAATATGTTGATTTAGTTCGCTTACAATTTCACGAGGAGTCATTTCAGACATAGTTAAATTTCTCTTAAATCAGATTAATAATTAAGTTCTTCAATTGTTTGGAAATTATTGGTATAAACACAAATATCTCCAGCAATCGATAATGATTTTTGCACAATATCATGTGCAGAAAGTGAGGTATTATCTAGTAGTGCTCGTGCCGCTGCTTGCGCATAAGGGCCCCCAGAACCAATAGCAATTAAATCATCTTCTGGTTGGATAACATCGCCAGTACCTGTAATAATCAATGACGCACTTTCATCAGCAACAGCAAGTAGTGCTTCTAGTTTACGTAGCATTCTATCTGTTCGCCAATCTTTAGCAAGTTCAACAGCGGCTTTGGTTAAATGACCTTGGTGCATCTCTAATTTTCGCTCAAACAGTTCAAACAGTGTAAAAGCATCTGCTGTACCACCAGCAAAACCTGCAATAACTTTGTTATTATATAAACGACGAACTTTACGAGCATTTCCCTTCATAATAATACGTTCGCCTAACGTAACTTGTCCATCGCCCCCGATAACTACTTGCCCTTCACGACGGACACTGACAATTGTTGTCATATTCTGCTCCTTCTTTCACTTAAGTAACTTGATTTGGAATGAATAGACTATATATTGGGATGATTAATTTAATTTCAACATTTCAATTTGGAGGTAATGATAATTTATTTTAAAAATTATCAAAGAATATAACGTTCACAAACAAAACTATTTTGGTTGAAAGTCAATTGTCATTGTTTTTACTTGATTATAAAATGTGCTTGCAGGTTTTGGAATGATAGCAAGTTTAGTCGCAGAAAGGGCTTCTCGACATAAAGCATCATCACCACCTGTTGCGCTAACATCAAGTAATAGACCATCTGGTGCAATTTGAATTTCTAATACGCAATTCCGACCACTATATAATTTATTAGGATTAATGAATTTATTACTGATGGCATTTTGAACTAAGGATTTGTATTTATTTAGCTCACCATCAGAAACACCTTTACGACTAGCAGCACCACCTGATGGATTAGATGTGCCAGATGTTAGCCCGCTTAATAAATTATCAAGTTCTTTATCTTTTTTGGCTTGTGCAGCTCGCTTTGCTTTATCGGCAGCTGCCTTATCTGCAGCAGCTTTTTCAGCGGCTTGCTTTTTTGCTTGCTCTTCTTTCTCTTTAGCTAACTCAGCTTGTTTTTGTTCATTTTCAATTCTCTGCTTTTCTATAATTTCCTGTTCGGCTTTAGCTTTAGCTTCTTGTTCAGCTTTTTGTTTAATTAACTCTTCTTGTTTACGTTGATTTTCCTCACGTTGCTTTTCTAATAGCTCTCGCTCAGCTTTTAATTTAGCTTCTTGCTCAGCTTTTTGTTTAGCCAATTCCGCTTGCTGTTGTTCTAAACGATGCTTTTCAGCTTGTCTTTGCTGCTCTTCTAGCTGTTCTTTAGCTTTACGTTCATCTTCTTCTTTTTGCCTTGCTATCCGTGCCGCCTGTGCAGCTTCTGCCTCTTTCTTTTGTAGTTCTTCTACTTTTAAGCGCTCTCTTTCTAACTCTTTAAGTCGTTGCTGTTGAGCCAGTTGCTGTTCTTGTAAAGCTTGAGCCTGCTCTTCTATTTGTTGCTGCCTTTGTTGCTCAGCCCGTTTTTGGCTAATCTGTGTTTTTAGTTGTCTTTGGTATTGTTCATCCATTACAGAAGGATCAACCATAATAGCATCAATAGAATTGCCGTTAAAGCTACCATAATTAACATCATTACTATACATAACTCGGTAACCTAAAATAATAATTAAAATCATATGTAGTATAATAGATATTACAATAGCTATACTTAATTTTGAATTTGACTTATGAGACATTGCTGACATCTTTTATAATATTTAAATTGGTTGAGTCATTAATCCTACAGACTTAACACCTGCTGATTGTAATAAATTCAACGCTTTTATAATTTCTTCATAGGGAACATCTTTAGCTCCACCAACTAAAAACACAGCCTTTTCATTAAGCAACATCTGTTGCTTAACTTCTGCAACAATTTTTTCTTGTGGTAAATTAGCTTGACGGTCCTGTTCAATAATTAGAGCATAAACTCCAACGCCTGACACTTCAATAATGATTGGTTTAGTTTCTGATGGTGAAATCGTCTTAGATTCCGATGCTTCAGGTAGATCAACTTCAACACTTTGACTAATAATTGGTGCCGTTGCCATAAAAATAAGCACTAATACTAATAGTACATCAAGTAAAGGTACTATATTGATCTCAGCTTTAGTCGAATAACGAGAACGTCTACTTCTACTCATAATTATTTCCTAACAGCAACTGCTTGGCGTTGTAAAATTGCAGAAAATTCATCAATAAAGTTAAGATAGCTTTGTTCAATTCGACTCACACTCAATGATAAACGATTATAAGCAAGTACGGCAGGAATAGCAGCAAATAGACCAATTGCGGTTGCAATTAATGCTTCAGCAATCCCTGGCGCAACCATCTGTAACGTTGCCTGTTTAACTGCACCTAAAGAAATAAATGCATGCATAATTCCCCAAACAGTACCAAACAAACCAATATATGGACTAATAGAACCTACTGTACCTAGAAAAGGAATGTGTAATTCAAGGATATCAAGTTCACGATTCATAGCTAAACGCATAGAACGCAATGCTCCATCTAAAGCAGATTCTGCCATATTTGGATTAATTTGATAAAGCCGTGAAAACTCCTTAAAACCTGAATAAAAAATATGCTCTGTACCACTAATTTCTTCTTTATAAAATTTCGCTTTATCAAATAAAATATTTAAATCATCAGCAGCCCAAAAACTATTATCAAATTCCTCAACTTGTTTTTTAGCTTTTCCTAAAATCTTACTCCGTTGAAATATAATAGCCCATGATATAACAGAAAAAGTAAGTAGCAATAACATAACACATTGTACTAACAAACCCGCTTGCAAAAATAGATTAATAATGTTCAGATTTTCCACTTATATAAACTCCAAAACTAATAACTTAGGAAGCCCGCATGGCTTCATCTTAGCGATATCTACACAGGCAATAAGCACATCTGCTGTGCTGATAACTCGTTCATTTTGATTAACAATAGTCTGTTTGAAAATAATAGATGCTTTGCGAGTTTGATCCACCTTAGTACTAATAGTAAGCATATCATCTAAACGAGCAGGAAAATGGTAGCTAATATCCATTTTTTTAACAACAAACGCAATATTTTCTTGTAATAAGGTCTGTTGGCTAATTCCTAGTTGTCTTAAAATTTCAGTCCTTGCTCTTTCAAAAAATGCTAGATATCTAGCATGATAAACTACACCGCCAGCATCTGTGTCTTCATAATAAACTCTTGCATTCCAACTGAATTGTTTCATATCCAAATCACACTAATCAAATTTGGTGTTATTATATCTGAATATAAACTTCCCTGCACTATGATATAAAAAATGATAAATGAAAACAATTATCATTTTCTTTTATTGCTAATATTTTACTTACTAATTAAAAAGGTGACTATTTGTCACCTTTTTATTAATTTATACTTGATATTATTTGTTATTAGTTTCTTTTTCGCTACCTCTTTCGACTAACAAACCTGTAACAGCCGATAGCATACATGCAGCAATAATTCCTATAAACCACAAAATGTAATACATAATAGTTCCTTAATAAAGAGAATGTTTATTATTTTCAATATGATTTTTATCTAGTCTCCCAAACATTTTGATATATGACCAAATGGTGTATATAAGGACAATAGGTAAAAATATAAGAACCACAATAAACATAATATTAAGTGTTAATTGGCTTGATGATGCATCCCATATTGTTAAACTTGCATTTGGCATAATGCTTGAAGGCATAATAAATGGAAAAGTTGCAATACCATAGGTAAATAAAACACAGGCAATTGTTAATACTGATGAAATAAATACTAATGCATTTTTGTTTAGACTAGAAAAAAGAATAGTAAGCAGTGGTAACACCATACCTAAAACAGGGACTATCCATAAAACTGGATAATTCAGATAGTTATCTAACCATGACGCATCAGTAGAAACTGTTTTAGTCAATGGATTAGATGCTGCATTATAATCAATCACACTGGTAACTTCATAACCATGAATGCCAAATGCAACCCAAACTCCAGCCAAAACAAATGCAATTAACATTACTAAGCTGGCAATTTGTGTAGCCTTTCTGGCCCTTAAATAAAGCTCCCCTGATGTTTTCATTTGTAACCAAGCACCACCATGAGCAACAAATAACATTAAGCTAACAACGCCAGTCAACAACGCAAAAGGATTAAGCAAACCAAAGAAGTTACCATCATAAAATACCCGATAAGAGTTATCAAATCGGAAAGGAACACCTTCTAATAAGTTACCAAAAGCAACACCAAAAACTAATGCTGGCAAAAAGCTACCTGCAAAAATACCAGCATCCCATAAATTACGCCATTTTGAATTTTCTAGTTTACTGCGATAATCAAAACCAATTGGTCTAAAAAATAGCGCACAAAGAACTAAAATCATTGCAATATAAAAACCAGAAAACGACGCAGCGTATACCATTGGCCAAGCAGCAAATATTCCTGCACCAGCAGTAATTAACCATACTTGGTTACCATCCCAATGAGGAGCAATTGCATTAATCATAATGCGACGTTCTGTATCAGTCTTACCAATAAACGGTAATAAAATACCAACGCCCATATCAAAACCATCCGTTACAACAAAACCGATTAAAACAACACTAATCAGCACCCACCAGATGACGCGTACAATCTCGTAATCAATCATTGTGTATACTCCCTATGTCCTATCTGTTACCGGTTGTGTTTTTTCATAATGATAATTGCCTGTGCCTAAAGAACTTGGCCCTAAGCGAGCAAATTTAAACATTAAGAATAATTCAGCAATTAAGAATAGTGTATAAAGTCCACAAATAAGAACCATAGTGAATAACACTTCACCAGCTGTTAATGATGAATTTGCTACTCCAGTCGGTAAGATGTCTTGAATTGCCCAAGGTTGACGTCCATACTCGGCAACAAACCAACCTGACTCACATGCCAGCCAAGGGAACGGTAAAAAAAGAATTAATATGCGGTGTAACCAACGCTTTTCACCAATTTTATTTTTATAAGTGGTCCATAAAGAAAACCCAGTCCCCAAAATCATTAATACACCAAGGCCAACCATAACTCTGAAAGCCCAGAATAGAGGCCAAACTGTAGGAATTGAGTCTTCTGCCGCAGCCTTTATATGCTCTTCAGTAGCCTGAGGTATAGCCAAATTATCACGATCAGTAAAACGCTTGACTAAATAACCATAACCTAAATCAGACTTATTATCTTCAAAAGCTTTCAGTACATTAGGGTCTTGATTACCCTGATGGATCTTCTCCAAATTGCTATAGGCTAATATCCCATTGCGAATTCTTTTTTCATTATTTGCTAAAATATCTTTTAATCCTGTTACTTGAGTATCAAGTGAACGAGTGGTCATTATTCCCATAACATATGGGATCTCTATTGCAAACAAATTTTCTTTATTGCTTTGTGATGGAAAAGCAATAACATTAAATGATGCTGGGGCAGGTTGAGTTTCCCATTCTGCTTCAATTGCTGCAAGTTTAGCTGGCTGAACAGTTGTCATCTCATGACCTGCTTCATCACCCATAATCGCCACAACGATTGACATAATAAATCCAAATGTGGCTGCAACAGCGAAAGATCGTTTGGCAAAGGCAACATCACGTTTTTTTAACAAATAGTAAGAGCTAATACTTAAAATAAAAATAGCACCTGTTAAATAACCTGCTGCAACAGTATGAACAAATTTATATTGAGCAACTGTATTAGTAATTAACTCATAGAAATTAGCCATTTCCATGCGTGAATTAATAGGGTTAAATTCAGAACCTATTGGGAATTGCATCCAACCATTAGCGACTAAAATCCAAAGAGCTGAAAGGTTAGAGCCAAATGCGACACACCAAGTTACCATTAAATGTTTACCACGGCTTAATCTATCCCAACCAAAGAAAAATAAACCTACCATGGTTGATTCTAAAAAGAATGCCATTAAACCTTCAATAGCTAACGGTGCACCAAAAATATCTCCCACATAATGCGAATAATAAGACCAGTTAGTACCAAATTGAAATTCCATGGTTAAACCTGTTGCGACACCTACTGCAAAGTTGATACCAAACAGTTTACCCCAGAATTTTGTCATATCTTTCCAGACTTGCTTACCACTAACAACGTATACCGTTTCCATAATTGCTAGCATAAACGCTAATCCTAGCGTTAATGGAACAAAAATAAAATGATACATTGCAGTAAGAGCAAACTGGAGCCGTGAAAGTTCTACTATATCTAGCATAAACGCTCCCTAATCCTTAAATGCTCACAAATTTCTACGTTATTGCCAAGCATTATACACCGATAATCACAGAATAAAATTGATATACATCAAAAAATTTATATTTTGAGTTGTTTTTTTACTGCATCACCTATATCGGTAAGGCTTGTTACAACTGTAATACCTGCAGATTGCAATGCTTTAGATTTTTCTACCGCTGTTCCTTTCTTTCCTGAAATAATTGCACCTGCATGCCCCATACGTTTTCCTGATGGAGCTGAAACACCAGCAATATAAGCTATAACAGGTTTAATTACATGTTTTTTAACATATTCAGCTGCTTCTTCTTCAGCACTACCACCAATTTCACCTATCATTACAATAACTTCAGTTTTAGGATCTTGCTCAAGCAATGCTAAAATAGAAATAAAATCACTACCAGGTATAGGGTCACCTCCTATACCTATACATACGGATTGCCCTAAACCAATATCCGTTGTTTGTTTAACCGCTTCATAAGTTAACGTTCCAGAACGCGAAACAATGCCAACCTTTCCTGCACGATGAATATGTCCAGGCATAATACCAATTTTACATTCATCAGGAACAATAATACCCGGGCAATTTGGTCCAATCATTACAACATTATTTTGTTGTAATTTTGCCTTAACAACAAGCATATCTAGAGTTGGAATACCTTCGGTAATACAGACTATTAGTTTAATGCCTGCATCAACCGCTTCCAAAATAGAATCCTTACCAAATGCTGCTGGCACATAAATAACACTAGCTGTTGCACCAGTTGCAACAACCGCTTCTTTAACAGTATTAAAAACAGGTAAACCTAAGTGGGTTGTTCCTCCTTTACCTGGTGTCACACCACCAACTAACTTAGTACCATAGGCAAGCGCTTGTTCAGAATGAAAAGTTCCCTGACTACCAGTAAATCCTTGACAGATAACTTTTGTTTCTTTATTAACTAAAATTGACATAATAACTATTCTCCATGCGTCCTATTATTTGGCAACAGCAACAATTTTTTGGGCCGCATCTAGTAAACTTTCGGCAGTAATAACATTTAATTTACTTTTAGCTAAAATTTCTCGAGCAAGCTGTGCATTGTTACCTTCAAGGCGAACAACAACAGGAACAGTAAGACCTATTTCTTTAATTGCACTAATAATTCCATCGGCAATTAAATCGCAACGAACAATACCACCAAAAATATTAACTAAAATCGCTTTCACGTTTTTGTCAGATAATATCAACTTAAATGCTTCAGCAACACGCTCTTTCGTTGTGCCACCACCAACGTCCAAAAAGTTAGCTGGCGAACCACCATGTAGTTTAATAATATCCATAGTTGCCATCGCAAGACCTGCACCATTAACCATACAACCAATATTGCCATTTAAAGATACATAGCTAATACCTTGTTTTGCGGCAATTGACTCACGTTCATCTTCTTGAGTTGTGTCCCTTAAAATATTTAAATTAGGATGTCTAAAAATGGCATTATCATCTAACACAACTTTTGCGTCCAAACAAATTAGTTCATCGGAATCAGTAATCACTAATGGATTAACTTCAGCTAATGAAACATCATTTTCTAAAAATAGTTTTGCAAAATTAACAAATAACTTTGTAAATTGATTAATTAATTTACCTGTTAATCCCAATTTGAACGCAAGTTCACGCCCTTGGTAAGCACAGGGACCAGTTAACGGATCAAGTGAAGTTTTATAAATTAAATATGGTGTTTTTTCAGCAACGCTTTCAATATCAACACCACCTTCTGTCGAAGCCATAATTACTACACGCTTGGAACTACGATCAACCACTGCTCCTAAATAAAGTTCTTTCCGAATATTAGACGCTTTTTCAATTAAAATCTTATTAACTGGTTGACCTTTATCGGTGGTTTGATAAGTAACTAGATATTGCCCTAACCATTTTTCAGCAAATTGCATTATTTCACTATAGTTTTGAGTACAAATAACACCACCAGCTTTACCCCTTCCCCCTGCATGAACTTGACATTTAGCAACCCAAGCTCCTAAATTTGCCCCTGAAGATAATTCAGCTAATGTATCTTGTATTTCACCAATTGAGTTACAAACATACCCTTCTGGTACAGGCAGATTATATTGTTTAAAAAGATATTTAGATTGATACTCATGCAAATTCATAATGAAATTCCACAGCCTAATTTAATATAAAAAATAGGCAATAATTTTAATGCAAGATAAATAAATTGTATAGCACATAATAACTTATGTTCTGTGTAATTTAGAATTATTGCTGATAATAAGTGACAATGATATACTCCTAAAATATTTTAATATCATAGATAGTAAAGGTACAAATATGAAACAAGTTGGTATTTTTTTTGGTAGTGATACAGGTAATACAGAAAATGTAGCAAAGCAAATCCAACTCATTTTAGGTAGTGACAAAGCTGATCTTTTCGACATTGCAAAAGCCACTAAAGAAAACATTGAACAATACGATTACCTATTTTTCGGTATTCCAACTTGGTACTATGGTGAATCTCAAGCTGACTGGGATGACTTTTTTCCCAATTTAGAAAAAATTGATTTTAGTGGTAAAACAGTGGCTATCTTTGGTTGTGGCGATCAAGAAGACTATGCAGAATATTTCTGTGATGCTATGGGAACACTCCGCGATATTATTGAACCTAAAGGAGCAAAAATTGTTGGACACTGGTCAACCGAAGGTTATAGTTTCGAAGCATCTAAAAGCTTAGTTGATGACACTCATTTCATTGGTTTAGCCATTGATGAAGATCGTCAACCTGAATTAACCGAAGAACGTATTAATAATTGGGTAAATCAAGTTAAAACAGAAATGAAAATTTAGTCTATTGAATTGATTTCTTTTATTTACCCTACATAGTTCCTATAATGAATTATGATTAATAAATTAATTGGAAAGTAATATGACAAATCATGATAATGATAATAATGAAGCACTCAAAAGCGCTGGTTTAAAGGTTACGTTACCACGATTAAAGATTTTAGAATTATTACGAGATCCTTCATGCCAACACATTACTGTAGAAGATCTTTACAAAAAACTACTTAATATGGGGGAAGAAATTGGACTTGCAACAGTTTACCGTGTTTTGAATCAATTTGATGATGCTGGAATTGTTACTCGTCATAACTTTGAGGGTGGTAAGGCAGTATTTGAACTAGCAACACAACAACATCATAATCATTTAATTTGTTTAGATTGTGGCGAAGTGTTTGAATTTCGTGATGATATTATCAATGCTAGACAAAAAGAGATTGCCGAACAATATGGTGTTAATTTAACTTTTCACAGTTTATATCTATATGGCCATTGCCAGTCGGGTGATTGCAAAGCCCATCCCGAACTTCATCACAAAAAATAAGCCTATTCCAATAGGCTTTTTATTTAAAATATATCAATTCATCTTTAGTGCTAGGACAATAATTGAATGAAACAACTTTTAAATTTTATTCCTCTTGTATTCTTTTTTGTATTTCTAACCAAGTATGATATTTTTGTTGGCGTTCAAGCATTAATGATTGCTGCTACCTTGTGTTTTCTTCTTGTTCTAGTTTTATATAGAAAATTAGATAAAGTAGAACTAATTTCTTATCTGATGGTTATGGTTTTTGGTGGATTCACACTCTATATGCGTGATCCCAATATTATTAAATGGAAAGTAACTATTATTAATTTCTTATTTGCCTCAGCCCTATTAGTTAGCCAATTTTTTTTCAAAAAAAACCTACTTCAAACAATGTTAGGTAAAGAAATACAACTAGAGACCAACATATGGAATAAATTAAATTTATTATGGATCTTCTTTTTTATATTATGTGGCACCATTAGTTTAGGTGCGACCTATTACATGACAGATGATTTCTTTTGGATATTTAAAGTATTTATTTTACCTGGTGCATCCTTACTATTATCGTTGATATCAGGTATCTATATCTATAAAAATATGAATAAAGATACCGAAAATAAATAAATTGTACATACGGAGTAATTTAGCATGACACAAAATATAGCCCCTAAAGGTCAATTAGTACTTAGAACGCTAGCAATGCCTGCTGACACTAATCCGCATGGTCACATTTTTGGTGGATGGATAATGTCTCAAATGGATCTCGCTGGAGGTATTTTATCAAAAGAAATAGCCAGAAATCGAGTTGTAACCGTTAATGCTAGTAGTATTACATTTTACAAGCCCGCAATGGTAGGAGATGTTGTTTGTTGTTATGCTCATTGCATCAAAACTGGAAAAACCTCTATCACAATTGGTATTGAAGTTTGGGTTAAAAAAGTCATAGATACATCGGATTCAACACAACGGTTTTGCATAACAGATGCCGTATTCACATATGTTTCAGTAGATAAACATAATAATCCAAAACCATTACCTGAAGTATTTCAAAATTATGATTGTACTAAAGATCCAATAACCAAGTTAAACCTAACTGATAGCTAATTAAATATGCAATTTACCTCATTTCATGCATTAATTAGTACTTTGATCTTCCTTATTTATTGGTTGATCATTGTTTCAACAACTTTACGGATTGTCTTTAAGCGAAGACCGACAACTTATGTTATTGCATGGATGCTGGTTATTTATATTTTACCGCTTGTCGGTGTGATTCTTTATTTTTCACTGGGCGAAGCTCACTTAGGTCAGCAACGAGTTAAACGCGCACAAAAAATGCGCCCGACTATTTCCAAGTTTATTAACCAACTAAGTGACTTTCCTGACATATTCACCAACAAAGTCAGCCAAGTCAGCAAACCGATTTTTCAACTTTGTAAACATCAAACTGGTCTTGATGGAATTAATGGCAATCATATTGAGTTACTGAGTGAAACAAACATAATTTTTAACCGTTTAATTGATGATATAAATCATGCGACATCAAATATCGAAATGGTATTTTATATATGGAATGAAGGTGGTCGTGCTGATGATGTCGAGCAAGCACTTATTCAAGCAACTAAACGAGGTGTAACTTGCCGATTAATGGTTGATTCTGCTGGTAGCAGACATTTTATTAAAAGTAATGCTAGTAAAAGAATGCGTGCTGCAGGCATCATCATTGTCGAAGCCTTACAAGTAAATTTACTTCGATTTATGTTTAGGCGATTAGACTTACGTCAACACCGCAAAGTAGCTATTATCGATAACTATATATCTTATACTGGTAGTATGAATATTGTCGATCCGCTTTTCTTTAAACAAAATAAACATGTTGGCAAATGGGTTGATATCATGGTCAGAATGAATGGTCCCGTTACAACCCTTATGGGTGCCTTATATGCCAGTGATTGGGAATTAGAAACTGGCAAATATTTATCACTACCGAAAATTACTGATTTCGCTGAACCACCTGAAGATAATAAACACATTATGCAATTAATCGCATCGGGTCCAGGTTATATGGAAAACATGATCCACCAAGTATTATTAACAGCAATTTATTCGGCACAAGAACAAATTATTTTCACTACACCTTATTTAGTACCAAGTGATGATATTTTACATGCTGTATGCACAGCTGCACAGCGAGGTGTTGAAGTCATTATCATCATTCCCAAAAATAATGACTCACTAATGGTTAAATGGGCAAGTCGAGCATTCTTTTCTGAATTATTAAACGGCGGAGTAAAACTCTATCAATTCAATGATAATTTGCTACATACCAAAAGTGTTTTAATTGACAATCAATTAAGTCTTGTCGGTACTGTCAATTTAGATATGCGCAGTTTGTGGCTTAATTTTGAAATTACAACTGTGATTGATGATGCAGAGTTCGCTAAATCTTTATCAAATCTTTTACAAAAATATTTATCTAATTCAGATGAAATAAACACCAAAGAGTGGAATCAACGCCCTATTTGGCAACGCATTGTCGAGCGGCTTTTTTACTTTTTCGCACCTTTGTTGTAATTATTAACCTATTTTAAACTTATTATGATTACTAACTACTAATAACCATTTTGAGAAACATCAGGCAAAAACTGATTATCCTTTAATCGATAAACATCACTATCAATAGAACCATCAATCTTAAGTGTGATTTCCCGCCAACCTGGTGCATCGTCGCTTGATAATTGAAAATCGTAACATTCAGGTTTAAATTGAAAACAAGTGGAAGGAGTTGAAAATGCCTTACAATTATGCCAAACATAATCTTGTTTTTGATGAATATGTCCCCACCCAATTCCTTTTACATTGGGATGTTTTTGAATAATTTTCTCTAACTGGTCACTATTTTTTAAAATATGATGATCTAACCAATAGCAACCAGAATTAACTGGATGGTGGTGTAAAAAAACTAATGCATTTCTATTAGGATGTTCAGTTAAAACATTATGTAAAAACTTAAGTTCAGATCCAGACAAAAAACCGTAAGCCTGACCAACAACTTGGCTATTCAATAAAATAATTAGCCATTTATCTCCCAACAAAACTACCTTATTATCAACAAGTTGATAATTTGCAAACACATCTTGCATATACGAATAATTATCATGATTGCCAGCCAACCACACACAAGGGGTGTCAAACTTAATTATTTGTTCTGCAAAACGCGCATAAGCTTTTTTAGAGCCATCTTGTACAAAATCACCCGTTGCTACAATTAAATCAAACTTCTTATTACTACGTTCAACTTCATTTATAACCGCTAGAAAACTTGCATTAGAATTAACACCAAGCAATGAAGCATTGTCATCAGCGAAAAGATGAGTATCAGTTATATGTAATATTTTACCGTAATTTTTATTACAGATTGGAAGTTTTAGAAATGACTCCAAAATTCACCCCAATTGTCTATTAATCTATAATCATGGTTAATAATGTCAACAACACAATAGACATTGTGACTGAAAAAACAATTTATTATAAATCCTAGCATTCTATTAAAGTGTAAAATAGTTCTCACATTTATGAAAGAAATAATTAAAAATGATGCCTAAAAAGTTATTTCCACTCTTTTCTTAAGAGCTCATGATTAAGTTCTAGCCACTGAAGCGCAATAATTGATGCAGCATTGTTAATCACTCCATCTTTAACCCATTGATAAGCTTGAGTTCGACTTACTACATGAACTTTAATATCTTCACTTTCTTCGTCAAGACCATGAATGCCTTCAGCGGTTGATGAGTCAACTTCACCCACCAAAATGTGCAATTGTTCAGTTAAACCTCCAGGAGATGCTAAATAACTGATGATGGGTTTACATCGACCAATAACAACTCCCGCCTCTTCCATTGCTTCACGTCTTGCTACTTCTTCAAATGATTCATTCTCATGATCCATCATACCTGCAATAAGTTCTAGTATCCAAGGACTATCTTGGGTTTCAATCGCAGCAATCCGGATTTGCTCAATTAGCACAACTTCATCACGTTTTACATCATATGCTAAAAGTACAACCGCATGCCCACGTTCTAAAATTTCACGAGTTACAATCTCACTAATTGAACCATCAAATTTTCGATATTGAAAACGATATTCAAGCAAAGAAAAAAAACCTTTATACAAGATTCGTTTTGTTAAATTAAACACATCATTTTTGTCAAAATTTACCAAACTGTCTTTAATTTTCATAAAAGCTCCCGAATTTAAACTGAATTTGAATAAAAAGTGCGAATGACACACAAACAATACTTACTATATACTAATTATCTGTTAAAATTACGCTATTAAAAATACTACTATATTTTAATGATTTTTAAAGAGAAGATTGATGAAAAAAACCTTAACCTTTTTAATTGGCTTAGCGTTAAGCCAATCTGTCTTTGCTGAAAATTTGATACAAGTTTATGAACAAGCAAAAGAAACTAACCCAGATCTACGTAGTTCATTAGCTGAAAAAAATAAAGCATACGCAGCAATTTCAGGTTCTCGAGCAAGTTTACTACCACAAGTTGGTTTAAGTGCTTCCTACGGTGTTACTCATGGTCGACGTGATACAAGTGGTGTAAAATCTAAAAATGGCAACTTATACCAAGTCGCAGTATCTCAAAGCATTTTTAATTTCTCAAATTGGAAAGCCTTAGATATTACTAAAAAACAAGCAAGTATTGCTGATATTGCCTATCAATACCAAGGTCAAACATTAATCTTAAATACTTCTGTCGCTTATTTTAATGTATTAAAAGCACTTGATGCATTAAGCTTTATTGATGCACAGAAAAAAGCAATTGGCCGTCAGTTAGAACAAACTCGTCAACAACATCAAGTTGGTTTAGTAGCAATTACCGATGTACAAAACGCTCAAGCCAATTATGACTTAACTGTTGCACAACAAGTTAATGCATTAAATGATCTAAATAATGCCATTGAAGCACTGCGCCAAGTAAGTGGTCGTTTTTATTCAAGTTTAGCAAGTGTCAATACCAATACATTTAAAACAGAATCACCAGCACAAATCAGCGCACTGTTAAAACAATCTGAAAAATCTAATCTTAATTTATTAACAATGAGGTTAAATCAAGACATAGCGCGTGAACAAATCAAACTCTCACAGGCCGGACATTTACCTACAGCAAGTTTAGATGCATCAACTAATTTGAATAAAACTGATAGATACGGTAATAGCGTAGGGACTGGCGCTCATGGTAAATCTTATTCAGGGAATAACTATGTTGGCGTCAGTGTAAACCTACCTATCTTTTCAGGTGGTGCAACAATGTCTAAAGTTGAGCAAGCACAACAAAATTACGTGAGTTTTAGCGAAAAATTAGAAAGTACCAATCGAGGTGTAATTAATCAAGTTCGCTCATCATACAATAATATTTCATCATCAATAAGTGCCATCAAAGCTTATCAACAAGCGGTAGTTTCTGCACAAAGTTCATTAGAAGCAACCAATTCTGGTTATCAAGTAGGAACAAGAACAATTGTCGACGTATTAACTGCAACAACTCAACTATACAGTTCTAAACGAAATTTATCAGATGCAAAATATAACTATTTAACCAGTTTACTACAATTAAAATATGCAGTAGGAACCTTAACTGCCAACGATTTAGTTTATTTAAACAATATGTTAGGTAAAGAAGTGAGCACTTTAGTGACGATAAAATAACTATTGGTTCTTTTATGACAACTGTTAAAAAAGGCGAGCAAATCGCCTTTTTTATTATGTATAAAAAACACACCTATTACGATATTGCATTCAACACAAATTCAATAAATGCTTTTAATTTTGGTGGTTGCTGACGATCAGCAGTATAAAGCATATTAAGCGGCTTGGCAGGTGGTAAAAATTTTTGTAATATGGGAAATAATTTTTTCTGCTTAATTGGCTCTTGTAACATAGATTCTGGCAACATTGTGATACCTAATCCTTCAATCGCAGCTATCACTAACGCTGAAGTCTGATTACTTTGAAATGTCCCTGATATAGGAATATTAACTATTTCACCATTAATCATAAACGGCCAAACATGATCTTTTTTATTCTGATTCACATATTGGTAAATCAAGCATTGATGCTTTTTCAAATCATCAGGTATTAATGGAACACCATATTGCGCTAAATAATCTGGTGAGGCAGCAAAAATAAGTTGATGAGGATTAAGTTTACGAGCAATAAGCCCTGAATCACTCAAATCACCAATCCGAAAAGCAATATCAAAACCGTCCTTAATTAAATCGACATAACGATCACTTAACTGTATATCGACACTAATTTGGGGATAACACTTCATAAAACTACTAATTAATGGCACTAAAGTAAAATTACCAAAAGTAAATGGTGCACTAATTCTAAGCGTACCACTAGGTTTATCTAAAAACTGTTGCGCAAGCATAGAAGTGGCTTCAACTTCACCTAAAATACTCACACAGCGCTCATAATACTGCTTACCAAATTCGGTAAGATTTTGGAGCGTGTTGTTCGATTAAGTAACTTTAACCCTAATTGAGTTTCTAAAAAAAGAATATATTTCGCAACCATTTGCGGAGAGGTATTTAATGAGATAGATGCCGATGCAAATGAACCTGTCTTCACAGTCAATACAAAAGCCTTCATACTTCTAAAAAGATCCATATTACCAATCTCCAGTTGTTAATAAAACAATTTTAAAGCCATTTACTATCTTTTATTTTATAAATATTATAACGCAAATCAAGTAAACAAATAAAAACAGAGTAAATATATGAAAAAAATCGGCATTATAGGGGCAGGATTTGTAAGTCAAGCCTACACAACATTATTTATGCGCGCAGGTTATCAAGTTATGTTAAGTAATTCTAGAGATAAAAAGACGTTATTTAGCGTAGCCACACGCTTAAACTGCCAAATTGGGAGCCAAGAAGAAGCCATTAAATTTGGTGATATAATTCTCGTTGCTATTCCTTTTATCAATTATACACAATTACCAGCAGAGCTACTCAGCGGAAAAATAGTACTTGATGCCACTAACTATTATCCTGCCCGCGATGGTCATTTAGGACAATTAGATAATCATGAAACAACAACCAGCGAGTTAGTCGCTAAACATCTTGATAAATCTAGAGTAGTTAAAGTTTTTAATGCGATTCTCGCAAAAGATGTTATTAAAGATGCAAAACCCAATGATAAATCAGATAGGAGAGCAATTCCTATAGCTGGAGATGACTTAGCTGCCAAACAAATTATTTTCACTCTACTAGAAAGTAGAGGCTATGATTATGTTGATGTAGGCACTTTATCAAACAGTTGGCGGTTTGAACGTGCAAAGCCTGCATATTGCATACCTTTAAGCCGTCAACGATTGAATGATGCTTTAGCTCAAGCCTCTAAAGAAGTTGAAGTACCACATAATTCATGGCAAACAAATAACCAATAAAAAAATATAAAAGACCAAAATGAGTCCACCTCCCAGTAGAATAAAGTTATATTTATCATATATTTAATAATTTGAATAGTTTTAATTAAATACAGATATTTGAAATATTAGAGGAAATAAAAATGACCAATACACATAAAAAATATACCGTCATAACCGGCGCAAGTTCAGGCATAGGTTATGCAACAGCTATTGCTTTTGCAAAACGAAATAAAAACCTTATTGTTATTGCAAGAAGACAAGAAAATTTGGCACTTTTACAACAAGAAATTGCAAAAATTTCCCCAGCATTAGAAGTAATTATAAAACTTTGTGATTTATCACAACCAACCAACGCTTATTCCCTTTTTAATGATTTAGACAGCTATTTTATTGAAACATGGATTAATAATGCCGGTTTTGGTCATTACGGCAGTGTTAGCGATCAAGATTTAGGAAAAATCGAATCAATGCTTCATTTAAATATTGAAACCCTAACGATTTTTTCAACACTGTATGTACGTAAATATCAAAATGAACCCGAAACACAACTAATAAACATCTCCTCCCGAGGCGGGTATACTCTCGTTCCTAATGCGGTAACTTATTGCGCAACAAAATTCTATGTCAATGCTTTTACTGAAGGGCTAGCACAGGAATTAAAGCAAGCTAACGCACAATTAACCGCAAAGGTATTGGCTCCCGCTGCAACAAAAACGGAATTTGGTGAAAAAGCCAATAATGTTAGTGAATACAACTACGATGCAACTTTTACAAAGTACCATACAGCAAAGCAAATGGCCGAATTTTTACTGGCTTTATACGATAGCAACAAAATTATTGGTGAGATTAATACTAAAGATTTCTCTTTTTCACTAAAAGACAGCATATTTCATTATTCAGGAAATCCGTCAGAAAATCAAAAGTAAGAAAATAATGAATTTACAAGTAATGTTAAACCAAACAGTAAAATATGAATTTTAACAAAATTGAGCTTTGGCAGTCGTTATTTTGATTGCCAAATTTCAGGATAAAAAGAAAAATATAGCATATTGATTTAAAGTGAAACTTTATTTACTTCGATCAAAAAATGGCGTTTAAATGAAATTGGGCGCCAGATATGAAATAGGTTTCTAAGTGTAAACGGAAAGGTTTTTATAGGCTTTTTAAAAAGTTTAAGCAACCAACCATCAGTCCCCTCAACGACATAAATTCAAAACTTGAATGGCAACACATTTATAATAAAAAAAACAGCCCCAAAAAAACTAACGCTACAATTATTTATCAAATAAGCAAATTTTATACTGAAACGCATAGTTTCCTGAAACATCTTAACAAGTATATTAACTTGTTAAGATGCAGTTTTTATAATAAGGATATCAATTACGAAATTCGCATTCCTGGTTTAGCACCACTATCTGGTGATAGTAGGTACACACCTTCATCATCACCTTTACCACTCGCACAAAGCACCATACCTTCAGAAACACCAAAGCGCATTTTACGAGGAGCTAAGTTAGCAATCATAATAGTTAAACGCCCAATTAACACCTCTGGGTCAGGATAAAACTGCTTGATACCTGAAAACACATTACGGGTTTCGTCACCAATATCAAGCGTTAATTGAAGTAATTTATCGGATCCTTCAACAAAGCAAGCATGTTTAATTAAAGCAACGCGCATATCGACTTTAGCAAAATCATCAAAATTAATCGTGTCAGCAATAGGCTCTGCAACTTTAGGTTTTGCCGGTTGGGCTAATGCAGCTTGTTGTTTTGTTTCTTCAATCATGTTTGTAATTTTATCCATATCAATACGATTAAATAAAGCTTTAAACTGATTAATTTTATGACTTGTTAAAGCATTATCAATTTCATTCCATTCTAATTTGCTATTTAAAAATGCTTCTGTACGTTCAGCCAATGAAGGCACAATGGGTTTTAAATAGGTCATTAAGATGCGGAATAAGTGAATACCCATTGAGCAAATATCTTGCAATGTTTGATCTTGCCCTTCTTGTTTAGCAACCACCCAAGGTGCCTTTTCGTCAATATAACGGTTAGCTTCGTCAGCAAGTGCCATAATTTCACGAATTGCCTTGCCTGATTCGCGTTGTTCAAAGTAGTCAGCAATCACTTCTGCTTTTTTAACAAACAAGGAATACAGTTCAGGCTCTGCCACTTTATCTGATAATTTGCCGTCAAAGCGTTTATAAATAAAACCAGCCGAACGCGAAGCAATATTAACAACTTTATTAACTAAATCACTATTTACACGTTGAACAAAGTCTTCTAAATTTAAGTCAATATCATCAATGTGTGACGACAATTTAGCCGCATAATAATAACGCAAACAATCAGGATCTAAATGTTTTAGATAGGTACTTGCTTGAATAAAAGTACCGCGTGATTTAGACATTTTTGCACCATCAACAGTCACATAACCATGTACAAAAATATTGGAAGGCTTGCGATATTCGCTACCTTCAAGCATTGCTGGCCAAAATAAGCTGTGGAAATAAACAATATCTTTACCAATGAAGTGATACAGTTCTGTATTTGAATTTTTGTCCCAAAACTCATCAAAAATTGGTTTATTTTGTTTATTACAATAATTTAAGAAAGATCCCATATAACCAATTGGCGCATCTAACCAGACATAAAAATATTTACCTGGCGCATCGGGGATCTCAAATCCAAAATAAGGTGCATCACGGCTAATATCCCACGGTTGTAAGCCTGATTCGAACCATTCTTGCATTTTATTAGCAACTTGATCTTGTAATGTTCCTGAGCGAATCCACTCTTGTAACATATTTGAAAAAGCTGGTAGATCAAAAAAGAAATGTTCAGACTCTTTTAAAATCGGCGTAGCGCCCGAAACCACAGACTTAGGGTCAATTAAATCAATAGGATTATAAGTAGCACTACACACTTCACAGTTATCACCATACTGATCAGGCGCTTTACAACGTGGGCAAGTGCCTTTTACAAAGCGATCAGGTAAAAACATCTGTTTTTCAGGATCGAATAGCTGTGAAATAACTTTAGTTTTAATATAACCATTCGCTTTCAAGCGCTTATAAATTTGCTCTGATATCTCACGATTTTCTGGGCTATGGGTTGAATGGTAATTATCATAACTAATATTAAAGCCAGAAAAATCACGTAGATGTTCGGTTTTGACTTCACTAATCATCTGCTCTGGAGTAATTCCCAATTGCTGAGCCTTTAGCATAATTGGCGTGCCATGGGCATCGTCAGCACAAATAAAATAGATCTCATTACCACGCATACGTTGATAGCGTACCCATACATCAGCTTGAATGTGTTCTAGCATATGACCTAAGTGAATTGCACCATTGGCATAAGGAAGTGCACAAGTCACCAATATTTTGCGTTGAGTTGTCATGTTGATTTATTACCCTTTTTTACATAATGGCAGAAATAGTACATCAATCGTGGGATTATCGCTAGATTTATGCCATAATTTGATAAAATTTATATACTCAATTCATATTTCAAACAGAAAATAATCATTTTTATGAGGGTAAACCAATTTACTGTTTACCGCCTTATTATTTAAGGTATTTTACGCTTTTAATACAAGGTAATTGGAAATAAAACGAGTATAAATACTGAGGCATAAAGAGATAACCATAATGAACACTGAAGTAAAAAAAATTCTTGAAAATTTTATTCATTCAACTCTACAAAAAAATTTACTTGAACTCGGGGCAATAAAAAAATGCGAAATAGTTAATCACCACTTAACTATAAATTTAACAATGCCTTTCGCTTGGCAATCTACTTTTGAAGAATTGAAAAAAATAACCACTCCAAAATTGCTTAAACTTAACAGCGTTAATGAAGTTGACTGGCATATTGAATATAAAATTGCTACTTTAAAACGTGCTAATAACCAAAATGCCATTAATAATATAAAAAACATTATCGCAATAAGCTCAGGAAAAGGCGGTGTGGGTAAATCATCAACAGCGGTCAATCTTGCGCTAGCTTTACAAAAACAAGGCGCTAAAGTGGGGATCTTAGATGCAGATATTTATGGTCCCTCGATCCCAACCATGCTAGGTACAGAAAACCAGCAACCCTTAACACCCGATAATAAACATATGACACCAATCATGGCATATGGGCTTGCTAGTAATTCCATTGGTTATTTAGTTGATCCTAATGGTGCCATGGTATGGCGTGGACCTATGGCAAGTAAAGCACTATTACAGATTTTACAAGATACGCTTTGGCCAGAACTCGACTATCTTGTCATTGATATGCCTCCAGGCACAGGGGATATCCAATTAACCCTAGCGCAAAACATTCCAGTTACTGCTGCTGTGATTATCACAACTCCTCAAGATATTGCTTTAATCGATGCAAAAAAAGGTATTACCATGTTTAATAAAGTAAACATACCAACACTAGGAATTATTGAAAACATGAGTTACCACATTTGCGAACATTGTGGACATCATGAGGCCATCTTTGGTGAAGGTGGTGCTAAACATTTAGCTGAGCAATATCAAACCAAATTGCTAGGGCAAATTCCACTTCAAAAGATGTTACGCCAAGATCTTGATACAGGAAAGCCCACGGTCATTAACCACCCTGATAACGAATTTAGCCAACTTTATTATCAAATTGCAGGAAGTATTGCTAGTGAGTTATATTGGCAAGGTGAAGCGATTTTGCCTGATATTGCTTTTAAGACATTGTAACTTAAAAATCCAGCTATTGGCTGTAAAAACAGCCAATACTAGGGGCTGTTGATCTTT
>NZ_FMWS01000111.1 GCF_900103255.1 Gilliamella bombi | reverse complement strand
GTGTTACGCAATCCGCTAACCTTTTTGCATCCTAATAAAAAACGCATAAAAGAATATGACTGGGCCCATTTACAAGGGGTGGTGGTGCATAATTTTTCACGATATTCACTCAACACCACCATATTAATGGTGTGCAAACCTCATACCCATAAAACAATTGACCATATATTATTAGACCCATTACGTGGCGGCATAGGTAGTTATTTGGTTTGGGGTTGGGTCAATAACTTTATGTGCGCTAACAAATTAGCAGGTCTAAACGACGGCAAATACAAATGGGAACAAGAAACCCAATTTAAAGAAAAAATTATTAAAGGACAAGGCTGGCCAGAATGGATGGTTGAAGCGTTTAATGCCACATCATTAGAAGAGTTAGCTGAAATTAAACAACGGCACCATATAAAACAATAAGGTTCAATGGCACAAGGCGGAGACGGATAAAAAAGCCTATTTCGAAAAGTATGATCGTAATATCGGCATACTGACTAGGCTCCCAATACCCGATTATAGTAAAATTGACGAACCAGACGAATTTACTTTAACCACATCGGCTAATCATCTTACTGATAAAACAATAACCAATAGCGACAAGCCTGTTCAAAATGGGCTCATTATCAATAAATGGATCGCTGGCACGATAGGTGTGTTTAATATTGTAAAATATCAAATTATTATTCAATACAATAACCGTGAAGACGTGCCATTAATCGTGACTAAAAACAATAAAATTTAAAATAAGGAACAGAACAATGCCATCACAATA
>NZ_FMWS01000069.1 GCF_900103255.1 Gilliamella bombi | reverse complement strand
CAAAATGGCTATATTGAACGATTTAATCGTACCTATCGTACTGAAGTACTCGATTTATATCTTTTTAACAACTTAGCACAAGCAAGGAGAATAACCGAAGTATAACACCGAAAGACCGCATGATGCATTAAATAACATGACACTGTTCAAATATAAAACATTAAAACAGGCAGCTTCATTTTCTACGTCAGTTGTGTACTAAGTTTGAGGTAGTTACAATGAAAGTATAAATAATGCCAGTAATTCTTATATATTGGTTTATCTTTTGTATTTGCTTTAGTTGCCTTTGGTCACTTTATGATAGAATAATGTTTTATTACTTAATATCTAAATAAAAACCACCAATAACTATGTCATTAATTAATCTTACCAATGCTTATCTTTCATTTAGTGATGCGCCGTTGCTTGATCATATCGATATGTCTATTGAGCCAAATGAGCGTGTTTGTCTTGTTGGCCGTAACGGTGCTGGAAAATCGACTTTACTTAAAGTTTTAAATAAAGAAGTGCCATTAGACGAAGGGCAAATTATTTATGAAAATAATGTGATTGTTTCACGATTGCAACAAGATCCTCCTCGTGATGTGCAAGGTAGTGTGTTTGATTTTGTGGCAGAAGGATTACACGAACAAGCACAGTTATTACGAGATTACTATGATTTAGCTCATCGTGTTGAGCACGATCCTTGCGAAAGTAATTTAGATAAATTAGCTAAAATGCAAGAACAGTTAGATCATCAAAATGGTTGGCAATTAGATAGCCGTATTCGTAATGTTATTTCTTCATTATCGCTTGATGGTGATGCGTTGTTGTCTTCGTTATCGGGTGGGTGGTTGCGTAAAGCCGCATTAGCCAAAGCGTTGGTTTGTCAACCAACAGTTTTATTGCTTGATGAACCAACCAATCATTTGGATATTCAAACCATTAAATGGTTGGAAGATTTTTTGAAAAGTTTTAATGGCAGTATTGTGTTCATTTCCCATGATCGTTCGTTTATTCGTCAAATGGCAACGCGTATTATTGATCTGGATCGAGGTAAAATTGCGTCTTGGAGTGGGAATTATGATAATTATTTGCTTGGTAAAGAAGAAGCATTGCGTGTTGAAGAGTTACAAAATGCTGAATTTGATAAAAAATTAGCTCAAGAAGAAGTCTGGATCCGACAAGGTATTAAAGCTCGTCGTACTCGTAATGAAGGGCGAGTGCGAGCATTAAAAGCAATGCGTCAAGAATATAGCAAGCGACGCCAAGTTATGGGTAGTGCTAAAATGCAAATCGAGGAAGCATTACGTTCAGGAAAAATTGTTTTTGAGCTTGAAAATGTGACATATCAGATTGAGGATAAGTTACTAGTTAATGATTTTTCTGTGCAAGTATTACGTGGTGATAAGATCGCTCTGATTGGTCCTAATGGAATTGGTAAAACAACGTTACTTAAATTGATGTTAGGTAATTTAGAGCCAACATCAGGTAATGTGCATTGTGGCACTAAGCTTGAAGTGGCTTATTTTGACCAGTATCGGTTAGAGCTCGATCCTGAAAAAACAGTGATGGACAATTTAGCCGAAGGTAAACAAGAGGTAATGGTAAATGGTCGTTCACGCCATGTACTTGGTTATTTACAGGACTTTTTATTTCCGCCTAAACGTGCAAGAACACCTGTACGAGCACTGTCTGGTGGGGAGCGTAATCGTTTATTGCTGGCTAAACTATTTTTAAAACCTAGCAATTTATTAATACTTGATGAACCGACCAATGATCTTGATATTGAAACATTAGAATTGCTAGAAGAGTTAGTGAATGATTATCAAGGAACTGTCTTGTTGGTTAGTCATGATCGGCAATTTGTTGATAATGTGGTCACTCAATGTTGGTTTTTTGAAGAAAAAGGCCATATTGGTGTTTATGCTGGTGGTTATGCCGATGCTCTGCAACAACAGCAGCAGGCACAACCAGTTAAAGTAACGACAGTTAATAAACTTGAGCAACCTAAAAAAGAATTAGGCGCTACTAATAATCAAAGTAGTGAGCGAACCGCTAAAAAGAAAGTTAAACTGAGTTATAATGAACAACGAGAATTGGCACAATTACCAAGCAAAATAGAACAATTAGAATTAGAGATTACTGATTTACAAGCACAAATTGGTCAAAGTGACTTTTTTAATCAAACTCATGAAATTACTAGTCCAATTTTACAATCTTTGGCAGATAAAGAGGCTGAATTAGAAGCTGTTTTTGAAAGATGGGAACAGTTAGAGTCTTTAAGTAAATCATAAGGTAAATGTTAGTATTGTTCAGCATTATTTATTTGTGTTATAAAATAAATAATGCTGTTTCCTTACCCTAAGGTTTTTATATAATATTTTTTACATAACCCTTTTTTAAATAACCGTTTTATTATTCCATAATTTTCTAGATAAAAAGTAGAATAATAATAGTGCGATGATGACAAAACACGCACCAACATAACCAATGTAATCAATTGAAAGTAAAATTAATACCTTACTGCCTATAAAAGCACCGCCTCCTATTCCAATATTGAAAATACCAGAATAGACTGAAGTGGCTATATCTGTGGCATCGGGTGCGGCATCAATTACTTTGCTTTGCATAACCATTCCAATAATTGTAATGGAAAGTCCCCAAATTAAACATTGAATGATTGCAGTATAAAGCGTGAATGAACATACATAAAGCGATAATAAGCAAGTAATCAGTAGTAGCATAGGGATGATGAAAATTGCGGTTGGATTTTTTTCAGCATATTTTGCAAAAATAACGCTACCAATCATTCCAGAAAAACCTACAACTAATAATAAAAGGACGATAACATTTTGGTTAAATCCACCAATATTTTTCATGAATGGCGTAATATAGGTATAGGCAGTAAAGTGACCTGCAATAATAATGGCAATTAATAAATAAATGTTTAGCAGTATTGGGCGTTTTAATACCATTGGAATATCTTTGATAGAGATAATATCCATGCTTGGTACAGTAGGCAATAAGCGGAGTAGTAATATCATCACGCAAAAAGCGATACCAGCAATACATAAAAAAGTCACGCGCCAGCCAACGAGTTGTCCTATGATGGTGCCAATTGGAATACCTAGAATGGTTGCCATCGATACGCCAATAACAATAAAGCCCATTGCTTTAGCTTTTTTACCATTGGGCGCTAACCGAACTGCAAGTGGTGTTGTAATTGCCCAAAATACCGCATGTGCACAAGCAATACCAATTCTTGCTATCATTAAGCTGTAAAAATTCCATGCGACTCCAGCTAAAATATGACTACCTATAAATAGACAAAATAAAAGGATAAGTAGCTTCCTTCGTTCCATTTTTGATGTTAATACTGTGAGTGGCAATGATAATAACGAAACAGCCCACGCATAAATAGTGAGTAATAATCCAGCATGAGCTACGTCCATTGAAAAGCTTTCAGCAATATTGGGTAATAGCCCGACAGGTACAAATTCCGTTGTATTAAAAATAAATGCCGCAAATGCAAGACAAAGAATTGATGACCAAACCCGAGATCGGTTAATACTATTATTCATGATTAAGATTTTGGAGGGAATATTAGATTACTTTTGATTATAACTGAATATGTTTGTCTATTAAATAGTTGCTAAGAATAAATCTTAAACTTAATCGCCACCAATATTAGTATTTGAGGGCGATGTTTCATTATAGCGATTTATTCTAGTGCTTTAGCTGCAGCTAGGACTTTGTCATAATCAGGTTCAGAAGAGGTTTCTTTAACATATTCCACATAAACAATTTTGTCGTTTTTATCAATGACAAATACAGCTCGAGAAAGTAATCGCAACTCTTCAATAACAACTCCATATTTTAAACCAAAGTTGAGTTCTTTATGATCTGAGGTGACTTTAACGGCATCAATACCTTCAGCAGCACAGTAGCGATTTAAGGCAAAAGGTAGATCGACGCTAATTGAAAATATCACTGTGTCTTTTAATTTTGCCGCTTCGACGTTAAAGCGATGCACTTGAGCACTACATACTGAGGTATCAATGGATGGAACCGAATTAATAATTCTGATTTTACCTTTAAAATCGGACAATTTAATGGGCTTCATTTTTAAATCTTGCACGATAAAATTGGGCGCTGTGTCGCCAACTTTAATTTGTGTGCCTAACAAAGTAATAGGTGCTCCGCGCATGGTGATTTCATTAACTCTTTTTTGCATAACAGTTTCCTTAGCGTTGTGACTAATAACGTTGTTTCTATAGAGTGAACTTATTGAAGTTTTACAGCTTTATTTAATATAAATTTAGCATTATTCAGCTGTCATATTCATATTATGCTAGATTTGATGATTTATCCAATGAATAAAATTTTTGATTACTCAATTTAGTGAGCAATGATAAGCCAAAAAATTTCAATAAAAATAAATGTGATAGTTTGATCCTCGCCAAAATATTAGACAGTGCCCACCTCTATCATTTTTTCGTTTTGGTAATATTGTTGTTCATATTGTTCAGGTGATACCCAGCCATTGGCTGAATGACGGCGTATCCGATTATAATAGATTTCAATATATTCA
>NZ_FMWS01000068.1 GCF_900103255.1 Gilliamella bombi | reverse complement strand
GGTGCCGCCAGACTTTTAAATTTTATATATACATACCAAATACGGTGGAGCGGTAGTTCAGTTGGTTAGAATACCTGCCTGTCACGCAGGGGGTCGCGGGTTCGAGCCCCGTCCGTTCCGCCACCTTATTTAGGGGCGTAGTTCAATTGGTAGAGCACCGGTCTCCAAAACCGGGTGTTGGGAGTTCGAGACTCTCCGCCCCTGCCACAAAAATAATTGTTCTGTTTTAAATTTAATCATTTAGTCATTTTTGGTAGAACAAATAAAAGAATTCTATTTACAGATTAACTTAGTCAATTATAATTCCTGCCCAGATACTTTTACAACCTAGAGGATAGAACATGGCTGAGAGTTTTGTAAGTCAACAACGTTTTTTTGATAATAAGAATTATCCAAGAGGATTTTCTCGTCACGGAGACTTTACTATTAAAGAAGCTCTTATTTTGGAAAAACATGGGTGTGCTTTTAAAGATCTTGATACAGAAGTTAGAAAACCTACTACAGCAGAAGAAAAATCATTTGTTGCCGTTTGTAAAGGTAAAAAGGAACCATCAACTGATTTCGAAAAAACTTGGCTAAAATATCTTTCTCGTATAAATAAGCCTAAACGCTTTCATACATTATCCGGCGGGAAGCCTCAAGTTGATACAACTGATGATTTTGTCGATAGTGACGACTAATTCTTTTAACCGATATTTTTGTGTAATTGAATTAATAATCGATCCATAGAACGATAACTTAATGCTTCTGAAATATGTTTTCGTTCTATATTTTCTGACGAATCTAAATCTGCAATTGTACGCGATACTTTTAATATACGATGCCACGCCCTAGCAGAGAGTCCTAATTTAATCAATGCTTGTTCTAAATATTCATTATTTTCATCTGATAATTTGCAATAACATTGTATTTCATTTGCACTTAACTGACTATTTAATTTATTGTTTCTTTTAAACTGAATATTTCTTGCTTGTAAAACTCGCTGTTTTACCGTTTCGGTTGATTCATCGGAAGTCTTTTTTTGACTTAAGGTGCCTTTAGGCAATAAAGGTACTTCAATAGAAATATCAAATCTATCGAGAAATGGTCCTGAAAGTCGATTTAGATAGCGAATTGTTTGCTGGGGTGTTGTTCTATTGTGTGTTCCTTGATAATGTCCTGTAGGGCTTGGATTCATTGCTGCTATTAATTGAAACTTAGCAGGAAATTTTATTTTTGCGTTTGCTCTCGAAATGATAATTTCACCTGACTCAATTGGTTCTCTAAGAGCGTCTAATACTTTTCGGTTAAATTCTGGTAATTCATCTAAAAATAAAACCCCATTATGTGCTAGTGATATTTCTCCTGGTTTAGGTATTGTTCCTCCGCCAACCAATGCTGCTGCTGATGCGCTATGGTGAGGTGATCTAAACGGCCTCTTACGCCAGTTTTTAATTGATCCATTTGGACTAACTAGACTAGTTATTGCCGCACTTTCAAGTGCTTCTTCATCAGATAATTGAGGTAACAGGGAAGTCAAACGAGTTGCTAACATAGTCTTACCTGTTCCAGGAGGTCCAATTAATAGTAAATTGTGACCTCCTGCGGCTGCAATTTCTAATGCTCTTTTGGCTTGTTCCTGTCCGATTATATCTTGTAGGCTTGATAAATTATTATCAATATCTTTGTATTCACGATATTGGACTGCTGGCAAGTCAATTTCGTTATATAAATATTGGCATAACTCTAATAAGTTATTGGTGATTAAAGTATTGTTTTGGTGAATTAAAGAAATTTCAGATTGATTTTCTGCTGAAATAATTAGTGTGCGATTTTTCTTTTTAGAAGAAATAGCTGCCGGAATTGCTCCTTTTACTGCTCTAATATTACCTGAAAGAGCTAATTCTCCCAAAAATTCATAATGTAATAGATTATCTGTTGGAATTTGCTCTGTAGCGGCAAGAATAGCGATAGCTATTGGTAAATCAAAGCGACTTCCTTCTTTTGGAAGATCTGCAGGAGATAAGTTAACAGTTATTTTTTTTGAAGGAAAAGTAAAACCACTATTAATAATAGCACTTCTAACTCGATCTTTAGCTTCTTTAACCGTTGCTTCAGGCAGACCAACTAAAACAAAACCAGGTAACCCGTTACTAATATGAACTTCAACGTTTATCAACGGTGCTTGTATTCCAATAGATGCTCGAGTATAAATAATTGCAAGTGACATAGTTTTTAATTATCAACATATTGAATTGTACTATTATAGTATTAGAAATAGTTAACTGATTATTAAAGTCATTTTTATTAATGGGATATGTCACGCAATAAATAATCTAATTTTGCAATAATCTTAATTTTTTTTGTTTAAAGTTAATTTTGAAATAAATAATGATATAAAAAATAAACAAGTATTACTTAATACAATTGATGGCCCTGTTGGTGTGTCGTAAATAAAAGAAAATATTAGTCCTGTAATCACTGATAACATACCAATTATTATAGCAATTATTGCCATTGCCTCGGGAGTTTTTGAATAATATTTGGCTGTTGCGGCAGGGATGATAAGTAAAGATGTAATAATCAGAGCTCCAACAAATTTCATTGATAGACCTATTGTTAGCGCCAACAGTAGAGTTAAAAGCAATTTTGTTATTTGAACATTAATACCGTGACTAAAAGCTAACTCTTCACTTACAGTAATAAATAAAATGTCATTCCATCGCCAAAGCAATAAGGCACCAATAAATGCTACACAAGTAGTAATTTGATAAAGATCAGAATATGTTACTGATAATAGATCACCAAATAAGTATCCCATTAGATCGATTCGGATATTATTCATTAAACTAATTACAACTAAACCAAGAGATAATGCACTATGAGCTAAAATACCAAGTAAACTATCAATTGGAAGTTGTTTTTGAGCTTCTAACCAAAGTAATCCTAAGGCCAGTAAAAGAGTTACACAAATGACTGCATAAAATAAATTGATATTCAGTAAAAAACCAAAAGCGATACCAAGTAAAGCAGCATGGGATAGGGTATCACCAAAATAAGACATTTTACGCCAAACAACGAAAGTACCTAAGGGACCAGTTATGCTTGTTAAGCATAAACCAGCTAATAAAGAAGGTAATAGTAACTCAATCATTATTTTTTTTTCCATAACTAGACATAGCAATTTGCTTATGTTGATCAATAGTAGAAGTGCAGCAATCATGTTGATGATTATGATGATGTTTATAAACAGCGATTTGTGAAGCCCCATGTCGTCCAAAGAGAGAAATAAACTCAGGATCATTAGATACAATAGCAGGTGTGCCTGAACAACAAATATGATGATTTAAACAAATTACTTCATCTGTTTTTGCCATAACTAAATGAAGATCATGAGAAACCATTAATACACCGCAATTAAACTGTTTTTTTGCATTAACGATTAAATCATATAATAATACTTGACCACTAACATCCACTCCTTGAGTTGGTTCATCAAGAATTAATAATTGAGGTTGCTTTGCTAAGGCTTGAGCTAATAATACGCGTTGCAATTCTCCACCCGATAATTGATGCATAGATTTATTAATCAAATATTCAGCTTTTACCATTGATAACGTATTAAAAATTTTTTCGGTATTTAACTGTTTATTTAAGTGCATAAAACGTTTAACAGTAATAGGCAGAGTGGTATTTAAATTAATTGATTGTGGTACATAACCAATTGTTAAATTGGTTGAACGCTTAATTGTCCCTGAAGTAAATGGAATTAAACCTAAAATGACTTTTACTAGAGTTGATTTACCTGCACCATTGGGACCAAGTAATGTAATAATTTGATTAAGATGTATTGCTAACGAAACGTCATATAATATTTTTTGATGGTCAATTTCTACTGAAACACTATCAAGAGAAATTAGTGGTGTCATATCGTTAAGAGCCCTTGCCTACAATAATGTTATGTTATATTATAACAATTAATGTTTTTATTCTATCATACTTTTAAATATAGGATATATGGTGTGAAAAAATATATTGCACAAAATAGTAAACAATTAATCTGTTCTTTAATGATATTTTGTTCATTAATATTTATGCAAACTATCACTAACATAGCTAATGCGACAGTTATTTCATCTGTAAAGCCCATTGGGTTTATTACTGAAGCCATTGCTTCAGGAGTAACTGATAATGATATTTTACTTCCTGATAGCGCATCTCCACACACTTATTATTTAAAGCCCTCTGATTTAGCAAAACTTAAATCAGCCGAACTTGTGGTTTGGGTCGGTGAAGATATGGAAGCTTTTATGCCAACAATTTTAAAAAATATAGATAAGCAAAAGCAAATTGAATTAATGGCTGTACCAGAAATCAAATCGTTACTTAGAACCAGCCATGATGATCACGAAGATGATCATTCTCATGATGAGGTCAATCAAGATCACCATGGTGAATATGATGAGCATATTTGGCTTTCACCTAAAATTGCTAAAATTATCGCACAATCAATTCATGATAGACTTGTTACGCTTTATCCAGATAAAAGCATATTAATTGATGAAAATTTAAACGAATTCATTACTAAACTCACAGAAACAGAACAAAACATTGCAAAAAAACTAATTACCGTACAAAATAGAGGGTATTTTGTGTTTCATGACGCCTATGGGTATTTTGAGGCACAGTTCGGATTAAAAAAACTAGGCAGTTTTACTATAAATCCAGCAGTTCAGCCCGGTGTTCAAAAAGTTTATGCTATTCAACAGGAGCTCAAAGAGCACCAAGCAGTATGTGTATTTCGTGAGCCACAGTTTAGCCCTGCAGTTATTGAAAAATTAGTGAGTGGAACAGATGTTCGAATTGGAGAATTGAATCCATTAGGAACGAGTATAACACCTTCAAAAGGTGCATATTTACAATTTTTAACAAATTTAACACAGCAACTGTTGGATTGTTTAGATAAAAATTAGTTTTAGTAATAAATAGTTAAGGTTAATTTTGGCAAGAAAAATAAAATCCTTCAGTATTGAAAAAAATAATTTTAAAATTCCCTATTTTTCAATATTGGGCGTTCTTTTTATTGTTATTTTATTTACTGTTCTGTGGCGTCCGCTCAATTTGGATCGAACAATTTATGTTCCTTTAACTCCTCAAGTTGAAACTACTGTAAATGATAATTCCAGCTCTATTGATGGTGATGGAAAAGTCGAGATAGTAAATGGGAAAATGGCTGCCGTTGCTGAATCATCTGATGTTCCTGAAGATGAAATTGTTAAAGATGAATTAGATGATATCGTTGATGGTAAAGATAATGCAGTACAATATACTATTGTTCGTGGCGATACTTTGCATGATATTCTAATTCGTTATAATGTTAATAAAAATGATATCTATCAATTAACAACAAAATTTAAGCAACTTGCAAATCTACGAATTGGTCAACAAATTAGTTGGACAACTGATGATAATCATAATTTGCAAACTTTTAGTTGGACAATATCAAGCAATAATATTCGAATCTATGAAAAATCGGGTGATAAATTTATAGAAAGCTCTGAAACTGCTGAAGTCATCCCACAAAATATTGTTATAAAAGGTGACATTAAATCTAGTTTTGTTGCCGATGCTCGAAAAAGTGGGTTAACTAGTAATGAAATAGGTATTATTACTCGCGCTTTACAGTGGCGCTTAGATTTTCGTCGATTACAAGTTGGTGATAAATTTTCAGTTGCTCTAACACGGGAAATGCATGGTAAAAGCTTATCTAATAGTCAGTTGTTAGGTATTCGAATTAAAAATGGAAATAAGGATTATTATGCTATTTTAGCTGATGATGGTAAATATTATGATATTAATGGTAACAGCTTATCGCAGAGTTTTTTCCGTTATCCTTTAGCGAAAAAAGCACGTGTTTCTTCTGGATTTAATCCACGTCGTTTACATCCAGTTACAGGACAAATAGCCCCTCATAATGGTGTTGATTTTGCTGTATCACGTGGTACTCCTGTATTATCCGTTGGTAATGGTGAAGTAGTAATTGCAAAATATAGTGGTTCAGCGGGTAACTATATTGCTATTCGGCATGGTCGTCAGTATATGACAACTTATATGCACTTGGATAAAATTTTAGTTAAACCAGGTCAACAAGTTAAGCAAGGCGATAAAATCGGCCTATCGGGAAATACAGGGCGTTCTACTGGACCTCATCTTCATTTTGAATTACATATTAATAACAAGCCAGTTAATCCATTAACAGCAAGTTTACCTATTTCAGAAGGATTAACAGGTAAGTCGAGAAAGGCATTCTTTTCAAAAGTTAAAAGTATTAGCTCTCAACTAAACTTTTAAGTTTATATATTTGTTTTTATATTTAAACCTTTACTTACCTGGCCTTTTTAAAAAAGGTGGTCAAGGTGCCCTTAAAAATTATGTTATCATAAGCTAATTATTATTTAATAATAAATGTTAGGTGCAGTTTGAAAACATCAATTAAAACAGAAAAAAAACGCTCTTCTAAAAAGACCAGAAAAAATAAAAAGACTACACTTTGGCGACGATTTTTGACACTACTATTTAAGTTGTTTCTTGTCTTTGCTGCAGTGGCTATTATTTATGGTGTTTATCTTGATCAACAAATTAAAGAACGGATTGATGGAAATGTATGGGAGTTACCGGCTGCAGTTTATGGACAAATTATTGATCTTGAACCAGATAGTGAATATAGTCTAAATGATGTGGTAACAATATTAGTTGGTGCGCAATATCGTCAACAAGATACCAAAGCTACTCGTCCAGGCGAATTTATTGTAAGAAATGATGCGGTTGAAATTTATCGTCGACCTTTTACTTTTCCTGATGGTGAAGAGCAAGCTTTTAGAGTTAGAATAACTTTTTATGAAAATCGTATTGATCGTATTACTAATATAGATTCAGGTCGTGATTTTGGATTGCTTAAGATTGATCCTAAATTAATTACTATGATGCATTCTCCAAATGGAGAACAACGGCTGTTTGTTCCATTAAAAGAGTTTCCTGATTCATTATTACAAACATTAGTCGCAACGGAAGATAAACGTTTTTATGATCATCATGGCGTAAGTTTATATTCTATTGGTCGTGCGATTTTTGTTAATTTAACAACAGGTCGTACTGAAGGTGGAAGTACATTAACTCAGCAAACAGTCAAAAACCTTTTTTTAACTAACGAACGTAGTTTAAGTCGCAAAATACGTGAAGCTTATATGGCTCTTATTTTGGATGGACGCTATAGCAAAGAACGTATTTTAGAGCTTTATTTAAACGAAGTTTATTTTGGGCAAGCGGGTAGTGAAGAGATCCATGGTTTTCCATTAGCAAGTCTTTACTATTTTGGTCGCCCAGTTAATGAACTGACATTAGATCAGCAAGCGGTACTTGTTGGCATGGTAAAAGGAGCTTCATTATATAATCCTTGGACACAACCTCAACAAGTTATTGAACGTCGTAATGTTGTTTTAAAACTTGCTCAGCAGCAAGGTATTATTGATGATGAGTTGTATAATTTATTAAGTCAGCGCCCACTATCAGTTTTGCCCAAAGGTGGTGTAATTTCGCCACAACCAGCATTTATGCAAGTTGTGCGTAGTGAACTTAGAAAACAATTAGGCGATAAGGCAGAACATCTGTCTGGTATGAAGATTTTTACTACCTTTGATCCTATAGCTCAATCAGCTGCAGAGCAAGCGGTAACTAACGTAATTGAGAAACTGCGAAAATCAACTAATAAAGAATTACAAACAGCAATGGTTATAGTTAGCCGAGAAACTGGAGAAATTCGCTCTATCATTGGTAGTGCTGAACCTCGTTATCCAGGATATAACCGTGCTTGGTTAACTCAGCGAGCAATTGGTTCATTAGCTAAACCGTCAACTTATTTAACTGCACTAGGGCAACCCGACCATTACCAACTTAATACTTGGCTTGATGATAAACCTTTATCAATAAAGCTTGATGGTAATGATTATTGGGAACCGAAAAACTATGATCGTAAATTTCGTGATCGTGTTATGTTAGTAGATGCTTTAGCACTTTCGCTTAATGTGCCAACAGTTAATCTAGGAATGGCATTAGGGCTTGATGCAACAAGGAATACTTTACAATCATTAGGTGTATCAACAGACCGTATATCTAATTTACCATCAAGATTACTAGGTGCTTTAGAATTAACACCGTTAGAAACGGCGCAGATGTTTCAAACGATAGCTAATAATGGTCAACGATCTCCACTTTCTATTTTAAGATATGTATTAACCGATAAAGGTGAGCTAGTTTATCAAAGCTACCCACAACAGCTTCAGGCTGTATCTCAACAATCAGCTTATTTAACCA
The DNA here is from genome assembly GCF_900103255.1 of Gilliamella bombi. Taxonomy (GTDB): domain Bacteria; phylum Pseudomonadota; class Gammaproteobacteria; order Enterobacterales; family Orbaceae; genus Gilliamella; species Gilliamella bombi. Next base: position 5,052 of record NZ_FMWS01000068.1, on the reverse strand, counting down.
CTTATGCTATGCAACAAGTTGTTAACACGGGGACATCTCGTTCATTAAAAGCTAAATATGGTTCATTTAATTTAGCAGCTAAGACAGGAACAAGTAATGATTCTCGTGACAGCTGGTTTACAGGGATAGATGGTAAAAATGTTGCTGTTGTTTGGATTGGTTTAGATGATCATTCTCCAATGAAATTAACAGGAGCAACTGGCGCCTTAAAAATTTATAGTGAATATTTACAAAATAATCCACCAAAGAAATTAGTATTGCCACTACCTCAAAATATTTTTATGGTACCTATTGATAGTGATGGACAGTGGCAATGTGATGGAAGTGGTATTCGCTCTTTACCAGTATGGACAATTAACCCTCATAGCTTATGCTCAGCGAATAACCAGCCTAGGTCCGTTCAGCAGGCACCAACTTGGGTTACTGACCTATTAAATAACTAAATGGAAATTATATGCCTGAATTACCAGAAGTTGAGACAAGTCGTCGAGGTATTTTGCCGTATTTGAAAGGACAGATTATCGATAAAATTATTGTTCGACAACCTAAATTACGTTGGCCCGTTGATAAGGCTATAAGTAATGTGCACGGGCAAGTTATTTTAGATATAAAACGTCGTGCAAAATATTTATTATTACAGTTACCCAACAATTGGATCGTAATTCATCTAGGAATGTCTGGAAGTTTACGTATTTTAAAAAATCCACAAAAAGCAGAAAAGCATGATCATATTGATTTAGTTTTAGAAAACGGCGTTACTTTACGTTATACCGATCCTAGGCGTTTTGGATCTTGGCTTTGGGCAAATTCGCTAGACGAAATATCTCAATTACAACATTTGGGACCAGAGCCTTTAAGTGACGAATTTTCAGCTGAATATTTATTTGAAAAAGCAAGGAGTCGAAAAGTTCCCATAAAAAGTTGGATTATGGATAACCATATTGTGGTTGGGGTTGGTAATATTTATGCTTCTGAATCGTTATTTATGGCAAAAATCAACCCTACTCGAAAAGTAAACTCCTTACAATTAAATGAATTTGAAAGGCTTGTAGCTGCTATTAAGCAAGTTCTTACTAAATCAATTAAACAAGGAGGAACAACACTCAAGGATTTCCTGCAGTCTAATGGTAAACCTGGATATTTTGCACAGGAGTTACAAGTTTATGGACGCGAAGGTGAACAATGTCTGATTTGTGGTACAGAAATAAAATCACAAAAAATTGGACAGCGTAATACTTTTTATTGTAAATTTTGTCAAAAATAGAAATACTTATTAAGCCAAAATTATCACTTTTGGCTATTTGTCAAATGGCTTTAACATTTTTAATACATCCCTTCTACCGCTTATATAAAAATATCTTATGAAACTCTTTAAACCTTACCTAAATAGGATTAGTATAAGCAATTAGATTTAGAATAATTATTTTTAATATCACTTTGATTATTATATATAATCAAACAATTAAATGATAAAAATCTTTTTATTTTAAAGGCTATAGACTTGTGACTAGATATCGACTATCTTTCTCAGGGTATAATTGTTAATGGCTTGTAAAGCTTAATATATGGAATTAATTAGAGACAGCATATGAATTCCTAAAAGCTTGGTTTTCTGTTTTTTATGATTTTATATTTTATTCAACTCTGTGTATCTTATTTTTATTAAGGAATTTAAGATGATCAAATTCGCCTCCCGCTTTTTGGCAACTTGTTTTATTTTACTTTTTACCTCAATGGCTAATTCTGAAGTTAGAATTATTATTACTGATGGAGTGAGCTCAGCTAAACCTATAGCTGTTGCCCCATTTAAATGGACAGGTGGTGGAGAACCGCCACAAGCCATTGAAGAAATTATTGCTTCTGATTTGCGTAACAGTGGTAAGTTCAATCCTATTGACGTTAATCAAATGCCTCAGAAACCGACAACAGCTTCAGAGGTTACTCCAACTGTATGGAACAAAGTTGGTGTTTCAGCTGTTGTTGTTGGCTCAATACAACCTGATGCGTCAGGAAAATATCTTATAAATTATCAATTAGTCGATACAGTTAATCGACCAGGTACAGTTTTAGCTCAAAATCAATTCTCTATTGAAAAGCGTTGGGTTCGTTATGCAGCTCATACTGCAAGTGATGAAATCTTTGAATCACTAACTGGTATTAAGGGAGCATTTAGAACACGAATTGCTTATGTTGTAAAAATGACTAAAGGGCCGTTTTCGCACGAATTAAGAGTGTCTGATTATGATGGTTATGATCAAATTACTGTTCATCGTTCTAAGGAACCATTAATGTCTCCTACTTGGTCACCAGATGGGAAAAAAATAGCTTATGTAACTTTTGAAGGGGGGCATTCTTCATTAGTGTTAAAAACTTTGGATAGTGGAGCTGTACAAACAATAGCTTCTTTCCCTCAACATAATGGAGCACCAGCATTTTCTCCAGACGGTAGTAAATTAGCATTTGCTCTATCTAAAGGCGGTAGCTTAAATTTATATATGATGACGTTAAGTAACAAACAAATTACTCAAATTACTTCTAGCCGTAGTAATAATACAGAACCATCTTGGATGCCGGACAATCAAACTATTGTTTACACTTCTGATCAAGCAGGTCGCCCGCAGTTATATAGTATTAATATAAATACAGGTGAATCGCAGAGGGTAACTTGGGATAATACGCAAAATCAGAATGCCAGAGTGTCACCTGATGGTTCGTTTATTGCAATGATATCAAGCAATAATGGCGAACAACATATAACTCGATATGATATGGATACAAAAACCTATCAACGTTTAACTGATACTTTTTTAGATGAAACGCCAAGTATTGCACCAAATGGTACAATGATCATTTATAGTTCATCTCAAGGGTTAGGTACAATTTTGAACCTTGTTTCTACAGATGGTAATTTCAAAGCAAGGTTACCAGCAACCGATGGGCAAGTAAAATTCCCTGCATGGTCACCATATTTATAAAGACAGCTTAAAAAAACAACTACATTTCAATTATTAAAATTGTGTAAAGTTTAAGGTCGTTATAATATATTACTCTAATCTTTCAGGCCTGTAATGGGCGTTACTTAGAAGTTGGTTAGATATATAAATAGAATTTATTCAAACAACAGGAGTTTATACAATGCAATTTTCTAAATTTCTTAAAGTAGCAGCGGTTGCTTTACCATTAATCGCTGTAACTGCTTGCTCATCTAATAGCAGCCAAACCGTTAGTGGTAATTTAAATGGTGCTTTATCAAAAGAAGCCTTAGAGCAACTTCAAAAATTACAACAAATTAATACAGTTTATTTTGACTTTGATAAATATAATGTTAGATCTGAATATGCAACATTATTAAATGCACATGCTGAATTTATTCGTACAAGTAACATAAAAGTTGTTATTGAAGGTCATGCTGATGAACGCGGTACTCCAGAATATAATATCGCATTAGGTGAACGTCGTGCTGCTGCAGTTAAATCATATTTACAAGGTAACGGTGCTTCTGCAAGTCAAATGGAAATCGTTTCTTATGGTAAAGAAAAACCTGCTGTGTTAGGTCATGATGAAGAAGCGTATGCTAAAAATCGTCGTGCAGTAGTAACCTATGTAGGATACTAATAACATCTTATAGCGGCTGATTATTCAGCCGTTTTTAATTTTAAGTTTACACTGAGTCTTATATAATATGCATAAAAAAATACTCACATTACTTTTATTCCTTTTATTTACTGGTTGTGCAGCAAGTAGTTCCGACATTGATCAAACGGTTCAAGCACAAGGACAGCTATTGATTGAAAACCAACAAAAAATTAGCGATTTGCAAGCAGATGTAGATACTCTTCGTGGTCAGTTAGAAGAGACAAAATATCAACTTAATCAGATAATTGAACGCCAGAAAATGATTCTTCAACAAATGACTAATAGTTCAGGATTTTCTTCAAATACCGATTTTGATTTACAAGGAGAAGGATATAGTTCAAAAACATCTTCAGATCCTACTTTGTCCAAATCTTCATCAGATTTATCTGGATGGGTAACTACTGGCGATGATAAAGCGGATTATAATTTTATAATCCGATTTGTTAATGAAGGCAAGCAAAATAACGAGGTTATTGATGCCTTTAAAAAACATCTGAAATCTTATCCAAAGTCTAGTTATCGAGCTAATGTTAACTATTGGCTAGGTCAGCTTTTATATAAACAAAGTAAAAAAAATGATGCTTCATTTTATTATGCTACTGTAGTAAAAGATTTTCCGTCTTCTTCCAAAGCTGCTGATAGTCTTTATAAAGTGGGGTTAATTTTACTTGATAAAGGAGATACCAAAAAAGCTAAAACTGTTTTTCAACAAGTAGTGAATAAATACCCAAAAGATAAGAATGCGGTAGTGCTTGCTAATAAAAAGTTAGCGTCACTAAAATGAAATGTATAAATAATCAGCTATTAGAAAAATGTAGCAATAAAGTGGTTGCGTAGTAATACAATTATAAGTATTATAGCACCCCGAAATTACTTATCGTTTCAGCTATTAAGTGCATAGTAGTTCTTATCAAATGGGTCGTTAGCTCAGTCGGTAGAGCAGCGGACTTTTAATCCGTTGGTCGAGCGTTCGAATCGCTCACGACCCACCATTATTGACCTTTAAAATTTAACCAATAAATTTTTTCCAATTAAAGCAAGCAATAAGTTTTGGGGAAAATGGTCTTAGCAAAATATTGATAGATATTTTACAATAACTTCCTTTTTATATTGAATTAATAATATCAGCTGCGCCTAAATAAGAAAGAACTCTCTTTAGGTTTTATACTCCTATCTTTTGAATCGCTAATTACTTGCTGATTCTAAATAAATACATTTAATAGTATAAAAACTTTTGCTTAACACATCATCTTTTATAAGAGTGCTGGGCTAAATTGGGATTTATCGGAATTGTAAATACCCCAAACTTAGTACACAACTCACATAGAAAATCATGCTGCTTGTTTTAGTGTTTTATACTCAATCGGTGTCATGTTATTTAATGCCTCATGTGGTCTTTCGGTATTATAAATCATT
>NZ_FMWS01000065.1:2048-44923 GCF_900103255.1 Gilliamella bombi | reverse complement strand
AATAACCGAAGAATGGTTAACGATTTATAATACCGAAAGACCGCATGAGGCATTAAATAACATGACACCGATTGAGTATAAAACACTAAAACAAGCAGCATGATTTTCTACGTGAGTTGTGTACTAAGTTTGGGGTATTTACAAATGTTATATTCTGAATTTGGATAATAGTATTGTGAGAGAAAGGGATTGTGTCAATAAGATACTCTCCCATTCCTTTAATATCTGAGCAATGTGGAACAGTTTGCGTGTTAAAATATTTCAATAGCATAGTCTGAGCTAGTATCATGCGTGCAGGTCAGTTAATAACCGATATCATGCAACCGAGGATCTTGGAATATTGATATCATCATATCAATGAATTTATCAGTATCCAAATAGGGACAATCAACACGGTAGATAAGCTCAATTTTAAAATCATTAAACTCTCTAGCTAGCTGATGAATTTTTATTTTGTTCTTAATTTCATTACTGATTGAGCAACGTAAGACCAGCGAGACCCCTTTGCCAGCGGCTATGTTTGAAAACAAAACAGGATAAGATCCACATTCAATTACTCGTTTAGGCGTAATGTTACCTTCATTAAACAGTACACTGAAATTGCGAGTTGATGTGGCACATTTTTTACTACTTAACAAAAAAACTTCCCCGTCTAGACTAGATATATTTGTGATTGGTAAATGATTTTTTTCTGTGACAATCACTAATTCGCTGGAAAGTAATGTGAAACATGTATGCCGTTTGTTAGAAAAGCCTGCTCCAATGATGACTGCATCAAATTCGTTTTTATCAAAAGCGTTGAGCAAACTGATCGTGTTTCCTATTGAAATATCGATGTTCCAACCCAACTCTTCACCAAAATCAATCAAAGCAGTAATTATATAGGGGGGTAAGCACTCAATTATTCCAATTCTTATGGTCAACTGACCATCTTTGGAGTAGGAAATGTTATTTTTACAATCATTCGCTAGGTTCAGCATTTTAAGTGCGTATTCATAAAGTATCTTACCCTGTGTAGTAGGTAGACATCCTTCGATTTTCCTATCTAATAATGTAACATCTAGCTTTTCCTCCAGACTTCGTATTCGATGAGAAATACTAGACTGCACTCGATTTAGGCGTTCTGCGGCTTGGGTTATATTCCCTGTGTCTACAACTGTTACGAACGCCAGAAGTTCATCTAGCTTCATTTTAACTCTCCTTCTAAGTGTTGAATAAATATTTCAACAATATTTTTAGTTATCAGAAGAGGGCTTTTGTAGGATAGTTGCAGCAAAAATAGTACTAGGCTAAAAATAAACCTTCATATCTAACAACTCTATTCCATGAGCTTGTCTCAACATAATATTATTAGGGTATCAATCTTTTCGATGTACATCACGATTTTATTCACTGGTTTTTTATTATTCTGAGAATTATGATTTTAGCATTAATATCGTTTGTCTATTCTATAACGTAATAGTGACACAATCAAATAGTTGCATGATAAACCGAATAGACTTTGATACGTTATCTAGTGTTAATTACAGCTAATTATTGAAACTTTCTACTCGTAAATAGGATAAAATATGGTGCACACTAAGTTTGATAGAGTAATGAATAATCTGGTTGATTATGCCTACGAGCAAACAACTTCTGATAATGATGCGATCCGCATGGCACATTTTTGTTTGTTAGATTCGATAGGGTGTGCGATAGCTGCCTCTTCTGATGCCGATTTTTCGAGATTGATGAATAGTGTGCAATTCAGCAAAAACAGTCAGGGCATTCCCATTATAGATAGATCTCTATGGCTAAGATCTTAGGAGGGATTACGGGTATGCTTCCGCTGATTAGTGAAAGTATGCACAATCTATTTTATGTCCTCACCGCTTACTGCTTTCTCAGAAATATTCGTATCAACGGTAGCAAGTAGGAATGGAAAGCTCCTCGTAATCCAGTAATAGCTAGGCCAGAAGAAGTATTGACTCTTGGAATGATGACCTTTCTCGAAAGCAAAAGTTTAGAGACAAAAATTCTTTGCGCATAATTTCATTATAATAAAGGACCTGTAAATATGTCGTTGGTAAGTAATAGCAGTATTCTTGAGCAAGGTTTTGATGTACCAAGGCGCTATTTTGCAGCTGCGGCCATTTTGATAGGGGTGCTAATGTCAGCATTAGATGGTTCCATTGTTAATATTGCATTACCCTCCATTGCTTGTACGTTACAAATTGATTCTGCATCTAGTATTTGGATTATCAACGGCTATCAGGTTGCCAGCGCAGCCACGATGCTAATTTGTGCATCGCTTGGATCGAGGATTGGTGAAAAGCGTTTTTATACAGCAGGTATGATTTTATTTACGCTCTCATCCTTAGGTTGTAGCCTTTCTCCAACCTTTAGTGCTCTGGTCACTATGCGGATACTACAAGGAATTAGTTACGCTGTAATGATTAGCGTTGGGTTGGGGCTGTACAGAGTTATATTTCCACCTTATAAGTTGGGGACAATATTTGGGCTAAATGCGATGGTATTTGCGGTGGGTACGGCTGTCGGCCCAGCATTAGGAGGAATTATTATTTCTTATTTATCTTGGCCATGGCTTTTTTATATCAACATTCCACTTGGAGGGGTTGCTATAATCTTTTCGTTTATCTCATTAGGGAAAGATAATGAAAATGAAAAAGGCTTTGATTTAGCAGGAGCAATTAGCTCGGCAGGAGCATTAGGCTTGATGGTGATTACAGTTGATCAAATTGGTAGCTGGGAAAATCATTCGTTGATATTTTGCGCAGTGGTTTCAACGATCTTATTTATCCTATTTATTGCTGTCCAGACTCGTTCAAAGCATCCTTTATTACCGCTTGATATATTTTGTTCACGCCGATACACTTTTGCGGTGCTCTCTTCCCTATCTATGTTTGTTGCTCAAGGAATTGCTTTGGTAAGCTTACCTTTTGTTTTACAACATACTTATAACTATTCTGTGCTAGAGTCTGCTTTTATCTTTTCACCTTGGCCACTAGCTGTAGCTTGTTGCGCACCTATTGCAGGAAGACTGTCAAACCGTTTTAATCCTACCCATATATCTACTATTGGCGTGATGTTTTTTTGTATAGGTTTAGGTTCATTAGCTTTGTTATCGGAAGCTGCAACAGTGAGTGACTTCTTGTGGCGAGTGGTCATTTGTGGCGTTGGTTATGGTTTTTTTCTCCCGCCAAATAATAAGGAAATGTTTAGCAATGTTTCAAAAAATCGAACAGTCACAGCGTCTGGAGTATTATCTACAGCCAGAACGACTGGGCAGTCAATCGGTGCTGCTTTGGTAGCTATGGTAATTGCGCTATTAAATGGATTAATGGAGAGTACCAACGCAGAATTTGGTGTATATATTTTTTCTATTGCTTGTGTGATTGCTGCAATATCATCAGTTGTTAGTACATTACGTCTACGTTGTTAAAAAAATTCAAGAGGTGATTAATTGTGTATATAAATTCCAAAGGTACTGTCAAATTAACTTTCTAATATGAGTTTAAATTTGATAACTAATTTTTTATTTATAATTTTGGGTGAAACTCGGGTAATAGAGACCATTCGGTAAATTGACATGTGACTAAAACTCGAAAGGTTTTAGCAGAGCACAAGCACCTTACACAATTGAAATGATCATAGATATTGCCAAATCGAGATAAGAATAATTGTGTTTGCTTTAATGACTTAAATTCAAGCATTTATATCGATAATATCATAGTTTTACTAAATCAAACTAAAAAATAATCATTTAACGATTAACAACTCTTCCCACCGAGTAGTATAACGCGGAGTCAGTAATTCACGTTTAATCTGCCAAGGGGCTTGCTTTCTTACGGTGCCTAATTGCACCGTATGTTTACCCATCTTCTGGTTGATGGCATCCAGTGCTTGCATCAACTTATCACTTTTTTGCTTTTGCTCTATATTATTGAACGTTTCAAATAACTCATACTGCGTATCGGTGTGCTTAACCTGTAAGTCAAGTAACACCACGCCGGCCTTCATAAACAAAAAACCTTGTTTATAAATAGCCTGCAATCCCTTTTGTGCGGCTTGAATAATGAGCCGTGAATCATCTGTAGGCAAATGCAGTGGAACCACGATAGAAGGATGATATTGCACGATATCCTCACGAAATCGATTAGTTTTTAAAAAGACCTGTACGGCACTAGTCACAGAACTTTGCTTTCTGAGCTTTTCAGCTCCTCGACTAGCATGAATGCGAATCGCTTCTTGCACATCAAATAGCTCACCAGTTAACTGACCAAAGCTACGCGAAACCATAATATTCTGTTTAGGAATAGATAAATCATCCAATTCGATACAAGGTGTACCTAGTAGCTCTAACACCGTCCGTTCAAGCATCACGGAAAATTGCTGTCTAATTTGTTTAGTGTTTGCTTGCCGCAAATCCCATGCAGTCTGGATGCCTAACGATTGTAGTTTCTCTGAAATACGCCTTCCAACACCCCACACTTTACTCACAGGAAACTGCTGCAAGACTCGACTCAATAAAGGTTTATTATTCGGTAAATAACAAACTCCTTGATAAGTGGGTTGTTTTTTAGCAACATAATTGGCTATTTTGGCTAAAGTTCGTGTTGACGCAATACCGATACTGACGGGGATACCTGTATCACGTTTGACTTTGGTTCTTATTGTTTGACAGTGCGAAATAACATCTGAGAACCCTGTTAAGGAAATAAAGGCTTCATCAATCGAATACAGTTCTACATCTGCTGTATAATCACGCACTGTATTAAAAACACGCTGACTCATATCACCGTATAGCTCATAATTAGAACTCAACAAGGTGATTTTTTTACGAACACTCGGGGAAATTTGATAAGCAGGCATACCCATCGGAACAAGTGGTTTCAACTCATTCGATCGCGCAATGACACAGCCGTCATTATTGGATAAAATACCAATCGGTTGTCCTTCAAGCTTAGGATTAAACACTCGCTCACAAGATGCGTAAAAATTATTACAATCCACTAACCCAATCACAAATAGCCACGACCTCTGAGAGAGTGGATCGTATGAATCACTACTCCCCAAATATGCACTTCTTTACCAGCTAATGAGATCGGTGGATAAAGCGCATTACCAGCTAATAAATGATATTGACCATTAATTACGCCAAGGCATTTACAGGTTAACTCTCCATCAATGGCTGCAATGACCACATCACCGACTACTGGTTCTAAAGAGCGATCAACAATTAATAAATCACCACTAAAAACACCATAATCCACCATTGAATCACCCATTGCCTTGATATAATAGGTCGCACTAGGGTGTTTGACTAAATGCTCAGTTAAATCGAGTTTCGCTTCTAAATAATCATCAGCTGGCGAAGGGAAACCAGCTCTAACTGGTATATCCACCAACGGTAGTTGATTAATAATAGATGTATCAACACAGCCAAGCACAATACAACTGAATTTGTGCAAGAAAATACTCCTAAAAACTAAACGAAAGAACATCACCACTGTTTTTTTAGTTATCGTGGCAAAAAACGAACATGGATAAATATACAGCATATAATGCGAACTTCAACAGATTTTAGTGTAAAAAAATATAAAAGTGTAAATAAAGCACTATGTGAATAAGTTAGCTTGATAGTGTCAAATCAAGGAATAAAATTGGATATATCAAAGCGATTAATACAGAGTGTAATAACTTTTTTAGTTTAGACAACGTGCTACACTATCTACAAGAGCAACTTTTGAATCAATTAATAAGGTCAACTGGACATGAAAAATAGACTATTTATTTTAATATTGTATTTTAATTTTTCTATTATTATGACTGTAAAGGCTGAAATGATGAATCCTAATGTAAACACGAACCATTGAACAACATTTGCAAGATGATAACCGTTTAGTGGAGTATAAGTTTTATAGCACTATTACAAAAAGAATTAGTTAATAAAAAAGCTTTCTTCCAGCTAAAAGACCTAGAGAGCAATTAATCCTAACAATTGAGTTGCTCGAATTTTACTTTTTCTGCGCTTCCTCCATCTTCTTTCATTATAAATCAATAAACTACAATTTAAAAAAATATAAATTCAATTTTATCAAAAAATAACTGTCACTAATTTGACTAAAAATTATAGTTAACCTTACAACCATTTAAGCGCTGAAATGTGCTGTTAAATATTGAATACCACAACTTCTATAAAATATAAAACACTAAAACAAACAGCGTAAGCGTAATTTTCCAGATAAGCACTATAGGGTATTTACAAAAATATTCACTTTTTAGATTATATTTTTGTAAACAGATTCAGGAGTCAATATCATTTGATAATTAAAACTTCTCAGAATCCTTCTTAGTAAAGCGTGTGATCACCATCATATCAATTAAAAACTCACGAAACAGGTATTCCTCAAATAAATGGGTTAATCAAAAAAATAATACATACCTTAATGGAATGATCAGCAAATAGTTCACCATTCAAAGATAAAAAACAAAAGGTTAAATAATTTCCAACAAAATACCTTATGAGTTTTTAAAAAATCATTTTAACCATGAAATATAAGCAACTCGGTGTTTTCCTACAATATAAGACTTATTACAAAATTAAGCCCCAATATCACAATTTTTATTTCATTTCATATTTTATTAGAAATAATCTTTAAAAGATAATAAAGTATTAATTCAATGAATTTAGAACACAAAAATGAAGGGATAAACAATGAAAAAAAATTTTTTAACCGTATTGATTGCTGGATTTTTGATGATTGGCTGTGATGACAAACCAACTGAAAACAAACGCAACAACCAACAGCAGCTTCAGAAGTTAAATCTTCTAAGTCTAAAACTACTGAAGATGTTTCACGGCAATTTGCACTGAAAGCACGTAAAGGTAACATATGGCTAGAGATTTTTAATGCTAATGTCTCCCAAGCTGCAGATAAATTAAGAGGGAATGGACATGGCAGGATGACTTCTTCTCTTTATCATCTTGATAGCAGTGTTGAGGGTTTTTTAAGAGGTATCAGTGATAAAAACGGTAAAATTGATGTCAATTATGTGAAAAAAAATCCAACGAAACTTTTTATCGGTTATCACCCAGGACCAAAAGAGCTTGATGAATATAAACAATTGATTACTGAGTTATTAGCATTTAAACCAGAGTTACCCGAACTTGATGCCGCAGGCAAAGCATTAAGTGATAAATATATTGAAATAGGATTAGCTTATGATCAGATAGCTAAATATTATTTAGATAATGAGTATAAATTGGATGACTTTGCCAAATTACCTGAACTGTTAAATAATTTGAACACGCTTTATAACCAATATATTGAAGCAAAAAGTGTGGCTTTAGCGGCTTATGGTAAATTATACAAAGAAATCCATGCATTTCAAAAATCAGAAATAAAAAACAAAGGGTTAACACTTAACTACAATTGCATGGAAATCATGGATTTATCTGAAGATGTTATCGATTTAATCAATGAAAGCTTTAACGAAGACAACCAGTTTAAAAATCTCGATAAATCAGCCCTTGAACAAAAAATTCAACAAATAGAATCCATAGCCAATGAATTAATGACGAATAAAGGCAAAAATAAATTGATTAAACAACAAGGTTTAAACGATATGTATTATGACGGTTTTGTTGATCGTTTACCTAGATTGATTAATCAAATGAAAGTAGTTTTAAAAAATTTACAGACCAATACTGTAGAAAGAGAAGTTGATTCTTTGAATGAGGAACTTAAAAGTGTAATTAATGGCTATAATCAAGTAATCAATTAAAAATAGATAAACATCGTTTCATTGCTAACATTTTAGTCATTATCAATGACAATAAATAGTGGTATAAATAAAAGCGGTGTAAATATTACATCGCTTTTTTTTTAACTTTATAGCAAATGAGTAGGACAAGTAATTAACAGTAATTATCAAAATACTACTGTTTAGTCAAACCTAGATTCATTTGTTTACATCAACAACAAAACGCCCTTTTATTTGCCCTGCAATCATTTTATTTGCCACCTCAACACAATCATTTAGTGTGATTGTATTACTAATATGAGATAACACTTTTTCATCCAGATTGTGTGCCAATAAATTCCATGCTGCCACACGTTTATCATAATTTGCCATCACACTATCCACCCCAGCTAACGAAACACCTCTTAAAATAAACGGCGCAACCGTTGCTGGTAAGTCCATGCCTTGAGCAAGACCACAACACGCCACAATTCCGCCATATCGAGTTTGGGCACAAGCATTTGCTAAAGTGTGCGAACCAACCGCATCGACAACAGCTGACCACAGTTCTTTTTGTAATGGTTTACCCGTTTCTTTTAAGGTTTGACCATCAATAATATTAACTGCACCAAGTTGTCGTAAATAATGATCTTCTTCAATTTTACTCGTTGATGCGGTGACTTGATAACCAAGTTTAGTAAGTAATGCAACGGCAATTGAGCCAACTCCACCACTAGCACCTGTTACCAAAACCATACCATCTTGTGGTTTTACACCTAAATCAACAATACGTTGGACACAAAGGCCTGCTGTATAACCTGCTGTACCAATTGCCATTGCTTGATAATTTGTAAGTTTGTTGGGCAAGGGTATTAGCCAATCAGATTTTAAATAAGCATATTGTGACAAACATCCCCAATGAGTCTCGCCACACCCCCATCCATTTAATATAACTATATCGCCTTTTTGATAACGACCACTACGACACTCTAGCACAATACCAACACCATCAATACCTGGTACCATTGGCCACTGTCTAACAACAGGACTTTTATTAGTTAAAGCTAGCGCATCTTTATAGTTAATACTTGAATAGGTTATTTGGATTAAGGTATCACCTTCTTGCGCTAATAACTGCTGTTTACTAATACTCTTTAAGGAGCATGAAAACCCCGTTTTTTCTTCTTTCGATAAAACAATGGCATTAAATGACATAGTGTCTCCTCATCACATATAGTATCGGAACATCTAAATAATATAATAATCCACTTAAATATTAGATGTTTTTTTAATAATAAAGAGTCATTCGAGAAAAAGCAATGTGATATGTTTGGTTGTGAGGGATAAATAAAAACTGAGCTGATAATAACAAATTACCATGCTCAGTTATAAATCAGAGTTACCAATTAAATAGGCTTGAATACTTAATTTTTAGTCGTATTATTTTTCTTCTTCTGCGCGGCTGATGAAACCGCACCAATAAACACAACATCACTTGATGAGTTCAATGCGGTTTCAACCGAATCTTGAATAACGCCAATTGCAATTCCAATGTCAATCACTTTGGCTGAAATTTCGTTAGGTATACCAAACATACTACATGCGACAGGAATAAGCAGTAACGATCCACCCGCAATCCCTGATGCCCCACAAGCACATACTGAAGTTACAATACAAAGTAATACCGCAGAATAGATATCAACATGTATACCAGCACTAGCTGGCATTGAGTTGACGGTGGCTAGAGTTAAAACTGTTATAGTAACGGCAGCTCCTGACATATTAATTGCAGCACCTAGCGGTACAGCAACAGTATAGGTGTCTTCATCCATGTTATATTTTTTACAGATTTCAATATTCACTGGAATATTAGCCGCAGAGCTACGCGTAAAGAAAGCAGGTATAGCACTTTCTTTTAAAGAGGTAAACACTAGCTGATAAGGGTTTTTTCGCATAACTAAATAGGCAAGTAATGGATTGATAACTAATGCAACAATTAACATACAAGAAACTAATACAACCAATAAATGGGCATACTTGTACAGTTCATCAAAACCTGTTTCGGCTAATATTGAAGCGACAAGTCCAAATATACCCAAAGGGGCAAATCGGATAATAACTCTTACAATAAAAGAAATAGCATAAGACAGATCATTCATCATTGTTTTAGAACTTTGGCTAGAGTGTCTTAATGCCAAACCGATACCAACACACCAAATGATAAGACCAATATAGTTTGCATTAATTAGTGCATTTATCGGATTGTCGATCATTTTTTCTAATAAGGTTTTTAAAACAGCAGCAATACCACTAGGCGGTGTAAGTTCAAGGTTATTTAACGTATCACCAAATGAAACTAGCAATGGTTGCTAATAGTGCAGCTAACATCATTCCAACAAGATAAAGGGTAATTAACGATCTCATATTCGCCTGTTTACCATGCTGATGGTTGGATATTGATGCAATCACTAAAATGAGCACAAGTATAGGAGCTACCGATTTTAAGGCATTAATAAATAGTCCACCTATAAGAGACATTCCTAATGCGGTATCTTTCGATACTGCGGCGAGAATAATACCAAATATTAAGCCCAATAAAATCTGCGGTATCAACCCTACTTTTAAGTAAAAACGAACCAACGGATGAGAAGAATGAGTCATAATATTCCTTGTTTATTAAAATAAAGGCAAAACAATAACATAATTCAACATTATGTTTATAGAAAATAATCATCATCATAATGTTTTTTTATATATCACTTTACATAATGATTAAATTTAATTTTCATTGCTTTTATATTAGACATATTTTAGGTGTTCTAATCAATTTTCAAAAAATAACTATCTTACATAAGTAATTCAAGTAATTGTTTTGCTTTGTTTACTGCCACTGATTTTGCTTTTGCTTGGGCAATATCCGCTAATCCTTGCCATTGAGAATCAAGTTCAGTTAGATAACCGCGCCTAGTTGCCTCTTTCAAATAAGGGGCATAGGTTAATGACATATCTAAAATCCGATTGATCCAAGCAGGTATTTTTTCACCTTGTTTTACTAGATTTCCAACAAACTTAATGCATTCAATTAATACTGGACAAAATATTGGCAATAAACTTGGCTTTTTTTCTAGTAATCGAATTAATTTAGCTGGGCTTAAATCAGGATAATCGAGAAACAACATAATAGCTTTACGCATGGTATCTGCATCAATGATTCCTTTTTTAACATTTTTTTCAAAAATAAAATTTGCTTTATAAGTATTACTGTCTTGAGCCAACAATCCGATAATCACTGTCACTAACGATTTTGAAAAAATCAGATTATCTATACTTGATAATGGCCCATCGTTATTTTCTTGCCAATTACGTGTTTTCTCAACATCAAGTAACTGTTTGTTAATACACCAATGTAACCAAACTCTTGATTGAAAATTAGGTATAACTTGTTGATCTTTTGATAATGGAGGGTAAGCTTCGCATTGGAATTCGTATTCTAAATCATAATACCAATCATTTTTTACTATGTGGAAAACTTGATTAGACACATTGGGTAGTTTTAAAGTAAACATTAGTGATTTAGCCAATGCTTTAGAAAATCGTGATGATTGATCTATTACAGGCTTACTAATAGTAATTGAAACATTATCTTCAGGCACAACTTTAGCCTTTTGCGGTTTTGACCATACTTGGTCAAAATCATCAGGAGCTCGCATCGATACGTCTTGTTTTAAAGGGGCGATTTTAGGTAGTTTTTCAACTATGGCTTTTGCTTTCTTAATCGCATTAGCACTACCTTCTTTACTGGCTAACATTCTGATGCCAAGTAATTGCAATTGATTGGCATCGGCTATGCCTTGATCGACAGCATATTGAACTTCTGGTAAAAACTCAGCTATCGCATCAACAGTTTCAAGCGTGCCAGATAACAGTCTTGGTGCTTTACATGATGCGATAATTAATTGATCCAAAATAGGCCAAACCACCGAAAGAATGCCTTGTTTTGCAATATCGGTTAATACTGACACCAAACTAGCTATACGACAAGGAACCTGACTAAATCGCTCCAGTAACAAAATATCCGCCACACCTGGAATAAGCAAACCTCTTTGCCATGCATCGTTTACTGCTTGAGCCATATTGCTAGCCACATAAGGCGAATTAGCGCGTTGCATAGCTAACAATGCCATTGCAGAACGTGAATCAAAAGGAGAACGCCTGTTAACAATTTGCTGGAACTCAAAACCTTGATGGTAATATGTAGCCCAATCAATATCTGACGGTATTGCACTATCGTTCCATAACGGGAAAATAGCAAGAATTTTTGTAAACCCGTTATTTCCAATACGTTTAGGAAAATAATTTAATGATTGTGGTAAAGACAGTACGTCTTCAATATAAGTATTTAACGCTAATTTAGGTTCGATTAATGGATCGTCCAGATACTGTAATACTAAAGAGCCTGCATCAATTGGCATTTTTTGTCCTGATTGCAAAACGACTGCAACATTTAACTTCTTGAGTTTTTCTATCGTTGATGATGTTTTTGTCGAAACATCAAGACGAGTCAAGGCTAAAAACAGATCCGCCTCTAATGCATCAATTTTCAACTGTTGATAAATCGCTAATCGTTGACTAAGATCATCCACTGTTATTGAAAGATCACTCATGCTTGGTGTCGACAGTAAACAAGGTATTTTGCCTAAATTTTTACAAACAATATAATCGCGTGCTGTTAATAAATCAGACAAATATTTATGATACGGAATCTCTTCGCCTTTACGCCAATAAAATAGAAAACCAAGAAGCTGATCAACCCGTAATTTTATACCCGCTAAACTCGCTTTTGCTGCTTGAGGATCGTGATAAGCAATAATATTAGCTACAGCTAAAAATCTTTCCGTCACACTATCATGACCAGATATGTTTCTTTTTACTAATTCAGAGGCTAACTCAGTTAATACATCAGGGGAAATAGGCTCTAATTCAAAAGGCGGCAATTGCCAAAGTGGCGGTGTTGGTTGCCAAAGTTGTTGTAATTCGGAGGAATTAGATTGTACGGTATGATCATCAAGATGCCACTGTGTAATTAGCTTGCTAGTTAAAGCCACAATTGATTCATCAGTTTGGTCAAGTAATAGGTTTAACAAAGGCATAAACAAATCAGTATTTTGGGGCGCTTTGCGATTTAGGGCTATCTTTAACACTAATTTTTTGACCGATTTTATTTTAGATGATAAACATGCCGTCATCACTTCGATTAATAATTCATCATCAACAAAGGGAATTAAAACAGGTGCTAATCGATTAATTATTGCAGATTCACCCATGGCTAGTAATGGAATTAAAGCAGGTACTCGCTGGCACAATTCAGCATCGGTAATACCTAAATCATAAAGTGTATCTAGCCATACTTTACGATCTATAGGACGAATAGCGATATCTAAAGCTAAAAAAAGTAACTCTTTTGCTTGCTCTCGGTCAAGCCAACCTAATGTTACCCCCAAGCAAAACACCTCGATAAATGATCGTGTAGCAGGTGTATTTATCGCTATAGCAATATGAATATGTTCGATAAATCGACGCTGACATTGAGCTATATTTGGAGGAATTTTATCGTAAAAAGGGTTGACAACATCTGCATCATGAGTAGCAACTGAAAAATGCTTTACAACATCATCACCACGCATAGCAACCGCCGCATACAACGTCCAACCGCCGATATAATTCTGATTTTTAGGAATAACCAAATTTAAACGATCAACCAACTGCACAGCAAGATCTGTTGGTGCAGATGCTTGTTGCACAAAATTTTGTGCGTAATTTTCACCTCGTTCAATAATAACCGGCAATAACAAAGATGAATAAGTATAATGAGCAAGTTTTAACGCTCGGCTCACTGATACCCCAATCCGAATGGCGTACAAAGCTAAATATGCTTTATTACACTTAACATAATCTTGCCATTGAAAAGCGTTACCAACTTTGACATAGTCACCCCATTTGCCATTTTTTAATCCTAAAAGTGCAATCTTTTGCTGCTCTTTGCTACCTAGCGGTTGTTGTAAAATATTGTCAGCTGTGACATTGTTCCAATTCAAAGAAGTAAAAATCGCTTCGGCTTTCGCTAAGTTAGCATTCATAAATATTTTCCTTAATTTGTACTGCTAAAATATGTTTACATGGTCCTTTTTTGAGTTGATGATTCAGATACCATGAGCAAGTACATTGTGATGTCATTTTACTATTCTGCCTAACAAAACGGACACGATAGTCTTCGTTATTCGAGTGAACCATCCATGTGTTTTCATCAACCCGATCAATACATTCAATCAATTTATAGGCCGATTTTAAACGCGGATTATCTTTGATAAGTCGATTAGGATCTTCAGGCAATTGACGATGAAAATAGCCATTCTGGTGTACATCAAAACCCAACTTACCTGAAACAGCTAGATACGCCAGCGAACTATTAATGCGCTGAGTATCTAAACCTGTTTTTATCGCTAGCTGAGTCAGATCGATCAGCGAATCAAATTGTAAAATAGATTGAACAAGTTGAGCATTTTGTAATTGCTGTTTTGGTGCAAGCAGCTCAAGTAAGGCACCTTCGCCAGAATAGCCTTGCCATGGCTGTGCAGTTAAGCTCAAAGTAAGTCTTGCACCGTCGAGTTCAACTTCAACCATGCAGGGTCCTTGTTCGCCACTTGCTAGCTGATAAAAAGTTAAACGCTTAATATTGGTCGTTAATCGCTTAAGTGCACTTAACCGATGTAGCCCAGAAATATACACACTATCGAGACCGCCTTGAGCCATCAATTTAATACCAGTATTAGATGGCACTAGCCAGCTTGATTGATGTTTACTAGTCACGGTTGGCAATCCTGCAATAAAGGTTTGTGCTTGTATTCCCGTTACCGTAAAAACAGCGACCATTTTGGTATGAATTTCAGCTACATTACCAAGTGCTCGAATCCACCTATCTGGCATTGCAACAGGGCGCTCAATAATGGCCTTTATTCCAATTACATCTTCATCTTGTTTTTGGATATGGTGCGTTGCCAAACCTTGATTGCCAATATTGAGATAAAGTTTATCTTTATAATTAACCTGAGTTAGCGCTTGCCTTAAGCTAATACCAATATCTACATTGGTTGTGCCTCGTAAAATTTGTCCATCAAACCCTTGTTGTAACAAATCTAAACGAGCATAAACACTATTGCAGGCAGAAAAAACCTCTGCTCTTAATTGATTCCCTTGTGCAGATAAAATAGGATCACGAAAAGCTACCGGCACTGGTTTAAAATATCGGGTCGCAGTAATATCAGCTAGAACCAGTAAAGATCTAGCAAGAATTTGTGGGTAAAGAGCATAACCAGCAAAAAATTGAGGGTTGTCAATAATTCCATCTGGTGTTAAGGCTGGCGATAACGCTAAGGCTAATGCGCCATTAGTGAGTTTTGATTGCTGAGAAAACTTCAATATAAATCATCCTAACACATTAAAAATAGACAAAATATCATGCTCATGAGTATAAAATAAGCAAAATATATTGTCTATATTTGATGTTTTTTTGCTATTTTGATGAAAAACATTCTTGTTTTATCAGCGTTATCTAAATGATTTCTGCAACAGGTGATCCTGCATTAACATAATTGCCTTCTTTGAGTATTTGTTTTAGCACACCATTTCGATGTGCAATAACTTGAACTTCCATTTTCATGGCTTCCATAATAGCAATGACATCGCCTGCGTTTACGCTTTGATTATCATTGATCACCCATTTAAAAAGACTACCAGAAACAGGTGACTGGACAATCAATTCAGATAATTCTTCTTTCACGCTTGAGGATGTATCTAAATTAGCTTCCGTTTGCAAGGATAACCCTGCAAGGAGTTGTGCAGGTAAACCGAGTTTACAACGTTTACCGTCAATCTCAATAAATGTGCGTGTCAACGCTGCTTCTTTTTGTGGTATTTGCCTTTTGGCTGGTGCTATTGTTGTAGTAAATTCAGTTTCAATCCAACGTGTATGTAATTTAAAATCATCACAAAAATCAGAATGTTCAATAACCGCACGAGCAAATGGCAACACACTAGCTACCCCTTCAATAGAAAACTCAGCCAAAGCACGGCGAGCTCTAGCAATGGCATGTTGTCGATTATTACCAACAATAATCAATTTTGCCATAAGGGAATCAAACGTTGCTGGAATTGTTGAACCAGCCATCACCCCACTGTCTATGCGTACACCAGGACCGGTTGGTACATCAAAACGTGTAATAGTACCAGCTACAGGTAAAAAACCGTTAGCTGTGTCTTCAGCATTGATACGAAATTCAATGGCATGAGCTCTAGGTGCAGGTGTTTCATCTATACTCAGAGGTAAACCTTGGGCAATACGCAGTTGCTCAATAACAAGATCGACGCCTGTAGTTTCTTCTGTTACTGGGTGTTCAACTTGTAATCTCGTATTAACTTCTAAAAAAGATAACTTACCATCTTGGCTAAGTAAAAACTCAACTGTCCCTACGCCTACATAGTTTGCTTTAGCGCAAATATCAATCGAAGATTGAATAATTTGCTGTACTAATTGATCTGTTATAAAAGGTGCAGGAGACTCTTCAATTAATTTTTGATTACGTCGTTGTAATGAACAGTCACGTGTACCAACGACAACAATATTACCTAATGTATCAGCAATAACTTGTGCTTCAACATGCCGAGGATTATGCAAAAATTGTTCAATAAAACACTCACCTCGCCCAAAAGCAGTTGTAGCTTCACGAACTGCGGAATGATAAAGTTCTTCTACTTCGTCCATTTGCCAGGCTACTTTTAAACCTCGACCACCGCCACCAAATGCGGCTTTAATAGCAATTGGTAAACCATGGGCATGCGCAAACTCAATAACCTCTTTGGCATCTTTTACAGGCTCTTTTGTACCAACAACCAAAGGAGCTCCCACTTGCAACGCAAGCTGTCTTGCTTTGACTTTATCACCCAATATTTCAATTGTTTCAGGGGTAGGGCCTACCCAAATTAAGTCTGCATCTTGTACTGCTCTAGCAAATTCAACACGTTCAGATAAAAAACCATAACCTGGATGAACCATGGTGGCTCCTGATTTTTTAGCTATTGTGATAATTTTATCAATATCTAAATATGTATCGCTAGGTACATTGCCTGTTAATCCATAAGCTTCATCAGCCATTTGTACATGAAGTGCATCAATATCAGCATCGGCATAAATTGCAACAGATAACAAGCCTATATCACGGCAAGCGCGAATAATACGTACAGCAATTTCACCTCGATTAGCTATCAATACTTTATGTGTTATATTTTTATTATTTTCAGACATGATCAACATCACTCCCTTCAAATTCTTTAAACATCCCTATAGGATTAAACTTTATTTTAGCATTGACTGGAATTTGACCTGCTAAATCTAAATGATAATTACATACTGCGCCAATAACAGGATAACCTCCTGTTAAAGGGTGATCATTCAAAAATAATACAGGTTGTCCATTAGCTGGTATTTGTATTGCTCCAATACAGGTACCTTCACTAGGTAATTCTTGTTGTTTTTCACGAATTAACGGTTCCTTGCCAGATAAACGCAAGCCAATACGGTTAGAAGCTGGAGTAACCGACCACAACTGTGAAGTAAGAAGCGCTATCGATTGCTGAGTAAACCAATCGGTACGTGGTCCAAGCACAATATCTAACACTACTATATCATCACTAGTTGGGTAATTAATCATAGGAGTTTCTGATAATGATACTGGATTTAACGTTTTTGCTTGCTTAATCGCCAACATTTGACCCGATTTTAGTGGTAAGGGCCCAACTTGTGCAAGCGTATCAAAAGCACAGCTGGTTAAAATAGGTGTTACTTGAAAACCGCCACGCACAGCAAAATAACTACGAACGCCACATTTTACATTACCTAAACGGATAATATCACCTGCTTCTAATTGAATTGGCCGATACATAGGAGAAGTATAGGTTTCACCTTGGATGGTGGTTATTGTGATCTCACATATAGAGCCCGTCACAGCAACTAACATTGGTCTGTTTATTTGGGCGCTAAAACCACCTTGGGTAATTTCTAACGCTGGTTCATTAATTGAGTTACCTAACACGCGGTTGGCACTGTGTAATGCGTTTTTATCCATCGCTCCCGATTCAGAAATGCCTAACGCCGCCTGCCCAATTCGGCCATTGTCTTGAAACAATGTTTGCAACCCTGTCGTTAATACTGTTATATCTTGTTGCTCAACAAGATCATCTTGTTTTTTAGCTGCTGATAAATGAGCAGGTAAATGATAAGTTGTTTTCGATTGGCTCACATCAATAAAATTAACCCGAGTACCAGGTTTGAACAGCGCTGGCTCATCACGATAAATATCCCAAACTGCCGTATCTGTAATGCCAATCAATTGCCAACCACCAGGGCTTGCTTGTGGGTAAACACTACTAAATTCCCCTGCCAAAGCAACCGATCCTGCTGGAATGCGGACTCGTGGCGAACTTCGACGTGGCACATTAAGCTGAGCCGTTTTAGATACCATATAAGCAAATCCAGGAGCAAAGCCACAAAAAGCCACTTGATACTCATTATCAGTGTGCCTTGCAATGACTTCGGCAACCGTTATGCCAAGATAATCTGCCACTTGAGGTAAATCTTCACCATTATAGCGAACAGGTATTGTTACCTGTTCGCCTGATTGCATAACGCTTGCCGAAATATCTAATTGAGCAATCTGCTCAGCAAGTATATTAGCATTGGTTACAATGGGGTTATAACGGATTAATAGGGTTCGTGCCGCTGGAATTATTTCATTGATATGCCAATTAGCAATAACACCTTGAAGCACATCAGTAAGCGCCATGGTTTGCTCAAGGCTGTTTAATTCTACGATAAACGCATCGATATTAACGGGTAAAAATCGCATTAAGTACCTCGAAATATGATCAACATCCAATCACTAACAATACATATTTTACATTGTTTTGTCATATTAAAGACCAAGTTTATAGCCCACTTGGTAACGTGTTGTCTAATCATATTTTTTTATTAATTTAATTAACTTTTTCAAAACGTTAACTAATTTAGTTATTATTACTTTTAGCAAACGAGGCAATATGAATGCCATTTTGTTGTAGTTTTTGTCGTACTTTTTGTGCCATGCCTAAAGCACCTGCACTATCGCCATGGACACAAATTGATCCTGCCTCAATACGCACAAATTGCCCTTCGATAGACATCACGCCACCATCATTAACCAATTGCAACATGCGTTCGGCAACTAAATCAGGATCATGCAATACCGCTCCAACCTCTTTACGAGAAACTAAAGTACCATCAGCATGATAAGCTCTATCAGCAAAAGCCTCAGCAACTACGTTTAAACCCTTTTCTTTAGCCCATTCAATCAGTTTTGAGCCAGCAAGCGCAACCAAAATAAGCGTGGGATCAACAAGACAAAGCGCATCAATCACCGCCATTGCTTGACGTTTATCGTGTGCAATAGTGTTATATAATGCGCCATGTGGTTTAACGTAACTCACTTTGGTACCGATTGATGTGGCTAATCCTTTAAGTGCGCCAATTTGATAAATCACATCAGCGGTTAACTCATCAGTTGCAACATCCATATTACGACGACCAAATCCCACTAAATCAGGGTAACCAACATGAGCACCCACTTGGACATTATTGGCTTTAGCGGCATTCAACGTTTTTAAAATGCCAGCAGGCGAACCTGCATGAAATCCACAAGCGACATTGGCACTGCTAACAACATTTAGCATTGCTTCATCATTACCCATTTGCCATTGACCAAAGCTCTCGCCAAGGTCACTATTTAAATCAATACATTTGGTGATTATCATATTGCCCTTCTATTTTAGATAGTTAAAAATAGTCGCGACCGACATTATGCCCATATACCAAGTAATTGCGCACACAACCACGCCTGAAAGTAATAACCATCTTGGATAATGATATCCAGACATAAGATCAGCACGTCTCCAGCCAATATAAACAAAAATAGTTAACCCAAGCGGTAAAACTAAACCATTAAAACCACCAGCAAAGACTAATAATGATACTGGTGCAGTCCCCATAATTAAATAAATTGCAAGCGAAACAACAATAAAAATAATGGTAGCAAACTGACGTTGTCTGTCTGTAATAGTACGTTTAAACGGAGTAATAAACGTCATTGAAGTATAAGCTGCCCCAATAACACTAGTGATGGCTGCTGCCCATAAAATCAAACCAAAAAGGCGCAATCCAAACTCTCCCAAAGCCGCTTGAAATGCTTGCGATGCAGGGTTAGCAGCATAACTTGAAATATCAATTGTCACACCACTTGCAACCACACCTAAAATCGCTAAAAATAAAATGTAACGCATTAAACCAACAACGACAATTCCTTTTGTGGCTGCGCCTGAAACATAATCAATATGCTCTACACCAACCATACCTTTATCAAGTAAACGGTGAGCGCCTGCGTAAGAAATATAACCGCCAACGGTTCCACCAACAATAGTTGTGATTGAAGCAAAATTGATATCGCTCGGAAACACGGTTTCTTTTAACGCTTCACCAACTGGAGGGTGCGATGCAAACACCACAAATAACGTTAAAACAATCATTAGCAAACCAAAACCAATCATCAAACGATCTATAAAATGACTCGCTTTACGGGAAGAAAATATGTAAACCGCTAAAAGTGCACTAATTGCCCCTCCCCATTTAGGATCAAGGCCAACCAATGCATTTAAACCTAAACCTGCACCAGCTATATTACCAATATTAAATACTAATCCACCAAATATAATTAACACCGCTAGCAAATAACCACTAAATGGAATGGTTGCATTAGATATATCTGAAGAGTTCATTTTGGTTAATGCTACAATTCGCCAAATATTTTGCTGAACAACAAAATCGATAATAATAGAGGCTAAAATACCAAAGCCAAAAGCAGTACCAAGCGTAACGGTGAAGGTAGCGGTTTGAGTAATGAAGCCTGGGCCAATTGCCGATGTTGCCATTAAAAAAATAGCACTGATTAATGAAGCACGCCGATTTTTAACAAAAGCAACAGTACTACTGCTATGATTTTCCATACGGATGTTTCCTCTAAATATTTATAATTACAAATCTATCCAAAGTTATTTATAAGCAATAACTATGCCATAACTTAAACAAAGTTTGATAAATGTTAGTTAATATAATTACTGTTTTTTGAGCAAAAAACTAATTAAAAATAATTATGGATCGACTACACTAATTCATACAACTTTTTTAAGGAATAACAGTTATTAAGTGTTTGCAGGTTAAAAAAGAGTTTCCCACCCGCCTTATTGAGGATGGGAAACATTGATATTTATTATAAAAATGCGATTATATTTAAGATGTTAACTATAAGTTAATTATTACAGTATAACCTCAAATAAGGTTATTGATGTTAAAAAATAGCTACCACTAATGGCAAGCCCATAAGGCAATGTAACAGAATTTTTTTTGAAGGATCTGTATATTATTGCAATAATTGCCATTGGTAACCCCAAAAAGGTAATAACGACTAAGAAAAACGGCACACTATTTATTGGAATAGAGATCAAAAGAACAGTAATTAATTTTATATCTCCAGCACCAACAAGTCGGCAATAAAACATGAATAGACCGCAAATTAAAAATATAGCTGATGCAATATAATCTAGATGCCCTTTGCCAAGGGCAAAATTCAAAATAACTAAAATGAATATTATTATAACAATTTTATTTGAGATAGTTCGATATTTTAAATCCGTATAACATGAAAATAACAAACATGCCCAAATAGCTAGAATAATAATATCATTAATTAATTCTTGATTAACCATTAGTATCACTGTCCTGGAACAAAATCTTCACCATAAACTTTTTTCATCTCATCTGTAACAAATTTTAATTCTACTCCTGGCCAATTAACGACAAGAGGAGCTTTACCTTTAGGATCATATTTAAAATGATTATTCCATCCAACGCCAAAAGCTTTCCCTTCATCATTCCAATAGATTATACTCTCTTTACCACCATCAAATTTAGTCAAATTACCAATAACTTCCCTTTTCAAGGGTTTATAACCATACATTATCTGCCAAAGGGAACCATTTTCTACACCTGCAGCAAGTGTTACTCCCCACGTAAATAATTCATTATCATTAATGACCGCAACACATCCCCCAAATCGACAATAAAGCGTATTAACATCATCCATAACAAACTGGGGAATAGGGACACTTACTTTATAGCTCTTTCCATTTACATCATCAAGATACAATCCAGGTTCATATAGTGTACCATCCAAATAACCAAATTCAATACCGAGATGATTAGCATCTCCCATAGCGTACACCTCGCCTTCCGAAGTTAAAAAAGCAGTGTAACGGTTTCCTCCCCTAATAGTTATATATCCTCACCACTAATATAAGGGGGAAGATTAGTAATTTGCACTGGGTGGTACGTCTGGTAAACATGTACTGGTAGTTCCTGTACACTATATCTAAACCGATATTGATTTGATTCATCATCTCCCCCAAGCATAAACCTCTCCACTCCGGGTTAAAACAAAAGAAGTATATTCTCCAGCTTCTGTCATGATGACATCTTTAGCTACCAAAACTAGGGCTGGTATAGTTTGATAACCCCCAATATTTTCAACCTTAATAGCTGAGGCTTGCCAAGCGTGATTGTCGCTTCATGACCAAACATCACCATGATTGATGATATGCTCCTGCAGTTATTTGCGTAATATAAATCCCTTCATCGACAAAAATTCTACTCTATAATGAGGCTTTTAATGACCACATCCCCAACAAAACACTGCCCAATATCCATGAATCGCTGTATCCTGTAAGCCAAATATTTCCATTTTCTATCGTAATTCCTGTATCAATAGAGTTAGTTGAAGTAGGAATTTTTATAAATGATTTTATCGTCAACATGACAGCATCACTTCTTTTTCTTTCGTTTGCAAATAATGAAAGGCATAAACATGATGCAAATAATACCATTACTCTAATTAATTTCATTTTAAATAATCCCTACTTCATTATTAATTAGATTCATCTCTGTTAACAAAATTACCTGTTTCCGTCTGAATAATTTTTGCCATAGTATCAAATAGACTCTGATAATCTTGAGCCTCGTGTAAATATTCTCTATTACCATTCATACATTTAGTAAACCATTTTCCATATACTTCTTCATATTGTTCATCAGTTGTCAAATTGGCTGCTTTTGGATCAAGTTTTATATAGTGGATCGTTGCTGTATTAGCCGCCTTCTCAATATAGCCTTTATTCTCATTATCTGCTGAAGTTAATCCAGTCGTTATTGCTTGGCAAACACCTTTATCCAAAAAATCATCTCTAAGAATATCGGCTCCAGCATCATCTTTACCATCTGTAATAATAATCATCATTTTATTATTAGCGGATCCATTTGCCATTACAGGAACTGTCCTTAACAAGGCGGTTATAGTGTCTGTTCCTCCACCTGGTTGCCAAGATTGCTCACTCTCACCAATATAACTAAGTAAAGTCGAATTATGATTTCTGTCTTTACTAAAAGGAACTAAATGAGGGAATGCCTTAAATGTTCTAATATGTTTTGATGCTTCTAAAAATCTTTGATGGTTAGTTGGCAAATTAATCACCTTTTCGCTCATTATGTCATTATTATATAAAGGCGATTGGCACATTCCCAAAAATGGCGAAAAATCACCAACAGTAGGCGAAATAGGTCGATTAAATGTTATTATATTAGTGTTTATGCCACTGAACAATTCATCAATTGTACCTTGTACATCAACTGTTTTAGTGTTAGCAAATGAATAATGCACGTCCGAATATTCCCCCGAAAACATGAAATGATATAGTTGGACAATAGCGCCATATTGTTCATTAATAGTTTTCTTATGTTCATGACGCAATGGATAATCCCAATTATCTTCACCACACCGATACCTTGCTGCTCCCTCATCATTAAGAACTGGCTTGCACAATCTTTCACGCACTAAGGCATCATCATCATACAATCCTTTCGCTGGCCCAATTATTTGTGAATAATAACGATAATTAAAATAATCTAAATAATAAGTAACATCGTTCTTATGAGGGAAATACATATAAGGTAAATTTTCTATGAAATATGTCGGCGGTAACTTTGATTCGTTATAAGATTTTGAATAATTAATCCATTTAGAATATGCAATGTTTTTATTTGCCCAAAAATTATAATTGATTTTATCATAATAAGGCCCCTGCATTTTGTACATAACCGAACAACCGTAACTTTCTCCACCAGCTAGGTTTTTAGCTTCCAACTTAACAGGTACACCGATATCATAAGGAATCAATGCAAATTTAATTCCTGAGGATTCTTTAAGCTTATTAATTATATCTGTTATTGCTTGTTTCATATATTGAAGACGTTGCTGATCACTATTTCCATTTTGAGGAGAGTAGTCATTACAACCTGTATCGCCATATTGGCATGTTGCTGAACCTGAAAAATCACTAATAAAAGCAATATCAAATGAGTCATATCTATCAAATTTCTTTGTATTACCATAACTTTCAGTTTTATTGCTAACAATCATAGATTGATTTAACTCACCAACTTTTCCTTTGTCTTTACTACTTGTTAAGGAATCAACTTTCTGTTTATAGGCAATACTATATACCTTAGTGTTTTTATTATATTCTATATTAATAGAGGCATCGGCATCTTCTACTAAATCATCACTAATTTTTTGATAAACAAAATAATTAATATAGTTCAATGCCATTTTGCGATTTTGTTCAATTGCTGTTTTATCGGCATTTTTATTGTTTAATGCGATAACTGCCAACGAAGCTTCGTTAGTAGCTTCAGAGATCCTTGCTCGGTCTCGCATCGTTTGAGTATGATTTATTGAAACTAACATACAAATTAGCATTGCAGGAAACATTAAGGCGAAACTTATAGCAGCACTCCCTGAAGAACACTTAAAAAAAGATTTCTTATAATTAATTTTGTTATGTCTATTATTGCTATGGCTCATATAATACTCTCAAAAATGTGTTGATTACCGATAATAAATTGGGCAATTTCCATCAGAGCTTGAAATATCATTACAACGTGATAACGCTACAATATTGCTACATAAATTTGGTAAAGTATCAGTAACTTTTCTGCTTGAATTAAACCATTTTAAATAAAGGCTTTCTTCGTTAACTATACACATACTAACTCGATATAAGGGAATCCAACGCCCTGTCAACCCTGTTGTGGGATCAGCTGTTCGTTCAACATACGGAACAAGTTTTGAATAGTCAGTAAGTGAGTTATCTAAATCATCAGTCATACTAGGTAAAGAAGTAAAATAGTTCTCAATACTACCATCATTACATACACCAGAGGAGCAAGAACTAGTGCTTAGATTAACAAATTGCGCATGAGCCAAGCTTTTGGGGTTAGTAACATCTTGAAATATAAATAAACTATCAACTCTTAAAGTAACTTTACGTCCATTTAGTAATGAGCTTGCTAACTGGCTGAGTTGCTCCACTTGAGTATCATCAAATAACTCATGAGAATTAAAACAGGAGTTAGGATCAGCACATAATGCAGCGACTTCTTGAACTGTCGAGCCATTTGTAACTGGATAAATTGCTGATCTTTCACGAAAAATAGAAGCTACAGTATAATTTGCCCGCTCTAATCTATTCTGTAACATGATGCTACTGTAAGTATCATAGATAATAAATACTAAAAGTGAAAACAAACAAAAACATGCTGCAAACTCTATTGAAATTATACCGTCTCTATTACGAAAAAAATTATCAGAATATCTCATTTGCTACTTCATTCCTTTAATTATCAATTATTTTAATAAAACTCACGGTAAACAATAGTCTTCTTTTCCAGAGAGCTGTCAAGTATACGACCAAACAGCTTGGAGAATATAGCATTGTAGTCATACTTCAATTCAAATAATAGTATTGGAGCATCGCTAACTGGAGTATTTAGGCAATTATTATTAATTGCCTCATCAATTTTTCTACAATATTTCACAGTTATTTCAAATTTTTGTGGATCTGCTATATAGGGCCATAATGGTACTTCAGAATTAATCAATTCTTGTAACTGTTGATTATAGTTTGCATTTTGAGAAATCGCCGTTTTTCTAGTTATTTCTGTAGTCACCAGATCTAAAGCCGAACCAATAATCATAATTCGACTAAATTCTAGTACAAATAAAAATAGAACAATTAAATAAGGAAAAACAATTGCAAACTCTATCGAAACACTTGCATTTTTTTGACGAAAGAATAATTTCCAATATTTAAACATAATTATTTGCTCTACTCTATTATATTAACGATTAATCATTCTTTTTCTTTAATATTGAAAAAGACATTTTTTGTTTATTTATTTTAACTTTTTTATTACCAATAATAGCCGCAGCCATTTCATTTATTTCACTGCTAGTATGTGCTTTTTTAAATTTATCTAATTTTGGAATAAATTTGCGTGTAAAATCGATATTTCTACCTAAGAATTCTTCAATATCCTCATTTTGCAAAGCATTTTTTTTATCATAAGGAAGGTTTTCATTTAAACAAACCAAAAAACGTTTATTTAATAAATCCGTATTTTGTGTACTAATACGTGCAATTTCCTCCAAAATTCTCTTAGCAATTTTGATTGAAAAGGGATCTCTATTTATTACAATAAACACAATGTTTGAAAGCTTTATGATTTCATCAAAATGCTTAAACGAAGATTGCAATCCCATATTTTGATCAATAACAGTAATATTGAATTGACCTGAATTTAGATCATCATATTTCCAAGCCTTATCAGCAAGTTCAACTTTTACTCGTAAAGACATTTCAATATCAACAATTGAACCATCTTGAGGAATTGGTGTTTCAAATAAAAAATCTGCATTAGGGCTTGTAGTTGCACCTTGGATATAAAGAAGTGGATAATTTGTTAACGAACTGATTTTTTTTAGTGTATGAACTGCTAATGATGATGTGCCAATTCCACCTTTACAACCTAAAAATGTAATAACGCTACCGACTCTTTGGCTAGAACCAGGTGGAGTAATACTCCTTGAGTGTAAGATATCAGGAATTTTCTCTAATTGACTATTCTCTAATAAAAAATGAATTCCTTTTTTTAACAAAAATTCAGAAAATTGGATTGAATCATGACTACCAACAAGTATTGTTGATGCTTGAATTGGAAAAAAACGATTGACATTTTCAGATAATAGCTCAGCATCACCTTCATCTTTAATATCTAAAATAATAGCATCATATTTATTCCAACGTGGAGCTTCTTTTAATTCAGATAATTCTAATGAGAAGATCTCCATGGCTAACACGTTATAAAGGAAAAGCACCGAACGAATATTTTCAATCAATTCAGTTCTTTTGCTTAAAATAGCTATCTGAAAACCAGAAATGCGTCCAACTACAAATTCTTGTGATGGTTCTTTTGATATATCTTTATCTTTTTTATTACCAAATAATTGCATAAAAATCCCACTAATTTTTTATTCAATAAAACCCATATCGTTAATAAACTTTTCACTTTCATTAGATATTGGTACTGTGTTTCGTCGTTGTTTATCCATATTATTCTTAATATTAAAGAAACTATTTACTGCATCTGTTCGCTCTAAAATCGGTAATTCTACACCATCAAAACTATTATTAGGTGTAACTAAATTAACTGTTGCAAATACGACCATTTCAGTCTTTTCACGACCTGTTGTAGTACTACGAGTCAATGCTCCTAAAATAGGAATTTCACTAACAAAAGGGATACGGGATAATGTTTCTGAGTCCTGTTCACTAATTAATCCTGCAATAACAAAGCTGTCACCATCAGATAAATCAATAGTAGAACTTGTTTTTCGAGTTTGTAAAGTCGGTATATTATAGTCATTAAAAGCATATGAACCTGCTACCGAACTCACTTCGTTATTAATAAATAATCTAATGCGTTTGTCATTGTTTACTTTGGTGCTGATATTCAATTTAATACCATATTCTTTATAAGTAACTTCAGAATCACCATCTTTACCTTTAGTCACAATAGGAATCTCACCACCAACAAGAAACGCTGCACTTTCGCCAGATAATACAGATAAATTAGGTTGTGCTAAAATTTTAGCTAAGCGATCATTTTTTATAGCACGAATCATTGTAGTAATGTTATGAATATTGAATCCTTTTTTTAGACCTAATAGAGTAAACTCACCAATATTGTTCATCTTAAAATCTTGACCTTTGGCCATACTATCTAATGTTAAACTTTGCCACTCAATACCCAATGAATCAGTAAAAGTTTTGCTAACTTCAACAAAAGTCAATCTTACATTAACTTGATACTCTTCAATTACTCTAATATTATCAATAATATTGTTATATACATAGTAATCTTGAAATGTCAGATCTGGGCTAACAAATTCATCAGATACTTTACTTCGTATTCGCTCCGCATCTTGTCCAACGAGTGTACCTACAAGCGCCATAATTTTACCTTTTGTTGTAGTATCTGGTGTAGTACCATTTAGTACATAAACAAATCTACCACTTGGGTCGCCGTTATCGTAACGATCTATTGTTACGCTACTATTTGGAAAGTTTTGCGCTAGCCTATGTGTAATTTGAGATAAGAGTGGATCAACATTGATATTATCATTAATGATAATATTATTTGCATCATCATAAACAAGCAAGCTAGTTCTACCATTTTGCTTACCATATATAATTAGCGATTTACCATCAACAACTTCATAATTTGCTACGCTGTCTTGGCTAATAAAAACCGTACCTACATTCTCAGGTAAAACAATTGTTTTACTTTGCCCAATCTGTAAATTGTGAGTATTAGCAAAAACCAACGGAGAGAAGCTAATTGATAATAAACAAGCTAGCTTTTTTATTTTGTTAATAATTGGTTTAACTTTTATTAGCATTCTTAATTCCCTTTTAGCAAATTAATCTGTTTTTTCTTTGAAAAAATAGCTTTATCAGTTAATGGCCATTTCTTTTCTTTATCACTTAACAAACGTAATCCATCATCAACATTTTGTTTATAAGTACTTGGATACATCATAACTGTAGAATTTGTCATTAGTGTTCTTAATAATTTAATTTCTTGATTTGAAAGCTCTAATTGGACTTGAGCTACGTCTTTTCTCTGAAATTTTTGATCTATTGTAGATCCTAGATCAATATAAAGAATCTTTTTACCAACAATAATTGGTTTTATGCGATTTTTAACAAAATTATCACTAGGTGAAGCCAATCTATCCTCTTTATAATTTTTAGTATTAGACTTAGTTATTTCATCATCACTATAAAATATATAGAGATCAACAAGATCACCACTCTTCAAATTTTTTACTAAATAAGAGTCAATTTGATCCAATTTGAATGGGAACATATAATTCCCCTCTTTTATCGCTAACAGTAAATATTCCTCTGAATTAGGTGAAGCAATAAAACTACTTTCTATAAATGCATCTTTTGCGATATTATTTTTAGCAACATAAGAATCGATTTCTGTTGCATCACTTATATATTTGGATTTGTCATTAGACCCAATTTTGACTTCAATCGATTTAAAATAATAGTCATCCTTAGTCAAAATATTGCTTTTACTAATACTACGTTTAGCAGCAGCTACAGTTATGATTTCTGTTTTAGGTTCTTCTTTTTTAGGCTCTTCTTTAACTTGAACTGGTTGCTGAACTATGGGCTCAGCAACAGGTTCAGGCGATGATTTAGTAAATAGTAATGCCAGTCCCACAACTAACATTAATATATATAGAATAATTATTTTTTTTTGTTTCATGCAAACTCCCTAAAATTTTATATCTATTGTTATTATTATTTTTTTTGCACTTATTTATTCTCTAAATAAAAATCAAATGCAAAGCAATGAGCTTTACCATTAGAATTAGGGCCTGCATCGAAATCCTTCACTATTGAGTTTTGTTTTGTTTTTATTTGTAAAACTAATGTTTTTTCGGCAGTTAAAGTTCCTGTAACATTGGCAAAATCACGATCACTACGAGAAATTTGGTTAATGATATAATTTATTCCTTTGCTAGGAAGGGTTACGTCATATAACGATAATTTGAACTCTGTTGGTGAAATTTTTTCAATTACGTATTGATTTTTATTTAATGGACTAACTGTTTCAAAAGTTATTCGGCTAAATTTTCGATGTTCGCCAGATCGAACAGCTAAAATAGTCGATTTAGTCGTCGCCCGATTGACTTGATTATTTTGTTTAGAATCTGTTTTATTTATAACTGCTGAATTAGTTGCAGTAGCTTGAGAAGCTGTTTTGGATTCAGTTTCTGAATCTAATTTAGCCACACTCGATAATTTAGTACTAACTTCCGACTTATCAGTTGTTTGTGAATTAGTTACTTTTTCAGGCTTAACAACTTTTTTGTCCGTTTTATTTAGCTTTTGTGATGCCGCTTTTTCAATTGTATACTGCTTTTGATTATCACTTTGCGCTGGCACAATTTCATTAAATTTAATCGCTTTAATTGGCTCGATCTGTTTTAGTTCTTGAATTAATATTTCTGGCTCATTAGATAACCTATGCCCTAAGCAAAATGACTTAGCTAATTGAATTTTATTTAATTTAACCAACGTGTAAAGCAAGTTATGAAGAATGGTTTGATCACGATATCCTTTTGTATATAAAATATTTAAGTGCTTATAAGCCTCATTATAATCTTGATTCAAAATTGATAGCATAGCTAGATTATTTGTGACTTTGTTCTCATCATAAAAGTTTTCTCTAGCTAGATTGAACGAATATCGTGCAGCATCATATTGTTTCTTTTTCAACAAAACTATACCTTTTACATTATATGCTTCACCGTTTTTAGGATTAATCGTGATTGCTTTGTCTAAATATTCTAATGCAGTGTCATTATTCCTCATTTTCGATTCAACATGACCATACAAAACAAAAAGATTATCATTTTTGGTTTTATTTAAAACAGGGGTTAATGTTCTTTTTGCAGCATCATAGTCATTAGATAAGTAATAGACCTGGGCTAGTTTATATCTTGTATCTTCAGTATCAGATTTTTGCAAACGTTGTTTATAAAGCTCAATTAAACCACCGTAATTTTTTGTGGTTTCATGAATGTAAATTTTTTGTTGCTCATTTAAATCGTATCTTAAAGTACTATTTTGACATCCAGTAGCAACAAACAATATTGAACACACCGCAATAAATTTCGGATTTATTAACATTTTTGGTTTACAGTATTTTAAAAAATCATTCATTATCTCTAGATCCCTAATTATTCATCTGACTTAATGTCGATATAATATTCATAATAACTGGCGCAACAACAACAACAAGAACTGGAACTAAAAAGAATACCATCATCGGCATTGTCATTTTAGCTGCAATAGCAGCAATTCTTTCTTCTATTGTTAATTTTTGTACTTCTCTGATTTCAGCTGATAATTCTAATAAAGCGTCATAAATCGAATTACCATAACTAATACTTCTTTTTAAAGTAATACAAAACATTCTGACTTCTTTACAAGGCACCT
This sequence comes from Gilliamella bombi, assembly GCF_900103255.1. Taxonomy (GTDB): domain Bacteria; phylum Pseudomonadota; class Gammaproteobacteria; order Enterobacterales; family Orbaceae; genus Gilliamella; species Gilliamella bombi. Next base: position 13,513 of record NZ_FMWS01000065.1, on the reverse strand, counting down.
CACGCTGAATTAAATCGATGGAAAGTTCAATACCGTTAACATCCATCATTAAACAAGCTCTTTCTAAAATAGTTGCCACATCTCTATTAATTGGTTTTACTTTCGTGCTCAAATATCTAAAACCATTTTCGACTGTCATACCTGATTTCACCATAATTGCCATCATATCAATGATCAATGGTAAATCTTGTGAAATTCTCTTAATTCTTTTTTCTGTCTGTTTTTTTACTAATCTATCAGGCAGAATAATGACTATAATAATAATAAGGAATAATACAATTAGTAATATATTTGAACTAAGTTCAATAAAAGAAAATATTTGATTTGCAAGATAAAAAAACGAAAATCCGATAATGATGGCGTAAATCTTCCAACTATTTTTTTCTTGAAAGCGACGCAAAAAAGTTAAGCTTATACTATTTTTTGCAGCTAGTCTCTCAAAAGCAAGGTTTCTTTGATTAATATGCTTTTTAGGTGCTCTCTTTTCTTCATTCTCATTATTTAATAATAAATTGAGTTTTTCTTTTCTTTGATGCAACAAATATAAACAGACTAATTCTCTACTGCCTATAAAAATTAAAATAATGGGAATTAATATATTTAGTAAATTCATCATAATTTAAATGACCTTGCTAACCATTCCTCTTATAATGGAAAGTCCAATAACCACACTACCGAATATATAATATAAAACATAATGGCCAACCGTTGTACCAACCAATTGTTCATAATTTGCTGGTGAAGCAAGTTTAAGAATAAAAATAAAAGCAAAAGGCATACAACCTAATATTTTCATAGTCATTCTTAATTCTGCTGTTTTACCGTCTCTGGTTTTAGTTAAAATTCGATTGTTTATTAACATTTTTGTTAACCGACTAAGAACTTCTTTTAATTCTCCACCACTATCTAGATTAACCATTACTGTCAAAATAAAAAAATAATATTCTGGAAATGGAAGCCTTAAATAAGATCTTATTAACACATCCTCAATATTTTCACCAATTTCAATTCGGCTATCCACATCTTTCATTACTTTGCCAACAATTCCATCAATAGAATTTCCACACGTTTTAAAACTCGTTGTTATTGCACCACCAGATGATACAACACCTGTAATAGTGTTTAATGCTTCAGGAAATGTATCGTAAAACTCTTTTTTTAACTTTCTTTTTTTTATAAAAATAATTATAACAATTGTGGTAATAATACTAACTAAAGCAGCAATATAGCTATTATAGTTAATATACTTTTCATTCAATATGATACCCACAACTGCACCTACAAAAATATAAACAAACAACCGACTTTTTGATTGCCCTATTACAAGTAAATTGTAATGAGGTTTAATCATCATTTTTATATTAAAACTAGTGCGTTCCCAAAAGGATTGTTGTCTTTGAGATAATTCTCTTTCAACCAAACTTGATAAAGAAATTTTTTTGGCCTCGACATTATAAAATACTTGTAATCGCCCACTACGACGATGTAATGTAAAAATATTTATAACAGCAACAAAAATGAGCACAAGTGAAAGAAGTAAAATCATGCTTTTAAACCTACTGCGTTTAACATTAGTTTTTCTAACACATCTGACATTTCATAATATTGAGCACTATCATAAAGTGCAGATCGCCTAACTAATCCATTACAGACAAATTCACCTTGAATTTTACCATTTTCATCCCTTTCGTCATGAATTTTAAACTTAAAAACATCATGAGTAATAATATTTTCAGATTCTAATCCTATAACTTCAGTAATACTCATTACTTTACGTTGTCCATCTGGAAGGCGTGAAGCCTGAATAATATAGTTAACTGAAGAAGCAATATAATGTCTAATTGCAACAATAGGTAATTCAGGTTGAGCCATAATGATCATACTTTCTAATCGAGATAAAGCATCTTTAGCAGTATTAGCGTGTAACGTCGACATTGAACCATTGTGACCAGTATTCATAGCTTGAAGCATTTCAAAAGCTTCTTCACCACGGCACTCCCCTAAAATAATTCGATCTGGTCGCATACGCAGTGCATTAACTAAGAGATTTTGCATAGTTACTCTTCCACGACCATCCTCACCACCTGATTTGGTTTCCAGTCTAAGCACATGATCTTGCTGCAACTTTAACTCAGCGGCATCTTCAAGTGTAATAGTTCGTTCATGTTCACCAATAAATCCAGACAGTGCATTAAGCATTGTTGTTTTACCAGAACCTGTTCCACCCGAAACAATAATATTCATTCGGCATCGAGCTGCAATAACTAAAAAGTTAGCCATGTCTTCATTTAGTGAACCATAGTTGATCAAGTCATGAAATGTTCGGCGACCAGTACCAAATTTACGAATTGACATCGATGTTCCATCAATGGCAACAGGAGGAATAACAACATTGAGACGACTACCATCGGGCATTCTTGAATCGACTAAAGGATGCGCCTCATCAATATTTTTACCAACTTTATTGACTAAACGTCTTGCGATATCAAGTAGTTGACGTTCATTTATAAAAAACTTATCCGTTTTGGCAAGGACCCCGCTCCGTTCAACATAAATACTATAAGGACCGTTGACTAAAATATCATTAACTGTTTCATCCTTCATTAAGGAGTCAATTGGACCATAACCAATAATTTCATCGCAAATCATGCCTGCCAAAATACCCGATTCATCGGCAGTAATATAAGCATTGCCAGAATTAACAATATCTCTGATTATTGTTTGAATTTCACGCAAAACTCGATTAGGTTCGTTCTTTAATTGTTCAATTAAATCAAGATCAAGAACTTGAAAAACCAAATCACGAACTCTACCCCATTCAGCAGAAAACCTAGATTGTTCATTGTCCATAATATTCATTATATTATATTATTTTTACACTACGAAAAAGTTACTAGCACCCTAGCTAGTGCTAGTAACTTTAACTCAACAAAGATAATAATACATTATCTTCAAATTAAATTAAATTAAGGAGCAGAAGGTGTCTGTGTAGCATTAATTGTATCAGTTACTTTACCTTTTAAAGAGTCAAAAACCTCACTTAACATTGTCGCTACTGGACCATTACCTTCAAAGACAACGAATACAACAGTAGCAACACCAGCTGCAACAATTGCATATTCAATTGCTGTTACGCCTTGCTCATTTTTAACAAATTTACCTAAAAAATTTCTTGCTTGAGCACGAATTGCAGATAAATACATCATTATTATTTTCTCCTTTTAAATATTTTTTAATATTATTACTAAAATTTTATACTTCCTTAACAAGAAGTGCACATATCTTACACTATAAAAAACAAAATGGCTAGCTATCAATCGAAAATTGTATTTTAATAATTCATCCATAATTATCGTGAAAATATTCATCTGTAGTATAAATATGATTACTTTTATTTTTAAGATACATGTATTTTTTTTAAGAAATATGATAATGCACTCTATTTAATAAAATTTAATTGAAAAAATATAATTGATTATTATAATTTTTACAAAATAACGATAAGATAACTAAAATATATTATGAAATCATATGGAATAGCAAAAAGTTCCCGTTTAATTTTACTGTTAATTTATACTTTTATTAGTGCTATTTTTGCTTTTATTTACCTTAATAAGTCTAGTGCACAGCGGGATGGATTTTTTTTAGAAAATCCTTTATTTTATTTAAATTTGATAACAACTTTATGTTTTATTATGTTAATACATAAAAGCATTAATAGTCGTCATAAACCCATTGTTGCCTTTGGCTCTTTATTTTTATTTCTTTTTTTATCTGAAATTAGTTATTTCATTTTTTATGGAGAAATGATATCAGAAGGAGTACTTGATTCTATTATTGAGACTAATTCTCACGAAGTAATGTCAATGACTAAACAGGCTTTGCTCATAATAGGTCCAGCATTTATTACAACCTTTCTTATTTTATTTATTCTTAAAAAACTAATTTCCGTTAGATTTAAACTTTTTGTCCCCCTATCTTTATATATACTTATAATATTCATTGTTAGTTTATTCTTAATAACTAAATCATCACTAAAAACTGACATTAAAAATGGTCACCTTAAAAGTAGTATTAGTGTAATTCGTGCAATATTTCCTGCTGTGCTAGGCGATTTATCCTATCTTTTGGCTAGTTATGTATCAACAGATATCTATTCAAATACCAATGAAATTGAGAAATTTAATCAAGCTGTGATTTTACCTCCTAATAAGCCTGATAACGACTTGATCGTATTTATTATGGGCGAATCTTCTTTAGTTTCCCGCTATAGCGCTTATGGTTATCATCAACAAACTACGCCTTTTATGACCAATATTTTTAGTCAAAATGGCAGATGTATTATCCCAAATAGCCACTCAGCAGCCGCTTTAACCAGGGATTCTATACCAATGACACTTTCATTCAATGTGCCCGAAAGTGATGATAATTTATTTGATAATAAATCGATTATTGAGATGGCTAAGTTCAATCATTACAAAACCTATTGGTTAGCATCGGCTGGGCAACAAATTCAAGGTACATTTAATACTAAGTTTGGTTTTATTGCACGTAAAAGCGATGTTATCACTTTTACTGAAGATATTCTGGATATTAATTTAAGTCAATTATTAGAAGACACTCTACAAAAAGATAATTTTCCGAAAAAATTTATTTTTGTACATTTGCGCGGTAGCCATCAACCCTATACAAAAGGTTATGATGAAGTTGATAAGTTGGCTTTACCTGATGTCGAAGAATATGATTTAACTATTCATCACACCGACCGTGCAATCAAAGCATTATATGATGTTATTAATAAATATAGTAACAACTATACCGTTATTTATACCTCGGATCATGGCGAAATTGTGAATGTTGGGCATGGTATAGGTGACAACGTTGACCAGTTCCTAATCCCTTTTATGTTTATATCAACCAATCAACGATATAATTGTCAATTTATTGAATCATTTCGAGGACCAGATGGCTATTTAAGTGGGCTTATGAATAAATATATTCTTTCTAATCTGTTAGGTTATGAGATTGATCCAGTTATCCTTGACAAAGAAAAAAACAATGATCGAGTTTTTATGCCAAACAGTAGTGTCATGCCTTTTTTAGAAGTTCTCAACAAGCATTAATTTGTTACCTATTATACGTTTGAGGAATTGATAGAAATCGACTATAAATTTTATATAAAAATATTATAAAAGGGGGCACAAAACGCCCCTTTTTTGCTGTTAGTGACATTTATAGCAAGCAGGTCATTGCTAATATTTTAAATTTGGCTAAATAATGAATGTTAGATGGATTTACCGTCCATCTAAAACAGGTCTTAATTTTTAAAATACGTCAGGTTGGCAATGCCATACAAAAATGTAGCATTCCCCCGTCAAGAACTATTTATTACCACAAAAATATGGATCACCAACACTAACTATGACAAAGCCAAACAATCAATAGAAGAGTCATTACGCAAATTAAAGACAGATTATATTGATTTACTATTAATTCACCAGCCATTTAATGACTACTATTATGCTTACCGATTAATGGAAGAAGCTTACGAAAAAGGCAAGGCTAAAGCCATCGGCGTTAGCAATTTTACCCAGATCGCCTTTTGAACTTTGCCCTTTCAGAACAAGAGATAAAGCTCATTACTACTTTAGATACTGGCATAGTTTTTTCTTCTCGCATCAAAATCCAAAAATGGAGGATTGGTTTATGTCCATTGTGAAATAGAAAAAACAATAAAGAAAAATGAGCTACTTTATTGAGCTATAAATGACGGTTTGACTGTTTTATTGTTTGTAATTCAACACAAATTAAACAAAAATAAACTATGATTTTGGCGTAAATATTTTCAATAGTGAATTGATTGTTAGGTGAAAATAGGATTCATCTTGCAATCCTTTTGCTGAAATATAAGCGCCTTGCAAAGTAGATATGATCAGTGTTACTGCTTCTAACGGTGCAAGAATATTAGAAATACTTCCATCAGAAATTCCCATTCTTATAAGATTTTCTAACGTTTGTTTCATTGTCAAAAATCCGCGTGTAACTTCTGCCGCTAAATGAGGATTTGTCATAATAGACCTATCTCGTGCCATTTGACCAACTAAACAGCCTCGTTGTATATTACGAGGTTTTAATAGCAAATTTGACAGTTTATTATAAGCATTTGTATCAGTATTTAGTACTGAAGCATTTATGCTTATTAACTGTTCTACATTATAAGTTATAGCATATAAAGCCAAATCTTCTTTACCGTTGAAATGGTGGTAAAGACTACCTTGTCCAACACCTGACCGCTTTAAAATATCTTTAGGGCTAGTATTTGCTAGACCTTTTTCTAATAAGAGATCAGCCATAGCAATAATGAGCTTTTCTCTGGAATTTTGTTTAGTTTTTTGTTCGTTATTCATATTGCTATAACTCAACACACCATCAATTGACGGTATATTTAATTAACTAATTATTTAATTTGTAAAATGGTATCCACCAAACGATTTGAAAATCCCCATTCATTGTCGTACCAGCTGACAACTTTGAGTAAAGTACCATCCATCACTTTAGTTAGCTTAGCATCAAAAATAGAGGAAGCTAGATTGCCAATAATATCAGAAGAAACAATTTCATCTTCTGTATAGGCAAGAATACCATCCATTTTTTTCAAGTTTACAGCTTTTTTGATAGTATCATTTACTAATTGTACTGTCACTTCTTTCTCTAGATTTAATGTAAGATCTATCATGGATCCAGTAATGACAGGAACACGCACCGAACCACCATCTAATTTGCCTTTTAATTCAGGAAAAACAAGTCCAATTGACTGCGCAGCACCAGTTGAAGTTGGAACAATATTTTGCGCTGCACTTCGTGCTCGCCTCATATCCCTATGCGGTGCGTCCTGAAGATTTTGATCCTGCGTATAAGCATGAATCGTTGTCATAAAACCTGATTTAATTCCAAAATTCTCATGTAACACCTTAACTAAAGGGGCTAAACAATTTGTTGTACATGAAGCATTAGAAATAATGTGGTGTTCATCTTTGTTATACAAGTGCTCATTCACCCCCTGAACAATAGTTAAATCGACATTTTTTGCTGGAGCAGAAATGAGCACTTTTTTAGCTCCAGCTTTAATATGAGACTGTGCTCTTGTGCCATCATTAAATACACCAGTTGATTCTAATACCACATCAACTTGATGTTTAGCCCATGGGAAAGCCTCAGGATCACGTTCTTGATATATCGCAATCTCTTGTTCGTCAATAATTAAGCAACCTTTTTTTACATCAATACTTTTAGCAAAACGTCCAAAAGTTGTGTCATATTTTAAAAGATGAGCGAGCTGATCAATTGAACCCAGATCATTGATCGCAACAATTTTTATGTCGTGTGAACAATCCTGCAATGCACGGACAAAACTACGCCCAATACGACCAAAACCATTAATTGCTACATTAGTCATTATTACCTCCAATTATATTAATAAAACATACTAATTGGTACGTTAACACAAAAACACCCTATATACTAATTAAAATTAAAATAATTAATAAATGCAAATAATTTAATGAAATTTATTTAATTTTACTTATACAAATAAATAGAATACTATAAATCAAAACATACCAATTGGTATGCAATTAAGTAAGGAAAAATTAAATGGATAAAAAAAATAATTATCGTTGGTTTGTGCTTGGAATTGGTGTTCTGGCACAAGCAACATTTGCGATGGGTTTTGCTGGCATACCCATTACTGGAATTTTAATGCGAGATGCTTATCATTTTTCATTATACGAACTTGGTTTCGTTTTAGGAGCAATGGGGTTAGGTGTTGCAGCTTCAGAGATAATTTGGGGGATCTTGACAGATAAATTAGGTGACAAGAAGGTTTTGATTCTTGGGTTATGGTCATCAGCTATAATGTATGCCTTAATCGCCATATCACTCACGCCAGAAGCTTCACTTGGTGGTGGTGTTAAATATTTACACTTGGGAGCAGCCCTAGTTGTAACAGGAGCTTTCAGCGGTAGTATTAACTCATCATCTGGCAGAACTGTGATGTCATGGTTTGATGATAGTGAACGTGGATTTGCTATGAGTGTTCGTCAAACCGCAATCCCAGTTGGCGGTGCGATTGGAACTGGACTACTGCCTTGGTTATCCTATTCATATGGATTTGAACTGATGTTTATTGTATTAGCTACCACAGGCTTTAGCGTTGGTCTTGTAGTTGTATTGTTTATCAACACTAAACAGAGTGAATCAAAATATACACCAAAATCAACCCTCACTATCCCCTCCCCACTAAAAACTGGGGCAGTTTGGAGGGTCGTTATGGCTGCGGGTTTTCTAACGGTACCTCAAATGGCAGTACTCACATTTGGCAGCATCTATATGCGTGATAACCTACATATTGATTTAGCATCAATTGCTATTATTCTTATTGGTGTTCAGATTGGCGGTGGGGTGCTCAGGATCTGGTCAGGTTACTATACAGACAAAGAAAAGAATCGTATTGCCTTATTAAAATATTACGCCATACTTGGTGGAATGGCATCTTTAATGCTTTGTTTAACGGTGAATAATACATATATGGGGATTATATTTATTGTGTTAACAGGTTTATTTGGCCATGCGTGGCACGGTATTGCTTATACCGAGGTAGCAGTGAAAGCGGGCATTGAACGTACGGGAACAGCCTTGGGTATGATTGGCACTACTGTATTTATCACTTCGTTTCTAACTCCTATTATTATTGCTGATATCGCCCATATCTACGGATGGCGAGCAGTATGGGGCACTGTAACCATTCTAACATTTGCTTCGCTATTGTGTTTTATTTCATTGGCAAAAAAGGAAATTAAACTTTAGTTTCTATTATTAGTTTAAATTAGTGATATGATGATGCGAAAGTAATTACTCACTATATGCAATACATAAATTACCTATAGTGATCCAAAAAACTTTGATAATGAATAGAGAAAGCCTTACATATGCGAGATAAGATTTCATCAATAGAGAAAAAATTAAGTCTTTAAGAAAATCATTGAAAATATTTATTAAGATGACCTTATAAAAAAAACTCAGGTAGACTATTGATTTTATTTAATTTTTATTTTTTCTTTTTTAATAAAATCAAATAGTTATAGATTATTTTTCGTTTGTTAAGTTAAATTTTGTTTTTTATTTTTGCAAAGCGCTTTTGCTATTTATTAGAAAAAGCGCAAGCTTTTAAAATCTATTGTGCGTATCGTCTGGTCTTACACAGGACCTTGTTCTTTGGTTGAGTGTCCTCAGTTTAGGTTTAAATACAAAAAACTAAGGAGTGACACAAACAATAGAAGAGAAGCTTGTGGAGTAGTTAACAATACCATTCGACAAACCCACTGTGTACATATAGTAGCCTGTTCCTCCCATACTATCACTAGTCCAGTTGTACATGCTGTATTCAAAACCTGTATTAGTATAATACATCATGTTACCCCACTCTGTGGCTAATCCAGCCCCTATTCGTCGTTGGTAAGAACCATTATTAGAGGATGGCGGTACAGCTCCTTGCCAATCATTTCCCCAAGCAGAACTGTATGTATTAGTAAGATCCCTTATTTGTGGAATTCGATAACCTAAACTACTACACCAAGATACGCTATTAGAATAGATATCAAATCTAGTTCCTCCATTGACAAACCACTTTTGCAAAACAAATCCATATTTTACCACCACATTACCACTACTATCCTTGCCTTTTAATTCAAATTCTTTCGGTAAATTTGGGATTGTAATTGGATCTGGATTAGCACTATCCCATTGTGCTTTAGCCTCTGGGCCCGTTAGAGTAACACGCGTTACTGTTTCTGAACCATTAGGAATCCAACTATCGCTAGCGGTTGTCCTTGTCACCGTAGCGGTTATTCCTTCATGCGTGACTGGCTCCCAAGTCAACTGACTTGCATCTACTCCAACTATATTTAAATCAAAATACAAACCATCAGCACCCGTAGTCGGAAAATTTAACGCGTATGATACTGAATTGGTTGATTGAACTAGAAATCCCTTATCAGGGTTCCATTCGTAAGCTGGACCTGCGAAAATGTCTGTTCCTAATTGCAAATTCGGCCTTACGAAATTGACACCTACTGTAACCTTTGGTTTGATGTAATATGTTTCACTACCTTCTGTGAAGGTATTAGCTTTTGGTTCCCCGTATTGTGTGCTTAAAGATCCCCCTGTACTACTTAATTTTACTTTATAAGGTGCATTACTTATCGTTAATACTTCATTACGACTAACCGTTTGGTTATTTTTATCTGTGATACTAAGCGTTATACTTCCTTCTGCCATTACCCCGCCATCTTGGCCATCACCATCATCATCACCCCAATTACCCTGTGCGACTAAATCGCTAAGGTTCACAGAATTGGTTGATGTCGGTACTATCATGTCAATATTTTCAAAACTTTGACCTGATGCGGGTAGCTCAATGGGATTTGTTGATGATGAAGAATTGTTTTGCGGTGTGAGTGTACGACCATCTGATAACCTAATACTTAATAAGTCATCTGTTGTAGTCACTTTTGTAGTACCATCCTCAAAAGTTAAATAAGGTACAGTACCATTAATACGTTTAGAAGTCGTGGCCGATAATGCCTGCGATTCCAATGAATACGGCAATAATAGTAGTAGTGTCAATGAAAACGGAAATTTAGCAAGTGATTTCGATAAAAATTTTAAAGATAACTTTGATAAGATAAACAAGATTTGTGTAACACTACATCTAACTTGGTTATTTAATAAATTTAAGACATTGGCTTGCCTCTGCTTGTGTCTAAAATGATACTGCATTACGTTCCACCTGTCGATTAAGTTTATTGGTTTCTATATTAACCTTATAATTAAATTAACTAATTTTAAATTGGTGAAATTATAGACGTTTATGTAAATTTTTGCTAGTTTTTAGATAAATTTTGGTTAATTTTTGTCAAGAATAAATGTTATTGTTTTGGCTTTATGACAGCTTTTAGGATATATTTTTTATTTAAAAACTTAGCAAGATTTCTGATATTTTGAGCTTTGAGAGTAGCAAACCGCAACGGTGACATCATACTATTTAAGCTATTTTATATCAAAATGATAAAGCACTTAGCGCTATCAAACACTCTACCTAAGGCAAAAACATTCAGATAGAGTATTGATTTTATTGAACTTTTTATTTATTGTTTTTTAATAAATCAATTTTTCATAAACGGTTATTTATTTTTTTCCCGCTCAATTGCACGGTAGCCAATATCATGGCGATAAAAACAACCATGCCAATAGATGTCTTTGGCTTGCTGATAAGCACGTTGTTGAGCTTCAAGTACTGTGTTGCCAAGTGTAGTTACACATAATACTCGTCCCCCATTGGTGTAGACTCGCCCTTTTTCTAAACTAGTACCCGCATGGAAAATTTTACTGTAAATACCCCAAACTTA
>NZ_FMWS01000065.1:0-1941 GCF_900103255.1 Gilliamella bombi | reverse complement strand
TCGACCCGTATTTTTAATGGACTGTTATAAAAAATGCCATAGCTATTGTGTCTCCCTTTACCATAATTTAGGCTTTTTAAAATTAATTTGGATTATTTCCATTTTTTCCTTTTTATGTATCTACGTGGTGTTTCAAGAAAGCTAATAAAAAATACATACAATATAAAAATAAAATAAAAATAAAAAAGAGCTAAACGTCGTTTACGATTTAAAGTTTTGTCATTATCGTAGTCAATTGCAATATATTCCGAAAAATAGCGCCGAATAAAACACCCAACAATAGCAAAAAAATAATAGCTAACCCACATTTCAACAGCCATGCAAATCTCCTTATTTTATAATATTACCGTCTCTATCTTTTCTATATGTTGAACCATCACTACTTTCACAGCTATAATAATCTGGTGCATCATCATTACCTATTGTGATTATCAATGAACAATTCTCAACAATTTGTCCTGTATTAATAATTGTTTCTGGCTCTTTAACAACCATGCTGACTTGTTTAGTATCTTTATTAAATATATATGGGTTATATCTATCAATTTTGACTCGTTTAGATAAAAATGGCTCTATTTAAGCTCTTTCAGTTTGTTGCGCTTTTTATTGATATAGATAGCTATCACAAGCACTTAGAAAACACAGCATAATATGAGTAATAATAATTTTTGCATCGTTTATTAACCCTCTCGCATATATAAAATTCACATAACATAAAATAGAACATCAAGTTTATAAAAAAGAATCAAAGAATTCTTAATATTTTTAAATTATGATTAATTTTATCCTTATTTTACTTCAATTAATCATTTCCATTTTTTTCTTTTTTTGTATCTACGTGGGGTTTCGAGAAAACTAATAAAAAAAACGTTTAAAATCATTATAAAAGCCACAAACCAAAAAAAGGTTAAACTTGTTATTGATAAATCTCCATGGGGAACAAGAATAAAAATACTATATAAATTAATAGAATAATAATATATAATCGCACAGATTCTTTTATTATTTAAACTTTTATTCTGCTGATAATCTGTAAGTATATAACCTGAAAAATAGTAACGAATGTAAACACAAAAAAATGCACATATACAAAAACTGACTGTTATAAAACATACCATAGCTATTATATTCTCCTTTATCATTATTTAGGCTTTTCATAATTCATTTAGGTTATTTCCATTTTTTCCTTTTTATGTATCTACGTGGTGTTTCAAGAAAGCTAATAAAAAATACATACAATATAAAAATAAAAACAGCTGACCAGAAAAAAATAATATTTGAAAAAAACCTTCTCCTGGCTGACTTATAATTAACAGGCTATATAAAGAAATAAAATAAAAATAAGAAAGAGCTAAACGTCGTTTACGATTTAAAGTTTTGTCATTATTGTAGTCCATTGCAATATATTCCGAAAAATAGCGCCGAATAAAACACCCAACAATAGCAAAAAAATAATAGCTAATCCATATTTCAACAGCCATGCAAATCTCCTTATTTTATAATATTACCGTCTCTATCTTTTCTATATGTTGAACCATCACTACTTTCACAGCTATAATAATCTGGTGCATCATCATTACCTATTGTGATTATCAATGAACAATTCTCAACAATTTGTCCTGTATTAATAATTGTTTCTGGCTCTTTAACAACCATGCTCACTTGGTTGGTATCTTTATTAAGTATAAAAGCTTTTTTTAACTGATTAGCTAGTTCTCTAAGAGAAATAGCATCACCAAGAATTTCCACAGTTAATAATTTCTTACTCATTTGTTTGTAAGCGTTTTCTAAATCACGGCGACCATTTTTAAATAATTTAAATATTGGATTACCAAACTTATTCAGTTTCGGCACTAATTTCAACTTAGCCCCTACTGACATACTTAAATCTAAACTATCATAAGCAATATCACCAATTGAAGTGGATCGGCTACACTAATT
>NZ_FMWS01000063.1 GCF_900103255.1 Gilliamella bombi | reverse complement strand
GCTAACCCAAAGTGGCTTACTAGCCTATGCGCAAGAAGGCATAGCCCTAACCAGCCCTGAAAATATCCAACTATCGACAGCTAACAGCCTCACCCTTACTAGCGAAAATCAAACCGACATCAACGGCTTAAAAAACGTCACCCTCTCATCGGGTGAGGCGCTTGGCTTATTCGCCCAAAAATCGGGCATGAAACTATTTGCCAACCAAGGCGATATCGACCTGCAAGCCCAAAACGCCAATCTGAATATGGCCGCTAAGCAAGATGTTAAAGTTGATAGCGTGAATGGTGAGGTGACTATCACAGCGAGCGATGAACTAACGTTAATCTGCGGTGGCTCTTATATCAAAATCAGCAGTGAAGGCATCGAACTTGGTACACAGGATAATGTCTATTTTAAGTGTAATGTGATGCAGAAGATGTCATCAGCAATACAGGTATTTACTTCCGATTTACCAGGCGAAGTCAACTGTGAACAAAAAACAAGAAGTGATGCACAAAAACAACATGCAATAATTAAGGTCGATTAAAAGGAACAATATGTTATTTTCAACCCCTAAAATTGAGTTAACTGGTGAACTGGAAAAAATAGACCAGATAACTAATCAGTTATGTGAATATGCACAGGGCTATAATTCACGATGTGTGATTATTTTAGATCCTTTTATATCGCCATTTAAAGATGCTATTTTTCAATATTTTTTTGATAAAAATAGAATCACACAAGTACAAATTTCGCATCCAGCAGTGCGGGCTTGGCAAAGACCACTGCTGATAGCGTTAAATTTAAATAATAACTTTGAACGCGATGTGTTGCGTTATACCGTTGATAAATCATTAATAGAATTATCTCCCCAAATCTTAGGTAAGGGGGGAAAACGACATTATAGCGGTTGGATATTCACGCACGCGACTACTCAGCAAATCGCAGACGATTTTGACATGTTATCCATACAAAAAGTCAGTCACGGTAAGCTACTATTACGATTTTATGATCCTGCCGTTTTGCCCCAGTTGCTGTTTATTTTAGAACCACGACAGCAAATTAAATTGTGTGGACGCATCAAACGATGGGCTTTATTAGATGGCAACGGTGATCTTTTTTGCCATCATAACACCGCCGATCCTTGTCCTGTATATGTAGGGTTGTTAGGTATAACCCGACGATTAGAAGACCGGCTTTATTGCATTGGTATCAACAATCAAGTAATTAAAGCGTATCGCAAAGATCACCCAACAAAAAAGATAAATGAATGTGAAATGCTAAATCATCTGATGCCGTGCTTATTACGCTTAATGTCACAAGGCTTTAAAGATAACGAACTTTTAGTTGAATGGGCAAAAATAGCGATTGATCATGGTGCGAATTTTGATTTACACCCGCAAATACAAGAAAAACTAAAAACGATGAAAACACGATATGATTTTCCCGCTTTACTAAACTTAATAAAACAATCAGATTGGTCATTTTAAAACCAAGTTAGGATTAATAGAGTAACATGGATTAAGGAAACAACAATGACAGAAAAACAATGCGGTTGCCAAACACAAGGATTGGCAATATTACCAGTTAGATATACTGTAGTACCCAAATATATCAATCGTCCTACCCCAAATTGGGTAAATTTGCAATCAGTAACAAACGTCCCTTTGGACGCAAAATATCAATTTCATGTTAGAACGTTGCGTCAGGGTTATCTATATGTACATCTACCCAACGAAATTGGTAATGATAAATGGCAAATCTATACTATTGATCACGACGGTAACTTATATAAACAACATTCCAATGATACCATTGAAACAGAAAAAGATCTGGAAGAACAAGGTGGATTTCGATGTCCAAATTTACAAAAGGACGAATCTCATAATAAATTTATCACTATTCCTAATCCTAAAGAACAAACAGAAATTTATATTGCTTTTTGTGAATCTATTTGGAGTGATGAAACACTCGAAAAGCACGAAAAAGATCCCGAAAAGCGCATGCAAAAAATTGTCACAGAAAACTGGCAAGGTAATCAACAAATATCCTCCATAAGCGCGGTATCGGCAATACAGCAAAGCATAGAACAAGTTCTCGATTTTGATCCACAGTTTGATCAAGAATTATTGCCATATGATGATCACGATAAAATTAAAACTAGCTACCTTATCGATGTAAAAAACGAAGCCAAACCTCAACATTTTTATTATAGTGAATGTCTTAGTTACGATCGTGATGGACAAAACAAAAATAATAACAGTGGTGGCAATCAACCTTTTGGTTATGATCAACAAATTTTAAACAAGAACACCACGCATACACCATGGACCAAACAACAAGGTCGAGCAAAATCGTTAGCTAACACCATGAAAACATACTCGGAAGGTTATTCGCCAGTCTTAATTGCGCTTGAAGATCCAATTGGTATTGCATACGAATTAAATGGTTATTACAATGAAATTTATGATAAAAATCAGCAATATCAGCAAGAACGAGAGTTTGAATTTGATGCAATTGCTTCGTACGAATATGCAATGCAAATTTTGATTCAAAAAGAATTTCAGTTAGATTTCCAACTTCACTATACCAAAAATCCTTATTTTCAATGGGTGATGAAGAATAAAAAATTACCCAATTCTCGTGATTTACCTGTTTTTTCAAAATTTAACCAATTGTCAATATTAATTACCGATCAAATATACGGTAAACCATACAACTACTATCAACGTGCTGAAATATCCGTTGGAGCAAAACTTGATGCAACTATACCACCTATTGGACATGGTAAAAATTATTATCAGTTAGATAAAAATTACTTTTTACATGGAAAATCGATCAGCAGTTACGATCGAGAAGGAAGAATGGCTCTATTATACAATCCAAAATATATTGACTCAGCACCAGAACAAAAAATGTTTTATACCGCTTATCCTCAAAAGAACATAGACAATCATGCAGAAATGCTTTTGCATAGATTTAATGCTAAAGAGCAAAGTTATATTCAGAAAAGACAAAACGCAATCAAAGACATTAAACAAAAATATTTAAAATGCCTTAATATCGAAGCGTTTAATCAAAAATATCAATCCTTACAAGATCAAATCAAACAAATAGCTGAAAACCGAGCAGAGCAGAATATTAACTGGTTAAAACAGAGTAGTTTTTATCAGTATATGAAAGATTTTGATGGTGATATCTGGGTTGATGTATCTGATACTAACGCCAAAGAAAAAATCGTAGATAACCAATTTGAAATCGATCAGGCGCGTGCCGATAACGAAATTACCGAAGATGAATCGCAAAAAATAGCCAAACAAATCAATCCTTATGGTATGTACTATTCAAGGATAATAGATAAATGTACATCAGGATTAGAGCTAACAAATTTAGGTAAAGAATATCTCCAATCTAGGTTAAAATCCGTTAATGCTAACAAAGATTCCAGCGATAGCATTGTAGTACGGGGATTGGCGAATAATAGTCAATTGATATTAACAGATATTCAAACCTTACTTGAACAGCTCGAAAACACCCATGAAGAAGTCGAACTTAGTGAAGTAATGACGACAACTAAAGTCGGTAAAATTGCGGCTTATTATAAAAAAATACAAGGCTTTTTAAATGCGGTAAACAATTACCATAATGAGCTTGAAAAAGCCCAAAAAGTATTAAAAAAACACCCTAAAATACTAGATATTATAGCGAAAGTGGGGGTTAAAATGCCAGGTAATGAGCTTTTGTTAAAAATCTTTCTAAGCAAACCAATGTTAAGCATAAATAATTTTGCTGTCCGTTTATGCAATATTCTATTTTATCCTGTTAATAGTAATCAATTACTCAATAAGATTAACTATAATATCTGTTTTATGCTAAATATGTCAGTTTTTGGTTTATACAAGAAAGGGCAGCTAGCCATTTTACAAACCCAAAACAACGTTAGAAAAGCGGTGGTTAATTCATCATGGTTTAAAGGTGTATTACCCAAAACCCAAACCCTACCAGGTGGCGCTGTGGTTGAATTAACGCTAAAACAACGTAAAGCTGATCTGATACAAATAAAAGACTATATACGGCGGCAAGACAACAAAAATAAAATTATTGCACAAGTTATTGATGAAGAGCATCGCCGTAGTTTAGCCGACATATCCAAAACGCAAACAGAAGATATTAAAAACAATAAAAGTACTTCATCTGGTAACAGTAAAGGGTTTAAAGATATCCGTCTAGCCTTTATTATTGCTATATTTGAAACCATTAATTGGCTTAGCATTAAAGAAAAGACCAAAGGTAAACACGACGATAGTTTTTGGTCAGCTGAAATGATTGGATCATCACTTAGCATGATGGCGGCAACTACCGAATTAATGTATCAATTTACTAAAACCACCATAGGGTCAAAAACCATAGCCGCTGGACGCATGAAAATGCTATCCGGTTTTTTTGGTGCGGCGGCTGGAGTGTTTGCTTCTTGTCAGAAGTTTATAAATGCTGATGAAAAGCTGTCGAAAGGGAATGTCGGTGTAGCATTATTGAATGGATTAAATGGATTATTATATTTTGCTAATGCAGGGATAGGATTTGCTGCTTCCACTACCTATCATATACCTTGGCTAGTTAGTCGATTAACCAAACGAGCTTTAGCCAAAGGGCTTTCACGCGAGGTTATTGCCCGCGCTATTGCCATTTATAGCGCACAATTTATGGCAAGAAGAGTTGCAATGCTTGGACTTGGTTTTTGGATTGGCTTGATTGCTTTAATGATTGAAGGGTTAATCTGGTATATTACTGATAATGATCTTGAAAAATGGTTAAAATATAGTGCATTAGGTACTAAAAATAAAAGTCAAAATGCCTTTAAAAATGTGACCGAGCAAAAAGCCGAATTTAAAAAAACATTAAAAAACATGTTTGGTATTGATCAATCAATACAGTCACAGCCAAATAATCAAAATAACACACAACAAGCAGAACAAACTACTGATAATCCATTTACCGAATATGATGCTTTATTACTGATCATAGATGATTACAATCGGCAAAAACAATTTCTAGCCAATTTATTAGCCGATGCTGCCGCCCAAAAAGCCTTAGCAGAGCAGTTTAAAAATCAATACGAATATATTAATGTTAAAGGTTATTCGATTGGTGACATCTTTAGTGGCAAAATGAATTAACAACGAGGTTTATAATGAATAAATATTTTCAAATTATTACTGGCAAAATCACCGAACTGCAAGTGATTGATACCAATTTATCTCTATTTGGTGACAATGCCTTAGCCAGTTTGCCGCTACTTGGTCAACTGGTATTGGGCAACAG
>NZ_FMWS01000062.1 GCF_900103255.1 Gilliamella bombi | reverse complement strand
ATCGTCAGGGTCTGTTTCTAACGTTGCGGGAGATAAAAATAATTTTCCTTCTGCAGGAGAACTATCTTCTTTATGACGAAAACTTTTAAAATCATACTGGTAGTAAATTCTATTAGCTTCTAGAGGTTGTGGTGTTTTCATAATTGTTTTTTGAACTATCATGTTTATATCCGCATAGGTAAAATTAGTATTAATGACCGAACACAAAAAATATAAAATAGAAATTGTTATAATATTTTTAGTATAAATTTGCATAATCGAATTTCCTATTTTAAAATTCAGTTTATTTAGCTTGTGCAAGCCTTGATATGTCATGTAATTGTTCGGTCATACAATGCCTTTGATAAAATTTTTTTTCAGCCTCATTATTGTTCTGGTTTTTAAATCTTTTTTTTAAATTATTTTTATACTCTTTGAAATATGGGTCTTTTTGGGCTCCAATGCAGTCTGGATCGGCTAAATTACAACTGGCAAGTAATAAAAATACAAATGTGTGACAACAAGTTTCGTTATAACCATGCCTCTTATAACTCCATTCATCTTCAAATTTAGCAGCAAAATCTCTAATTTCTTCTATCACTTGCTCTTCCGTGCGCGAATCATCGGGCAATAAATAAGGATGAGTTGTAAAATCTATTTCATCTTCATGAAATCGACCATGTTGATGAGGATCGAAAGGTCTAATTGAAAGATGATTCTTTTCTTGATGTTTATCATCTTTTTTTTGATGATTTCGTCTACCTGCTTCTCGTTCTTCTGTATGAAATAAATTATGTTCTTTATCTTTTTTTATCCTGTAATTGCAATCACCATTTAAAAAACCATTGCCTTTAAAATTTGCCCATCCATCCCAACGACCGTCATCAGGATACCATCCATAACTTTCACGAAAACCATTGGCTTTAGTGCATTCTTTATTCATTGAAATAAATTGTTTTTCAGTTAATTTTTGTTCCCTTGCCTCTTTTATAAAATCATCAGTCTCATCCTCATCATCATGAATGATTTCAATCCAATAATGCCCAGGAGACTGAATGCCACCTATTTTCATGAAAATTCTTCGTATTAAAATATTTTCTAATTTTCGTGTTCCTGCTTTTACCGTAGTTTCTATCGTTTTATCGTTGCTTGAAGATTCACATGTTATTGATGTTGCTCCAGTACAATACATAAAATACCCCTAGAATCTAATTTTTTATACCTATTTATACCGAAATGTTACTTTATCTTCTTCATATCCTGATGTTACAATT
>NZ_FMWS01000054.1 GCF_900103255.1 Gilliamella bombi | reverse complement strand
CGGAAGCGACATTTAAAACAATTAAAACGGAATTTGTAAAAGGCCAACGTTTCAACTCAACGGCTGAGTTACAACGCGCTTTTTCGGCTTATGCTTATTGGTATAATCATAAACGATTACATTCTTCGTTAGGCTACTTGCCTCCCGTTGAATTTAAAAAACACTTACCCCTTAATTTTTTTGTTTGAAAATGTGTTGCCATTCCAGAATTTTCTACTTTTTTGCTGTACTATTTTAGGGGATAGTTACAGTTTTCCTATAACTTAATGATGGATGTTGATAACTCGATTAATTTAAATTAGATAATTAAATTATGATTTCAGAATCACTTAGTAATATACGCCACAGTATTCGTTGGAACCTATTTTTTACTTTGGGTTCTATCATGTTGGTTTGTCAGATTATTACTGTCCTTTGGTTATGGCATGAAAGTAAAGAACAAATAGATGTATTGGTTAATTTGACTCTAAGTCAAAATAAAATTGATGAAGTTGTTGAAGAAGAAGAATTAGAAGCGATTTTTGTTTTGTTCAGCCTTTTCTATGATGGCAGTAACACTATTTTTAGCGTACAAAGCGATCAGGTGGATCACAAAACCGTTGGAAATTTTAGAGAAAGATCTTAATCAACGTACTGAAGAGAATCTAAAACCCATTGCGCCAATTAGCAATATGCGTGAAATTAAATCGATTACATCTGTATTGAATAATCTTTTTATTAGGCTGAGTACAACATTATCTCAAGAACGTCTTTTTACCTCCGACGTAGCGCATGAAATGAGGACACCTTTAGCAGGCATTCGTTTACATCTAGAATTGTTAGAAAATAACAATAACATTGATTGCACAGAGTTAATTGATCGTATAGATCGATTAGTCAGTACTGTAGAACAGCTATTAATGCTTGCTCGAGCTAGTCAAAAGTTTACTGTAGGACAGTATCAACATATTAATTTTTATAATGATATTATGATTCCGCTGTCTGATGAACTAACAGAATTGACTTCACAAAAACAGCAACAGCTCGAATGGTATTTGACTGATAAAGATCTTATTTTTAATGGTGATGCAACCTTAATAAGACTATTAGTACGTAATTTAGTTGAAAATAGTTATCGCTACAGTCCTGAGAACACTAAAATTGTGGTAAGCTGTTACAAAATTAAAAAAGATATCATTATTACTGTAGAAGATGAAGGTAATGGCATTGATGAGTCTAAAAGCGAAAAACTGACTCAAGCCTTTTTTCGTATGGATCGCAAGCATAATGGTATTGGGCTTGGTTTAAGTATAGTCAACCGTATTGCTAAATTACATCAAGGTCTATTTACCTTAAAAAATAGACCTAATAATGTAAAAGGTGCTATTGCACAATTGAGGATTACTGATTCACTTCGTCAACTAAACGAGTGATTAATTTGTTGTTGCTATTTTCTTTAATAATGGATGTTAAAAAACGTTGCCAAGTTCGTTCAATTTTGGCTTTAGCAAAAAAAGGAATGTAATTGGCAATAGGAATAAGAGTTGAATTACCGATATTATCGATAATAATTAAGCGACTGTTATCTGCACTTAAGTGCTGAAACAAAATATTTTTGCTTTTTATTGTCATTGTAATAATACGATCTTTTAATAGGGTTGATTTCAAATTTCTTAATGAAGTAACTAAATCATCGTAATATTGCTTAGTTAATTTTGTATCAGCGAGGTATTTTTCAAGTGGTATAGCTATTTCACCGGTATAATCTCGGATGAGTTGGAAAACATGGCCTTTGCCATAATTGGTTGAAACTGGACCGTAATATTTTGCTATTGCATCGAATGAAACATTACGTCTAATTAGATGTTTATAATAAGAAATTTCTCGATTAGTCTCATCTTCAGCACCAACATTATAATTCACTTTGATACACTTATTGGGATCATTTGGATGACGATAACATTTTCGGTGCAAACCTTTGCTAATATAATCTTCTATTGAAAGTTGAATTGTATTGTTCATTTATTTAAATATTTTGTTATTTAATGTTGATTTTAGTTTATCAGTAAGCATTCCTTCTCGCTATGATTTTTTATTTTTACTCTAGCGCTTTTATAAAATTTCTGTATAATATTGCCACCCACGTTACGACAACGTTCTTCCCAACGTTGTTTTCGGTTGTCAATATTAGTATAACCGCTCGAAGGGGTGAGTTAATTAATGGTAACAATCAAAAAGTGTAAATAAATCAAATGATTTATTAACGTGAGATTAATTAAAAATTGGATAATTACGAATGAGTACTTTTTCAGCTAAACCAGAAACAGTTAAACGCGACTGGTATGTTGTTGATGCAGCTGGTAAAACGTTAGGTCGTTTAGCTACTGAAATCGCAAGCCGTTTGCGTGGTAAACACAAAGCAGAATACACACCACATGTTGATACAGGTGATTATATTATCGTTATCAATGCAGAAAAAGTTGCTGTAACAGGCAAAAAACGCACTGATAAGATCTATTATCGTCATACTGGCTACATCGGTGGACTTAAAGAAGCGACTTTTAAAGAGATGATTGAACGTCATCCTGAACAAGTCATCGAAATTGCTGTAAAAGGCATGTTACCGAAAGGTCCTCTTGGTCGTGCAATGTACCGTAAACTAAAAGTTTATGCTGGTAGTGAGCACAATCATGCGGCACAACAACCGCAAGTACTAGATATTTAAGGGGATAAAAGATGGCTGATAATCAATATTACGGTACAGGTCGCCGCAAAAGTTCTGCTGCTCGTGTATTTATCAAACCAGGTAGTGGTAACATCGTTATTAACAAGCGCTCTTTAGAGCAATACTTTGGTCGTGATACAGCTCGTATGGTTGTTATGCAACCGTTGGAGTTAGTTGAAATGACTGATAAACTTGATCTTTATATCACTGTTAAAGGTGGTGGTATTTCAGGTCAGGCTGGTGCGATTCGTCACGGTATTACTCGTGCGTTAATGGAATATGATGAAACTTTACGTTCTGCGTTACGTCAAGCAGGTTTTGTTACTCGTGATGCACGTCAAGTTGAACGTAAAAAAGTGGGTCTACGCAAAGCTCGTCGTCGTCCTCAATTCAGCAAACGTTAAGTGCGACAAGCTGCACTTATATCATTGACTTTTATGAAGTTTTTGTGAAAATCAAGAAGAATGAAAGACGGAAATGAAATACTTTCCTCTTTCATTCAGTGGATAAAGGCGGAGATGAAATACTCACCCCATTATTCACAAGCTTGTAAAACTCCTCGAGGGAGCCTCAAACTCCCGAAAGGGAGATACTAAGGAAAGAGTTATCAACATAACCTTTCGACCCGTGTACAAGAGGGGACATAATCATGTAAGCCCTTTGTAAGGAAATAATCCTTACCAGTCCGAGTTGAACTATATACAACTCCGTGATGAGCTGATATTAATTTCAGCAGACATCAAACTTCGCCATGAAGTAAACTGGAGCCCTTTGAGAGTTTACACTCTCCAGTCATAGTTGAACTACATACAACTACAAGGCGAGCAATTATATACGATTGCCGACGTCTCATATTAACTAATAATTTACTATTTAATGGGTAAAAGATTTACCGTTAATAAGCAATTAACAAAGACTAGAATATTTCGATGAATCGACAGAAATGTAGATGAAGTTGAAAGACAAAGGTCGAATTAACTATTATTAGTAAGATATCAGGTGTAAAAACCTATTTCACTCGAGTTGTTAAACAGGCAGTGCTTAAGCTATTATTATCATTGTTGAATTAATTATAACTATAGGAAATAAGCATAATTAATAGTCAACCTGTTATATGGCTAACAGTAGTCTAGGGATAGTGCGAGACTGGCAACGGTCTGGTGCGGAGCTTCCTGACAATGTACCCCCTTGAGGAATAGCAAGGTTAATGTGTACCGTGAGGTAACATTAAGTAATGGCAAGTAGTATGTCATGAGGGGCTAGACTGAGTAGAAAGATGAACGTAAGTGAATAGATGATAAACGTCGTAAAGCTGAAAAAAGCCAAAACTACTGATAGGCTTTGACCAAAAAGGTAATATAGTCGGATATTCTCGTTTAGCGTGGGAATACGCCATCAATAAGACTATCGGCGAACAGTCTACATCTTAACTATTCGTGTGATAATAATGGAACTTGGTAAGCCTGTACGTTTTCCGTCCACAATTCTGCTATCGTATCATATAGAGCGCAAAGATTGAGGTCGGCAGGAAGAGCGTAAGTGATGCTGTTAATCGTGCAGGTAAGGGAGGTTAGAGAAAGCGAATGATTGGCTGTAATGGCTGATATAGGGTATGAAACATGACCTAACCCGAAAGGGTGCAGACTTCTAACTGGTCTTTCGTCGCAAGATGTTAGGCTAATCCTTTGGTGGATAATTTCTAATGGAATTATTTTAGGCGAGGGATGAGCTAGCGAGTGTCTAACAGTTTAAAATGAATTATTGGGAAGAATAATTCATCTGTTAAAACATCCGCCAAGCTCAAAACTCAAACATTAACCATGTTACAAAGTGGTAGAGTATTTGATAAATTGAATAACTACCACATGTAATGTGGTAATTATGTTGGTAGTTATTCACCACAAATCAAGTATTTCTGCTACTTCTTGTATCAAGAGGTAAGTATGAAAGAGCACACTAAGTTTAATGCAAAAATTAAACAGAGTCCAGCTCCAGCGACCTCAGACATGGCGAGGCAATGGCACAATATCGATTGGGTCAAAGCAACAAGGCATGTTAAAGGATTGCAGAGTCGGATTGCGAAAGCGACACTTGAAAATAATTGGCGCAAGGTTAAACGCTTGCAAAGATTATTGACACGCTCAACTTATGCTAAGCAATTAGCGGTAAGGCGAGTGACTGAGAATAGAGGTAAAAGGACGGCAGGTGTTGATAAGGTAACTTGGAGCACCGCTGAGGCAAAATGGAAAGCCATTGCAACGCTCACAAACAAGGGATATAAACCGCAACCATTAAGGCGGGTCTATATTCCTAAGTCTGACGGGAAGAAACGCCCTTTGGGTATTCCGACCATAAAAGACAGGGCAATGCAAGCACTCTATCTATTGGCCCTACAGCCTGTTTCGGAAACGACAGCGGACAAAGGCTCGTATGGGTTTCGCATTAACCGCTCAACGGCAGATGCGATAACCCATATACATCGAATATTCTCACACAAGGGGCGGAAAACAAACCAACCTGCGCAATGGGTATTAGATGCAGATATCAAGGGCTGTTTTGACCACATTAGCCATGATTGGTTAATAGCGAATATTCCAATGAATAAGCGGATATTAACAAAGTGGTTAAAATCGGGTGTTGTGGACATGGGACAGGTAAAAGCAACGGAGGCGGGAACACCGCAAGGGGGAATAATCTCGCCGACACTGGCTAACATGGCGTTGGATGGCTTGGAGAAAGAGCTAGCTAATCACTTTGGTGAGAAAGCGAGCAAGAAAATCAGGCAACATAAGACGTACATGGTGAGGTATACGGATGACTTTGTGATTTCGGGGATTTCAAAGGAATTACTGGAAGAAAAGGTCATCCCAGTGGTTAAAGCATTCCTCAAAGAGAGGGGACTAACACTCTCGGAGAAGAAGACGAAAATAACGCATATCAAGCAGGGTTTTGACTTCTTAGGTTGGAACGTAAGACAGTTTAACGACAAGCTTATCATCAAGCCGAGTAAAAAGAATGGGGAGGCATTCTATAGCAAGGTGAGAGATAAGATTAAAAAATTAAGCATGGCTTGGATCGGCTACACTAATTCATACAACTTTTTTAAGGGGTAAGGTAAACTTATCACAACTAAAAAAGGAACAAATATGAATAAGATTAAACGCAAAAGACGAACATTCACAGATGATTTTAAACACCAAATGGTCAGTCTTTATC
>NZ_FMWS01000077.1 GCF_900103255.1 Gilliamella bombi | reverse complement strand
GTTATTGGTGGGAGGTGTTGTAATATATTTTAATAATAAAAATGAACTTAACATAATTTTAGATACTATTGTAAAGTATGTCTTGCAAAGCTTGATAAACCTAAAACTGAATTTATTGCAAGGAGCATTTATCCCCCTGTAAGTGATGATTTTGAAGATTTAACAGAATAATACTAATTCATTGAAAACCTAAAGCTCGCAATTGCGGGCTTTTTTTATGTCTGGAGAAAACTATGGAAACATTTCACTGGCCAGTTTCGCCGAATATGAGTGAAAAAGCTGAGCCGAGGATAAAAACCATTAAGCTTGGCGACGGCTACGAGCAACGAATTAAAGACGGCATTAACAACGACTTGCGCTCATACAGTGTCACGCTAAAAGTATTGCGAGAAGATGCGCAACACATCAATGACTTTTTAACACGGCAGGGCGGGCTTCACGCATTTAAATGGAGAGAGCCGAACTCGCACAGATTAATAACAGTTAAATGCCCAAGTTGGACATCTAACGTTATGAACAAAGTAACAACAATAACCGCAACATTCGAGGAGGTAGTCGCATGATCCCCAAAAAAATGCTACTTGATATCACAAAAATAGCACAAGATGCGATTGTTGATTTGTATGAAGTCGATTTAACTAAAATTGTGGGTAATAAAACAATATTTCGATTTCATAATGGATTAAATGAGCTGAGACGACCGATTACATGGCAGGGTAATATCTATGAGCCATACCCTATTAAAGTAGAGGGTTTTCAAAAAAACGGGCAGGGCACTAGTAACCGCCCGACAATGAGCGTTAGCAATGCGATGGGCTTTATTACTGGTCTGATTGCTGATTTTGATGGTTTACTTGGCGCAGTTGTCACCCGTCACGAAGTGCCTGTTAAATACTTAGACGCTGTTAACTTTGAAAATGGTAATCAATATGCTGACCCGTTTTGCGAAATCATCTCTAATTATGTCATTGAACAAGTTAAACAACAAAATTCAATGGTTGTTACGTTTGAATTAGCGTTGCCGTGTGAATCAGACGGGGCACTAATTCCTGCTCGTGTGATTATTGCGAATACGTGCAGTTGGATATATCGCTCATCAGAATGTGGTTACACAGGTGGACCTGTAGCTGATGAATTTGATAAACCGACAAACGATATTACTAAAGATAAATGTAGCCGTTGTCTAAATGGCTGTAAGCTTCGTCATGGCCAACACGGTATTCTTCCTTTTGGTGGTTTTCCAACTGCCGCAAAACTCTCTTAATTAATTATGAAAACACAAATACTTAATCATGCAATTTCTTGCGGTGAGGCTGAGTGCTGCGGATTTGTTATTGATAATAAATCCTATCTGCCATGCAACAACCTTTCACCAACACCAACCGAAACATTTGAAATATCGCCAGACGATTGGATTAGAGCCGAACAACAGGGCGAAATAACTGCAATTGTTCACTCTCACCCAAACGGCTTACCGATACTCAGCCAAGCCGACCAATTTTATCAGCAACAAACAGGATTGAGTTGGTGGCTAGTTTGCGATAACCGAATTCATAAGTTCAGGTATATCAAGCCGTTACTAGGTCGTGAATTTAATCACGGCAAGACTGATTGCTTAACACTGGTGCGTGACGCATACATGCTAACTGGTATTGATTTGCCGGACTATGAACGGAAAGACGATTGGTGGCATAACGGGCAAAATCTCTACTTAGATTTACTACCTAAAAATGAGTTTGAACAAGTTGAAGACGTTCAAGAAGGCGATGTTATCTTGGTTTGCCTTGGCTCAACAACTCCCAACCATGCTGCTATCTACATCGGCAATCAATTCATTTTACATCATTGCCCAAATCGTCTCTCTAAACGGGATTTATACGACGGGTTTTGGCTTAAATACACACATTCAATATGGAGGCATAAAAAATGGCAATTGTCAGGCTTTACGGCAATCTTAAACAATATGGCGATAAGTTCAATCTGAATGTAGAAACAGCAGCAGAAGCATTGAATGGCTTGTATTGTCAAATCAAAGGCTTGAAAAAGCAAATCATGGACGGCTATTTTCGGGTACGAATTAACGGCGTAGATATGAACGATGACAATTTACAGTTTGGTCTACACAGTCGAATTCCACAAGATGCCGTTATTCATATTGTCCCCCAAGTTGCTGGAGCTAAAGGTGGTTTTTTAAGCGCTATAGCAGGAGCGGTCATGGTTGTTGTTGGTGCGTGGACTGGTCAATATTGGTTAGTTGGAATGGGCGTCGGGATGATGGTCGGCGGTGTGGCCATGATGCTAACCAAATTGCCAAAAACGGACAAATCAGCAGACGGCGGTACTAATAAAAATACCTATTTTTCTAATCTGGACAACACAATAGCACAAGGTGCGCCAGTACCACTTTGCTACGGATTAACCAAAATCGGCTCTAAAGTACTATCACAAGGGCTTGAAACATTAGACGACGCAACGAATACAGATAAAAAACCAACAACACCAATCCCGTGGGCGGAAATCATAAAGGGGAAGAAAAATGGGTAAAGGTTCAGGAAAAGCAAAAACGCCAAAGGAAGCGCAGGATAACCTCAAGTCACACCAACAGCTTAGTATTATTGATTTGTTATGCGAAGGACAGATAGAGGGTCCAGCAAACGGTCTACAAAGCATATTTTTAAATGATACACCAATTCAAGCCCCCGACGGTTCGTACAATTTTAACGGCGTTAATGTTGAATGGACGGCAGGCATTCAAGCGCAAGCACCGCTTGAGGGATTTCCTGCAACCGAAAATGAAGTGCCTGTTAATTTGGAAGTAAAAGCAACAACGCCTATTGTGCGCACTATTACCGACCCAAACATTGACAGAGTGCGGATTACGGTTGGGGTGCAGTCGTTAAGTTCAACCGATAACAAGGGAAATATTAACCGAACCTCAGTATCAATGGAAATTCAAATCGGTGTGGGCAGTATATGGAAAACGGTAAAAAAGGTTGATTTAATCGATAAAAAAACACGCTCGCAGTATTTAACTTCTGTTATTTTAGATGATTTACCACCGAAACCGTTTAATATTCGTGTAGTTCGCAGAACGCCAGATAGTACATCATCACTGTTAGTTAATAATACGCTATGGAGTTCGTACACTGAAATTTACGATACTAAATTTTCATACCCGAATACCGCAGTTGTTGGATTAAAATTCGATTCATCGCAGTTTAGCGGTGTACCTCGTCGTAACTATCTCATTAAAGGGATGATAGTTAAAGTGCCTGATAACTACACTCCCGAAACGAGAGAGTATAAGGGCTTTTGGTCGGGTAATTTTAAATTGGCTTGGACCAATAATCCTGCGTGGATATTTTACGATATTTTGACTAATGCACGTTACGGTATGGGTAATCGAATTGGTCAATTTGGTGTTGATAAATTTGCGTTATACACGATTGCTCAATACTGTGACCAACTAGTCGATGATGGATTTGGCGGCAAAGAACCACGATTTACCTGTAACTGTTATATCACAGAGCAACGTCAAGCGTATGATGTGATTCACGATTTGTGCTCAATATTCCGAGCCATGCCGATTTGGGATGGGACACAATACACGGCAGTAATGGACAGACCGAGCGACCCAGTTGCTATTTATTCAAATGCCAATGTTGTGGAGGGGCAGTTTAACTACACATCAGCAGCACAGAAATCACGACATACGGCTGTGCATGTGCGTTATATTAACCCCAGTAACAACTGGGAGCCGACAACTGAGTACGTTGCCGACGATGAGTTAATCAAACGATTTGGGCTGAATGTAGCGCAAATCGATGCCTTTGGTTGCACGTCGAGAGGACAGGCTCATCGAGTTGGGAAATGGCTAATTCAAACTGAAAAACTCGAAACACAAACGGTTACGTTCAGTGTGGGTCGTGAAGGTATTCGTCATTTACCCGGCGATATTATCGGTATTGCCGATAACGATTTTTCAGGCACTACAATCGGTGGACGAATTTTAGAAGCAAATGGTAGCACGATTACGTTGGACCGTGATATTGACATTAAGAACATGAAAAGTGCGTATTTAAGTGTGACTGATACAAATATGCAGCTACAAAAAGTCAAAATTCAAGCGCAAGTTAAACCAAATCAAATTGTTTTGGAGAATAGTGTTAGTGTTGATGAGTATTCTGTCTGGGGCTTATATGACAATAAAATCAAACCACGCTTGTTCAAAGCAATAACCATTGCTGAAAACAGTGACGGCACTTACTCAATCACTGCGTTACAACATGAACCGCAAAAGGAGGCGGTTGTTGATAACGGGGCTAAATTCGAAGCAGAAAGTGGCACTATTTTTGGCTGGTCAATCCCACCCGTTGAACAACTGCAGGCTGAAATTATCCCCGAATCTGATTTATATCAAGCTCGCTTATCATGGTCCACGCCTCGCACGATTCAAAACCTGAAATTTGAGGTAAAAATCTATCGTGATGATAAATTGATTAGCAGGGAAACGGTTAATGATACCGAGTATTATTTATCAGACCTGCAACAAGGCAAGTTTATCGCAACTGTTAGAGGGGTAGCGGAAGATGGACGATTAGGCGATGAAACTACGATTGCTTTTTCGATTCTGCCGCCAGCTAAACCATCGGGTTTAGTGTTAACACCAAGCAGCTTTAACGTAGCAATTCGACCAGTAATGACTTCTGTATCGAGTTTGGGTACACAATTCGAATTCTACAAAGGTACGACCAAAGCCGAAGTTGAAGCGAAGCGTAATTATCTTGGTCGAGCGATGACGTTAACTGATGTTGATTGCCAGCCAGATACTGAATACTGGTACGGCGTGAATGCAGTTAACGTAGTTGGTCGCTCAGAGATGTTCATTGCTAACACTCGGACATTAATTGCAGAAAATGGGGCAGGTGGATTATTTAGGATTCAAACACATGACGGTAAATTTCCGACTAATAATGATGATGCTACTCAAATGTTTTATCGTGAATTTGGGTTTTATCCAGCTCGTGATACAACATTAATTATCTACTCATTAGATGGTGCGGGGAAAGTAGCACACTCTGAAGCAAGAATGTACAACGGTGCGTATTGGGTTGAGCCGGCCATGTTTTTAGATGGTGATTTAATTGCAACAGGGACAATGAGAGGTGACAGATTAATCGCTGGCACCGAAATCAAAGCACCGTTAATTACGGGTGGCAGGATGGTTGCGGGTAATGTTATCAGTGCAGGTAATCCTCCAACTTTTGAATTACTAGAAGACGGTACGCTAAACGCTAGACGAGCTAACATCTCAGGCAATATTTATGCGAATTCTGGGCAATTAAACAATGTTGTGATTAATGAGAACTGTCAGATTCAAGGAAAATTGACAGCAATGCAAATTGTCGGTGACATTGTAAAAATGCACACGTGTAAAAAAAATGGCTCTGTTACTATAGCACCTGAACCGTTCGAACGAGAATTAGTTATAATGCCAGTGACGTTAGTTGCTGTCAGGCATCGGAACAATGGGGGAAGCGGTGATAGCTTGCATCCAGACTCTTGGGATTTGGGCAGGCTGGATATTACTATTAGAAAAATTTCGCACCCAGCTCCTGCGCGTCACAGATTAGAAACGACGGTTCTTAACCCAGTTGTCAGCGAGATGTTTTTAAGATCAATACCCGCCAACGAAACTCTTGTTGTTAGCACGCAAACGCCAGATAAATATAAAGTATCTGGCATACCGAATTCCATCACAATAATGACATTGAAAAAATAACAACCGCTCATGTAGCGGTTTTTTTTATTTTAGGAGCAAATATGGCAAAAATATCAGGAGTATTAACAGACGGTGCGGGTAATATTATTAACAACTGCACAATCGAGTTATACGCAAAAAAAACAACAAGCAAAGTACTAACACAAACACAAGCATTTCAAGTCGCAAATAATGGCAGTTACACAATGAACGTGTTGCCGTGTGATTACGATGTGAAGCTGATTATAAATGGGTTTCCGCCGAAAAAACTGGGCGCTATTCAAGTATTTTCAGATTCAAAAGATGGCACATTAAATGATTTTTTACTGAATCCGTTGGAGAGTGAAATTACGCCAGAAATACTGCAACAAGTTATCGATGCTCGTAATCATGCAAATAAATCTTCTGAAAAAGCGTCAGATTCAGAAAGAAATAGCAAAACATCTGAAACGAATGCAAAAGTTAGTGCTGATAATGCAAAAGCCAGTGAAAATAATGCGTTTAACAGCGCACAATCAGCAAGCGAATCAGCAACAACGGCAACTAATGCTAACTCATCAGCTAAATCGTATTCAGATTTAGCAAAATCATATGCAGATAGTGCGAGTTCATCAGCTACAGAGTCACGTAACTCAGCAGAGCAATCTAGTAATAGCGCAAATGCGGCTAAAGTGTCGGAAGACAAAGCTAAAACATCTGAACAAAATGCTAAAAAATCAGCAGATGATGCTAAAAATTGGGCGTCTACTATCGATAATTCAAATTTTATCAAAAAAACAGGTGAAGAAAACCAGTCAATTAATGGCTCATTAGATGTTAAAAAATTAACTGAACAAGGGCAACGTGTTTACTCTCCAAATAATAAACCAACCGCTGATGATATTGGTACTGTTCCAGCCATTAAAGAGGTTGTTAACGACTCACCTATTTACAAGGTGGGTGCTCACATAGTTGTAAAAGACATGATTGGCGACCAA
>NZ_FMWS01000058.1 GCF_900103255.1 Gilliamella bombi | reverse complement strand
CGTTGAAGATGAAGATATTAAACCAAGAGCAAGTAACAAATTCTATGACTCAGAACAAGCAATTAATACCGCTGACCTAAATGAGGTTGAAAAACTTTTAAAGATAAAAATTCCTGTTCAATTAAGACAATTCCTGTTACACCACAATGGTGGAATGCCAGAGAATAATGCTTGGCTGGATCCTGAAGGTGAATTTGAATGGGTTGTAATCCATGAGCTCATACCTGTTAAATACTATAAAAAATTTAATAATAACAAGAACTATTTAATGCCTTTCAAAGCAGCAGATTTATGGGGCAGAAAGTTATTACCGGAAACTTTTTTACCTTTTGCGATTGACGCAGGTGGTAATTATTTCTGCATCGATATTAATAATGGAAAAATATACTACTATACTCTTGACACATGGTCAGACAATTTATCTTTAACGGATAATCAAGATAAGAGTACTCTTTTTCTATGCAATAGCTTTAATGAATTTATTTCTAAATTAGTGTGTGAAGATGATCTAGATGATTTATATGGTTTATAAATAATAGCCGTCAGGTTAATCTGCTCCCAGTTGGTATTGAAGACAATATTTATACATAAAAACTGGCTTATATTACAATACTTTCAGGTATTATGCTCCAGATATTGTCCACTTTGTTCAGCTTGATCCGTTTTAGGTTTTTAGTCAGGTTTAACCTGTGTCAGT
>NZ_FMWS01000074.1 GCF_900103255.1 Gilliamella bombi | reverse complement strand
TAATAAATATGATCCTGTATTGGCTAGTACACCCGATGCACGGAAATATGCAAAAGATATGGGTAACACAAAAGAAGGTGATGGTTATAAATATCGAGGAAGAGGTTTAGTTCATTTAACGTGGAAAAATAATTATAAAAAAGTGAGTGACTATTTTGGTATTGATTTTGTTAATCAACCCGATAAAGCAGCTGAACTTGATTATGCCGTACCAATCATGATTTGGGGAATGATGAAAGGGATTTTTACTGGTGGTAAATTGCCAGGGTATATCTATAAAAGTCATATTGATTATAAAGCAGCAAGAGCAGTAATAAATAAAAATGATAGTGCTGATAATATAGCCTTTTTTGCGAGGCAATTTGAATCAATCCTTCGAGAGACGTCAAATTTAACTGAGGAATTTTAGAATGAGAAAAATAATATTATTGATATTAGTGATGATAATCAGTGCAGTTTGTTCAGCAGAAGAATCTTGCTTAACTAAAAAAAGCATCACAAATCAAAAATTTAATATTAACTCTAAGTCTTATAAGTTTATATCTTACTTTTGTGAAAATAAAAATAGTGATGAAGATGATTTTTTTTCGGAGTCAGCAATACTAGAAGTACATGCAAAAAATTTCAATAAATCATATAAAAATGTAATTGGCATAAAAGGTATGATAGGGATCATTATTGCAAAATGGAATAATAAACCAAAATTTTATTATGTCAGTACACCATCAGATTACACTACGGCTAATATACCAATAATTATTGAAAATAACGATTTGATGGTTGAGTGCATATATATTAATAGTCAATTAAAAAATTTTATGGAAGCCAAATATTCTTATTGTGGCGATAAAAAAATTATCGAAGATGGATTTGGTAAAGAAGGGTTTGAAAATTTATTTCCTGAGTTTTACTTATACAGTATCTACAATAATATATATTTTCCAGAAAGTAACGAATATTTATCTCATAAAAAATTTGATGCTTTTATTGGTAAAATAGATGATATTAGTTTTTATCGACGTTATTCATCACTTGATGATTATTCTTCAAATAAATTTACAGTTGTTATGGTGAATAAGGAAAAAGAATACCATTTTAAAGAATCAGAAATTTACCAGCGAATGGCGAGTAAAACCAGTTCAGAGGGTTTTATTGGTTTAGATATTATTGATGCAAAAGGGAATACTACTTTTTATGATAAACAGCGCTTATTAGAACTACTAAATAAATCTACTCTAAAACCCAATATCACGTCTTATATTCAACAAGAAAGAATTAATCTTTATAGTAACCCCAATGAAAATGAGCCAACAAGTATGTATTTAGTACAAAACGATTTTGTCAAAATTCTGGATGTCATTTGGGATAAAGACCAATATTCTAATGTCTGGTTTAAGGTAAGCTACAGCAGTAAAAAGCACGGAGAAATAATAAAATGGATTAGAGGGTATGCTTTTAATCCTTGGAATTACGGTGAAGGGTGATCCTCGCCAAAATATTAGACAGTGCCCACCTCTATCATTTTTTCGTTTTGGTAATATTGTTGTTCATATTGTTCAGGTGATACCCAGCTATTAGCTGAATGACGGCGTATCCGATTATAATAGATTTCAATATATTCAAATAGTGCTTTATTAGCCTGCTTCCTCGTTTTGTAGTAACAGTCATGAATAATATGTGTTTTGAGTGTATGAAAAAAACTCTCAACAACCGCATT
>NZ_FMWS01000057.1 GCF_900103255.1 Gilliamella bombi | reverse complement strand
TTTTATTGGATTTTTTATTTTTAAATAAAATCAACCGTTTATAGGCTAGTTTTTTATTACGTTGAATTTGGCTTTTTAATAAAAGCGCTTTTGTTATTTAATAACAGTGGTTTAGAAACCGCTGTTTAATAACAAAAGGCGCCTTTGCCTGTTCAGCGTCCCAACTAACTCACAGGCTGCATGCTTGGTTATATTACCTCTATTTACACTATAAACGCCCGTGCCCTTATTCATAAAGTGTGGTGCAAATAACAGGATATGGGAAATCAGCCTGACCACTCATAATCATATGAGCAATAAAATCTTTACCCTGCCCCATAAAATCCATAACCGAGCCTTGATCCATAACCAAATAGAAGTCACTCGTCCATAAAACTGGCACGGGGGAGGGTTTTTCGCCATAATCACCCACAACACCCCATTCAGCAAGAAGTCCAGCACCAATTTGTCGTTGATAATAATTACCTATTGAAGGCGGTTTAGCACTATCTGTGTCACATAGAAACGGCATTCCCTCCATAGTACCGCATTTCGCATTGGTTAAATCGCTTACCCGTGGCATTCTATAACCCAAATTACCACACCATGCTGATTGTTTTTTAAAAGGCTCCATAAGATAATGGTCCAAACGACGAGTAACGAACCACTGCTTTAGCACAAATCCATACTTCACCTCATTGCCACGACCATCTCTTCCCACCAACTCAAATGTCTGTGGTAAAGATGGAACTTTCAGTCGGCTAGGAGAATCTGAATTTATCTGATTAGGACTTGCAC
The DNA here is from genome assembly GCF_900103255.1 of Gilliamella bombi. Classification (GTDB taxonomy): domain Bacteria; phylum Pseudomonadota; class Gammaproteobacteria; order Enterobacterales; family Orbaceae; genus Gilliamella; species Gilliamella bombi. The sequence goes on along the minus strand of NZ_FMWS01000057.1, from coordinate 600 downwards.
TAGGACCATGTAATGTTACCCGCGTAACATAATAATCAGGGTTATATTTCTGATGCAGAGGAATCCAAATATCACTGTCACCTAATTGGATTGGTCTCCTCCAACTCACCGTTGCTTTTATATCTCCTTCCGTCTCAACAGACCAAGTCAACTGACTTGGATCTCCACCTTCAATACCTAAATCAAAATATAAACCATCTAAGCCCGTAGTTGGAAAATTAAGTCCATAATCAGATGGATTAGTTGCCTGAACAAGAAAACCTTCCTTAGGATCCCATATGTTAGGTGGACCTGCGTGGTTCATCCCCCAACCAGCAGCAGCCATCTCACCATATCGTAGATTCGGCTTTACGTAGTTGATAAACATCGTTGAAGGTAGAACTATTGCATCGCTATGATTATTATTTATTCGACCTATTTTGCTAGTTAATGCCTGCAAATTCAATGAATGCAGTATTAATAACAGTACCAACAAGATTTTTTTGGTTAATTTTGATAATGATTTGGAAGATATAAATGAGTTTCGTGCAAAAACTCGTCGAATAGGATTATTTGATAAATTTAAGACATAGGTTTGCCAGTGCCTTGTGCCTTGTGCCT
>NZ_FMWS01000101.1 GCF_900103255.1 Gilliamella bombi | reverse complement strand
AAAAAAAAATATCGATATTTTGAATATTCTTACTTATAAAATTAAAAGTTGGGATAGACAAAATGATCTTATAGAACTATCAGAGCTAATATCTGATTTAGAAAAATTTAGTAGAAAAGAAAGATCTTTGTACTATAAAGAGTTTTTTTCCGATGTTGCATTGGCTGAAAAATTAATATACTTGTATAAAAATGAAAATTTAACCAAAGAAGCTACTATAAATATAGTATCTTGCATAGGAAATATGATAAAAGGATATAATCTCCCCCCTTTAGATAATTTTTTTAAATTTTTTAATGAATTGAAAAATGTTAAGAAAATAGATTACTATGTTTCTTTATTTATTACTAATTTCCCACAGTTTTATATGGAGGATAAAAAATGGGATTATATCTTATCAATTTTAAATATCAGTCCAAAAGCGAAATCAGAAAGAAATTTTTATATTGAAATAAAAAAGATTTTAAATCGTAATGAATGCATTCCAAACAATTATTTAGATAAATTTATAGCCTCTTTTGAAAAAATGTATAATAAAGCTAAAAATGATTTTTACAAAAATGATTATAAGGAAATACTTTTGAAGTTAAGTAAATTAAAATGAATCTTATAAATTATATATTTATATTGGAATCAGAAAGATGGATAGACCTGTAATTGCTATGATATTTAAGTCTTCAGTTGAAGTCAAAGCTAAAGAAATCAGAATTCCAGGGAAATG
>NZ_FMWS01000061.1 GCF_900103255.1 Gilliamella bombi | reverse complement strand
GATGGTGTCAAATCATATTCGGCAACGATTTCACTACGTGATTTACCATGTTGATAAAGACTGACCATTTGCTGTTTAAAATCATCTGTGAATGTTCGTCTTTTGCGTTTAATCTTATTCATATTTGTTCCTTTTTTAGTTGTGATAAGTTTACCTTACCTTACCCCTTAAAAAAGTTGTATGAATTAGTGTAGCCGATCCAATATCCATTGAGTTGTTTATTAAATTTAACTGCTTTTATTTAATCTTAGTTAAATTTGAGTTAGAGCAAGTATTTTGCGCAATTTCTTTGAATCAAAATTGATATTTTAATTATTTTAAAGCTATTAGGTATCAAATTCGATGCTATTTAGTTTATTGATTATATTTAATTTTTTGTTATTTATGTGATGTTGATCACTTTGTAAAAAATATTAAATTGATATCATATGCGCCAAATTTTAGATTAAGGAGTAGTAACAAAAATGAGTAAGCTAAGGACAAATGATAGCGTAACAAATGCCAATAATGAGTCAGCATTACCTAAATGGCGAAAAAGTGATACGTTATGGATGCTTAGCCTTTATGGTACAGCGATTGGTGCTGGAGTACTTTTTCTACCAATTAATGCAGGTGTCGGTGGGTTAATTCCGTTGCTGGTTATGTTGGTTCTTGCCTTTCCTATGACATTTTTTGCTCATCAAGCTTTGTGTCGATTTGTATTATCAGGTAAAAGTCGCGATGGCGATATTACCGTTGTTGTTGAAGAGGCTTTTGGGCGCACAGCAGGAAACTGGATAACTGTACTTTATTTTTTTGCAATTTACCCAATATTATTAGTATATAGCGTTGGTATTACAAATACAGTAGATAGCTTTATGGTTCATCAATTAGGAATGGAGTCATTACCACGAGCTTTACTTTCATTTGTTTTAGTTGCATTTTTAATGTCAATTGTTCACTTTGGCGAAGAACTTATTGTTAAAGTTATGTCAATATTAGTTTTTCCATTTATTGCCGTTTTAATGATTTTAGCGTTATTTTTAATTCCTGAGTGGAATGGTGAAATTTTTACCAATTTGTCTTTTGGTAGTAGTGACGGAGAACAAAGTATTTTAATGACACTTTGGTTAGTTATTCCTGTTATGGTTTTTGCATTTAATCATTCACCAATTATTTCATCTTTAGCGGTAGCTAAACGTAAAGAATATGGTGACGTTTATGCTGAACCTAAATGTACTAGAATTATTGCAGCAAGCAATATTATGATGGTTGTAACAGTGATGTTTTTTGTTTTTAGTTGTGCGCTTTGCTTGTCGCCTGCTGAACTTTTAGAGGCAAAAGCTCAAAATATCTCAACGTTGTCATATTTGGCTAATCGATTTAATTCACCTGTTATTGAGTATATTGGTCCTCCAATTGCATTTATTGCAATGGCTAAATCGTTTTTAGGTCACTATCTAGGTGGTAAAGAAGGATTTAATGGTGTTGTTAATAAATTTTTGCGTAACCGTAATAAAACAATTTCAGAAAACAAACTTGATAAATTAGCTATTGCCTTTATGTTTGTAACTGCTTGGGGGGTTGCAACATTAAATCCAAGTATTTTAGGTCTTATTGAATCACTTGGTGGCCCAATTTTAGCTGTGTTGTTGTTTTTAATGCCAATGTATGCAATTCATAAATTACCTGTACTAGCAAAATATAAAGGAAGGCTAAGTAATGTGTTTATTGTTGTTATGGGATTAGTTGCAATTTCAGCCGCTATCTATAATTTATTATAAAATTTAATTCATGGTTAATTACCACTTACTTGTTTATTTAATATATAAAACCTACTGGCATTCGTTGGTAGGTAAATACAGCTACTAGTAAAATAATCTACCGATATAGCAAGAATTAACTATTAATGGGTATTAAAACTTATTTTCATAATTTCAAAAGTGATACCTAGGTATCAGTATGGGGTAAGTGGCAAGATGATTATTGGTTATTTTATTAGCAAAAGTTAATTCGTAAAGATATCACTAGGATAGCAGTATTTATTTATGTTTTGCATCAAAAGGGAAAAATATGAGTTCGGTATTTGAAATATTTAAAATTGGCATTGGACCTTCAAGCTCACATACAGTAGGACCAATGAGGGCAGGGAAGGCATTCATAGATCAACTAATCAGTAATAATATGATGGCATCAGTAACAAAAATTGTGGCTGATGTTTATGGCTCTTTGTCGTTAACAGGTAAAGGGCATCAAACAGATATTGCTATTATTATGGGATTAGCTGGCGAAAAACCTGATTCTGTTGATATTGATAGTATTCCAAGTGTTATCGAAAAACTTAGCCAAACTCAGCGGTTATCTATTTACAATGATCGTTATGAAATCGATTTTCCGTTGGAAAGTTGTATGGTGTTTCATTCTAAATTTTTACCATTACATGAAAATGGTATGACTTTGACTGCATATAGCGGCGATAAATTAGTTTTTCAGAAAACTTATTATTCTGTTGGCGGTGGTCAGGTTGTTGAAGAAGAGCAATTTGGTCAACAAGAGCAGGATTCAGTAAAATTTCCTTATCCATTTGCTTCAGCTGAGCAATTATTAAAACATTGTGAAGATAACTCATTATCAATTTCTAGTATTATGATGAAAAATGAGTTGCAAATACACTCTTATGAAGAAATTGAATCCTATTTTTCTCGTGTTGGGCAAACTATTTTGGAATGTATCAAACGAGGTATGAATACAGAAGGGCTATTACCAGGACCACTTAAAGTTCCTCGTCGTGCGTTTTCGTTATACCGTCAATTGTCTACCACTAAGGATAAATTTATTAGTGATCCAATGGTGATTATTGATTGGGTAAATATGTTTGCGCTTGCAGTTAGTGAGGAAAATGCAGCAGGAGGACGAGTGGTTACTGCGCCAACAAATGGTGCATGTGGTATTATACCTGCTGTGCTCGCTTATTATGATAAATTTATTAATCCAGTTACACCTGATATTTATATTCGTTTCTTTCTAACTTGTGGCGCAATAGGACAACTTTATCAAATAAATGCTTCTATTTCTGGTGCAGAAGTGGGATGTCAAGGGGAAGTTGGCGTTGCTTGTTCTATGGCTGCGGCAGGACTTGCTGAGCTTTTAGGCGGTAATCCTCAACAAGTATGCATGGCGGCAGAAATAGCAATGGAGCATAACTTAGGCTTGACTTGTGATCCAGTTGCAGGCCAAGTTCAGGTTCCTTGTATTGAGCGAAATGCCATTGCCGCAGTAAAATCGATAAATGCGACAAGAATGGCTTTAAGACGAATTACTGCAGCAAAAGTATCTTTAGATAAAGTTATTAAAACTATGTATGAAACAGGAAAGGATATGAATGCAAAATATCGAGAAACATCGCGTGGCGGGCTAGCAATTACGGTTCATTGTAATTAGGTTGTTGCTATTTTTCTGTCGAATTTGCCGATTGCAAAATCGGCGAAACATTAGATTTTATTTAATGTTTCCAGTGCATGGTGTTAACTTTAGAGCGCAAAAAATCATTTTCTGTTAGTACATCTACCCGTTCAGTTTTTACTTTTCGTTGTTTTCTTTTTCGTTTTGGTTGTTCTGCTGAGGCAATATGGATAACTTCGTTATAGGCAAGTAAATTATTAAGTTGATCAAGTTCGCCTAATCCACGGAGGACGGAAATTAATGTTTGTAATGTAATTGATTCGCCTTGTTCAATACGTTTTATTGTGGCAATGCCAATTTTGGATTTTTGCGCAAGTTCTAGTTGAGATAAATTTTTCTCAATTCTGGCTAATTTTATTCTGCGACATAGCATAGCAATCATGTCGGTAGTTTCATTCATGAAATGTCCTTTTTGTTTGATATGCCACATGATGTGGCATATATCATATTGCTATTTATATTATTTTTAGACTAGCGGTTATTGTTCTTGGTTTTTTATTTGTTTCTTCTTTAAGTTTTCTAAAATCTTTTTATGGATACCATTAAAGCCACCATTACTCATAATTAAAATTGCATCGGTTGGTTTAGCTGATTTTGTGATCATTTCAACCAATAAATCGATATCACCACTCCAGTAAGCGGGTTGAATACAAGCATCAACCACATCGGCTACTAGCCAAGGTAGTTGTTCAGGTTGGAATATAAAAATTTCATCAGCTCGACCAAGTGATGGGGCTAGTTCATCTTTAGATACCCCTAATTTCATCGTATTTGAGCGTGGTTCAAGTACGGCTAGAATGCGACGATTAGCTCCTATTTTACTGCGTAATGCTTCTAATGTGGCTAAAATTGCAGTTGGGTGGTGGGCAAAGTCATCATAGATTTCAATATTATTAACTTCACCATAAAGCTCTAATCGTCTTTTAGCATTGGCAAAAGAACCTAGTGCTAAACAAGCATCAGCAGGCTCAATGCCCACATTATGGGCAGCTGCAATTGCCATTAGTGCGTTATGCATATTGTGTTCGCCAACTAATGAATATTTTACTTCGCCTACTTTTTTATTGTTAAAGTAAACCGCAAAATGACTCGCATCATTATTCATACGTTGTGCTAGCCAGCCGTTTTCTGATTCTGTGAATGCTTTTTGGCTCCAACAACCTTTAGCTAATACTTGTTTTAAATTTACATCTTCTTGTGGTGAGATAATTAATCCATTGCTTGGCACTAAACGAACTAAATGGTGAAATTGTTTTTGAATAGAACTGAGATCATCAAAAATATCTGCATGATCAAATTCTAGATTATTCATGATAAGTGTTTTTGGGCAGTAATGCATGAATTTTGAACGTTTATCAAAGAACGAGCAATCATATTCATCTGCTTCAATAACAAAATAATTGCCTTCACCTAATCTTGCGGATACATCAAAATTACCCGGTACACCACCAATAACGAATCCTTGCTTGTAATCTTGCTTTTCTAAAATCCAATTGACCATACCCGCAGTTGTAGTTTTACCATGAGTTCCAGCAATAGCTATGACCCAACGATCTCGCAATACATTGTCGTGTAACCATTGAGGAGCTGAAATATAAGGAATGTTATTATCTAAAAGATATTCTACACAAGGGTTACCTCTTGATAGCGCATTGCCAATAATGACTAAATCAGGTCTTGATGTCAGTTGTGATGGATCATATCCTTCAATAATATCAATGTGTTCTTTTTGTAAAAGTGTGCTCATTGGTGGGTAAACATTTTTATCTGAACCCGTTACTTTATGACCAAGAGAGCGAGCTATCAAAGCAATCCCTGCCATAAATGTGCCACAAATTCCAAGAATATGAATATGCATTTTGAATCCTTAACATTGTATAAACTTTATATTGATAGTATTGGGTAACCATTGCTTATTTGATTGGTAAACAGATGTAAATTCAGAGCAACCTTGTAATTATAATCGATTCTGATTGTTTATGCGAGAGGCCATAGATGTTTAACCATTAATAATGGAGCTTGGTTACCACGAAATTCATCTACATCTAAATGGTAAACTATTTTCACATTTTTTATCGATTGATCAGGCCATAGTTGTCTATTTACATTAAAAAAGACCCCTTCAATAAGTGGACCACCGTTTTGGGGTTCTAGTACTAGTTTTAGGTGTTTGTCTGAAAATAATCGCTGTTGATGAATAATGAATTCACCGTCAAAAATGGGAGTGTAGAATCCTTCTCCCCATGGTCCTGATTCTTTTAATTGTTTGGCGATTTCGTAAGTAAGATCTTGGCTATCTATTTCACCGTCAGTTTCAATAATTGGTTCTAGCAAATCGGGTTCTAAGCGTGCATCTAAAAGTGTTTCAAAATTATTTTTAAAACGTTCTAAATCTTCTTCTCGAATAGTTAATCCAACAGCCATTGCGTGACCTCCAAAACTGATTATTAGATCAGGATTTTTCTGATTTAATTCATCAAGAAGATCGCGTAAATGAACGCCTTTAATTGAACGTCCGGAGCCCTTTAGAAAACCATCTTCTGTTGAAGCGAAAGATATGACTGGTCGATGATATTTATCTTTTAAACGTGACGATAAGATCCCAATAATGCCTTGATGCCATTCTGGATGATGAAACACGAGTGAATTAGGAATTGTGATATTTTGTTTTTCAATTTCTTGAATGAATGATAAGGCCTCTTTATGCATCATTTGCTCAATTAACTTTCGATCACTATTGAGATTATCCAAATCCATAGCTTTGTTAATTGCTGAATCATAATTATCACAAAGTAGTAATTCAACTCCCAATGACATATTATCCATTCTACCTGCTGCATTTAATCGTGGCGCTATATAAAAAGCTAAATCGTTAGACGTAAGATTAATAGGATCTTTTTTAGATACCTGTAATAAGGCTTTGATGCCCTCACAACAATAGCCAGCTCGTATTCTGTTTATACCCTGATGAACTAAAATACGGTTGTTATGATCAAGTCTAACCACGTCAGCAATAGTGCCTAAAGCAACTAGATCTAATAAATTTGCTACATTATATTCAGCTAAATTATTGTCGGAGAACCAATTTTCTTGCCGTAATTTTGCTCGTAAAGCTAGCATAAAGTAAAAAGCTACACCCACCCCAGCTAAATGCTTAGATGGAAATGTACAATTAGGTAAATTAGGATTGACTATGGCGTCGGCATTAGGTAGTAGCTCAGGGCATAAATGGTGATCAGTAATAATGACTGACAATCCTGATTGCTTAGCAAAATCGACAGCTTCAATAGCAGATATTCCGTTGTCAACGGTAATAATAAGTTGTGCATTTTGTAAAATGGCCTTTTTAACAACCGAAACACTTAATCCATATCCATCATTAAAGCGATCAGGAATGATATAATCAACAAATTGGTACCCCATATTTTTTAAGGCTCTGATGGTTAAAGCAGTACTGGTGGCACCATCAGTATCAAAATCACCAACAATCATGATTTGCTGATTATTTTTCATTACTGAATAAAGAATTTCGACTGCCTTTTTAATACCATCTAGTTTATCGTAATTGCATAGATTGCGTGTGGTGTAATCAAGATCTTGCATGCTAGTAACACCACGCAATGCATAAATCCGTTGTAATAATAACAGAATATCATCAGAAAATTCTGGAAGTACTTCAGGTAATTTGCGATGTTTTAATTTACTTTTTTTCATAATTTATATGCTAGCGCATTTGCGCTAACATGTGTTTTCATTTTAATTTACATTTTAGTAACAATAACTGCTAATTTTTATTTAGTTTTTGTGATCAAGAAATTCAATTAGTTTATCTGCAGGCACGTAACCTGAAACAAGTTGGCCGTTAGGTAAGACAATTGCAGGTGTGCCGCCAATCCCTAACTTTTTACCGACATTAAATTGTTGTGTTACATAAGGTATCATGCTGCTTGCTGGCGAAATTGTATTACCTTTGTATGCATTGTCAAATGCAGCTTTGCGGTCAGCCATGCTCCAAATAGATTGCATGTTTTTGCCAACATCACTGTTAGCACCTGCTCGAGGGAATGCAAAATAGTGAACTGAAATACCCGCTTCTAAATACTTATCAATATTTTCATGTAGTAGTTTACAGTAATGGCAAGTATAATCAGTAAATACTGAAATGATGTATTTTTCATTTTTAGCTTTATAAATAATGGCATCTTTTTCAATTGATTTTATTAGGCTAAGATTGATGCTGTTAGCAATATTTTCTGGTTCATCACCTTGTAAATCAAAAATAGAGCCTTGAATTAAGTATTTACCATCTTTACTAACGTATACAATACCTTCTGGCGTACTAACGCTTTTAAAATCTTTAATTGGACTATCAAAAATTTTTGATTCTTTGCTATCGTAACCGAATTTATCTAAAGATTTTGCAATTTCATTATTACTTGCTAATACTGAACTTGAAATTAACGCTAAGCCTAAACATATAACTAATTTTTTCATTCAATTATCCTTATTTTTGTCAATCCTATGCTCGAGGATGATGTTTACTATGTAACTGTTTTAACCTTTCTGTTGCAACGTGTGTATAAATTTGTGTAGTTGATAAACTGCTATGCCCAAGCAACATTTGAACGACGCGCAAATCTGCTCCGTGATTAAGAAGATGTGTCGCAAAAGCATGTCGAAGCACATGAGGAGAAAGTGCATCAATATTTATACCGATTAGTATGGCATAATATTTAATTCGATGCCAGAAAGTCTGTCGTGTCATTTTTTTTCCTAATCGACTTGGAAAAAGCACATCAATAGGTCCATTTTTTAAAAGATCATTTCTGGCATATTTAAAATAATATTCAAGCCAATAAATTGCTTCTTCTCCAAGTGGGACTAAGCGCTCTTTATTACCTTTACCAATTACTCTTACTACACCTTGACGTAAGCTAACATCGCTAATTTCTAAATTTACTAATTCAGATACGCGTAAACCGGTGGCATAAAGTACTTCCAACATCGCTTTATCCCTAAGTTCAATGGGATCTTCTATGCTTGGCGACTCTAGTAGCGCATCGACTTGCGATTCAGTTAAGTCTTTAGGTAATTTTTTAGGAAGTTTGGGGGATGATAATACTGCAGAAGGGTCATCAGTGCGATAATTTTCTTGATATAAATACTGAAAAAAACGTTTAGTTGCACTAAGCAAACGTGCTGAACTACTTGCTTTATACCCATCTTCTACTCGTTGCATTAAAAAGTTTTGTAAATTAAGTGTTTGAGTTGTTAGGAATGTGACATTTTGTTGTTGTAAAGATTGACTTAATGCTAACAAATCAAGTTTATAAGAAGCAATGGTATTTTCAGCTAAGTTCCTTTCTAGCCACAATGAATCTAGAAAACGGTCTATTAACATTTTATTTTGGGCAGGTGTATCTTGGCTAGACATCAAAATTATCTCTACATTACGTTTATTCTTTATATTATATACTAGCTGTCAATAAGTTGCAGTTTAAGTAAAAATTGCTATTTTTAGTTGTACAAATTTCTACACATTAACAAAAGTCAGGTTATTTAAATCGCTTATTCAATAAAAAGTTTAAGTAGCTGTCAATTACTGGCTTAACTAACAGAAATTATTCATATTAAACAACATTCATTTAACATTTTTTTTAAAAAAAGATTAAATTTCACACTAAAATTGTGTATGCTTTTTAGCTAAGCTGTCTGTTGCTTCAACTCAGTAATGCTGAGTATAAGATATAAAAAATAATTAAAATAGACAGACTGATTTTAAAATTGGATATAAAGAGGGGGGAAAATGTCAAACTGGTATGTCCACACTTTTTAGTACCAAAAAGATAAGGTCATCGATTTCTTTTGTATTCAATCGGCGACTGGTAATTTAATGTTGAATGAAGTCGATTATAATTAAACCAATCCACATAGTGATTAAATTCCAATTTAAGTTGCGCCAGTGAATCAAAAATAGTATTTGACACAAATTCTGTTTTCACTGCTTTGAATGTGCTTTCTGCAATTGCGTTATCATAGGGGCAGCCTTTG
>NZ_FMWS01000056.1 GCF_900103255.1 Gilliamella bombi | reverse complement strand
CATGCTGGGCTTTTTGCTTTTATATTATTATTTTATGATATGTAAAAAATCACTTAGTTGCTTTTGCTTTATTTTTAGTAACTTAACTTTAATCTATCTTATATTTTTATCTATAACTGATATGTATTTAGGTTTCTTTCTTAAATTGTTTAGTAAGTTTTTATCATCATCTTTCCACCAATATTCTTTATATATAGCTGGTTTTTTAAATTCATAAATGCTAATTAAACCTAACAAACCTGATGGTGAATCGGCCATAAAATCCCAACCGTTCTTTTCAGTACAGTACATTTTTAACTTTTCGTCATACCAAATTCGGTATCCTTTTTTATCTAATATATTGAGTACAGTGTTTGATATATTTGAATATTCAGATAATGCCGGCATAAAATTAATCCTGTTTCATAACTTTAATAGTTTACAACTAGCTGATGTGTGATTATCTCATTTTTAATACAAAACTAACGTAGAAAATCATGCTAGTTGTTTTTGTGTTTTGTATTCAATAGGCGTTATACTATTTAATGTCTCATGATTTTTTCAGTATTATAAATGGTAAGTCATTTTCGGTCATTCTATTTGCTTGCTCCAGGTTGTTAAAATGATACAAATCTAACCTGACATATTTTTAGATAAAAAGCACTTTAATTATTTAAAATTTTATACTCAAACACATAGTTTCCTGAAAATTTTTAACATTATTTTAAGATTTAAAGGTAGGTACAAAAATAAGTATGTAGAAATAGTATTCTCCATTTTATAATTATTTTGTTAGATCAAATACCTTCAGAATATTTTTATAAAAAATAAACACAGCCTCTATTTTTTAGACTTATAACGTTGAATAGAGCTTGAGAGGTTTTGTTCTTCTATCCATGCTAATTTTTCAGTATAATTTTTTTCAGCACCACGAGTTGTTGGGCGATAATATTTTGTATTAGCCATTTCTGGCGGAAAGTAATTTTCACCTGCTGCGAAAGCGTTGGGTTCATCGTGGGCGTAACGATACTCAGCGCCATAACCTAAGTTTTTCATTAAGCTTGTTGGAGCGTTGCGTAAATGCTCAGGAACATCGTAATCAGGTTTTGATTCGGCATCAGTCATTGCTTGTTTAAATGCAAGGTAAACTGCATTACTTTTTGGTGCACAAGCAAGATAGATGATTGCTTGTGCAATTGCACGTTCACCTTCAGCAGGACCAACTCTTGTAAAGCAGTCCCATGCGGCAAGCGCGACTTGCATAGCTCTAGGATCGGCATTACCAACATCTTCCGAGGCAATGGCTAATAATCGACGTGCAACATAAAGTGGATCTCCGCCAGCTGATATAATTCTTGCATACCAATAAAGAGCGGCATCAGGTGCGGAACCACGTATTGATTTATGTACCGCGGAAATTAAATCGTAAAAACGATCGCCTTGATTGTCGAATCTCGCATTACGTTCTCCTATAACTTCTTTGAGTAAATCAGGTGTAAGTTCATGCCCATCTGACATGTCAATTAATAGTTCAAGTGTGTTAAGTGCTCGCCTTGCATCACCACCAACGAATTCAGCAATTTGTTTTTTTGTTTCTTCTGGTAGATTGATGTTTTTATTACCATAACCACGCTTAGTATCGTCCATTGCCTGCTGTAAAATTTGCTCAATGTCATGGTTGGTTAATGATTTGAGCAAATAGATTCTTGCACGAGATAATAATGCAGAATTTAATTCAAATGATGGATTTTCAGTTGTTGCTCCAATAAACGTAACAGTGCCGTTTTCGACATAAGGTAAAAACGCATCTTGTTGACTTTTATTAAAACGATGAACTTCGTCAACAAATAATATAGTGCGGATCCCTGCTTGCTGATTAATTTTAGCTCGTTCAATTGCTTCACGAATATCTTTTATGCCAGATGTAACGGCAGAAACTCGTTCAACTTTAGCATTAGCATGATGAGCAATAATTTCAGCTAAAGTTGTTTTGCCCGTGCCTGGCGGCCCCCAAAGGATCATTGAGTGTAAATTTCCAGCTTCAATTGCTTTGGGTAGCGGTTTATCTTTCCCCAATAGATGAGATTGACCTATATATTCAGCTAGATTACGTGGGCGCATTCTAGCTGCTAATGGTTTAAATTCATCAGTAGTAAATTCAAAAGACATACTCGGCATGGCAGGTATTTATCCGCATTTGTAAAATAAAACCTATTATATACTCGTTATTTATTAAGTGAAAAAAGAAAAGAAAATATCTTTCCCCAGTGGAATAAAAACGGTAATATTTCGATCATATATAGTAATCAAAATATATTTAACATATTTTTATAGAATAAATACATAAGGATTGATTATGAAAAAGTTTTTACTTTTAATTGGAGCATTAGTTAGTTTATCTGCATGGGCTGGCGATAAAGAAGTATTACAACAACGTTTAGATAAAATTGACGGGTTTTATGCAAGGTTTTCGCAAGATGTGAAAACGGCCGATAATCAACAAGTACAAGAAGGTAAAGGCGATTTATGGGTTAGTAGACCTTACTATTTTAATTGGACGATGAATGAACCTGATGAAACATCGATTATTTCTGATGGAAAGAATATGTGGGTATACACACCAGCAGTTCAACAAGTTAGTGTAATGGACTTGAAAAAAGCGATCGATAACCGATTAATGTTACTAATTACTGACAGTCATAACCCAATTTGGAATGTTTATAATGTCACTCGTAAACAAGATTCGTTCACTTTAAAACCAACCGATGGGTCTAATCAAGACTTTATTATTTCGGTATTACCTACAGGTATGATTTCTAACTTTACTATTATAGAAGAAGATGGCCAACGTAGTTTTTATGACTTGTCTCGACAAACACTAGGTAAAGTCGCATTAGACAAATTCAAATTTACTCCGCCAGCAGGCGTAACTGTTGATGATCAACGTTAGTATATTGTAGATTTATAATGTACTAAAAAAGATAGCGCTAGCAAATCTAATTAAAACAGAAATTGAATCGATATCTACTGCTAGCGTTATATTTTACGAAGTGAATCAAAACATTACCGATTTGCGTTTTTCATAATACGTGCTTTATCAACTTGCCATTGGCGTTCTTTAATATCGGTACGTTTATCGTATTCTTTTTTACCTTTGGCAACACCAATTTTTACTTTTGCCCATGCGTTTTTCCAATATAACGAAAGAGCAACAACCGTATAGCCTTGGCGGTTGATCTGACCAAATAATGAGTTGAGCTCACGCTCATTTAGCAGCAACTTACGATTTCGCATCGGTTCACAAATAACATGCGTTGAGGCAACATTTAACGGCGTAATAGTTGCACCAAATAACCATGCTTCACCATCTTTAAGTAAAACATAGCTATCACTAATATTTGCTTTACCTGCACGGAGAGATTTTACTTCCCAACCTTGCAGGGATAATCCCGCCTCAATTTCCTCTTCAATAAAGTACTCATGGCGTGCACGTTTATTTAATGCAATAGTTGCCGATCCCGGCTTGTGTAATTTTTTCTTAGTCATAATGTGCGTTATTATAGAGTTACGTGATACTATATGCTACTAATTTTAACTTTTTATTTTATTATTATGGCACATGTTTTTCACGAAGTTATTGAGCCCTACTCAATTGAGCAAATGTTTGCTTTAGTTAATGATATAGAAAAATATCCAGAATTCATTCCTGATTGTATCGCAACAGGCATTATTAGAAAACAAGATAATATTATGACTGCCTTTATTAAGGTTGAAAAGTTCGGTTTTAAAAAATCTTTTACCACATTAAATAGAGTTAATGAACCTAACTCAATTGATATAACGCTTTTAGAAGGTCCATTCAAACAATTATCGGGTCGGTGGCAATTTGTTAAAATTACTGAAAACCAAAGTAAAATTAGTCTCAATTTAGATTTTGAGTTCAAAAATAAATTATTAGATATGACTTTTACTCCTATATTTAAAGAAATCATGACTAGTATGGTTAATGCGTTTTCAAAAAGAGCAAGGCAGATTTATTAAAATGATCAATATTCAAGTTGTTTATGCGTTACCGAATAATCCAACAGTAATTAATTGTAATGTTGATGAGCAAACGAATGTCTTGCAAGCAATTACAAAATCCAATATCTTATCGTTATGCCAGATTAAACTAGATGAACATTTAATCGGCATCTATGGAAAACGTTGTGATCTTAATGAATTGGTTAAAAATGGCGATCGTATTGAAATATATCGCCCTTTAATCAATGATCCTAAAGAAATAAGACGAAGAAAAGCTGCACAAAAAAATTATGGCTAAAGGCAAAGGATATTAAATGCATAATCTGTTAATTGAAAAGATTGAAACTTTATGCAAAAAACGTGGTATTAAACTGACAACGCAACGTCGAACAGTTTTAGATATTATGTTAACGGCAAATAAAGCAATGAGTGCCTATGATCTTTTAGATCTACTCAAACTAAGCGAACCTCAAGCTAAACCTCCCACAATTTATCGTGCACTTGAATTTTTACTTGAACAAGGTTTTATCCATAAAGTGGAATCTTCTAATAGCTATATTATTTGTCCACATTTTCAAGATCCTGAACATATTTCAATTTTATTCATTTGCGATAAATGTCAACAAATCATCGAAAAACATTCACAAGATATCGAACATCAATTTAAACAGTTAGCACAACAAAGTGATTTTTTAATCAAACATAGTGTGCTAGAAATACACGGATTTTGCCAGCAGTGTCAACCTTAATTATTGTTCTTTGGTTAATTAATATTGCCTGTGATACTGTTGGGCAAATTGCATTTAAGTATGCCGCAATTACTTCAAAAAATAAGCAGGGTTTACATTATTGGCAAAAATTATTTAGCAATTTTTGGCTTTGGTTGGGATTTGGCACATATTTTATCGGTTTTATTTTTTGGCTAGCATTTTTAAGTAAAGTGCCTTTATCGCAAGGTATTTTACTAGGTTCATTTAATATCATAACTGTTATGTTAGCTGGGCGTATCTTATTTCAAGAGCACCTTACTTTATTCCGTATCATTGGTATATTTTTTATTACTACTGGCGTAGTTTTAGTGGGGCTTACGTAATGAAAAAATTTTATATTATTGGATTTATTTTACTATTATTTTTTGACACATTTGGTCAAACAAGCTTTAAATTAACGGCAATATCAGCTATGCCATTTGAAGTGAGTATTGATTGGTTAATCCGTATTTTTACTTATGGTTGGGCTTATTTAGTAATGCTTGGCTATACAGGGGCATTTGTCACTTGGATGGTATTATTAAAAAAAGCCCCAGTGGGTCCAGCTTTTGCCGCTTCTCATTTACAGGTGGTTACAGTAATGTTGGTATCGGTTATTGTTTTTGATGAGCAAATTACATTGACACGCATGCTTGGTGGGTTATCTATCATTATAGGTATTGTCTTTTTAGCTCTAGCAGAGCAAAAATTACAGCATAAATCCTAAAGTTGCCTATTTTATACTGAAACATAGTGTTTCCTGAAACTTTTTAACAAAGAATTAATACTTCTAATTTACTAATTTAGCAATTAGCCAGTTTGAGTTTATCTTATTTAGTAGAAATAATATGCCCTAATGAGCATATTGATTTCTAACCTTACAACTATTAATTTAAAATATTATTACCTGTAATGGATTATTTTAATAAAAATGCTTTTGGGATTGTTTAAATACGGTCACGCTCAAGGATAACAATGTGAGCTTCTCGATTCCAGAATAAGAACAAGCGACGTATCTCTCTTTCCATCGTTACTACACGCCAGCCTGCTTCAGCATTTTTATTTAGTAACTCGGTAAACCTAGCTGGATTAACATTAGCTGATCCAAAAAGAAACGAAGAAAAAGCGTTTTCTTGATAAATAACTACCTTATATTCTTTCATAAAAAATTAAAACTCCAATAATTTATTTAAATTAAGATTAAAAATTTTTAATATTATATACTGTTAAGACTTTAGTATCTAGCGTATAACATTTTTGTTTGATCTAAAAAATAGATATGTTCAATCTATATTAAAATTGTTAACCATTTTAATATATAGCTCTATTTTGCTCGACGTTAGCCTGACTAAGCACGAGGGTATTACGGCCTGACAGGTTATTAGACCCTTTATCTACTTTGCTCAAGCTAAAGGTACAATTGCTTGGTATGAAATGGCAAATTGTAGGAAAAAATAATAAGTTAAACAAATACACATAATATATTACCAATTATTTATCGTCGATGATGATGTAGCTGACCTTTATAAGAGTTATGAATTTGGTTTTTTATTCGTGAAAGGTATAATATCTCTAATACTTATTGATAAGTTCTTTATATAAAAAATATTACAGTTATAATTTGTAAAAAAGTTTCAGGAGAGTAGTTGTTTTAGTATAAAACACTATTATTAATTATTGATGAATAAAGAATCTTACTTTCAACGTTTTAGCGGTATAGCTAGGCTTTATGGTGAGTCAGCTTTGCAATGTTTTTCACAAGCGCATATTTGTGTAATTGGTATCGGTGGTGTAGGTTCTTGGGTTGCTGAATCGCTAGCGCGTAGTGGTATTGGTCAAATTACCTTAATTGATATGGATGATGTTTGTGTAACAAATACAAATCGCCAAATTCATGCGTTAAAATCCAATATTGGCAAAGCTAAAACCTCGGTTATGGCTGAACGCATTTTACAAATTAACCCTGAATGTATCGTGAATGAAATTGATGATTTTATTAATTCAGATAATGTTGGTGAATATTTAGGAACAAAGCAATCCCCATGTTATCACTATATTATTGAAGCAATTGATAGTGTACATGATAAAGCGGCTGTGCTTGCATATTGTAAGCGACAAAAATTGAAAGTGATTACCATTGGTGGAGCTGGTGGACAAAAAGATCCAACCCAAATTAAAATTGCAGATTTGGCAAAGACAATTCAAGATCCATTAGTAGCAAAGTTACGTGAAAAACTAAAGTATAATTATAAATTAAATAAAGATAGCAAAGGTAAATACGGCATTCCTTGTGTATTTTCGACTGAGCAATTAACGTACCCTTCTAAAAATGGACAAGTATGTTTAACAAAAAGTGAAGCAGATGGACCTAAAAAAATGGACTGTGAGTCAGGGTTCGGCGCAATTACAACAGTTACAGCCACCTTTGGTTTTGTGGCGGTTAGTTATGTGCTAAATAAATTGTGCAACACATAATTTTTTAAAACTAGTCCTTTTTCTTCCATAACAAATTCCATTAATAATAACCATTTTTGAATAAAAATGGTTCCTTTTTTTATATCTATTTCTTTTTTAGTGACTAAATACATAAAAATTAGTTACTTTTCTGATGCCGAGCGTGATAAATCACGCTTAAATTAAGTGATAATTAACTATTTTGTATTTTTCATCATATGAAAATAAATTACAAATATTAAGCTTTAATTTGTAAAATGTATTTTTGTAAACTTTCTAACTCGGATTTTGTGTCGTATGCGTAGATCCGAATTTCATCATAATGTTCAGTTTCATTAATTTCTAGTTCGTGAGAATTTTCATTTGTTACTACTGTTTTCTTTAGCTCACCAGCTAAATAATATTCAATATGATATTTAACGGTTTCTGGTTTATCAATATTACCTTCATTATATGCAATGAGATTATCTTGTTGTATTTCTTTGTTTCGATGTAACCATGTTAATACTATTGTTTCTTGTTCTTTTAGTGTTATTGTCTCTGTAATAACACCATTTACCTGTAAATTAGCTGGAGGATATGGGCGTGCGGCTCTTGCGTCAAATTTTAGTGCTCGAATGGGGGCCTTATTTGCACTGAGTGTTCCAGCATTAGTTTGTGTTAACTGTTGAACATAAACAACTTCACCTTTTAAATATTCAATACCGTCCGTTTCAAATAGGCTATCAAAAAACCAGATAAACGAATCTTTACTGTGTGTTTGTGGTAATGTGTCTGCACATCCCCTTGCTATTGTTAAGGTCCCATTTAACTCATCAAATGCATCAATTCGAACAATTTCATTACCAATAATAGCTGCACTACCAATTGAAACATCTGTCATATTTTTGTTAAAAATCACGTTTAATTGTGTATCTATTTTACTTAACTGACGTTTACTGATTAATACCGCACTTGGCGTAAAGTCGCCTGTTCCTCTTATTGTAAAATCAGCACCTTCAGTTGTAGTTTGTAATAAATAGTTAATTGACTGTGAATTTGGCTGAGCAGAAACTAGAAACATATAGCCTGATTCGTTATTAACATCATAATTTGATAACTGGCTCATTGCAAAATAGGGAGATTCAAATAACATATAATTTTTAACTGGTCTTGGTGTTGTATCTTGAACTATCCCTGTCCCAGATTGATTACCACTATTATAAACGGTGTCTGCCAACCCAAAAACATCCTGAATTGCGGTAATTTCAATCATTCCATCTTCGTGCTCGTTAATAGAGCCCACCCGCATGACCATATCTTCGATATCTCGGTCTGGTAGTGATACCCGAAAACAATCAGCAGGAGTTAATATTTCACCGCGTCGATCAAACTGAATCGTTAGACGAATTAAACCCGCAATTCCAGATTCCAGTTCTCGCTGTGCAACACGTGCAGCCAGCTCAAATGTTGGTAGTGCTTTATATTCAATAGAGCTACTGATTAAACCAACGGCTTGAATTGCACCTAAATTTTGTGCCCGAACTTCACTATCCTCGTTCGTTACTGGATTATGCCATTTTACAGCAATTTCATTTGGTACATTATCGGAAGCGCTACTATCATCGTCCTGTACCACTAAAATACCGTTATCATAATTAAACAATGGTAAATCTTCTGTTTTGTAATTATCACGAATCAGTTTTAGTTTAATTTTTCCTGTTGTTAAATCAGCATATTGTACTGCGCCTATATGATCTAACACCTGCTGTACAAATGTATCTAACCCATCTTGTCGATTGTAACGAAAGCATAAACCGAATTTTTCATTATATAGAATATCAGCAGCAGTTTTAAATGAATCTAAATCAATATCCTCATATAGTTGCAATCCTCGTCCCCAATCATTGTTGGTTGCACACTCTATCAAAATATGCGCAGGATTCATTGCGTGAATAGTTCTTAAATTGCTATTTATTCCATTATCTTTTTCATGAATTGTTGATGTATCATCATATAACATGATGATACATTTTTCTGGGTACCATACTTCGTTATTTGACCAACCTTGTGTTGTACGTCTGACTCTATATTTCCACGGTTTTGGACTTGCTGAATAAGCACTAATTAAACCATCAAAGAACGTCGTAACCATGCCCCGAAAACCAGGCACAACGCCGCCCAGTAAATTTTTTACACGACTAGTTGGCTCCTGATCTGCATCACCCATTGCGATTTCAAATATGCCTTTAATTCCACCTTCACCACCAACATTAGTACCACCAAACAAATTCGGCTTATCAATATAAATTGATTTGCTAACAGTAACTTCATTTGCTTTACCTGCAAACACAGTTTTATCATCAGCGGTAATAGCAACTAACTCATTAATTGGACCACGCCCAAGCCCCGACTGAATACTGAAAAAGTATTTATAACCAATTGTTGTTTTCTTCTTTTTACTGCCCATACTTACCCCTTATGCACACTAGCTTGCTTTGCGAGTTCAACAATACGAATAGCTAATGCATCACCCGTACTTAAAATCGTTGTGCTATCAATCCCACCATTTTGAATAAAATCGTTAAAACTCAGTCCATAGTGTTTAAACCAGGCTCTTAATCCCCACGCACAGCCTCCACCTTGACGAATATCTGCCATAGTTATCCATATACTATTTTCTAATTGCTTCATAACGATAATTTCCATAAGCCAGCACAAACCAATCCGCAGTCCAACAGTCACCAAAAAACACACACTGTGGCGTTCCTTCTGTTGGCTGTGGATAATCAAAGTCATCAAACGTTGCTGCATTAACCTTATTATTATGTTTTTTGGCTAATGCTTGATTTAGAAAATAGGATGCAACCAGTACAACAACAAAACGCGCAATCGCCCACCACATAATTAACCTCCTAGAATAGTTTAGTAATGCTATACGGTGATTTGCCAGGCAGGTGTGGGCAACCACCATAATTCAAATGGTTATTAAATTTATTTTCACATGTATCAATCGTATTATCACAACCAGGATATACATTAATTATCAAACCTACACTTAAGCCATAAGTCCCACCGTACAGACTTAAATTATTGTTATTATGCATGCGAATACCTCGCCTTTCTGTTAGACCTTCAAACTCATATTCAATATAGCCACCGCTAAAGTAACCATTATTAATACTCTGTGGTACATTAAATGTAATTGATTTACCATCTAATGCAATTATCTCTAACCCTGAAATGACATAATGACGAGCTTTAACTTTACATCTACTATCATAAAGTGCATGGGGGCACTTTCTACCCCAGGTCAGCCTCAATCCCTGACGGCCAAATGTATTGACAATATTAGTTGTGATAATTTTGGCTTCACCAATTTTTTCACGTTTGACTTCAGTGATATTACCCACCCATGCCACCCGTAACTCTTGTTGATTATCATGATAATGCATGCGATAAATTCTAATTTTTACCGATGTACTCGGTGGAACACCTCGGTAAAATGAAACCACTTTATTCGTAACGGGTAATGTGATTTCAACATTATTATTACTACTTGCTGATAGCCCGTTATCACTAATTGCGATCGCTTCCCATAGCGCATTATTAACCATTATTGAGCGATCTGCATTTGTATAGCGATAATATAAATTTTGCCTTTTGAACTCATACAGAGTTAATGGCTGACCATTTGCAACGGAATACTCAAACTCACTCCAGCTCATACCGTACCTCTCTAAATGTAACTTTTATTCTTGCTGTACCATCAGCATCAGTTAAATGTTCCCATATAACTTTGTCATCATTTAAACGACATAGTCGCATTATTGATATTTTGATGACTTCATTATGTGTAAATGACGCCTTTTTATTGAGCAATAACCGAAGTCCACCTTTATTATTGCTTTTCACGTTGACAATCTCACGATATAAAATTCGGTTACCACTCAGTAAAATTCTTAAGAACTGTCCGCCGTGATCAGTTTCAGTCATGTTATTTTGCTCAATATCTAAAATTTCACTCGTTACATCATCAACTAGTTTGCAATCATTACTGAACGAGGGGACAAAAATAGGTTTTTGGCGACCACGGAGAGCATAAAACAAGGCACGCAGCTCAAGCTGTTTATTACGACCGTTAATTAAAAACTCATGAGACTGAGTGATAAAAACACGACTCGCGCTATCTGAGTAGTACAAGATACCCGTTTGATTGTCGATTTCACGTCGCATTGATTCATATGAAACATGTACATCATCTGACCAATCTGGTTCTTGCTCCAGCACATAAAAATTATTGTACATAGGTAGCTCAACATTAACGTTAATGTCATTTTTTTCAACAACTAAAAATCGTAACTCTGCAGTTGCTAATTCATCTGTTCGTCTGATGATTTTGGGCGGTTCAGTCAGTTTTGCAAATTTAATAGGAAATACTTTTGCACCTTTAAAAATGGTTGTGTATATCGGTTCAGATAGTGTAATACTTGAATTTTTAATTGATTCAATATTGGCAACAATTGTATTACTACCATCTATAACGGTTAAATTACCTCCTATATGATAATCTCGCCCGATGGTTGATAAATAAATTGTCTTATCACCTGGTTTGATTTCTTTATCCAGTAATGCTATATCACTATAAATCGGCAATGAAAATGAGCTTAAATAGTTCTGAAATAGTATATTTTCAATTTGTCGACGTTCGTGTTTATGGATAAGCGTTTGAAACTCAAATGTCCGACGAGGTGTTAATCGCATTGCTACCCGTTGTTCTGCCCCTGTTTGTGATTGATGTACATTGGTTTTCCATTCTAATGTTTCTGTAATACCATGCGACCAATTTGGAGAGAGAGGAAGCGGTAGCGAACGATTACCGCTAACAACTAATGTAACGGTTTCAGCGTTTAAAAAATGAAACGAAATTGTACAGTTAATACTATCTGTGCCGTGGCTATCAATATCAATTGATAATATTTTTAGGCTTAATCGGCTAAATAAAAATGGTAACGTCACATTACTGACAGTGACCCCTTGTTTATCACTATAGGTAATATCAGTCAGAATTTTACTGCTGAAATAACCGTTGAAAATTGATACTTCTATAGTGCGTTGATTACTCACATAGCCAACATCAATAGTGGATGGATTAATATAGAGCTTATTATAAATAATATTTAAAAATGATTGTGTAATGTAACCTTTTCGCACATTGAGCAACTGCAAAGGTATACCATGTATAACGAACCCCGTTTCATCTTCAACAACAGATGAGAGCTTAGCCATACCCTGATATAATTGTAAATCAAAGCTACGTTGACCACGAATTTTTTTCAAATCATTAATAACGTATCCTGTATGTTTGTTACTCATTACTCAATTACTCTATAAAAGTAGCCAAGGTCATAACTATTATCTTCATCCTGAACATTGGATGTGACAGTTTGAAACATTGTTGCCGCACAACAATAATATTTTTCACCATTAATTTCACGAATAGTACCAGGAACAACACTATCAATTCTGGCGACATAAAAATCAGGAACTACACCGATGCGTTGATATTGTTTGCTAGCCAAATGCAGATAAATCGATTGTGGCACAAGCGTTATCAAATTATTAAATTGAGATAAACTTGCCTCAACAAGTAACATATCAGGATGGGGTTTATAATCACGTTTAATCGTTGCATCACCAATGCCCATTGCGCCCATTCCTTCATAACCTGACTCATTTGCTCCAAAAAAATAGTCTTTTTCGTTAACTCTGACAACGCTAGCAAAGGAACGATATTCTCGGCTTCCGATATACAAGTACATATCACTGGTGAAGGGATATGATGCGTAACTTGTATCATTTGTATTTGTTGAATGTGTTCCGTACGCATAATGACCATCAACATAAACGCCATCTTTTTTTAGCGTTCCGAATCCAAAATGTCGAAAACGGCGAGAATCAACACGTACAACAACATGAATATATTGTGTTGTTGCTAAAAATGTATATGACGCAAATGGCTCATGATGAAAATTGGTACCAGCCCCCCAATAATAACGATAGAAATTTGCTTTACCGTTAACAGAGCTTGAACCAACTTGGTTATCCCAGGATAAATTTGCGTTAAACTGATTGTTGATAACAATGTACAACGTGGGGAGTGAATTCGATGATCCAACTCTTAGGCTCCAAAAACAATTTTCATTATGTAAATAGAGTTCTTTTGCTTTAGTATCAATTTTATCAACAACCCACCCATCAACTGATTGTGCAAACGTTGCTAGTTTTGATAATAAATCTACGACTGATGATGCGTTACCCGTTTGATATGTCATATTTAGCTCCAATTCTATACTTTTTCAATTGCAAAAAAATCAATATTCGTTACACGAAAACCGTTTTGAAAAATAATAAATTCGCGGCCATCATCGGTTTTAATTGTATCTTCAGCTGCACGACTTAATCCTGGCACCCAGTAAACGCCATCTAATGCTCCCCAGAATTGAGTTGCACCTTTTGTTACATCTACAATCGATACGGGATATAGCGGTGAGTAACAATCAGGTGATGCAGTTAACACACTGATTTTTTTATTGCCATAATAATAAAATTGTCCAATACCTCTTGGATAAACTAACTTTGTTCGGCTACCTTTTGAACCATAAAACTGTTGCCATGACTGCGATGGGGCAAATACGTAAAAATGATTGATAAGAGGGTCGATAATTGACGCAAAATAATCTGTTGTAACGGAATATCGTTGTAGTTCATTATTACAGCTACCTGCAATCACTAGTGGATAAGGGTACTCATTTGGTAATGAGTTTGGCAGCATAAAACCACAATAACAACTTGAATAAACGGTTGTCATTTTTGTTATCACAATAAATCGACGATTATTAGCAAAAAACCAGTAATGTAATGGATTATTATCAGCAAATAGTCCGACTTGTGTACGATTTAACATACCACTAAATACATTTTCGGGCTGATTGACCAATTCAACATTAAAATAGGTTCCACCACAAAAATAGAGATTATAAATATCGTTAGAAATACTATTATCTGTTTTACATGCAACATAAATATTATTGCCAGCAGTCGCTCCCGGCGCACTCCATGCATATGATTTTCGTTTTGCTATAGTTGCAGTAGCTGCAGTTTCACCACTGTAAATTTCTGTCCAATTATCTCCAGAATTGACCAATTCACTATCAGTTGTTAAAAATAGATTTAATTTATCCAGTAAATCAATTTCATTATCTGCAATTCCACTTTGATACGCCATTTAAATCCCCAAATCCTGTTTAATTGTTTGCTTATTTGCTCGAATAAATGTTTTAAATGCTCTACCGCCTGTTACGCTATTGATTCCGCGACTGACCATATCACCCGCATCAATGACTAATTCCTGCTGAATAACGGGACTTAATATTGTTGGTGAGCTTTTGCGTTGTTGGCTATCATCAAGTAATGGCGCTTTTGGAATATTGACATTGCTAACTAGCCCGCCTGTTGCATAACGACGTAATCGCCCCGTGTTAATAGCATGAAGATAGTCAAGGCCGTATTTTTTCACTGAAGCAGCTTTAACAACATATTCCCCATTAGATAATTTTGCTGGAATAGAATCGGATGTTGATGTACCAGCTCCAGTTATATAACCACCTGTTGCTGCCGCAACAGATGCCACGCCCGCTAAACCTGACATAGCAGAGCCACCAGCATTCGCTGATGTAATTGCGGTATATAAGGTCGCAGCGCCACTTGAAAATGCAGCTGCCATTGCGCCTGTTAATCCTGCGGTTCCCGTTGTCATTGCGGTGGTTAATGAAGTACCAAGTTCAACCGAACCAACACTTGCCGCAGTGGTTATTGCTGTGCCCATCAGTTCTGCTGAAGAGATAGCACTGGCATTTTCAACTGCCGTATCGGTTATTGAGCTAAAAAGTGATTTACCCAAATTACTAAGTTGATTCATGGCAATATCAGCAAGACCTTTACTTGCTACCTGAGCCATTGCTGATACGATACTTTGTGCAAGGTTTAATAATGCGTCTTTTAATTCAAACGTACCTTTTGCTAAAGAATCAAGACTACCTTGGATACCGCTTTGTAATCCGTTTTTAAATGCATTGGTTAATGCATCGGTAGTTTTATTTAGTTCTGCAATTTGTAGCTGAAGTGTAGCAAGTGCTTTTTGTGCATTTTCTCCAACTTGACCAGGAAGCGCTGTCATAGCTTGCAAAGTAGGTAAATATTTGGCAAGTTCTTGTGCTGTTTGCTTGTGCAAATCAACTAACTGGCTTTGTGCTTCAATTTGTGTAATTAAACCAGCAGTTACTTGTGCTTGTATACTTTGTTCTTTAATTGACTGTTGTGATTGTGCTTGCTGAACTTTTGCTAAAATTTCGGAAATATTTGCTTCAGCTTTTTTTAGTGGTAACAACTGGTCAATTAAGTCAATACCCTCAATATTTTTATTAGCTTTAAGTTGTGCAATAACCGCTTGATACCATCTATCAATTTCTGCCGTTTTAATTCTGGCAGGATCAAACAATAGCGAATTGAGTTGATTTTGTAATTCGTCATTAAGTTTTTTATTTTCGTGTGCTGTAATTGCATTATTTGCCGCATTAGCTCGATTACGTTGCTCTACCGTTAATTTTTGAGAATCAATCAACGCTTGACGAGTTGCGTATGTTTTTTGTGTCTGCTTATCAGCTTGTGATTCTAGCGATTTTATAAATTGTTCTGTTTCACGTGCCGCAGATTTTGCAGCTCGGGCTGATTCTTGTATTGCTTTTTTCTTTGCTTCGTGCGCATCTATCAATTTTGCATTAGCGATAATCTCTTTTTTGAGCTCTGGGCTAGCATTTTTATACTGACCTTTTTCAATTTCATAAAGTGCTTTAGCTAGGGCAGTACTTTTTTCTTGTAACGCAACTTTATTTTTTAATTGTTCGTTATACTGCCTGAGCGATTTATCCGTTATTTCTTTTACATCTTTATCATATTGACCACCAGAAAATGATTTACCGTCTTTTGATTTAACCCCTTGTGCTTGTAAATCTTTACGACCCTTTTCATTAGCCCACAGCGCTTCATATTTTTTACGTAATTCATCAACCGCTTTAGCTTGTTTTTCGGCATCACTGGCATTTTGTTTATGCAGCTCATCAAGCTCTTTTTGGGCATTGATTGCTTTTTCATTAATGACATCGGTGTCATGCTTTTCTTGTACTTCTTTTTGCTGTTTATCTCGTTGAGCCTGTTTTTCTTGTAATGCTTTATCATCATTTTTATTGTATGGAATATATCCTGCCCCAGGAACAATATAAAAACCTCTATTTTTGGCTTTCTCCATTCTTTCAATATCTTCTTCTAGGCTTGATAATCCTAAATCAAACTTAAGCTCTTTCTTTAACTCATTACCTAGAACACTAACCCCATTTTTGAAGCGTCGCCAGGCATCTTCTAACCAATTAAGCTGTTCTTGCATCTTGTTAGCGCTGACTTCCATCTCTTTGGCATATCTCTCGGTAGCAACGGCAATAGCTTGTTCTGTGTCACCTTGTGCTTCTAACGCTGCAATACGCTGATAAGTAGCCAGATCTAAAAAGTGATATTGTTTATTACTTTCAACAGCCCAGCTTGTGACCGAATTTTCAATACCTTTAAATGATTGAACAGCGTCTTGGGCACTTTTTCCTGTCACTTGTGCCATATACGCTGATGCTGTAGCAATGTTTTCAATCGATTTTGCTGATAATCGCCCCGCTGATGTCAGTTCTGCAATAACACCACGTGTTTCACTGTAGTTATGATTAATTTTACCGATACGTTGAGACATAGCCTCAAGCCCGCCTGCGGTAGCTCCAGCATAATTACCCGTTGAAATTAATGCACGATTAAACCGCTCTTGGTCTGAAATTATCGTACTTATCACTTGTGACATTTTGTAAGCGGCAGCAACAAAAATACCAACGGATAGTGTGGCAGCACTAAATAATGGCGGTAGTCGCCCAGTCATATTACCAATTGTTAGTAATGAATTTCCCGCTGATGCAAAATTACCACTTGCTAATTGTTTAAACATACTGGCGATACTACGACGGGCGCCTTTGGTATTCAGATCTAATTTTTTAGTACTTTCATTGAGTGTTTCAACTGTTGATAATGCAGCACGTTGATTATTGATTTTCCCAAGATAATCATCAAACGTATCACTATCAATGACGCCAGCTTTTTTGGATTTTCTTAACTTGTTTTCTAATTCATCTAAACGACTTAGACCTTTTGTCGCTGGATCAATGCTAGCAAGTAATTTATCTAAACCTTGGCGCAGTTTTTCAACTTCTTTTTTATGCGCTTCAGCTGCTTTAGTGGCAATACTTTGTGCTTTAGCTTGTTTTTCAGCAGCAGCGGCAGCTTGCGCACCACGGTTCATTGCCTCAGTTTGTGCCGTATAAACATCTTTGATGCTTTGAGCACTTTTTTTGTTAGCATCTTGAGCAACATTTGCTGACTCTTTCAGCTCAGCATTTAATTGACTGATATTATCTTTTGCTCTATTCACGTCAGCCGTGAACTTCATTGCAATATTCATATCGTTATTAGCCATTATTATTGCTCTCCGCGTAACTGTTTTACAAACTTAGTAACTTGTTTACCACCATTAAAGCCAACACAAACATCCTCAATTCGGTTAGCTCGTTCTCGGTTTTGTAACTTAATTAATTCATCGTAATACAGCAGTAATTGGCGTTGCGTGTAATACGGTAACTGCTGCGCATCATGTCCATTTTTAATTAATAATGTAAAAACTTCACTCCAGCTTACTGATTTGCCTGTTTTGCAGCGTTTTGCCGAATGATTTTGCGAGTTACCGCGTTCATAAAAAAACGAGAATTAACAACCCACCACCAATCAAGTAGTTGTAAACCATCTTCATATGACAACGCTTCAATAAACGAAATCGGTTTTTGAATAGAAGTACTGATTAACGAATAAACCAACTCTAAATTACCCATAATAATTGTGTCGGCTTGCTCAATAGTGATTTTGTTTGTACCGTTCATTTCATTCACAATTAATGCAACAAACTGGTCAATTTCGTTACCAATAGTTAGTGCATCTTTAAATGAATATTCACGTACTGTAATTGTTTCGCCTGCTAGCATGATTTCACGATTCGGCATTAATGTTGCTAAATCATTTGATTCTTCTTTTGTTGCTGTCACTTTTTCTGCCATGTTATTTACCTACTAATAAAATTAGAGAGTTGAATAATTAGCGGTGACACATCACCGCATAATAAAATAAATTTATTTCGCCTTTTGAACGTATGAGCCAAAATAACCAAGCGAACTATCCTTGTTTTGACTCATATCAGCCAAGACCGTGGCAGTAAGTGGTAATTCACCGTATCCCTCATTGTGTAGTAACGAGAAGTTAGAAATTGGATTGAATTTAACGCGGAATAGCTCCACAATTACATGTTCATTTTCACGGTCAGTATTGATACCATCGAGCATAAACCAACGTTCTGGTGGTTGACGGGTAAAAATGCCCAAGCTCTCTTTTTTAGCATAGGAATAATCTACCGTTGCAGTTAATGCTGTTGTAGTTAATAATTTGATTAATCCAGCGTGAGCTGATTCGATTTCATAATCCGTGCCTAATACTAATGTAGAGCCATCTGGTGTTTTTAACTCGACATCAGCTACAAATGGATGAGTTAACTTGATACGATCACCAATTATCAGGTTCTCTGGTAATTTTTCATCTGTCGCTATACCTGAATTAACAGTAATCTTTTCACCATAAAGCGCCAACGCAATGTTTTCAATTGACCAATCTTTTAGCGTTAAGTTTAACGTGCCACTTTTACCTAGTGTTAATTCACCAACTTGTAAGCGTTGTCCTGTGTATGATTCATTTTGTGTCACGGTTTCAACACTTAACTCCATCTCGCAAGAGTCAGCGGTACCAACATGCCGAAAGGCATTAGGTCGAACGGGTGAACTGGCGGTATTACGGGTGGCAAGATTTATGGTACCTTGTAAACTCATTAATAAATCTGACATATCTTTCTCCTAAAATTATTTATCGGCTACCGATGAAGTGTTGGGTTTGAAATGAATCAATCCAAACCAGCACGCCATTTTGAAAACCTAACGTTTGCCCACCAGTCCAACTAACTGGGCGAACGCCGTCAATAAACTGAACTGTTTTACCAATCAACAAATCGCGCACAGCTCCAATCACTGGGTTAGCTAGCTGTTTAACATTTTGAATATTGGTTGCTTGGCTAGAAATATCACGAGCAACAACCACAACACCAAAATTAACACTGACTGACTGCCGTGTACCTGCGGGCTTATCGTTGGGTGTTTCTTTACCAAGCAAAACGTAAGCCGCTGGTGTCGGCGCTGAAGTTAAATCGGTTAACTTACTGTATTCAGCACTAGTACCAACAAAAACTAAGGTTTTATCCGCTAATAGGCTTCTTAGCTTTTCAGCAATCACTGAAACATCAAATGGTGCGCTACTCATCGTCCAAAATCCCGTAATGTGTTCATATCAAATACTCTTACCGGTCCAGTCTGTTTTGGTACACCACCTGCGACAGGCAAAGCATCATCAATACCAAGCGAATATTTCCCTTCAGCTACCATTTTTAGAAAGCCCAGAACTTGTTTGTAATCACGCACGATAGGATCGTTTTTTTCATCAGAAACACGATTACGATGCAATTTGTAACGAACAATAATGCGTGCCCAATCAGTTAACAAACGAGGTACCTTAACTAAGGGTAGCCTGTGTCCACGTTGCCGTAAAAAGCCGTTTATTTCAGCTTCAGTATCAGCTATTGATTCATTAATACGTGCGATTGCTCGATTTGCCTTAATAACATCATCAGGCAACCAACTTGAAACATCACCACCATTAATAATGACTTCCAACAAATTAGCATCTACGGGCATTTCACCATCTTGAGCAACCAATTGGGATAGCTCAACGAGTCCTGGACGTTTGGATAAATTTAGCAATGTAATGTATGGAATATTCATCATCTTGACCCAAACCAACGATAAATTACCATTGGTTGTTGTTCACATTATTAACTGTTTGCGGGAATAACATTTTCAAACAGATAGCCAGCATCTTTAGCTACAACGAGTTCTTTGACAGATTCACCGACACGAACACGTTGACCGCCACGTAAACCAATATCAGGATCAACAATCGAGCCCGAAACACGATCTTTAAATTGAGCTGTATAACCAAACGTCACACCACCTTTAGTATTTGCTAATTTATTACGTACCGTGAATGATGCTTTATTGCCCCAAGCACGAAGTAATGCTGGAGATTTACCTGGTTTTGCACTATTTAAAAATGCATCACCGACATAAATAGCTTCTAACT
This sequence comes from Gilliamella bombi, assembly GCF_900103255.1. GTDB lineage: Bacteria > Pseudomonadota > Gammaproteobacteria > Enterobacterales > Orbaceae > Gilliamella > Gilliamella bombi. Next base: position 24,845 of record NZ_FMWS01000056.1, on the reverse strand, counting down.
CTAATAAGTCAGCTAAGAACCCTAGCGGAACAAGACCGTTTTCACCCGCATTACCATGGTACGCGGCAACAATTTTTCGATGACGACGTAATATTGTGGCAACTCGACGTCCTAGTGTGCCGATATTTGGACGCTGAACCATTGCATCAAATGCATCCGTTATTAATGCTACTGGGTCACTATCAGGATTATTCCATTGTTGTGCAGTAGTTAATGTTTGTTTATTGCTGTAATTTGCACCATTAAAAAGTAAATTTGCTGCTCGAACTTCACGATCTAACAAAATTAAATCAGTCGTGGCTTCAACGGCATGACCAAGTGGGTTATAACCTGTAATGGCTGTATCAATATCATCTTGAGGAACAGGACTATCAAGACCATAATCATTCACAGAACTTTCTTGCTCTTTGGCACCAAACTCAACTTGATTGGGTTGTGACGTCCGACCAACTTTGGTATTAGGCAAAGTAAATCGCTCTGAAAAATCAAATTCAAGCCATTTAAATGATGTGCTAGAAACAGGCACACGAGGCAAAACCTCATCGGCAATTAACTTATTATTACGGTAAGCGATAGCAATTGCAGTCAACTGCGGTTCAACTGGGAAAGGGCGTTGCATATAAAACTCCTCAATTAAAAATTTGTTTATTAAAGGTCATAGACTATTAGTTAAATAACAGGTCAAGCTTGTTTGCTTGGTGCAATCCAAATTGAGCCTAACTCACCTTCATTACCATTTTCTTCAGCAAAACCAATAATAAAATCACCACTATTTGCTTTTTTCGCTCGACCATCGGCATTTGCTGTGATTGGAGCACCAATTGCAATTGCTTCGCTATAAAAAACTTGTGCCAACCCACTGCGCACAACATCAAATACTTCACCGTCACCACCACCCACAATTGTTGATACACCGATTAATAATACGGTACCGTCAATCGCTTGTTTTGCTAGACCATCTTCACTACCATGACAGACAATCACGCGTGGTTTGACTTCGCCTTCAGCGGTTTTTGCTACTGTTAATCCTGGAATATTCATATAAAAACCTTTTGGTTAAAATTAAAATGATGCTGACATTAATAATCAGCCTGTAATTAATGCTCTTACTTTTTAGCTTTGGTTACATGCGTAACTGCTTGGCTAATTGAAATTGTATTGCCTTTGTCTGCCTGTTCTTTTTGATAGGCTTTGGCTGCATCAGCAATGACTTTTGGATCTTGTTTATCAACGTTATCTTCACTATCACTAGCAGCCGATTTTTCAGCAAAGTTCATAAAAGCAGGACGTTCTGAAAGTACTTTTTTGATTAAATCAACTGGGGAACTGTTAACAGTTGCATCACCTTCAGCAAATGAAATTGGTTCACTACCCAACGCCATAAATACTTCAACAACTGTAGTTTTATGCGCAGGTAATAATTTTCCATCTTTAACTAGTTCATCAACAAAGGCAGCAAATTCCGCTCGCTTGTTAGTTTGTTCTTTTTCTAGCAATGCTTGTTCACGTTTGGCTAGTTCAGCATTCTTAGCGTCAATTGTTGCTTGTTGTTCGGCAAAGCTAGCGTCTAAAGGTTGTGGCATTTTTTCTTTCTCCTTTTGTTTTCTGTCGGATATTGCACGCAATGATTCAAGGCGCCATTGCGGTAAAAATAGGTCTGCACTGGCAATGCCGGCTTTTTCAATCAGCAGGTCACGCAAATTAGCTAAAATTGAAATCAAATTCTCATCAAATTCTTCATCAGCCATAGAGAATTCAACAGCACCTTGCTCGCCGTCAGATTCGGCAAAACTAACATCAGGCAAACCTTTAATAGCAGGCGCTGCTGCACCTAAAAAACCAATGTGCCGCGCATAGTAATGACCCGGTTTAGGATTGCCTGGTGAATCCGGTAAATAAATTGAAAGTGAGCGTTTTTTATAACTGCCCGCATTATAGGCTTCAGCAAATTCTGGATTAATCTGATCTAACTTGGCATAAACCAAACCATCTTTTACTTCAAATGATTTTGCCCATGCGTAAGCTGGAGCTGTTAGTTTGGGATGGCCGATTACAGCAGGTGCTTCAGATAGCGTTGGATCATAGCTTTCAGCTAAATCAATACAGTTTTCTAAAGTAAAAGTGATTTTTCGACCATCTACCGCAGTATGCGTACCAGGTTTAAAAACGGGAATAAGTGCCATAAAAAATGCTCCAATAAATTGATATAGAGCATCATGACTTATTTTGAGAAAACGGTAATCTGAACGCGGGCAGATAATTTTTTAATGATTTGGAAAGGGGAACGGCAAAATAATAGAAGAAATACACACTAAAAACTTATTATAAAGCATTTACAACACGATTAAAGCGATTCGTAAATAAACTAATTAGCCTTTTTTAGTAAAGTGGCTTAAAACGCGTTATATTGCGTTTTAAGCAAAACCCAAGTGCTCACGCACAACATCGACCAAGAGTAATTTATCTTGAGCGCTAATGCCAAGCCATGGTCTTGCTGGAATTACCACTTGCTTTACAGGAAGTCCTCCCACATTTAATGCATTGCCCCTAACTGGTTTAATTGTACCGCCGAACTGATGAATAGCGCCATAGATTAAGTTTGTACCAAACAACAAAGTATTACCTTCAATCTGCCAATGCAACGTACTTCTTAGATTACCATCTAGTGTTAAAATTTTATCTTTTTGTTTGGGTTTAGATTCTTGATACCACGGTGATAATGCTTGCCAAGGTATACCATCTGGTGATTCTTGGGCATTAAAGCGTGCTTCATGAATATCTAATAACACTTCACCCATGTGATCAAATAAACCAGACATATCATCTATGGCTGCTTCAATATAAAGCATGGCATCAAGCGCATCTTGTATATTAAACTCAATATTTACGCCAGTCATTTTTTCACCTATACTATTTCGAATGTAAGTAAGCAGCTTCTGCCAAAGCCTCAAATCCTTACTTATGCACCTCAATTATGGCAGTGATTGAGGTTTATCGTTTAAACACTCGAACACCGACCCGAAGCTGTTCTAAATATTCAGGGTTATCAGGCGCAAATGTTGTCACACCTAACCAACCATCATCACCCACTTCAAATACCGCAAGCATTGGCTTAACTTCTCCATCAATCATAAAACGAGAAATGTAGCGCCGGCGCACTACAGATTTTTGTAGATGATCAAAGTATTCCATTCTTGTCCAAATTTCATCGGGCAGTTTTAACGAATCCGCAAGTAACAATAAAAATTGCTCACGACCACGTTTTGTAACTTTCAATTCACCAGTTTTGCTAACAGTAAAAAGTTGTTTGCCTATTACTAATGCTTCACCTGCTACATCTTTAAAAATGGTAGGATTATTTAATGTTGCACCAAATTCGTTTAAAAAAATATTTGCATAATCTTCTTCCGTTAACCCTTTTTCTAATATCCTATTTTTACTAACTTCACGAATAGTAGGCCAGTTATCAACGGCTTTAATGGATGGTACACCACGTTTAAGCGTTGGATCGCTATCAAGTGGGTTAGGTACAAATGTATCAAGTCTTGATTGCCCGGGAATATGTTCAAAACTTGGATCAATGCCCTCTGGCACTCTTACAATACGTGGATTACCGCTATTTTCACCAATTACTCTATCAACCCAATTAATTGATGGGGCGGTGTCTGGCCCATCTTTACCCATTCTTTTTAAATCACCTTTAGTTCGCCCACGAACACGACATTGACAACCATAGCCATTGGGTGGAAAGTGAGTATTCCACCAAGGATCATTAAAATCTAATACTAGATGATCCCAACTTTGATGAAGTTCTCTAGGGTGTTCAACATAATCACTATGCAAATATTCCATGTATGGAAACTTAGCATCACGTAATTGCTGGTAGCGTCCAGCTTGATAAGATGAATTTAAATTTGTTTCATAGATGATACGAGTACGCCAACTAAAACTACCGTTATAGCTCCAGCCATGTTTTTCGACAATTTCGGCAAAATCCTTTCTAAATTCTTCAAGTGTAGTACCTTGGCTAATTGCTTTATCAATAGCTGCACGAAAATCATTTAGTAATGCATTACGATTTGCCCCCGCCACAACAAAGGCATAATCATGTTCATTATTGTAGATATCTACATAGCTGTTTGTGGGCACATTTGCTTTACGTCTGAAGAATTCAATTTGCTCTTTAAATGGCAACGAGCCATATGCGACATTAACCATTTTTGCTATCCTCAAGTAGTTCTGTGCGACCTGCTAAATTAGCTGCTGTTAATGCTTCAGCCATGACCTTTGCATATTTATCTAATTGCATATCGGGAATTAGCTCAAATAACTTATCACGTAATTCTTCTAATGATTGAACATTATCAACCAGTTCTTTAATTTGATTAATCCATTTATCAGTAACGGGGTGCATCTCAGTATTTAATCGTTGTGACTGAAGTACTGGCGCAAAGTTATTCGGTTGCTGTTCGGCAAAATCAACGTTTTTTAAAGATTGCGCATCAATCGATTCCGCTGGTGCTGGTTGTGGTTTTTCTTCCCATTCCCCGCCGTACGTATCTTGCACATGAGCCAATGTTGGGCGGTAGCCAGTTGATTCAATAATATTTTTATCACGTTCTGATAATGATTTCAGATCCTCAGGTTCATCAAAAATACGTGAAACTTGAGGAACAGCAGCACCGGGAAAATTCATCTGTGTAAACCAAGTACCTGGTCCTCGATTCCAACTCTCACACATTACATCAGAATCTGATTTTGCAATTGAACTTAATACCGCAGCTTGGAGTGATTCATCACCACCGATTGAGCTTGATGCACCACCTGAGGAAGTAATTTGTCCAACGGTTACACGCCGGATAGCTTCGTTCATTGAGTCGTAAAACGCTTTATAATCGCCTGCGCCTGAGCGTGCTATTTGTAGCAATTCAAGCGTCATGCCATCTGGCATGATGATGCCTGAATCGGTCTGAATTGCACGAGTGAGTGACAGTAAGTCCCTTTTTTGTTCTTGTGTTGCACCTGTACTATATTTGCCCACTGCCGTTGGCATGCCGAATTTTTCCAGAAAAATTAGCCAGAACTTAATATCATTGCGTTTAAAAAAGCTTGGCCAGTAAAGCCAGTGAGCCAAGCCTAAGCCGTAGGGTTCATCATCATGATCGGCACCAGTTGCATAATGCCAAAAGTACGGTGCATCACAAGCAACACCTTCATGCATATTATTGGGCGTTAATAAGCGCAGTTCACCCATTGGAGTAAACCGAAAACGACGCCGATCACGAACTTTGATATCGTCAATCCAATATAGATTATCTTTGATGCCATAAATTAACTCCGCCACAGCATAACCGTAAAAAACACCGTAGTGCATTAACTTAGTTACACGGTCAAATCCCACCGACTTCAGTAACTCACTCATAGCTTCAGCAGCTTCGGTATCAATTGGTTTATCGCCTCCGGGTTCCACTTTCCATTCGCGAGAGATTACTGCATCTTGACGTTGGGTAAATGCTGACTTGACTTCATCATCATTCAATACTTCTTTATAAATATCTAAACGACCGCCACCCCGATTACGAAGAACACTATCATCTGGTAGCGCTAGCGAACCAATATACAATTTAGTAATATCATTATTTTCACCTGTGCCTGCCAGCTCTCGTCCTGTTTCAACATGTGGCTTTTTACCTTTAAACCATAACATTAAATAAATCCTCCAAAATCGTTACCGCCACGTACCGTGCCAAAGCCTGTATCAGCTGTTTCCAGTTCTGAGCTACCCGAATATTGATTCAATGAACGGTAAGAATCACGATATCCAAGTGACTGATATTCAATTTCATACCTATCTTGGCTAGCTGCATTAATTGCAAGAAAGGCAGCCCAAGTTCGATCAGCATGACCATTACTATCAGAATCAGCAACAAAACGCGGTTGCCCCGTTGCGCCAGTCACTTTTTTCAACTTATGCAAATCAGCACGAAGTGCATTATTGCCGGCTGGGATACGAATTTTTCTATCTTGAAAAGCTTGTTTACCTTGTGTTGCTAATGTTAATTTATTGGGAGCGGTAAATAGCACACCTTCAACGACCATTTCACCATAGCGCCGTTTAGCATCCTCCACCGGTTTTTCACCCATACCTGTTTGGTCCATACAGATACGAATAACACGATAACGTCTAAAAACATCATCAAGCAGTAAATCTTGCTCAGCAAAAGAGAGTCGCTTTCTCTCAATAATTTCACGAGTCCAAAAAACATCGCCCACTTGTTCAATGACCCAAATAACAAATAGGTCATTACGTGCAGCAATATCAACACCAACAAAACAAGGATTGCCTGTATAGTGTTCAGGAACTCCTGCTTTTTCATCTTCAACGCTAGTAATTAAATCAAAATCAAGCCAACTGCTGGCTTCATCAAGCCACTTGAGTTCAAACTCTTGTGCCCATAAATCATCATCACCGGCACCTTTGCGTAATTCCTCAATATTTCGAGGTAACCCATCATTAACGCATTGATAAATATCCGCTACATGGCGTGACCAACCATCATCTTTACCAGTCATCAGTTCATAGAACTTATTCCCTTTACCATTGGGAGTGCTGATCACACGCAGTTTTAAGCCGGGTTTAGATATAACAGGGAACAGTGCTTTCCAAATGGCACGGCTATCTTGATGAAAGGCAAATTCATCCAGTAAAACACTAGCACTAAAGCCACGAGCAGTATCAGGATTTGCAGGCAATGCTGTGATTTTACTACCACCAGGTAATTCAACTTCTAACGCTCGAATATTGGCATCCCAATCATAATCGAGTTCTTTAAAACCTGCGGACATTGCACGCAGATGAACTTTAACCCCCTCATTCATGGCTTCACGTGCTTGACGTTCACCACGTGATAAAATAACCCAACGCGCACGTTTACCTTGAGCTTCAGCTCGCAAACAGTCGAGTACAATTTGCAATGTACTGGTAAAGGTCTTACCGCATTGTCGAGAGAACATTGCAATAGCAAAACGGCTGGTATCATTAACCCATCGCTTTTGGTAATCATATAATTTAAGAGCTGGTTCGGTTTGTGTTGTCATAAGTCATACGCCGCTTTAATTACTTTTGCTAACATCTCAGCTGGTACTTCGCCTGTTTTTTCTAGCTCATTCAGTTTTTCTTTTTGCTCACGCAATAACTTTTCACGTGCTGCTTTCTCTATTTCCTGCCTCTCTTTAAAACTTAATTGCCTTGCTTGCATGGCTTCTTTGGCGGCTTTTGCTAAAAAGCTAATTTCCTTGATAGTGATATCTTCCGATTCATGTGCCTTAAATGCGGCACGCGTTGCCAGCGTTGTAACAGCTTGTGCAAGTAGTGCCCCTGATTTATCATCAACACTATCACCAAGCTCATCCACCAAAATACGTGATGCTGTTTCAATTTCACGTAAGCTATTGGTCATTTCATTAAAACCTTTTTGATAGCGGTGAAGGCTAGAACGGCTTGGCGTATCAGTACTGGGAAACGTTTGTTGCAGTTCGGCAATCATTTCATCAAGAGTAAGTTGATCGGCTCGTAATAATTTTTCGATATATGTTCGAACTTCTGGCTCTAGCTTGTGAATTGTCGATTTACGTCCCATAATTAAGCTCCTGCGCTTGGACGTTTTACACCAGGCACAACAACTTTACCGGTGGTCACATCAGCACCAAAATCGGTTAAACGTGCAACAATAACACTACCAATTGTTTCGGTTTTAATTAAGTCTTGTTGTCCAAGCCAACTTAAATGGGTTTTAACTTGATCACGACTAATAGCGTGGCCATAGTGATCTAACGCACTATAGATAATGCTAGAATTACTGCTATAACTTGGCATTTCATATAAGATACGCAAAATAACCAAACGTTGATCTTCTTTTAAAAATTCAGCGTAGCTCATAATTCCTCACTTGTTCTTTAATAAAAATTGGTTAATGTTATCTAATTGACGAGATAATCCTGAAAGCCGATCAGATAACTGATTTAAAGTAGCTTCATTGCTACTTAATTTTTCAATCAATTTGGTTACCTGATGCTGAGTTGGTAATGACTTAACCGTCTCTTCAACTTGTGTTACTCGAATACGTAAGTCTAGTAGCTCTTTTTGGCTAGCCGATTGACGTCCAATTAACCATGAGTAAACACCAACCACCGCCATTACAGCCCATTGCAGAAACTGCCAGTTAAAGGTAAGTTCATTAAAATTCATCGTTTATTCCTTTTTTCTTCCAATGCTGCACATTCAATACATAAATCAGTAACGACTAACTTTCGACGTTCTTCAGCTATAGGCTCTTCACAGATTTGACAATACAGGCTCGATACTCCCGTCTTTGCTTGATGTTTTGCTAGTATTCGTTCTCGTGCTTCCATTTCAACAGTTGATGCTAAATCAGCGTTATCCATTGTTTACCTCGTTGATATATTTTATTAGTTCAATAAGTCGACCTGAGCACTGACCGTATTGATCATAAAGCTGTTTTAAGGCTTGAGCTAAACCGTCAGCCGTATTATTTCGCCGTTTTACGGGTAATTCGCATGGTACCGTCAGTTGTGCTGGTAAAACCATGGGTTGTTGCTTGTGCGGCATTTGCACGGGCTGAGTCGATGAACTGCAAGACACTATCATCAAACACGCAATGAGTGCGATCATTAGCCGTTTTGTTAAGTGCATCTTGTAATGCTTGAGTTGATTGTTCATCATATAATTTCCTTTCTGCTATCTGCTGTGACAATGAATAACTTGCATCATTAGCAGTTTTAGTTAGTTGCTTTGTACTCTCAATAAATTGGCTTAAAGTATTCATTGCTTGTTGTGCTTCTAAAGCAATATATTCTTGTTTGGCCATTGATTTGCCATGGCTGATACCTAATCGGTAAAGCGCACCCAAACCAACAACCAAAATTATTCCCAACAAAAAATAATTTTTACTGCCCACAAAAAAGCTTTTGATTAATTTGCCTATATTTCTAATCATCACAAACTCCTAAACCCCAATTTTCATTTATATAAACAGGTTGCCAACGGTAGATAATGCGAATCGGATAATCACGGTTTTCTTTAAAATTAATACTTTTACGACCGCCATTTATATTTTCAACGACTCCCCAGTAATGTGTTGCATCTTGGTATTCTCGTTTTGCTCGCTGACGATCACGATTTATCCAGCCAAGCCCACCGTTATATGCTGAGAGCGTGAATCCCCATCTATCACAATCACTCGCCGTTGCATTAATACGCTGATATAACCAATAATCATATTGAACTAAGGCACGCAGTGCCCAAGATGGGTTATAAGGTTCGTTGCTACCCAATGATTTAGGGTAAGCCCCCGCAATCCAATCCGCCGTAGTTGGCATAAACTGAGCTAATCCTTGAGCACCCACATGTGATTTTGCGTTTACTTTCCATCGAGATTCCTGATGAATTTGCGCTGCAAATAATGAAACAGGTGCATCAAGACCAAATATTGCTCGTGCATTACGTGTCAGTTCCCGTTGATGTTGCTTAGCATCATTTGGTACACCTGCTATAGCAGGTGCTAAATGACAACTAAACAGCATAAACACAATAATTAAAGTTAAATAACGCATGGCTATAATCCAAGTGTTACGCCAAGGATTACAGCAAAAACAATTAATGCACGGCGAATTAAAACAACCGCAAAAATCATCCGATAAGGTTCTAATACAGGATATTCGGCTAAGTAATTGGCATTTGATTTGTCATACAATCTACCGTCTTTTTTGTATTTAATTTGATAGAAGTTTTTACCATCTTTTTTCCAATCAGTGCAAAGATAACTACCTGGAGAAGAATAAGGAAAAAGGGCACGGTCAAGGTGATAACCAACAACAGCAGAAAGTAAAACAAGAGATAGTTTATAAACGACGACTGGTAATTGCTGAGGTGATAATAATGTTATGATTAATAAAAGAATAAATGAAACTACATACCATTTTAATAAGCGAATTTTGGATAATTTTTTGATAGGGTGTTCCATAAAAAACCTCATAATTAAATTAATGTATGAGGTTATTATGATCTTACTTACTTGAAATGTAATTTGAACGGGGGCAGATTAATTTTAGTCTTCCAAGCTCTTTTTAAAGTCATTTTGACAAGCATTCAATTGTAATTGATAAATATCAAGTTCTTTAGATAAAATATCATCTCGCAATTCTTCTAATTCAACTCTTTTTTCATCAGAGATATCCATGCCAAGCTGTTTATTTATCTTTTCCAAATACTCAGTTTGCGCATGTTCGTATCTACATTTTTCTAAACTTTTGAATGAATAACGAGAGGAAAAAACAACAATATAATAAGCAATAAAAACGGAAACTGCAGGGCTGTAAGTTTTATACCCAATAGTCCATTCATGTAAAGCGCACAGGTTATCTAACAACGGTGTAAAAACAGACACCAAAAAAGCCTGAAAAGCTAAATAGGCCTTTTTACTTAGCACGATGCTTTCCTCGTGCTAATTTTTGTTTTTTTCTTATATCCAAAATTTCATCAATAAAATTTTCATCATCTAGAAATAATTTTTTACTATGTTTTAAACCATTGTTATCAGTTACAGTTAATTGAATATATTTTAAAGGTTTAAATTTAGTATATAACCAAACTATCCCACCTTTAACTAATAAGATGGTTACGATGAATATTGTTATACAAGTTACAATATCAAAAATGGACATAATTTTACCTAAATTATTCTGCGCTCTTTAGCTGCACGATGCCTAATAACTCTATCAATAGAATAAGTTGTTTTTGTTATTATATCTTCTTCTGTTACTGTTTCTGTTCGTAATAATACAACAAATAAATCATCTTTGGAAAATCTAGTTTGATTTGTATTAACACGTTCTAAAAAATTTTCATCATTCATCGCTACTGTAATTTGTTCACCTGAAGGTAAAATAATGCTCCATCCTCTAACTGAAGAAAAATTAACTTTTGCGAAATGTACATTCACTTCTTTTTCTTCTGTTTCTATATCTTTTTGAACGAGAACATTCTTTTTTTTAAAGCTTTTTGCTGAGTTTTTTTCCACTTCTGTAAGTATTTCTTGATCATCTGATTTTAATTTAAATAAAGATGATTTCTCAGTTTGTAATGGTTTATAGACTAACTGGTCAATTTCTTTTCTTATAGCTTGGCTTGTTAGTAATTTTTTTACATCTTCTGTACATTCAAGTTCTTTATTACCAACTGTTAATTTAGATATACCAGATCTTTTATCTGTGTTAATTTCAGCTATCTTTTTACCTTTAATTATATCAAGCGCAGCCCAAATGGATCCAATTGCTGTTGCAGTACCTGTTGTTAAACCTAAGGCTTCTAATGTATTTCGTGATATATCTATAGCTTCACAGATAACTTCAAAAGAGCCTTCTTTATGGGCTTTTACTGTAAGTTTAGGGGATGCACCTTCACCATTTAATAATTTATCTGAATGCTCTATTAGTGTGGCTAGTGAAGAAAGTGCATTACCTAATGTTCTGGCATCAATTTGATTATCCGAGTATGCGTCACCACCATAAACAATTGAAAATTCTGTTTGATTTGTCATTATTTAATTCCTTACATAAAAATATTTTTTATTCGCTACAATTCTTCTCTTCAACTTCTTTTAATTGCGCCAACCGCCTATTCGCACTTTTCAGCGCTTCACCTTTTTCAATAACATTACCAACCCCAAAATCACCTAAAAAGGATAGAACGGAACGACCATCAAATTTACTTTCTTTGTCAACATGTTCTATAAAACCTTGAACTTTTGCTTTTTCTAGTGCTATTTCACGGCAAGTCATGGTGTCTTTTTCATATTGAGTTAGCTCACTAACCATCAATAATCTTCATTTTCTCAATAACTTCAAATCTATCTGTGTTTGTTAAATGGCTAACTTCCTCAACACCACCTTGGGATAAAAGTAATCCACTTATTTCAGATGGATTTTTGTAGATTGCAAACTCATATTCTTGAAAACCAGTAAACGCACCATACCCATTTTTAGCATTAATAAATACAACATAAACAGTTACATCATGACCATCTATTTTTCCTTGCATATAGCCTTTAAATATATATTGCGCACTATCTGGATCTTTCAGTTTACCCATCATATAGTTTTTTATTTTTTCCTCATATTCAGGATGAGAATTGCAACCAACTAATAAAAAAATGCTAAATATAATTGAAATGCAAAATAACCATAATTTTTTCATCTTTAATCCTTAAAAAATAATCGCCCCAAAAATAAAACCCACGGCAAATATTGCTAACGTGGGTTTTATTTGAGTTCTGAATAAAGTTATTGTTTGGTTATATAAATTTTGATTATTTAATTTCTCTAAATTAGAAAGTTCTTCAACATAATTTAATACATTTTGTAACTGCATTTTATTAAGCCGTTTTAAATCTGAAGTACAAAATTGCCGCTTACTGTAATGATTCATCTTATTTTTTAATTCATCTTTGTCATTAATTTCACAAAGAATCAAATGGATAAGCATTTTGCAAGATGCTTTTTCTTTAGCTGCTTCAAATTCATCTGTTAAAAATTTATCGGCAATAGGAAATTGTGAAACAGTTATTTCATTAATACTACAAACACCAAGAGTAGCGTGTAGTTTAAGCCATAGTTCTCGTGCCGTTAACTCCCCATAGTTTTCAATATCAGAAATTAAACTATGAAGCGATTTTCGTTGAGCGGGAACCAACGGGCGAGTATCTAACTCATCATCATTACTTGACGTAATATTATAAATATCTCTACCAGCTATTTGTTCTGCCGTATTATCCTGAAGTCCAACCGTCACTTTGTTTTCCGCCTCCTAGTTGTATAAATATTTCCACCAGCAATTTGACCTTCACCTCGAATTGTATTATTCGAAATATTAACCCCTGCCTGCTGAGCCGTTCCTGCCGTTAGTGCACCTAAGGCTGCCGCTTTAATTGCCAATGGTGCTATTCTAAATTTGTCAATTAAATCTTGCTCATCAACAGATAAATTATTTGTTGTTCTAATACCAGTTACAACATATTGAACATCTAACCCAAAATTAGCTAATGTAGATAAATATAACGCATCAGGAAATCTCTCACCTTTTTCATAATTAAGTTGAGTTAATTTCTTTACATTAGCAATTTCTCCCATAGCAACTTGGCTAAGTCCCATACGTTCACGTTCTTCTTTTAGTCTTAATCCGATATTTTTTTGCATACTTTTTATCTTGACAGGTATAAATATTTATACCATAATTTAACACATAATTTATAAATCACTTATTAATAACTTATATCAAAGGAGCTAAAAATGTCTAAAGTTCTCACTCCCGAACAAGTTAAGCAACAATTTCAACAAAAAGGCAAAACTATCAAATCTTGGGCGATTGAAAATGGTTACCACCCCGTTGTTGTTTATAACGTTTTAAATGGTTTAAGCCGTGCTCATCGTGGTAAAACACACGATATAGCAGTAAAACTTGGCTTAAAACAAGCTTACTAATGCTGATTGTAACAGTTTTTCATATACAGAAAAAGGGCGAAAAACATGAACAAATCACAAATTTCGACATCTGGCACTCGAATACTTAAGGTACTAAAAGCGCTTAAAGGTTATACGTTAACGGGTTTATCTAATGGCGATATCGCAAAGATGATTAATGAATCACCTGTTAATGTAACGCGTTCACTTCAAACACTAATCGAGGAAGGACTAGTAATTAAGTTAGATAATGGTTTGTTTGCTCATAGTGTGCAAATGTTGCAAATAGCCCAAGCGCATGCAATTCACATCACTAAAATGCAAGACCAAATAACAGAAATCAATCAGCGTATTACTGCTGGTTCAAGAGGATAACTAAAATGGCAAGACAAGCAAACAAAGCAAAAGAAGAAATTGAACTACCTGCAATTGATGAGCAAGGGATTAATGATGCAATGAATACCGTGACTACTATTCAAAGTGAATATAACGAAGAACGGGATCTAGTTAATCAGCTTTTGGGGCAAGTTCAGATGGCTGACTCATTCAGCCAATTTTCGAAAACGGTTTACGTTTCGAAATTAGCATATGTTAAAGAAAATCAATTGTATAAAAATTTAAAAGGTCGCAAAAACGTAAACGGTTTACTTTTTTCTGGTACATGGGAAGAATTTTGTCAATTATTGGGAATGTCACGAGTTAAAGTTGATGATGATATTGCTAATCTAAGGATATTAGGCGAAGAAGCCCTTGAGTCTATGTCTCGTATGGGCATCGGCTACCGTGAATTACGCCAATATCGTAAACTGCCCGAGGACCAAAAAACGGCATTAATTGAAGTTGCTAAAGCAGGCGATAAAGAAGCCTTAGTTGAGTTAGCAGAAGAATTTATTGCTAAAAATGCTAAAGAAAAAGAGCAACTCAAAAAAGAAAATAGTAATTTGCAAGCTGACTACAAAGCATTAAGCAAACGTAATGCTGATGTAGCGAAAGAAAAGGAAGAATTAGCAATAAAACTGGCTCAATTTGAAATGAAAACCGTACCACTAGATGAGCGTTTAGAGCCGTTTAAAAAACAGATAGCAGAAACACAATCACGCATGGATAAGCTATTTGAAGAACAAAGGCAGTATGTAGACATTATGTATAAATTGATGCTCGAAATACTGGAGAATGACCCTGATTACGATCCCGAAAAACCATATTCATTGCCTGAATCAATGCAAATTGCATTATTAACATTGAATGGTTCAGCCGTATTAACTTTAGATCAAGCTCGCTATGTACATCGTGAACTTTGGAGCAAATTTGATAGCGATATTATAGAAGCTCAACAGCGACAAGAATCTTTAGTAAATGAGAATATCCAAGATTTATATAAATGATATTTCATATCAAGGGAATTTAAAAATGGTATCACCTAATATTCGCAACTATTTAAATGAATTAGCAATCAAGCTAGATAACACAGATTTTGGTTCAAGAAGCGCTATTATGAGTGAAGCTCAAGCCTTTTTAGGTATTTCTAAACAAACTATTTACCGACAATTAAAAGAGTTTTGTGGTTGGTCAAGTGATCGGAAATGCAGAGCTGATAAAGGTGATACAAGTGTTTCTGATATTGCTTTAAATGTGGTCGGAGCAATATGTAAAGAGTCGGTGCGTGATAATGGTAAACAAACTATGTTTACAACAACAGCAACAAGTATTGCAAAACAAAATGGTTATGAAATTGGTGTAAGTACTAATCATTTTACTAGGTTATTACGAAACCGCAAAATGAATGTAAAAGCACAACAAGTGGCAAATCCTGTTCAGTCATTACGTGCATTACATCCTAATCATGTGCACGAAGTAGATCCTTCTCTATGCCTAATTTATTACATGAAAGATAAACAACATATTATGCGTGACCGTGATTTTTATAAAAATAAGTTAGGAAACTACGCAAAAGTTAAATACAAAGTCTGGCGTTATACTTTGTATGATCGCGCATCGGGCATGATTATACCGTGGTATGTAGAAGCAGCTGGCGAAAACCAACACTCATTATTCCAGTTTTTAATGTTTGCTTGGGGTGAGCAAGATGGGCGGTTATTTCACGGTGTACCAAAGCTATTGTATTGGGATAAAGGTTCAGCAAATACATCATCAGCAATCAAGAACTTGCTAGACCATTTAGAAGTTAAATATCTAGAACACGAAGCAGGTAATGCACGAGCTAAAGGCGGTGTAGAAAATGCCAACAATATCATCGAAACACAGTTTGAAAGCCGTTTAAAATTTCAACCAGTTAACTGTATTGATGAGTTAAATCATGCAGCAATGAACTGGGCGGAGGCATATAACGCTAATCGTTTACCTGGGCAAGATACACGTTTGCGTCGTATTGGGTTATCAGAACCTGTATCACGCCAAGCGCTCTGGCAACATATTACGGCAGAACAATTACGTACATTGCCATCTATAGAAGTTTGTCAGGCATTAATGGCAAGTCGTGAGCAAGAGCGCCAAGTTAAGTCTGATTTAACCATTAGTTTCAAACATCCACAATCAGAATCATCATTAGTCTATAGTTTAAAAGGCTTAGAGGGTATTGCTGTTAAAGATAAAGTCAGTGTGCGTTCATTAGTTTACGGTGATTGTGCTATTCAAATTGAAGTCCCTCGTTATGACGGCGAGTCATTAATCTACCGTATTGAGCCAGACCGCAATTTTGATAAGTTTGGACAACGTTTAGATGCACCAGTGATTGGCGAAGAATATAAATCGAAAGGTAATACCGAGATTGAACAAGCAGCAAAAGCGATGGATCAAGTAGCATACCCAAACATGACCGAAGATGAAATCAAAAAAGCAAAGCAAAAACAAGTAGCACCGTTCGGCGGTCAGCTCAATACACTCAGTTATCTAGATGATATTAATCATCCTGCCTACTTTGAACAAAAAGGCAATGAAATTGAAACACCGGAACATTTAAAGCCAGCTACAACAACATTAACGCTAACCGCAGCTTTAATGCGTATTACCAGTTCAATCGGTCGCAGATTAACAACTGATGAAAATAAATGGTTATCGGCTCGTTATCAAGATGGTGTTCCTGAAGATTCGTTAGATTCACTAATTCGTACATTTACAACACCTGTTGCAGTCGGTGACGGTACGACAGGGTTTAGGAGTGTTAAATAATGCTGAAATTAAAAAGCGTAATGACGCAATTCAATATCAAACAGGCACAACTCGCCAAGCATATTGAATACAAAGGCAATTCAATCAGCCAAGCAGTAATTAGCCAGCTCGTTAATCACAATATTTGGCCACGCTCTATTAAACGTGAAGAACTAGAGCAGAAGATTGAAAAGGCATTAATAAAATTAGGTTTAAGCAATGATTATTTACTAAATATTTTTGAAGAAGAAACTGACACAGCCGAAATCTTGGCGGACGACGCTGTGCCAGTTGACTCAAATGAAAAACACTTAACAAAGGAGTCAGCCTATATGTTACTACGAAAACAAACTATAAATCGAGATGCACGGGCACATTTCCGCATTCCTAGGGATCCATTTACGGATGAAATGACCGAAGATGCCGACGTTTATCTATCCGATGATATCCGTTATGTACGTGCAGCAATGCGTCAAACGGCAAAGCATGGGGGCATGTTGGCAGTTATTGGTGAATCAGGTAGCGGTAAATCAACACTACGCCACGATTTAATTGATTGGATCAATATTAATCATGAACCAATAACAGTTATCGAGCCTTATGTACTTGGTTTAGAAGATAACGAAGTCAAAGGTAAATCACTAAAAAGTATGGATATTAGTGGTGCAATCATCAATGCGATTGATCCACAAGCAAAACCAAAACGCAGTGCTGAAGCACGAGCAAGGCAAATGCATGAACTACTCAAGAATAGTGCGTTATCAGGTCGTAAACATTTAATGATTATTGAAGAAGCTCATGGTTTATCAATTCATACGCTTAAGCATTTAAAACGCTTTTATGAGCTACAAGAAGGTTTTAAAAAATTACTGTCAATTATCTTGATTGGGCAAACAGAGCTACAAACAAAACTATCAGAATACAACCCTGAAGTTCGTGAAGTGGTTCAGCGTTGTGAAGTTGTGAACTTAAAACCACTTGATTTTAAAGTTGAAGAATATATCAAGCATAAATTTTCACGTGTTGATATGGACTATACAACGTTATTTGATTTATCTGCATTTAATGAAATCATCAATCGGTTACGTGTTGCAACAACACGTCGAGGTGAAAAGCAAGTGCGTTCATTATGTTATCCATTAGCAGTAAATAACCTTGTTTCTAACGCATTAAATCTAGCTGCACGCATTGGTGCGCTAAAAGTTACAGGTGAAGTAATTGTTGAGTGTATCAAAGACCGAGGAGATATCTGATGAAAAAGAACCAACTCATCAATAATAGCATCAATGCGGTTAATAATGCTGTAACTATATTATCTAATGAAGAATTTACCGTCATTGGTTTTTATCATGATTCACTTTCAAAGCCAACTATTGAAATTGAGCATCACCCAAAGTGCAATAAGTTTATAGCTGTGGGTAAAGCGATGTATTACCGACATGAAGGTTATTACAGGTTTGGGCAATTTGAATTAAATGGCTGCCGAGTTATATGGAAAGAACGCGATATTAGTCGTTTGCATTAATCGAATAGGAGCTATAGAAATGATAAAGACTAAAAAACGTATTAAAGCTACCGCATCAATCTATGTTGTGCAATCAAAAGATCAAGCAACAGAGGCTATTAAATATTTAGGCGATATACAGCGTGAATTAATCCGATTAGAAACCGAAATGAACGATAAGATCGCTGAAATTACTGCAAGTTATTCATCAAGTATTGAAGTATTAAAAAAGAAGTCAGTAGAAATACAAAAAGGTATCCAAATTTGGTGCGAAGCAAACCGTGATGAATTAACCAACAATGGCAAAGTTAAATCAGCCAATTTAGTTACTGGTGAAGTGCAATGGCGCAATCGTCCACCATCGTGTGTTATTCGGGGGTTAGAAACAGTTATAGAAACCCTGAAAAAGCTAAAATTGGAACGATTTATTCGTACAAAAGAAGAAGTTAATAAAGAAGCTATTTTAAACGAACCAAATGTAGTAGCACATGTTCCTGGCATCACTATCAAAAAAGATGTAGAGGATTTTGCGATAGTACCTTTTGAACAGGAGGTTATTTAACTATGCAAAAACAAGATTTTTATATTTTGCATCAATTTATATTAAGCCAGACAGCTAATTTTATAGTTCACTGTAAAGAGTATGGTTTATCTGAATTTGAAGCTGATCGCATCATCGACGAGCTAGAGGAATTAGCAAATGGCTAAATTCTCTAGCCCAAAACGTTATATGCCCGACCATTATATTTCAATCAGTCATGAACATTCATTTATGCGTGAAGTAACTGGTCAGGGCTATGTTGATGGAAAGCTGTACGATGAACTTTATGCTGAATATATAAAATTAAAATCAGTTAAAACATTGAAACAGCGTTTTGTTAGTTTTTTAAGGTGTTTTTATGACAAATAATAATGAAAAGTATATTGAAAAAATCAAAAAACTTTTAGCTTTAGCAAAATCAACAAATCCAAACGAAGCTGCTATTGCAATGAATCAAGCCATCAAATTGATGGTAAAACATAATATTAGTAATAAAGATGTGGAATTATCTGAAATTGAGGAACATGTGTCAAAACATGCCCCTTCAAATGCAGAAAAACCACCAAGATATTTTTCAATATTAGTAAGTATCATTTCAAGCGCATTTGGTGTTCGAGCTTACTTTACTTGGGAAAACAATAAACGAAAGGTTTCATTTTATGGACTTAGGGAACGACCACAATTAGCAGCTTATACCTTTGACGTTTTAAGTGTTCAATTAGTTAAAGCTCGAAAAGAATTCTTATCGCAACAAAATGGTAATTGTAAAAAAATCACTAAAATCAACCGAGCTGATGCGTTCTGTGTTGGCTGGGTTAATGGTGTTTATCAATTAATTGAAGATTTTGCAATGACTGATGAGGAACTAAATCTATTAGCTGAATATAGAAAGACAAAAGATTTATCACCAGCTAAGGTTAGAGATGCTAAAAAGTGTAATGGTTCAGACTCTTCACAATTTATTGGTTATTTACAAGGTAAAACCGCTCAATTGAATCATGGTGTATCAAGTTCAGGTTATTCTTCATCACTAATAGGGGTTAAATAGATGAAATCTAAATACATCAAGCTGATTCATATTGCAAAATCTCAACTTAATCTGGATGACGATACCTATCGTCATCTATTACTGAATATAACTAAAAAAACTAGCACCAAGGATATGACTGTTTGGGAACTGGAAAAAATTCTAAATAACCTGAAATCAAAAGGTTTTAAAGTTAAATCATCAAAAAAAACAGGGAAGATAACTGCTACAGAACCAGTTCATAAAAAAATACGCTCATTATGGCTAGAGCTAGCTGATGTAGGTGAAGTAAAAAACCGCTCAGAAAAAACTATCAATTCATATGTAAAACGTATTACTGGTGTTGAAGTGATGGATTGGCTTACCCAAAAACAAGCAATGGTTGTAATTGAAAGCCTAAAAAGTTGGCTAGAACGCGTAAAAAGGAATAAAAATGAAATTAACACGTTGCCCAATTTGTCATAACGAAATTAATTTAGAAGCATTAGTCGAAGATGATTCTGGCAGAGAATTACTTATATTAGTAAGTAATTTAAACTATGGCTGTGCTAAACCGATGATTGCCTATATTGGTTTATTTCGTACTCAAAAATCAAATTTAAGTAACTCACGAGCAGTAAATTTAATAAATGAGGTACTACAACTTTTTCAACCAAGTAGACATCTAGCTCACGCGCTACGGGAAACAGTTAATAATATTCACGCTAAGCGTTTAACTAGTGAGTACAAACCGTTTAAAAATCATAATTATCTAAAGTCAGTTTATGATTCTACTAAGCATTTATTTGCATATGTTGAACATAAAGAAGAAGACAAACCAGCTCGTAGCAGTAATGAAGAGTATTTTGAACAGATGTATAGAGCCGGTATCGATTTTAATAAATTAGAAAAAAATATACCCGGTGCACTAGATTGGTATAAGAACAAAACAGGAGCGTAAATTATGACTAAGTCTGCAATATCTATTAAACGTCACGAACTGCTAACGCATATATCATTATCTGTGGCTAATGAAGCCATGGATTATGGTCTACCTGAAGATATTGCAGCTCATCTTGGCGATAGTATTGCAAATACAATTTCAGAACTGTTCGGCGGTCAGAATATCACATTTCCACGCGACTACAGATTTAAACTAAACCAACGTGACTTGCAAATCTATGACGCATTTAAAGGCAATAACTACGCAGAACTAAGTCAAAAATATAAAATGACAGAACGAGGTATCAGAAAAGTAATCGACCGAGTTCATAAACGAATGATAAAAGAAAAACAACCAACACTGTTTGAATTTAATGACGCCTAATTAATTTTTAGAGCAAAATTTTTTAGGCAATTTTTTATTTCATATTTTGTAACACTTTTTCAAAAAACAATTTCATTATTTCCCTGTTTATTTTGTTATATCCCATTTATCTCATCATTCTGTTATTATTTATCATGTTCTATTTCACTTTTCGTAACATGCTTTTTTTTATTCAATATATTATTGTATAAAGTAAAAATCTGATTTACGATAACGTCAATTTCGTTTTGTCATTATGCTTAAGCATTAAATAGTTTCAAGGAAGACGCCAAACGATCCCGATTTATTTTTTAATTTCAAGGAGAAATCTATGGCAGTAACTAACATGAATGAGTTAAATGAGTTAATGGCTCGAGTCAAAAAGGCACAGGAGACTTATTCAACTTATACTCAAGAACAAGTCGACAAAATCTTTGTAGCAGCTGCGACAGCCGCTGCTACGGCACGTATTCCACTTGCGCAACAAGCTGTTGCAGAGTCAGGAATGGGAATTGTCGAAGATAAGGTCATAAAAAACCTTTTTGCCGCTGAGTATATTTTAAATAAATATCGTCACGATAAGACTTGTGGAGTCGTTGCTGAAAATGAACCATTCGGTACTATTACTATAGCAGAACCACTTGGTATTATTTGTGGAATTGTTCCAACAACTAACCCAACTTCAACTGCGATTTTTAAATCATTAATTAGCTTAAAAACTCGCAATGCAATTGTCTTCTCTCCACATCCTCGAGCTAAAAAATCAACTATTGAAGCTGCTCGAATTGTATTAGATGCCGCAATTAAAGCTGGCGCACCAAAAGATATTATTGGTTGGATTGACGAGCCATCTATCGAATTATCAAATGCATTAATGCATCACGATGATGTGTCTGCTATTTTAGCAACTGGTGGACCAGGCATGGTAAAAGCCGCTTATAGTTCAGGTAAACCTGCGTTAGGTGTTGGTGCAGGTAATACACCAGTTGTTATAGATGAAACAGCTGATTTGAAACGTGCTGTTGCCTCAGTACTTATGTCTAAGACATTTGATAACGGGATGATCTGTGCATCAGAACAAGCAATTGTTGTTGTTGATTCTGTCTATGATGAAGTACGTCGCTTATTAACTCAATATGGTGCATATGTCTTAAATGCTAAAGAAACTAAAGCAGTACAAGGTATTATTTTAAATGACAAAGGCGCCTTAAATGCCAATATTGTTGGTCAGCCAGCAACTAAAATTGCTGAAATGGCCGGTCTTAAAGTTCCAGCTGGTTCGAAAGTACTTGTTGGCGAAGTAAGTAAAGTTGATTTATCTGAACCGTTTGCCCACGAAAAACTTTCTCCAACGCTTGCTATGTTCAAGGCTAAAGATTTCTCTGAAGCTGTTGATAAAGCAGAAAAATTGGTTGAAATGGGTGGAATGGGGCACACTTCAGTCCTTTATACTGATCAAGATAGCAATCGTGAACGTATTGCTTATTTTGGTAGTAAAATGAAAACTTGCCGTATTTTAATAAATCAACCAGCGGCTCATGGTGGTATTGGTGATTTATATAATTTTGATTTAGCGCCATCTTTAACATTAGGATGTGGCTCTTGGGGGGGTAACTCGGTATCTGAAAATGTTGGACCGAAGCACTTAATCAATAAGAAAACAATCGCTAAGAGAGCAGAAAATATGTTATGGCACAAACTACCAAGTTCTATCTATTTTAAACGTGGCTCACTACCAGTAGCTTTAAGTGAAGTGGTTGAGCAAGGTGCAAAACGTGTATTTTTAGTAACAGATAAATTCCTATTTAATAACGGTTACTCAAAACAAATCACTGATCAATTAGAAGCACAAGGTGTTATTTGTGAAACTTTCTTTGATGTTGAAGCAGATCCAACATTAAGTGTCGTGCGTAAGGGTACTGATTCAATGCAAGCATTCCAACCAGATACAATTATTGCGTTAGGTGGTGGTTCACCAATGGATGCTGCAAAAATCATGTGGGTTTTATATGAGCACCCTGAAACTAAATTCGAAGAGCTAGCATTACGTTTTATGGATATTCGTAAACGTGCTTGCCACTTCCCAAATATGGGGCAAAAAGCAAAATTAATTTGTGTAACAACCACATCAGGTACAGGCTCTGAAGTAACTCCATTTGCCGTGGTTACTGATGATGCAACAGGTCAAAAATATCCATTAGCGGATTATGCTATTACGCCTAATATGGCAATAGTTGATGCAAACTTAGTGATGAATATGCCTCGCTCACTTTGTGCTGCTGGAGGCTATGATGCTGTAACGCATGCTTTAGAAGCTTACGTATCAGTTATGGCAAGTGAGTTTTCTGATGGGCAAGCGCTACAAGCGCTAAGCATACTTAAAGCTTATTTACCAGCAAGTTATAGAGAAGGCGCTAAAAATCCTATTGCTCGAGAAAAAGTGCATAGTGCAGCAACGTTAGCAGGTGTTGCTTTTGCTCAAGCATTCCTTGGCGTTTGTCACTCAATAGCTCATAAAATTGGTGCAGCATTCCATATTCCTCATGGTGTTGCTAATGCGATGTTAATTAGTAATGTTGTCCGTTTTAATGCAACCGACAAACCAACTAAACAAGGTACGTTTAGCCAATATGGTTATCCTAAAGCAGTTAGCCGTTATGCCGAAATTGCTGATCATTTAGGTCTAACCGCAGCTACGGATAATGATGAGAAGAAAGTCGAGAAATTAATTGGTTGGTTAGATCAACTTAGAAAAGATCTTGATATTCCATTTTCTATTAAAGAATTTGGTGTGGATGAAAAAACTTTCTTGGCTCAAGTCGATCAGCTTGCAGTTGATGCCTTTGATGACCAATGTACTGGTGCAAATCCACGTTATCCTCTAATTGCTGAGCTAAAACAGATCCTTCTTGATACTTATTATGGTCGTGCATATCAAGACAAAGGCGATATTAGCGAAGATGTAGCGGTACAAACAGCGGCTAAAGGTGTAGGGACAACTAAAAAAATGTAGTTAAAAAGAAATAACATAAGTTTATTTTGAACTAAATAAAACCCGAAATAAGCATAAATTTCGGGTTTTTTTATGTTTTTGATTTATTTTTAAGCAAACAAAATAAAATTTGTTTTTTTTGCTTGCAAGGTTAAATGTTCTAGTTCATAATGCGCAGCACTTAGGCCGGCTTAGCTCAGTAGGTAGAGCAACTGACTTGTAATCAGTAGGTCGCCAGTTCGATTCCGGCAGCCGGCACCATTTTCCTAAGTAGACAAATTTATAAAGATTCGGGGTGGGGTTCCCGAGCGGCCAAAGGGAGCAGACTGTAAATCTGCCGTGTCACACTTCGAAGGTTCGAATCCTTCCCCCACCACCATCATCTAACATTAGCAATAGCTAATTGAAGCATTTAGGTAGCCGAGTTTGAACATGCGGGCATCGTATAATGGCTATTACCTCAGCCTTCCAAGCTGATGATGCGGGTTCGATTCCCGCTGCCCGCTCCAATTGCTGATATAGCTCAGTTGGTAGAGCGCACCCTTGGTAAGGGTGAGGTCGGCAGTTCAAATCTGCCTATCAGCACCATTCTTGTTAATCTCCTAAACTTCTAAAAATATCAAATTTGCCTGCTTTATAGCTTGTCACTCGGTAACTTTATCTGTTATCATTCAGAGCTAATTTTAAGTTAGTATTATGTTGATATTAAATATGATACTTGGTTAATGTGGTGATTCACCACCGATTTGTATTACATTTGAGGGACGATAAATGTCTAAAGAAAAATTTGAA